>FMUA01000028.1 GCA_900100595.1 Ruminococcaceae bacterium P7
CATCCAGAAGCAACAAGTCTTCCAAGCGCGGTTCGCCGTATTTGAGAAAAACCTTGTTCATCGTCATGAGTACCATATTGCAGAACATGCCCGAAGATGAACCCGTCTATCAATTCCTCGACAAAAAGAGAGCCGAAGGAAAGCCGTACTACGTTTACATGACAGCAGGAGCCAACAAATTTCTGAGACGCTATTATGCCAAAGTGATGGAATATCTCAAGGAAAAGGAAAAAGCTGAAACTGATTCCACTCAGTAAAATACTGACTGAGGCGGCATCGCCGCCCTTATCTGCATAACAGCACTGTTGGCACAAGCTGTCAAGGACGCCGCAGGCGCGGCGCAGCCGTTTATCCTTGACAGGTTGGGACAACTGTGCTACCTGCCGAAGCCGCCATTTTTCGACGGCTTATTTGTCGTATCTGAAACGGTTGCTTTTCTACCTACAATCTGCCTACAATATTTTTTCGTCAAGTTCTATTTTGGGGCTTGACTTTTTATTTGTAGGCTTCAAAATTTTTGAAAATAAAAAAAGAGCCAACCGCTTATTTCTAAACGATTGGCTCTGAAAGTGAGATTTTTTTCAATTGTAAGTAGTATTCCTTAAGTTGAATTGCCTAAGAAAAAGTTAATTTTGTAGACTGGTTTTCTGTTCTTCGGGGGTTCATTTCCCTGAAAAACGGTAAAATAGCCGTTTTACATCTACGTTTTTGTACTCTCGCGGACATGCCTCTGAGACGTGAAAAAGCCCGATAAAATCGGGCTTTTCGGGGCGAATATCTTTTTTATTCGCATAGGATGTCCTATCCGAACAAAAAAGATTTTTTTCTGAGGATTTGCGTCAGGGACTTGAACTCCCGAAATTTTTACAAGGCTCTCTCATCTGTGTTGATTATTCTTTCAGTGATGAGGAACTGACAGGAAAGTCAAAGTATGTATTCGGATACGGTTCGTTATTAACGGTGAAGTCCCACCATTCTGTACCGCATGGGCTGAAGCCGTTGTTCAGCATCGCATTACGGAGTATCATCCTGTTTTGATATTGTTCGGAGCTGACGCCCGAATAGTCGGGATGGGAAACACTGTCAAAATAATCAAATGTACCGCCCATGTCGAGTTCCTCGCCGGTTTCGGCATACACGAGCGTCATGTCTACCTTGCTTCCGCGGCTGTGACCTGAGTAGTAGGCGATATATCCGTAATCGAACAGCACGGACTTGTCAAGAGAAGGATAGAATGCGTCTTTCATTTTGGTGTCGCTCCAATCCGAAGCCCATGAAGCAAAATGCGCCACGGCGCGCTGAGGCCGGTATGCGTCATAGATTTTGATGCGGTAGCCCTCCTCTCTGAGCGCGTCAGCCGCGTTGCGCAGGGCATAGGCAGCCTCCTCGGAAAGAATTGCGATCGGTTCCTCATACCCGTTGATCCGCGTGCCGACAAAATTATAATCGGAATAATATCTCATATCTATGACTGCATCGGGAATCACTCTGCTGACGTCAACAAATCCGGTCGCATCATAGATGTCGCCGGGATCGGATTGGAGCCAGCGGAACTCATATTCCGTCGGGGGTTCCGTCGGCGGTTCGGCAGCGTGCTCTGTTGACGGTACGGCGGGAGGTTCCGTGGCTGCGGAGGAAAAAGGTTCACTTGTACGGGTTTCCGCGGTGAAAGCTTCGGAAACAAACGGTTCATCAGGAGTAGCAGCGCTGTTTTGGCAAGCGGTCATCAGAACCACAGCGGCAAGCGGCAATGATATCCTGAGTAATTTTTTCCAATAAATCTTAAAGTTCATGTTCAACTCTTTCAGAACGGTTCCACAAAGGTAAGGCAGGTATCTTCACAATCGCCCGCGGTTACGCTGTTGATCGTCAGCTTGACATATTCCGTTTCAACGGGGCGGCTGAAACGAACAGTCTGCACCGTTTTGCGGGAGGCAGTGTTAAATACGTTCAGCGATATGGTTGTGCTGCTGCCGTCGGAAAATGAAATCGTGAGGTTGGAAATCTTGCTGTTGTAATCATATTGTTTGGCAGTTCCCGCGTATCCGTTAATGATTCGCAGTCCCGAAACCTTCTGCACGTCGGGGAGATCGAGCTGAATCCATTCACCCTCGCCGTAGCCCGAGGCATCCTCGCACCAGCAGGTACCGTCATTGCGCAAAACATTGGAGGGACTGTAGTTGTGTCCCTGCTGATCGCCCAGAACGGAGCTGGCAGATGCAGAGGAAAAATATGTCGCGTTTTGTACATCGCGTTTTTGTGTTTCAAATTCCACCTGTGCGTCTACAGGCTTAGGCGGATCGGTCGGCGGCTGAGTGGGCGCCGCGGTCGGTTCAGGCTCGTACCGCGTTGTAATCTCCTCAGCTGCCGCGAATGGTTCCGGACTTGTGGTGCTGTCCGAGCTGCCAAACGCGGAGGTTTGGGGAGGATTGGTGGCTGGCATGGTGGCTGGCATGGTCGCAGTGGGAGCGGCCTGACCCGAACCCTGCTTCGGCAGCGTCAGGATAAGGATCACGGCAACGGCAATGACGACCACAGCTGCTGCCGCTCCGATGATGATTCCCGCTTTTTTGACGGAAAAAGTATTTTTGTTTTGGGGTGTAATGACAGGGTGAATTCCGTGGGCCTTACTATCTTCCGCACGCTGGAAGGGCGTTGACGTTTCAGGTGCGGCGGTTGATGGCTGCCGGCTGCCTATCGTATTTTCGGGAGGTTCGGGTGCAGTGGGAGATTCGGGCGCAGCGGGAGGCATTGGGTCGGAGCTATTCCAGAATGCACCGCCGCTATATGGCTTTCTGTTGGGGCTGTTTGAATCCATTTTGATTGCTCCATTCCTTAGATTTTGTCAAATTCTTCCGCAATTTTTTGTGCGTAAGAATCGTATTGCGCGTATTCCTGGCGGTAAGCGGCAAATTCATTCACAATACCGTTCAGAATTCCCTCGCTCACCTGATATTCGTTGTCATGGTCGCGAATGATACTTTTGCGTTTGGATTTGCCGTACAGCAAATATCCTGCGCCGAAAGCGGCTCCGCCGACCGTAAACACCAGCATCGCGGGAGACAGCATCACCGCTCCGACGATTCCGAGCGCTGCCGCGCCGAAGCCCAAAAACGAGGGCCATGTTTTGACGGTACGGAGAAGAGCGGCTTTTTTGGATTCAATATAGTTTTTCAGCTTTCCTGCTTCGCCCGCAAAATCGGTCAGATTCGCGTTTGTCGCGTAATCGTTGATCTGAATATCGTAATTGATTTTGAAGCGTGAGCGATATGACTGCACAAACGCCCGGACACTCTTTTGGTTGAGCTCCTTTGTGACCGCGAACATATTCGCACGCACCATCGGGTGGACGTTGTCGTCCTTGCCGGTGCGGTAGATCCAATCGATCATCTCGGTGATAATGTCAAAATCGTTTTCACGGTGAACCTTTATCTGCTCGAATTGCTTTTGCGCGGCTTCAACATTGCCTTGGTTCTTAATGATAAGCTCATTGTAGCAGATTTCGTCCTCAACCTCCAGTTCAACACTGTTCGGCTTTTTGACGATTTCCTCAATAAAGCTGTTGAGATAATCCTTTCGTTCCGCGTCAGTGACGTGTATGGTTTTGAGGATAAAGTCAAGAATATGTATGTTTGCCTTTGCGAGCATCATCTGCGACGCGAGAAAGTCTCTTTCCTTGCAGTATTTGAGAAGAACGGTGTAGCCGATCGTGTCGTGCGGTACAAAGCGGTTCAGATAGTACAGAATCCTTCCGATCATATCGGATTCGCTGTATCCGTTTCGCTTTATATCGTCATCGATGATGCGGCGGATAAATGCGCGGACCTTGCTGATTACCTCGTCGCTGCAATCTTCATTTACAGCCTGATTCACGATAGAAAAAAGCAGCAGGAAAGTGCGGTCGTCCTCGCCTGTCAGATCGCAGGTCTGGTAGTATTCAAACCATTTCAGAGCAGCGCTGTCGCGGCCTATTCTCAGGTTAAACACCAAGAAGAAAACGGCGGTTTCTTTTTTGTCAAGCTTGCACGCGCGTTCCAGCGCCTGCTTTGCCAGCACCCGGTCATCCTTGCGCCACGCCATAATGCTGAGCAGCGCGCAGGTCAGCCAGTAATCGGGGAGCTGAAGATGTTTGATCTCGACAACGCGGGTAATGGTTTCGTCGCTGACCATGGAAACCTCAAGATTGTCCAGCATCGCGGCGACGATTTTTCTGACGGCGCTGTAGTTCTTAAAATCGTAGATTTTTTTGTTGTTGCATTCGCGGATTTTCTTGTTTGCCTGTTCGATGTTTTTGAACAGAACATAAAGCTTATCAATCTCGCCCTGCATTTCGTACGCGGCGTTCATGTAATTCTGTGACGCCGCCACTCTTTGGGCTCCGTTGTTAAGGGAGTTGGAGATGTTGTTGCACAATCTGTCCCATTTGTTATGTGTATTGGAGATTCCGTTTGCAATGGCGTTGAGCTCACTGTGAAGCTCACTGTTGATTCTTCTCTGCTCGTTCACTCTCCATTGCATATCACTAACACTGCTCATGCTTGGTTCTCTCCTTCGTTTTCGTATTTAAACGCGGGGACGGCGCGTTCACGCCCCCACTCTCTGATTTTTTTCACATCTTCGGGCCTGCTTTTTTCGATGGGAACGACGGTGTTGAATTTGGCGCGGAACGAATCCATGCTGATGCTTTTCGGACCGTGCAGAAACAACAGCTGCGCGACTTCCTTGATTGCATATTCGATTTCGGAATAGGAAAAGCCGCGCGAAAGCTCAACCAGCTCACTGAGCTGACCGTCCGACAATTTCACATGAAGGCAGGAGCCGGCGTAAAGCTGAATAACCTCTCGCCGCTCTGACGCGTTGGGGAGATCGACAAAGAAAACCTCCGAAAAACGTCCTTTGCGGAAAAGCTCCGGCGGCAGAAGGTCGACATTGTTGGCGGTCGCAACCAAAAACACCCTGCTGGTTGATTCCTGCAGCCAGAAGAGAAATTGTCCCAGAATGCGTTTGCCCGTGTCGCTTTCGCCGTGCGAAACGGACAGCGCTTTTTCGATTTCGTCGATCCAGAGCACGCACGGGGCGACATTGTCAACAAATTCCAGTGCTTCCTTCATTTTGCGTTCACTTTCGCCCATCCACTTGTCATAAACGGAACCGATATCGAATCGGAGCAGCGGAAGCCCCCAATCTCTGGCAATCAGCTTGGCGGAATAGGATTTACCGCAGCCGGGAACGCCTGCCAGCAGAATTCCTTTCGGTGCGCTGAGATGATAACAATCCAGCTGGGCTTCCGTCGCGAAAAAGATGTGCTTTTTTTCATCCAGCCATTCTTTGAGACCGTCCAGACCGGAAACGGTCAGATCCTTTTTGATATTGACGATCTGGACGTTGGCGACTGAGCCGTACAGCTTGGATTTTTGTGCGGTCAGATGGTGCAGATTTTCACGGTACAGTCCTTTGCATGAGGCGACTTCGTAGGAAAGAATGTTATTGATCTGAATTTCCGAAAAGCCGCACATCAAAGTTGACGCCGTGACGACGTCATCCTCATTCCAGTCGACGGGATAAAGGCTTTTGTATTGCCTGATAAATTCGTTGATCTGACAGATGCGTTCGTCCATATCGGGGTAATCCAGCCGCGCAATCATGCCGAACTGCGCGATACGGGAATAAACAGGGTCTTTGGTTATCAGTATCAGGGTGGAATCTCCGCTGACGGCGGAGTAGAGAATGTTGATGATTTCTCTGCTGTAAATAGTATCCTCACTGATTTTGAACGCGTCCCCGTAGCAGAAGATAACTTTTCTTTTCTTCTGGAACAGCTCGGAAATATAACCGAGAGGGTCGGACGACACATCCAAACGGGTGTTGGGACCGCCCAGATAGGTGACCTGCGTTGTTTCGGTGTAATAGTATATCTCCGTCGAAAGCTCCGAGGAGATAGCGGCAAGCATACGTTCTGCCCGGTCTCTTTCGGAGGTTTCGATAATGATCAGCGGTGTCCGGGCGCGGAGATAACTCGTGACCTCTGTTTTGATTTGTTGATAATTGCTCATTGTGATGCTCCGTTTATGCGGAAATACGGTATTTGTCTAAAAGCTTTACCCGTTTGATGATGAAAAGCTCCTCTGCCATCCGCAGGTTGTTGCGTGCGGCAGAATCTTTTTTGATATTGTTCAGCATCTCCGACCAGAACCGGGTGACCTGTGTGATGGTTTCATGGCGCAATTCATCGCAAAAGCGCTGATCCAGAAAATGCATCTCTGTAAAGAACATACAGCCGTTAATCCGTTTTCCGAACCGAACGAACGCAATGTGGATGCCGACGGTTTCGTTTGCGTCGGAAAACCTCGCGATATCGCGTTTCAGCGCTTTGATACAATTGGCGATAACTGCGTTGACCGATTCTTCGATCAGCTTGTGCATACCTGACTTGATTCCTTCGTATTCGGGGCACGTTCCCTTGCGGAGCACCGCAAAGGTATTGGTGTCGGGAATGCCTGTTTTCAGCTGCTTCAGGCATTCCACCCAGCCGAAATAATCGGTCGGAGATTGTTCAATGCTGACGGAAACCATTATTTGATAAAGTCAAGCGGAGGCTCAAGATTCCAGCTGGGGAGCTTCTTGTTGACATCTTTCAATCTTTCCTGTGCAGCGGCAGCGGTTGTGTTGTTGGCTCCGCCGAAGTTTGCGTTGATTCTTTCCTCAAAGCTGAGTTCCTGTGCATTATTATTGTTTGTATCGCTCATGATAGCAACTCCTTATTTTAAATGTATTCCAGTTTGCTGAGAATGTCGTCTGTTTTATTGATGTTCGCAGTGAAGAATCTCTGGAATTCCACGATTTGCGCAATCGTCATCTGCAGATTGCGTACATTGGTTTCCACGCGCGCGGCAAACGCCTTGAGCCCGCTCATAATGCGGAACGCGACAAAGCCTGCCGATGCCAGCATCAGCACGATTCCCACGATGAGCGCGGGGGTAAAGCCGTGCTTGACAACGCTGACGATGCTGCCGACGGTAATCGCCAGCGCAATGAGAAAGACGATCACCGCTGCAATGTTGAAGTTATTGATGCAGACCATTTTGAATTTGTTGTTTTCGTAATAGTTTTTCATGCTCAGCACCTGCTCGTCAAGGTCGCGGGCGTTGCTGATGCACGACCAACCGTCGATGGAGATGCCGTATGACAGCGGACAGTTGGTTTTCAGGGAAGACGTCCATTTGTTGATTGCCGAGCGGAACCATTCCTTAGTGCTCTGGAGAGCAAACTTGCGCACCTGAACATCTGTGTTGGTTCTGTCGCCGTAGGTGACCCACTCCACCATCTGCTTGCCGATGTTGAAGCTCTCGTTCTGAAGCGCCTGGAACTGCGCGTACTGCGCTTCGGCGACCTTGATATCGCCCTCATTTTCCACAACAAGACGGTAATACTGCTGCTGGTTCTTGATTTCCAGCTCCTCCTGGTCGTAGTTGGAAATCAGGTTGATCAGAACCGCATCGACACGGCTCTTGTAATTTTCATTGTTCTGAGGCACGCTTTCAACGTCCATCGAGTTGATAACAGCAAGAATTCTGTCAAACTTGGAAGCGTCCTCAAAGGATTTTTTGAGTTCATCACTGTTGGTGCAGAACGCGTTGATAAACTCATAATTGAATTCAGCACCTTTGCCGAGGTTGTCCAGATAGGTGACATACGCCTGAACCAATTCCTCGCAAATCCGTGCATTGTCGGAAATAATCGCGATCCACTCGTCAAGGATGGAGAGTACCTCATGTTCGAGCTCCTTGTCCTTTCCGAAAATGCCGTTGAGAAATGCCTGGATCATGACGGCGGTTTCCTGCTGCAGCATGGTCGGGTCAAGCGTTCTGCAATAGACCTTGAACCAGTTTTTGGCTGTTTCTACGCGGTCAAAGCGGAGGTTCAGCAGGCAAAAGAACAGAGATGTTTTGATGGCGTCCTTGCGCGCGCTTTCCGACAGCGCGTTTCTTGCGACGTCGGGATAATTGTTGACCCACGCCGTAATCGCAATCAGCGCGTAAGACAGCCAGTAGCGGGAGCTGGTGATCCAAAGCTCCTCGGAAAGCTCCTCGATGGTATCGTTGCGGACGAGATTGATGTCAAAATCTCTGACAACGCCGATGATGGTTTTGCGGATTTCCTCGTAATTGCCAAACTGCTCCTTGACTACCTGATCCAGACGGATGATATTTTCATGGGCGATCTGCTTTTCCTCGCCCTTCATCAGGTCGTTCCTGAACTGTTGAACCTTTTGGTAAACCTGACCTGTGGTTGCCTGAATGCGCTGTGTTGTCGTGTCAACATTTCTGACATGAACATTTACCTTGCCTTCAAAGCTGTTCACCGCCGAGTCGAGTTGGTTGATCAGATTATATACGTTAGACATAGCTTTTTCACCTCAGTTTACTGCTTGAATTTATTGACGGCGTTATAAAGGGCTTCGTCGTTTTTCGCTTCTTCATCAATGACAGACCTCCATATATGAAGCTCCTCAAATAAATCCCGCAGCTTGATCAATGCTTTGCGGCACTTTTCGGCCTGCACTTTGCCGATATCCACATATCTTCGCCAGACCAGAAAACCTCCCAGGATGCCGACGACGATTCCAAGCGCCAGCAGCACGGAAAAGGCTTCGGTTCGTACAAACAGCGCTGCTGCACCGAGCAATACGAGCGAAGCGGCGCAGATCAAAAGGAAAATGATGAACTGTTTGTCCTTGAGGGCGTGGCCGAATCGGTTCCTGAGGAAAAAGTCGTTGATTTTTCCCGCGCACTCGTCGTAATTGTTTTGTGTGCAGACCAGCTCGCAGCCGTCGACATTCATATGGAAGCTTTCCAGCACCGTGCTTTTGATCTTCTGCGCGTAATTTTTGAAGCCCTGCACGATATCGTCGCTCAATTGAGAGAGAGAGAATTTTTTGACCGCGACATCGGTCTCGACATAATCCTCTGAAAAAGCCCATTTTAGCAGCATATCACCGGCATTAAGCTTGACGCCGATATCGCCGTACAGCTCATGGTAGCGTCTTTGTGCGGCGGCTACATCTCCCTTGGCGGCAATAATCGCCTCGTTATACTTGATTTTTCTGACAATCTCGAACTCTTTCTCATCGTAGCTGTTAATCAAGTCGTACAGAACATTTTCGATGCGCTCGTTGGTGTTTACGGCACGGTCTTCTTCCATGTTATTGATGTCGTCATAGTATTTTGCCACAACGCTGAATTTCTCGAAATTGGAGAGCGTCTGTTTTATCGTGGGATACTCGGAACAGCTCAGTGACAATGCGGGAAATTCGGATTCCGTTGTGTGCAGAAAATTGGCGATAAATGTTTCGGAACGCGCCTGCACCTTGAGGTTATACCCCGCGTTAAGCGCCTGAGTCTGCTCAAAAATTCTTTGATAGTACTCCATTGCGGCATTTTCGAGCTTGGGGTCGGCGCCGAGCGCTCCGGACAAATATGCCTGCAGCAGCTTCTGCCACTCATCTCCCAGGTCGTTGACGTCGGTTTTGTCCAGATAGTACAGGTACCACTTGGAAGCGGATTCGATCCTTCCGAAGCGCAGGTTGACGAGCATATAAAAGACGGAGGATTTTTTTGAATCCATTTTCAGCGCCTTGTGCAGCGCTCTGTCGGCGGCGCTTTTTTCGTTGCTTGCCCAGAGCATGACCGACATAATGGCGTATGCGAGCCAGTAGTCTGTGTTGGACAGATAGCATTTTTCTACCTTTTTCCGCAGGCTCTCGTTGGAAATGATATACGAATCCAAGCCAATGACATAACCCAGCGTGATGCGCCTCAGCTCATTAAAAAACTGGAAACGGGTAAAATATTCGTCATTGTACTGCGTCAGGTTTTTGGAAGCGGTAGATAGTTCCTTAAAGATAAAGTATTGACTGGTCAATTCCTCCAGCGCTCTCATCAGAGTGCTGACGTCGGTGTCGGCAACATTCACCTGTTCGGATACATATTTGACATTGGGGATTACATGTGCGCTGACGGTCGCCATGTTTTCGGCAAGCACAACCATTGCTTCCTGTGCGTAATTGATTTCCTCAATCATACGGTTGTTCTCGCTGACCAAACGGTTGTATTCATTCACCAGCCGTTGATATTCCCGATATTCGTCTTCGGTCATCTGTTTCACCTCTCCTGAAACGGTTTTGATATATTAATTCGCCATGGTTACATATGGCTGTATGAATAGATTAATTGCGTTTTCCGGAAATGAACGCATCCAGGTGCTTCTGAAATGTCACGGCAGAAGCAGCAGCGAGCCGTTCACCATGGTTGTTGATCAAAACAGAGAAACCACCCCGGACGGGATTCCAGAAATACCATCCATTTATTTCCGGGACGGGTTTATTATATTTTTTTGCCGTTTCCTCATCCACTTTCAAGGTGTTGGCAGCTAACTTGATTATTTTTTCGTCCATATCAATGTCCTTTCTTCATGCTCATGTCCCAATTGGTTACATCGCCGTAATCGGGAGGCCAATCGGAGATTTCTCCTGTCTGACCGTCAATCGCGACAACTTTTCCGTCAATATTGGCGGCGTTGAACCAATGACCGGGTCCCTCTGCACGGTCAATTCCGATGATTGCGTGAGCTCCGTTACCTTGATCCAGAAGGGTTTGCTGAATTTCCTCCGGCGTCATTGTCACCTGTTCCATACCTGTCAAGGCGTTCATTTCTTCAATGGTAGCAATGTTTTCGGCTGAAGCGACAATATCTGTGTTTCCTTCAAAGCGTTGATAAACCGCGAACGCACAGGAGCCGCAATTGTTGTCGTATGCCGAATCCAGGTCGTAAGGGTCAAAATTTGGGTTTATCTCTGAAATCCAATCATTAACATCCGCTGCCGCAGCATCGATGTTATCTAAAGTCTGGACGTCTTGCGGTATTTGTGCATCTGTTGCAGCCGCATCAGTGATGTCTGCAGGGGTGTTCAGTGATTCCGTGTAAGCATCGTTCAGCGCCTGCCACTCGGGAATGTCTGCCGTTGCTTCGGTCATAGTTTCCTCGGGAATGTCCGCCGTGGTTTCGGTCATAGATTCTTCGGGAATGTCTGCCGCTGCTTCGGTCATGATATCTTCCGGAACATCAGATGCAACAGCGGAAATATCCTCCTGGAATTCAGCTTCGGACTCCGGGGTGATCTCCTCTGCCGGTGCAGTGTTCTCGAGAGAAGCGGTGTATTGCTCGTTCAGCGCCTGCCACTCGGGATCCTGACTGTACTCGGGATAGTCCATCTGCCCGTAGTTGTGCTCGTACATATAGTCCCGCATCGCTTCATAGGGCGTCCGGTCGTCCTGTTCCGTTTCGGGAATCGATTCAGCGGTGTCTGCCGTGGTTTCGGTTTGCGCTTCTTCCAGCACATAAGGCTCTACTTCGTTCGGGATATCCTCAAAATAGCCGCCTTCATCCGAATCAGCAGGGAATTCCGGCTCGGTTTCCGTTCCATCAACGGATTCGTCCAAATCGAAAGAATCCCCCGGTTCTTCAAGGTTCAAATCGGTTTCGATGTCTCCGAAATCATCCGTTTCTATGCTGTCGGGAGAAAGATCCAGTTCGCTGCCGGTATCGGTCAGCATCTCCTCCGCGGAAAAGTCCGTGTCCAAACCAGAAAGATCGGAATCGTTAAAGCTTTCAAAGTCATCATCGACGGCACCGGAGGAGAAATCCGTATCCTCAAGACTGCCGCCCGAAAAATCGTCCGTTCCGATATCGTCTAAAGAATAATCGGTGTCAAAGGAAGTGTCGTCAAGCGTGCTTTCAGTGTCCAAATCCAACGAACCGCCGTCATCAAAACCGGAGTCCAGTCCGAAATCCTCATCCAATTACGTTCCCTCCTTTAACAGGAAATTTTCATGTGTCAGTATTTTTTGATAATCCGTTTGGCTGATATCAAAATTTTTGGCTATCAGTATTTTCCGCAGCAGCTTGATTTTTACGCAGTTCACCAGCTGCCCGGACGAGGCGTCCAATCCCCGCTGCCCTGCGATCTGCTCGACAGCGCGGTTGCACGACCACAGGAGCTTTATCATATCATTTGCCGTATTGACCTTGGCATAATAGATATTCAACACTCTTGACGCGATAAAGTCGGCGTTGGATTTGCAGTTCTTATCACATCTGCCCTTACAGAAAGGATTGTACTGACATTCCTTGTGCGGGATCATCAGAGCGGGTTTATCGTCCCAATAGTGACATAAAGGCGCCAAATCCCTGTCGGCTATCACGTTTCGGAATGGTTTGTCGGTAAATTTTGAATAGGTTTTTATTTTCAGCGGTTCGGTTTTGAGCTTGCCGTGGTGGAGGATCGCCTCTCCCAGTCCGAGAGTCGCAAGGCGCTCATAATCGAGATCGCTCAGGTTGATCGCGTTGCGGATAATATCCTTGGCGGTTTTCTCAACAAGGCGGAAAACGACCTTGACGTTGGTATTGCCGACGATGCCTTTTCCGACCTTTTCGGGGGACTGATCGGCAATAATAATGGAGGTTCCGCAGGCGCGAACCTCGGCGATCATATCCTCTATTGTCGAGGAGGTGGAGCCGACTGCGTCGGGAGCGCCTTCCTCAGACGATGCGGAGGAACCCAGAATCACATGTGCCTCATCGATCAGCAGCAGGTTTTTCAGTCCGCCTCCGTAGTTGGTGTTGTTTTTTGTGTAGGTGCATATCAGAATCAGAACAAACGCCATGATCAGCGATTTTTGTTCCTTGTTATTGATCGCGTTCAGTTCGATGACCGTCGGTTTGGTGATCAGATCCTCCAGCGGTATCGTGTGGATGTTGTCGTAGATATTGCTGTTTTGTTCCAGCAGGCTGACCAGGCGGACAACGCCCGCGCTTTCGATATTGGACTTGACGTCGCCTTTGTAATCCATGTTGCGGATTTTGCGCTTGAACACGCGGATGAATTCGTACATGCCGAAAGGCTCTGCGTGCGGGTCGTCAGAGGTGCTGTCCATTTTCCAGCCGTATTCGTTATAGGAGTCGTTGATAGCTGCCAGAAAAATGTCGGGCAGGGGAGACGGCATCGAAAACGCTGCCTTGAATGCCGTCATCAGGCTGGAAATATAGGTTTCCACCGTCACGTTTTTCGGCGGGATAAAGGGATTGATAATGAAAGGGGAGATGCTGCTTTTTCCGGGGGTAAATACCTGAAGCTCAGGAATGATATCGATCAGGGAGCGGTACTCGTTTTTTGTCGGTTCAACGACAAGAAACGGAACCGAAAACTTCGTCCACATCTGCACCAGAAGTCCCAGTGAAAAATAGGTTTTTCCCGAGCCGGGCGTACCGACGATCAGACCGTGCATGGTAAAATCCTTCAGAGGCACGCTCGCGTTGGTTCCCGTTTGGTTTTCGCTTCCGGGGGAGTTTTGGATCACACCCAGCTTGAATGCGTCATCCGAGAGGATCGCCTGATTCAGCTTTTCGCGGTTGCGGCGGTATTTCCGCACCTCCAGACCGATGACGGTTTCATCATCAAAGGGGAATTTGAAAATGGTTTTTATCTCGTTGAGAGTAAACAGGTATTTCAGCCGCAGAAGATAAGCCGGCGCGTTTTTGCCGTTCCAGAAAGCGGCTTCCCGTTCACGGTAAACCAGATTGTTGCTGATCACCCACGGGGAAACGGCAAAGCCCTCCGTGAGCGAATAGCGGCATTGCGTCAGACGCGAGGCGACAACCGCCCCTGAATGGGTGTTTTCATCTTCGATAGAGCTGATGAGCTTGCTGCACAACGCTTCATTTGCGTCGTGGGGTGCGAACACAAGGATGTTCATATATGCCGTCGGCTCGTTGATTGCGTTGCAGTAATAGTCAAACGCTTTGGCGACCGACGCGGTAAAAGGATCGACAGGCTGCATTCCCTGCATGATGCGAACCTGTCCGATCATATAGTTGATGCCTGTTCTTCCGCGCTGGAAGTACAGGCGCTCGTTATCGTTGAATGCGGTGGGGATAATCTGTATCGAAACGGCGGCGTGAGGAAAACGGATCATCGCGTTTGTCACATGAGCGATATTGACATTTTCCGTGGGAGTGATCAGATCGTTAAAATACAGCCCTCCGCCCTGCTGAAAGGAGTTACCCATCAGCTTTTCATTCCGCGCGACCGAGGAAACGCAGCTGCAGTTAACCTGATTGAGCGCTGTCATCAACGCGTCGTGCGTATCGTTGGTTTCAATGATATCAAAGCTGTAATTGATATTCTCAAAATCCTGCTTCAGGTTATAAAGGATGCCGTTGATTTTTTCTTTGACATTCGCGGCATCGAAGCCGATATAGCGGATAATGAAATACATCTTTACCTGCGCGGCGTAAATCTGATTTTTGACGGGTACGCTGTGCAAAAGGATCTCGAAGGAGATGCTGTCTGTTTCCCCTGTGCGCATCAGACTGCTCAGAAAACGGGTATAAAAATCCTGCAGTTCCTGCTTTGCCTTTTCTTTGTTGGCGCTGAACAGTTCATAATACGGGATGTATTTTATTTCCGCAATCGCGTAACCGGCGCACTGTCCGTTGTCGGAATAACTGAGAAAAACCAAATTAACACCTGTTTCTGCGTATCATACCTTACATCAGACCAAAGTGCTGCGCTGCCGCCTTTGATGACGGGCTGAGCTGAGAGCTGACAGAGGAAAGATACTTCTTGAATTTTTTTCTGACGCCCGACACCATGATGTTGGTGTTCAGCTTCTGGGAACGGGCGCCGAGCGTTTCCGCCGTTGAGCAGGTAACGTCGGGACTGTCGGGAGAGATCAGTATGTATGCCTGCAGAACGGTGCACTCCACCTGATTGCCCAGGTGCGTAATACGGTATATCTGAGACAGTACGGGCATCTTGCACTTAGCTGAAAGCTTCTGCGCATTGACGGGCTTTGCCGCCTCGGCGTCCCTGATTGTCAGAAGATACCGGACAAATGCGTCGGCAGAAATCGTTTCGGAAATATCCGACAGCTCCTGGAAAATGTTCTTGGAGAAGGCATTCGGGGAAGCCGACGAGAGATATTTGTCCAGGGCGCCCGGATAGCGCGTGCCGCCGCTTTTTATTTTTCTGAGCAGCTCGATCCGCTTTTCCTCCGAAAGCGACGGGTTCAGCAGCATCTTGATCAAGTTTGCTTCGCTGACCTTAAAGCCTTCCTCCGCCAATACGTCAATCACTTTTTCGCTCACCAAACGGCTGTCAGCCGGGGAGGTCAGATACTTATCAAATATCTCACGGAAAAAAGCCTTGTTGACGTTCAGGGCAAAAATCATCTTCACGATTTCCGGTTTGTTTTCGCCGTCGAGCGTACAGCTCAGGATGTACTTTTCGATCGTCACGGTGGACAGCGAGGGCACCTGCCCGAACAAATAGGTCAGGAAGTCCCGCCTTTTTTCGGGGGCGTCGGCAATCGTGAGCAAATAATGAGAAACCGTTTGTTCTTTCGTTTTCTCGTTGACATTAAAGCCGAAAGCGATATCAATTATCTTTTTCTTGTATTCATCGGAAACGGATTTGTTTTCGAGCAGGAGGATAAAGTGCTGACGGCTGAACACAACAAACTGATCGGTTGCCTGCAGCATTTCGATAAGATAAAGCATGATGTCCTGTGCGCACTTATCGAGCGCGTATTCTACGATGGTGTAGATTTCCGCGTCGACAAGCTTGCGGGACATGATGATATCAAAAATATTTTTGACATATTCCTTGTTATCGGTTTTGGTGATGATACTGTTCATCACACATCTGACCGATGGTGCGGAGGCGGTAGCAAGAGACGCGCATGCAATACCGTATTTCGTTTCAAAGCTGTCCGCGCTGCTGTTGAGATAATCCTCGATCATACTTCTGTCGTCAGATGTCAGGACGTTCTGCGCGAGCAGGAGAGAACAGTCCGTCACCTTCTGCCCGCCGTCCGGGTATTTGTCCAGAAGGAGAAGCAGAGCGGATTTTTTGTCGATATTATCATAATTCCCGACGATCTTGTCCGCAATGTCATATTTTTGATGGGCGAGCATAAAGCGCAGGAGGTTCGCGTTGAGATGGAGCGAATAGACCTCATCGGGGCGGAACAGCGGATAAATTGTCTCCAGACGTTCTGCCGCGCCCAGGGTATCGTATACGAGGATAAGAACGCCGATAGCCTCTGATGAATCGAGGAACTCATACAGGATTTGTTCTTCTTCACTCGGTTTGCTGCCTTCCGCGCAAAGAGCCGCGTAGTATTTTTTGATCTGCGAGAACATGTTTCGCTTTTCCTGCCCGCTGCCTGCGTGGTACATTGCCGCGTTCAGCAGATAGCACAGGCGGGCGATGGTGGTGCCGACGTAGCGCGAGTCGATTTTTTCGCATTCCACCAGGTTGTTTTTGGCTTCGTTGAACCGTTGATACGCCACATCCACCATCACCTGACGCACTACGTTTTTTATAGTGAACATCGTATCGGCTTCTTCGTGACGCTCAATTCTGTTTCCGCAGTAAATACATTCCCACAGGTTCAGGCTTTCCAGATAATCAAACTTTGTGCTTCCGCAGGAAGTGCATTTTTGAGTGGTATATTTTACTGCCATTTATTTCACTTCTCTTTATTTCGAGATAAGGAGTTTGTTGTTGCGTTCTTTGATATATGCCTGAAGCTTGAAGCAAGCCTGCATCGCTTCGGCTTTGTTGTTGCTCTGGCAAAGGTATTTCAGCTCGGAAACCTTTCCTTTGATCATTTCGTCGAGCTGTGAGACGGAATCGTTCGTCATCGGGTCGGAATACTGAATTGCCTCGCTGACCTTGTGAAGCTGTGCTTTGAGCTCGGCGTCAAGGCAGTCGTCCTCAAGCAGTCTGACGTCAACGGCAAGGCTCTTGATGTTAAAGGCGTTCTGCTTCACTGTGTCGGAAATGGTTTGCGCCGTGTCGCGGGAGAGCACCGCCAGCGCGCCGAAAATGACTACGATCAGAAAGAGGATCGCCTGGAGGATTACAGTCAGCTTGACGCTTGCGTGCTCGCGGAAAAGCATAAAGACAAAGCTCATGAAGAACTCGGCAATGACGTGAAAGCCGGAGAAATACAGGAGCGGAATGCCGAAAAACGCGGCTTCCACATCTGTCTTTTTCGACGCGATCAGAACGATGATGATATTGGCGGCAAGCGAAGCGGTCATGAAGCCGTAGCTGATCCAGAAGATGTTGTTGAAGTTATTGAAAATAAGAAAGACGAACAGGTTATAGATAGCAAATACCGCGGCGTAAATAATAGCGGCAATCACATAGTTTTTGGCTTTTGTTGATTTCATTTTTATCCCTCCGAGTTAAACCTTTGTTCCGCAGAACGGACAGAATCTTTGACCTGCCGCAAGCTGTCTGCCGCAGCCCGCGCAAACGGGAGCGGTATCCTGACGCTTGCCGCAGCTCGCGCAAAAGAGAGCTCCCTCTACCAGAGGAGCGCCGCAATCCGTGCAGAAGCCCGCCGCAGGTGCGGGTGCCGCTGCGGGAGCAGGAGCAGGAGCAGAAACGGGAGCGGTCGCGGCGGGTGCCGAAGAACCGCCGAAGAAGCCTCCGACGTCAAATCCGCCGGCGCCGGAGGAAAAGCCGTTTTGGCTGCGCATGGAGTTCGGAGCGCCTGCGACATTCTTCGGAGGTGCCGAAGAGGGGATCCTGTCGTTGCTCAGCGCCTGCTGTGCGATTTCGGTGATGGTGCCGCCGAACGCGCCGCCCATCATAAATCCGCCGACCGCACCGCCGATATTGCCGAGCGTGCCTTCGTTGCCCGCGAATTTTTCGGCGATCATCATCTGACGCTCTTCCTGCCATGTGTAGCCTTCAATCAGTCTGCCTGTGCGGCGTTCCTTTGCCGTCGTGACCGCGGCGTAATCCTTTTCGGGAACCTCGATTGTTTCAATATTAAAGTATTCAATACGGATTCCGTATTCATCAAAAATGTTATCAAGACGTTCCTTGACGACACCGCTGATTTCAAACAGATTCGCGTTAATCATGAAGTAGCTCAGCTGACCGTTGATCATGATTTTGGAAATGCAATCCTTCACATGAGAAGAAATAATACCCCGGAAATTCTTGATCAAGTCACCTGACTTGAAAACGTTGCGGAAACCGACAAGCTTGACCAGAAACTTTCTGGTATCCGCGACCGAGAATGTCATGCTTCCGTGCAGCATGACGTGCAGAAAAATATCGTACAGCGGATCGTCCAGCGTGATAGCGCCCTGTGTGCCCCAGAGCAAATCCATCTGATGCACCTGCGTGACATAAAAGACCTTGCAGGGGAACGGTGAAACACCGCCGGTTGGGATGCTGATGATTTTTTTGAGAAGCGGGATATTCGGAACCGATAAGGTGTGACGTCCGGGACCGAACAAATCGGCTGCCTGTCCGTTTACGACAAGTACAGCCTGATGGGTTTCATCAACGATCAGCTGAGACGTAACATTGAATTCTTCTCCGCTGTATTTCCACACCAGGTCATCCGGTGCGCCGCCGAATTTAATTACATCTGAAATTACCATTTCGTATCACTCCTAAGTTTTTTTACTCCATCTATCAAATAATCCTTTTTTTGGTTTCTTTTTTTCACATTCCGAGCTTACCCGGCAGGAGGACTTGATGCTCTCAATATCAAAGGAAGGCGCGGCGCCAAACATCGGGTCGATATACGACAAGGGGATTGCCTGTTCAGCCTTCGGCGCGACAGGGGCGGCGGGTTCAAAGGGAACCTCCTCCTGAACGGCAGCGACGGGTTCAACGGGAACCTCCTCCTGAACGGCAGCGATGGGTTCAAAGGGAACCACTTCCTGAACGGCATCGGCGGGTTCAAAGGGAACCTCCTCCTGAACAACAGCGACGGGTTCAAAGGGAACTTCCTCCTGAACAACAGCAGCGGGTTCAAAGGGAACCTCCTCCTGAACAACAGCGACGGGTTCAACGGGAACCTCCTCCTGAACGGCAGCGACGGGTTCAAAGGGAACCACTTCCTGAACGGCATCGGCGGGCTCAAAGGGAACCTCCTCCTGAACAACAGCGACGGGCTCAAAGGGAACTTCCTCCTGAACAACAGCAGCGGGTTCAAAGGGCACTTCCTCGCGAACGGCAGCAGTGGGTTCAAAGGGAATCTCCTCCTGAACGGACGTAATATTTTTCTCTGATGACAAATCATTGATGGGAGGAATATTCTCAAAGCGGTCAAGCGATTCATTCGTATCTGCTGAATCCGCTGAATTAAAATCGTTATCCATAGCGGAATCGGAGATTTCAAAGTCAACAGGTGAAAATTCTTCCTCGTGCTTTTCGGACAAATCAGAGGGTTCTGTTTTTTTTCTGATTTCCGTCTCAACTGCCGCTGCAGATGTGATATGGTTGTTTTGTGGTTCGTTTAAAATTGAAAACGAACCGGCAGATACTTTTTCGCATGGTATTTCACACTGTTGTGTTTGCTCTGCCTTTTTGTGCGTTTCTGCAGCGTCGTTTTCCTGCGGATCGAGTTGAAACAGATTGCCAAGATCCAGCGGAACACTGTCATCGGGAGGTGCGGCTTCCAATGCATCATTTTCACTCTCGGTCGTTTCGTATTCCCCGGCCGGATTCTTCTCAAAATAATCCTCTGTTTTTGTCGTGTCGGATACAAACGGCTCGTTTGTTACGTCAGCTTCGGCTTTCGGTGAGGCTGTTATTTCATCATTCTCTTCATTCGGCACCGTCTCGGAAAAATCGGTCAGAAAATCCGAATGCGAGAAAATATCGGAAAAGTCGTTTGCAGGCGGTATATCTGTCGCTTGAGGTTTGGCTGTTTGCTGCGCGTCGATCGGTATTTCCGCTCGGGTCGGGGGAGTGTCTGTGTTGATTGACTTTGACGGTGCCGCTGCGGGCGTATCATCTGTATTCAAAATCTCATTATGAAAAACAACATTCTGTCTGAGCAGTGAGTGCGTATTTTGATAAGTCAGATTCAGCACATCCAGCGGCGTCCCGCAAAATTTGCAAAACTTCCAGTCTCCGACTTCTCTGCCGCAGGTTCGACATTTTTTCAATGACATTCATTCCTTTTATGGTAAATCTAATCAATATTATATCGCTATTTGTCTTAATTTGTCAATGCCTGTAGAACAATTCTGGAACAAATGCACAACAATTTGATATATTGCCCAATCTGATTTCAAGGCGTTTGTGCAGTTTGATGTGTGCATTCTTCAAATAATTTATCTTCATCAGAATGGATAAGGTTGCTGAGTAAACAAATGATTTGTAATGCGTTTGATTGGCTGAAAAAAGCAGAGTAAATGATTTTTCCGGATAGGGTATATTTTTTGGTTTGTGAATAAGGAGTTATTTGCTATGCGAAATAAAGTTTAATCCGCTGCGAACCCGACCGAAGCGGCAGATCCGCCAACGACCTTTGATTTTACTGTTTTTTCAGAGCAATGCCAAAGCTTTCCGCATTCACTGTAATACACTCAATATGACGATAAACGTCCGCAAAATCAGAATTGCATTGAAATATCTGTGATAAATAGCTGTCAATTTCCGATTGTTTTACTGTCCTGGAATGACAATCAGCCGTATGCTCAACTTGTCCCGCGCATTTCCACAATATCTCGCCTGAACGAGTTTTGATACGTCGGAAGTTCCTGCCGCACTCAGAACATCTTATCTTGCCCGACAGGGAATTACCGGAGCTGAATCGGTTTGTTGCTCTGTTAGGATTACCGTTTTTGGAACAAGTCATGTTGCTCCTGCGCTGCTTTTCAGCTTGAACGCTCTCGAATACACTTTTTTCAATGATTGCGATATGATTATTCTCATATACATAACGAGCTTTCTCACCTTGGTTTTTCGTCTGTTTATCAGTGAATATGCTTTCACGGAAGGTCTTTTGCAGCATCACATCTCCGGTGTATTTCTCGTTGGATAATATCTTGTCGTTGTCGATCGCACACGATGTCCACTTCTCTTTTCCTGTGGGGGACAGGATAGCTCTGCGGTGCAGCTCCTTTGCTATTCCGGACAAGCTGTTTCCGTTAATATACAAATCAAAGATCAGACGAACTGTTGCGGTTTGTTCAGGGCAAATCATCAATTTGCCGTCAGCACCTTTTTGGTACCCGTAACAAACGCGGCATGCAAGATTGGAGTTCCCGGACTTAAATCCTGCCTGCAAGTCCCATTTAATATGCTCGCTTTTGTTTACGCTTTCCTGTTGCGCAATTGCTTCAAATACGGTCATCATAAACTCATTCCCTTGTTTACTCAATAATATATCTTCATTTTGAAAATAGACATCAACGCCCATTTTCTTTAGTTTTCGTATTGTGATTAAAAAATCGTATGTATCGCGCGAAAAGCGGCTGATTGATTTTGTGAAGATGATATCAATCTTGCCTTTTCTGCAGTCGCTTATCATTCTGTTAAAAGCTTTTCTTGCCGTGCTCTTTATACCACTGGCAACATCGGCGTAAATACCGACATACTCATATTGCGGATTCGATTTGAAATAGTTTTCGTAGTATTCCTTTTGTGCTTCTAAGCTCTGAAGCTGAATGTGTTTGTTTGAGCTTACCCTGCAATAGGCAGCTGCCCTTAATCTATTCATAAATCCTCCCAAAGAAACCAAAAAGATGCCATAACGGACGCTTGTTATGACATCTTTATTATACAATAAACAAAATAGGTATACAACCATGTGACTTGCACAGGTTTGTATACCTATCATGGCTTTTCACTCCACCTTTGATACAATTTTTATCAAGGTCGATGAACGACAGCAAAAACACCCCTCATTTTCATTTTGAGGGGTGCCATTTTCATTTTTGGGTACCCCATTTTCATTTTAGGGGGTGCCGGTTTCATTTTGAAAAGTTAGCATTAATGAAAGGCATTACAAAAAACATTAGAACCACTCCGATAACTAACGTGCATAATTTTAAGAAATATGCACGTTGGCATTGACAAAGCGTTTTCCGTGTGTTATAATGCTGATAGTCAAAAGGGAGAGGTTACTATGCTGGAGTTTATTTCAAGTCGTGTTAATGATTTTAACATAAGTTTTTTTGTTAATGAATTAGTGAACGCTTCAAAAAATCTGGGAATACTTGAGGCTAAAATTGACTCATATCAATTTAACGGTATACTCATTCCAATGTTACAAGCAAAGGAAGCGGTTTCATCGATGTACATTGAAGGAACTCAAACGACAATTACAGATGTATTGAAAAGCGAATTGGATCCCAAAACTACGGATGATCTAATTAGTATTGAAGCCCGCAACCATACAAAAACACTTATTTATGGTGCAGAATATCTTCGTTCGGGAAAATTCACTCATTCCTTTATGAAGCAAATTCATAAGTATATGATGTCGGGGATTATTGCTCCCGGTCTTGAAAACACGTTAGGCAAATATAAACTCAAGGACAATCGAATCAAAAGCTCAACCGGAGCGGTGGTTTATAATCCTCCAACAGCTTCAGAAACAAAAAAATACATGGACGAGCTTCTTACTTTTATGAATAATTCCGATGATAATTTACATCCTCTGATAAAAGCGGCAATGATTCATTCTCAGTTTGAATCTATCCATCCGTTTTCAGATGGAAACGGCAGAATAGGTAGAGTGTTAATCAGCCTTTATTTATATAAAGCCGGAGTTATCAATTTTTCGTTTTTTTATCTCAGTGAAGCGATTAATATGGATAAATCCGTTTATTATCGTATGCTAACAGACTCACGCACAAATTCTCTTGATGAATGGATAAAGTATTTTCTTCACAAGGTTATGGTTCAGGCAACTAAACTCATTGGTTATATTGATTCCTTAAACGCGCTGTATATTAAAACGAAAGACACCGTAAAGGATTGTATTAACAGCCCAAAGTTTGATGAGATTATCGAGTGCATTTTTACCCATCCGGTTTTAAATGCAAATATGCTTGAGGATATAATTTCCGTATCACATGGACAAGCTATTCGTTATCTTAATGTGTTGGAAGAAAAGCGAGTAATTGTCAGCAATGACCGCAAACGGGGAAAGACTTTTTTCTTTTTTGAACTCCTCGACCTTGCGGGAAGAATATAAAAGTTTCAAAAATATAAAGGTGGTGGTGTCCTTGCTTGTGGAAAATAAAAGCATATCATAAACTGTTGGCGCAGTTTACAATATGCTTTTGCGGTTAGGATATGCTATGCATAACCCTATTGGCGTATGGTTAGTATAGCATATCCTTTCGAAGAATGTCAATGTATATTCTTTACAAATTTTTTCAAAAAATGTTACCGACAAATCGGTAGAAAGGATGTGGCTTTTCATGTCTTCAATTAACTGTACCCGAAGTGGGTGCAAAGATGTTTTTCGTTCTTTTTTAGTAAAAAATGCAACCTATGAAGGAAATCTGGAAATTCCTGCAATTAAACCTGAAAAACAGATTCCGAGAAAAATGATTTCATTTTCTAAAGCAATTAGCAGTAGGGATTTCGATTGTTGGGTTCATTTTTATGAAGATGACGTGGCATTTGAACGAATCTGGAATAATCCGCAAAAATATCTCCCGATACTCCTGCGATATGAAGGGGTTATTACCCCTGATTTCAGTCTTTACCGCGATATGCCCCTTGTAATGCAACAGTGGAATATTTATCGCAGTCGAGCAATCGGGCATTGGCTACAATCAAACGGTGCTTCCGTAATTGTAAACACACGATGGGGTGATGAACGTACTTTTGATACATGTTGTATAGGTGCACCAAAGTTTTCACCAATAGCTGTCGGTTCACATGGATGTATTAAGCTTTTAAGCGATAGATCTGTATTTATTCACGGGCTTGATTATGTTATTTCTAAGCTAAGACCGAATGCAATTATTGTGTATGGTTCCGCACCAAATACAATCTTTGAAAAATATCGTGCGATGGGAATAACAATTCTTCAATTCGACAGTGATTACAAGAACGCTCACAAAAAGGCGGTGATAGCCTGATGGGCGCAGGATTTCATGGAGGTTTTGGAAATACTTACGGTGCCACAGCCGGAGATGCCGTGTTTAAAAGCAAGCCCGGGCAATACTTTTCAAATATCGCAAAAAGAACAGATATTGATAGAAACGGGATTTATGATGTTGTTGCTCACGGTGGTGCTTCAATTATCCAAATAACACATAACGGACAGGCAATAGAGGTTAATTCTCGAACAGCTGCGAAACTGATAAAATCAAAAGGTGATTATAAGAAGGGACAGCCTATAAGATTACTTTCCTGTAATACCGGCTCTACTATGAGCGGCTTTGCACAAAGTCTTGCAAACAAACTTAATGTTGTCGTTGAAGCACCAACAAAGTTAGTGTGGGCATATCCAAATGGAAAATATATAGTTGCTGCACGTAGAAAAGATAATCCACAGTTTCCAGATTTAAATAATCAAGGATCATTTAAGAAGTTTTATCCGGGAGGTAAGAAAAAATGAATAAAGAATACATTTGCGAAAAATGCGGAACTGAAATGGTTCCGATTGACAAAAAGATACCTGTTGGTTTGACTTGTCCAAATTGTGGCTGGGGGTGGGCAACTACTTACATTGATCCTATTATTGAGGATGATACCGTGTATAGTGTTGTCTTACAGAAAGAAAACAAAGCGTTAAAAAACACCTTAAAAACCGTTTCAGCTATAGCAAAATGTAATTATATTAAAGCTAAAGAATATATTGATAATGCTCCTGTTGAACTCTTCCGCGGAAAAGCAATAGAGGTGAAAAATTTGAAAGAACAACTTGATTCAGCGAATATCTCATTTGTGATTGTTCCTGATTTTCCTTATTAATCAAATAATTACATCTTTAATACAATAACCACTGATTAATTAAATTGCGTTAATTGAGAATTTTCCCATTTTGCGTAAATAAATCAGTGGTTTCTTTTTGCTTTATGGTATCATTCTCCTTGTGAAAGGAGGCTGATAAATTATGAAACAAATCAGCATTGAAACTAAAACAAGCATTATTAACTAAAGTGGTCCCCTTGTCAAGACCACGGCTTGAGAAAAATGCGTGAACATTGGCAGCGTCAATTCTGACTCTGTTGTATCCCGCCAAAAATGTTCGACACTGTGCCGGGCAGCCGCCCGCCTACAGCGGGTCGAAGAGCCTTGACCGGGCTCCGCTGGCCTGTTACAATGGCTCACCGCGTGGTCGAGCTTTGTTTTCCTGACTCCGCCGCACCCACGCCGCCATCGAATCAACAGGCCAGCGGGGCACTGTCAAGGCCGGCGGTGATGGTTGCTGAACGGCTGAATGAGGCATAATAGACAGCATCCGGCGTTTTGTTGTCAAGTGCCTGGTGCGGTCGGATCGTGTTGTATTTCCGAATGTATTCTCCAA
>FMUA01000062.1 GCA_900100595.1 Ruminococcaceae bacterium P7
AAGGACGCGATCATCGCAACCATCAAGCACGGCATCTCCAGCGCACGAATCGAAGCCACAAACAACAAAATCAAGCTTTCCGTCAGAATGGCTTACGGCTTCCGCAATATCGATAATCTGATTTCAATGATTATGCTCCGTTGCGGCGGCTTAAACATTGACTTACCGGGCAGGTGTCAAGATTTTTGACCCACACTTTCTTGGGAAGGCTCAAATTTCTTTATTAATTCCTCATCAAGTTTTCTTCTCTCGTTGAACGCGGTAAGAAGCAACTCAAAAGCGTCCTTAGCGTTGCGAATCTCAAACAGCGTCCGCAGGTCACCCGTGTAGGAGGTCACACCGTCATGCTCAAAAATCTCGCGGGTATCGTGATAAGTAACCTTTTCATTTTCAATTTTTCCCGAATGATACGCGAAAGCAATACTGTGCCCGTTCAAAGCTTCGGCAAGCTCGGCGTCGTTTTGTATGTTACGCTGCTGCCATAGTTCAAGCGCGAGTTCGTAATTTTTCATGACGTTCACTCCTTCCATCTGTATTATACCATAAAAATAGCATTTTGAAAAAATTTTTTCAAAAACATGTTATTATTTCTCTGAAAGGAGGCTGATATCATGAAGATAATCAGCGAAGAAACAAAATCATTTATCATCAATCAATGCCATGGGACTTCTCTCCTTTGGTTTATTGTTTGTGTCGTAACTACATTATACCAAATCTGAAGTCCCTTTTCCATACCTCGCGGGCTTCATCTTTTAGGTGAAAGCCCATTTTTCATTTTTATCAGTGTTTTTCCGGTGTTGAGGCGATTATCAGGCGCTGGTGTGAATAATTCAGGTTTAATGATATTCTATTGGTATAAGGGAACCTCTATCTATTTAATGATTTCTGAGACTTCGTCCTCTTCAAAGACGGGGCTTGTCGTGATGACGTCCTCGGTCTGAAATCGGATGACTTCCAGCTCGGTGCGCTCATACTTTTCTTTTTTCATCTGTTAACCCTCCTGACCGAAATACAGATTTGCCGCCTGAGAATACTGATACAGCGCCTTGACGACCTTTTTCAGTTTATTGTCTGAGTCGCCGTTCAGAACCTTATAGCAGTAGTTCATCGGACTGTAGGTGATGGAATGCGCTGTGCCGTTGATCTTAAAGGATACGGTGTAAGCATCCTGCAATTCCATTGCCGCGATATTTCGGATGCGGATGATCTGATAGCTGTCTGTCGTTGCGGTTTCAAAGGTTCTCGCTTTTTCGTCTTTATCAACGCAGGAGATATCGGAAAGGATAGAATCCTTTGTAAAATAAAGCGAAAGCGTGGTCTCGGATTTCAGCGAAAGCGTCGCGCCCGCGTAAATTTGATCGTTCGGCAGACTGCTTGTGTAGTCGGCAAATTCCGAGGGAATCTCGACGTCCTCGATATCGGCAAGATCTGCATTATCGAAGTATGCTCTTGCATATGTGCCGTATTGAAGCATTTTTTCTGCGAGCGGAACCGCCTTTGCATATTTTTTTTGCTCGTCTGTTCCGTTTTCGTCGGCGTTTTTGAGCAAGTAATCCTCGTATTCCTTGACGGAATAGGTGTACTTTTTGCCTTGATCAAAACCGTCGATGATTTGTGCCGTGATATCAGAGGTCATTTCCTTCGCAGCAACGCTGCACGGGAAGATATAATAGGTCTTGTCGCCGACGGTCTTTTGCTCAGCATAAGGCAGCGAAGCGTCGGACTGTTTGTTGACATATACCGTCTGATAGGTAACAGTGTCGCCGGGAATCGTGAAGTACATATAGGCGGTGTCGCTCTCAGCGAAAGATTCGTCCAGCTCCATATAGAAGTTCACGCCGATGTTGCCCTTGAGGCTCAGCGAGTGTCCGACAAGCCTTGCCGTCAAGTCAAACTCCGCGCTTACGAATACGCTTTCATCCGGCATTACAAAGGTGTAATGCGAATAGTCGGTCTTTGTCAGCTCAACCTCTGTGCCGTCCTGCTTTTTGCAGCGCAGCGTTTTGAGATCATAACCATCGTCGGGAGATATCGTAAGGGTGACGGTCGCGTTCTCAGCCGGTGTTTCCTTATCGGAGGTAACGGTTCCGTTCTCTATACCGTCGGAAATATATACACGGCCGGACTCTTTTGTAAATTCCGCCGACACGATGATACCGTTGGCAGGTTCCGGAAACGTCTGCATTGTCAGCTGATATTTACCGTCGGGATCGGCGTTTATTGCAATAGGCTCAGAATAAACATAATTATTAGAGCCTTCCCTAGAAAGTGTGGGTCAAAAATCTTGACACCTGCCCGGTAAGTCAATGTTTAAGCCGCCGCAACGGAGCATAATCATTGAAATCAGATTATCGATATTGCGGAAGCCGTAAGCCATTCTGACGGAAAGCTTGATTTTGTTGTTTGTGGCTTCGATTCGTGCGCTGGAGATGCCGTGCTTGATGGTTGCGATGATCGCGTCCTTATGCCGCTTGATTTTTCTTTGCAGCTCAACATATTGATTGATTCGGCACGACCACGCCCTGCGCCGCCACTTATCCAAGGCAGCTGAAACCTCATCAGGATTCAGCTTAAAAATCAATCGCAGATCTTCCTTCAGCCGATATGCGGTAGCCAACCGTCTGTTGCGCAGGAGCAGTTGTTTGAGCTTTGCCCGATATGCTTCATTCAAATTGTCCGGATTCATCAGCAGTGGATACTTGGACGATTTGACAGCCTCGACACGCTGTTCAGCCGCTGATTTTTGTTTGCTGCCGCCCTTTGGTCTGCCTCGCCCGGACTTTTTCTTCGGTTCTTTTGCAAGTTCCGCACGCGCCTTATTCCATTCCTCACGGCGCACTTCGTCTAAAACCGTGGTGCACCATGACACGACATGGAACGGGTCAATGCAAAACTCCGCGTTTGGACAATATTCGTCTATCGTCTCCTTTATCCACCTTGCGCCGTCTCCCGAAACAAGCCGAATCTTCAAGCGCTGTTCGGAACTTAATTGCTTAAAAAACGGCTCTAATACTGACTTCCCGTGACCTTTGGCAGCCCAAACAACAGTGTTCGTATCGTGGTTTACGATAACGGTAATATACTTGTGTCCCTTCTTGTACGAGGTATCGTCAATACCGATATTCACCAAATTATCGAGCGGCTGATGATTCGCTGACAGCTCTTTTTTCACACGGGAGATAATCGGTCCGACTGTGTCCCAACTGATTCGCAGATACTCGGCAACTGCTTTGCGTGACAGATGAAGCGAAAGCCAGACGGCGGCATCTTCGAAGTTTCTTGTGAATTTTGAGTGGTGACGCGCCCACGGAACTTGTTGGACGACTACACCATGTTTCGGGCAGCATACTCTTGGCGCTTCGGCTTCGACAAACACCTTAATTCCATTGCCGAGATCGGGGGCACGCCATCTGCGAACACCATTTCCGCAATCATATCTGGGTGATTTCTGTCCGCAGATTCCACAGCGACACATGTCTCTTTTGTGCGGTCGAACATGGATGATGAGTTGCATACTTTCACCCGATTGCTCTGCTTCAACTTTTTCTACAACTATATTCTTGACACCGAGAACCATTTTTGATAAACTTGAAATTGTCACGGAGCTCCACTCCTGTCCTTGATTTAGACGCAATTTCAAGTATACCACGTGGAGC
>FMUA01000054.1 GCA_900100595.1 Ruminococcaceae bacterium P7
TTATACATCAGATTACCATTTTTGAGCGTTCCGTCGCGGTGTTCCACGACGGTGTGCTCCGTTTCGATCAGCTCTTTTTCTTCGAGCATCCGGACATATTTCATGACCGTGTTTTTGCTGCCCATTCCCACCGCTTTCCCGATGGTTTCAAAGGACGGATAACACTGAAATGTTTTCCTGTCCTCCATCCTCATCAGAAAGGCATAGACGGCGATTTCTCCCGTGGATAGATCCATATTGAATATCTCGTTCGGCAGCATGAAATAGTTACCTTGCTTTGGCTGTGACAACATACTGTCACCGCCTGTTCATTCACTCCCCTTTTACTTTGAAATGTTTTTGTTGATCCATTCGATAAATTTCTCTCTCGGAACCACTACTCTCGCGCCGATCTTCAGCGTCGGAAAACCTTTCTCCTTCGCCAACACATACGCGCTCGATTTTGAGATCCCGAGTACCTCTGCCACGTCATGCACCGACAGCATCAGCGGAAGATCGTCGTAACTTTTGTACATATAAGAACCCTCCGTATTTTTCCGAAAAGAAAAGCCCTGAGTCGTCAAGGCAATCCTGACTGCTCACGGCTGTTTAACAACTGATTCGGTTGTGCTTCTATGCCCCCTCACTACCTTAGGGTTTCTTCTGCTGTTTTCTTTTCATTTTCATTTTAACACAGGTCGAAACAAAAGTCAAGGAAAGTCAGAGCCGGATTTTTTGACGGCTCTTGACAAGGCATAGAGCAACTAAAAAGCCGCTATTCTTTGATTGGCGCCGCAGTTTTTGAAATGTGCTCAAAAATCGCCGGAACCGCGAGAATGGTCTTTATCGGGTGCTTACTCTATTTTTCGGAATAAATCGCACACAGGGCGATTTAGGGCGAAACAGAGGTAGTTTTTCTTATTGGTTCAAACAGACTCTAAAAACTTGGGGTTCACTTTGTTATCTTAGAATCTGAAAATATCCAAATATATACCCTGCACTTTTGTCAAGGTGAACCTCAACTAACTGAGCAAAAAAATCGAAAAAATTTGGGGTTCACTTTGACAATTAACAGTTTGCTTTCTTTTGCTTTCTTTTATAATAAAAATTCAGCTGTCCCATTTTCAGGACATTGCAATATAACATTTGATAATCGGGCGGTTTTGACAACATTTAATTATGCTGAATCAATTCCCAGATGATCAATAAGATTGTCGGGATAAGTGAAGCCCAGATCAGCCGCTTCAAGCTGCGCTTCACTGTCTGTTCCTCCGAGGAGAGCTGTTGTGAGAAGCTCTCGCTCGCTTTCCCAACCTGTGATTGGAAGGTCTCCGTCGAGGTCGAGGTTGCCGCTTGAATTTGCTCCGCCTGTTGTTGAAGCGTCATTTGAAACTCCGTCAGTGTCTGCTCTGTCTCTCGCACGTGAGCGGTCAGTTGCTCTATCTGATCCTCCTGCATATTGGAGAGGTCGCTCCATGTCGCCAGCTGTTTCGTCTGCTCCAGCAACAGATTCAGCATGCATAAACTCATTTGTAAATCAATTGGTCGAAATTTCCGAGAATCACTCACTAATTAAACAATTAGAGAGAAGAGAATATAAACAAGAGGATATAATAAAAGTAATCCAAGTTAGAAGTAATAATATAAGCGACGCAATCAAGGTCGGTGACATTTTAAATCAAGACAGAGATACTATCTCACGAAAAATTTACACAGAACTTTACGATTTGTGTCGAGGAGCCTTATTGCTTAACGGTATGCGTTTTCTTTCTCCTATAGACTTAGGGACTTCGTGGGAGTTGGCATTAACCGATATAAACACCAAGTTTTTGTCAAGCTTTTTTCTTGGGTTAAGATATATCGATTTAAGAATTCCCGAAGAAGGTCAAACTGAACGCCTTATACTAAAATATTATAATTTTCTATGGAAAATAAGAAATTTTGTGTCGGTCTATTATAACATCTCAATACTTGAGAACTTAGAGTCTTTCCCAAGGCTGATAAATCAGGAGGACATTAGTTTTTATGAAGCTATTGCTTCTGCAATTGAACAGAGTGAATTAGAATATTGTCCATGGAAGACAACACGATATTAGAAAACAAATATCTATTTCGACTAAATACAATGAGTATCATTCATTGATGAATTATCTCACAAAAACCGGAATTACTCTGCTCGACTTAATTGATTTTCGCGATGCCGTTTTCTTCGATCAGTTGAATTCAATTTATAATATACGCTTCAGCTATGCAGAAAGAATCCAAGCGACAAGGTTAATGAAAGTCAAAAACAACTCAAATTTATTGACCCAGTGCCCAAACGGAAAGCAAAGACTCATCAGGTTTTCGTTGAACTGCCTAAACTTTTTGCCGTAAAAAAAGTTTTTCACTCTTTCTCTTGCGCGGAGCAACTCTGTTTTGGTATGATGTGGGCAGTCAAACAAAGCGCTTTTTTGACATGACAATATTTTACTTCAAAGGAGAAATTGTTATGTTACCACTTGAATTGAAAATGAATACCAAGGTAAAGCCCGAGCCGCTTCCGGATGATGTTATCGTTATCAGAAACGACCTCGATTATGCCAAGCTCTTTGAACACCCGGATTGCGTTTGCGCGGTAGTGGAATGGTGCGGCTGCGTTGAGAATAACGCTTTTACAAATATGCGGCAGCTCAGGCAGGTGATTTTGGGCGATGATATTGAGGATATCGGCGCAGAAGCGTTCAAGGGCTGCTTCAATCTGTTAAAAGTGGATTTGCCTGCTCGTGTGAAAAATATCGGGCTTTTTGCCTTTGAATCCTGCACTTCGCTTGAAAGCGTCACCCTTCCGTACGGCTTGGAAGTAATCCGGTCAGGCACGTTTTCAAATTGCAGAAAGCTAAAAGAAATCCATATTCCTTCCACGGTGACATGCATTGAGTCGAGCGCTTTTGCCGATTGCACGGAGCTTGAAAGGGTGTATGGCGGCGAAGGGCTTGTGACGATTGAAAGGGAAGCGTTTTTTAACTGCAAATCGCTGAAAAGCTTCCCGTTTTCTCCGTCCGTCTGCCACGTTAACGCAAGAGCGTTTATGGGCTGTCCGTTACATTTGCCGGTTACCTATTATCACTCATTTTCGCCTCGGGTAAAATACGGAAACAGAACCTTTGCTGTGCCGGACGGCGTGCAGACCATCGGCGCATTTTCGTTCGGCGGCTCAAAAACGATTAACCGTGTTGTACTGCCCGACAGCGTGCGTAATATTTCGCGCTATGCGTTTTCCAACAGCATGGATTATGTAGAAGACGGCTATGATGACATCTATGATATTGTTGATGATTTGCCCGAAAAAATGAATATGCCCAAGGGCTATATGAAGCAGCAGGAGCAGTTTGACGCGATGATGGCGCTGATGCTTTGCCATACGGTTTGGAAAGGCATGACCGACGAAAGGGATTTCGCCTCCGTTGCGCTGTTTCAAAACGACAAAACCGCACGCTTTCTTGCGGCGGAAATCATTAAAGAAAAAGACCGCGACAACCCGTATTTGGAGATTAGAAAGAACTCAATTGCGTATATGCGCGCGCAATACCGCCATACCCCCGGCGATATGCTTCATCTTGCGGAGTTTATGTCCTTTTTCAACTGCCGATTTTATGGCTACGGACTTGACCCGGAGCTCTATTCCTTTTTCGAAAGTTATTTTCATGATGGAGAAGCCATTGACAGCCTTTGCCGCGAGGCGCTTCAGTGCGGCGCCGGGCAAGCTGTTGATTTGTTTGAAAAATATTGCCGCCTGCCATCCGGCGGAGTGCCTTTTGTCTGCATGCTTATCTCTCCTTATGAAGCGGATTGGCTGCTTGCATACCGCTTTGAAAACGCGGCGCTTATCGGCGAGTCGGATTTGCACTATTCCTCGGGCGAATGTGTACCAAGGGAGTTTGTGCGCTCCATGGCTGCGTCGTCCATTCGGAATGACGTGCTGAACAGCCTGCTGCCGGGCTGTTTTGAGGAAAAACATTCGCCTGAATTAGAAGAATATCAGAAGGCGTTTGCTTTGGTTCCTGACGAGGATTGGCTGATGCTGTTGCGCAGAAACCCGGAGCATGAACGGGACCTTTTGACCATGATGTGCCGCTACGCCGCAGACAGTATGCTGAAAAAGCTCTTTGAGCATTATTGCAGGCTGTCGGAGGGCTGGAACTACACGGAAGAAATTGTGAGAACGAATATGTGGCTGCAGGCGTTTCAGGGCAACGACTCTTTTACCGCCAAAAGAATTTGTGTCCAGCTCAGCGAGATTCTTGAAGACCTCGAAGTTGAGGAAGAATATGAGCTGGGAGATTGTCACTTTGATTGGCAGGACTCCTCCGGCGAACAGAACAAACAGAGCAAGACGGAATCCTTTGATGGCTGGGACGATGATTGGGAGGAATCCTCCGGCGAACAGAACAAACAGAGCAAGACGGAATCCTTTGATGGCTGGGACGATGATTGGGAGGAATCCTCCGGCGGCGAAACCGGCGAGCAGAGCAAGACGGAATCCTTTGATGACTGGGACGATGATTGGGAGGAATCCTCCGGCGGTGAAACCGGCGAGCAGAGCGAACAGAGCACGTCGGAATTCTTTGACGACACGTATTATGAAGAAGGCATGGATATCTTCGGCGAGCATTACGCGGATGACGAAGAAGATTGGGAAGAAGATATGTAAAAAATCCCCCGGCTTTAAAGCCGGGGGAAAGCTTTGTGCGGTATATTACAGAATTTGTCCGTCCAAATAAAAATTAAAATTCTCATTTGACGTTGTTTCATTATCATAGTTCGATAAGAATAAAATTTTACCTTTGGAATAATTAAAGACAACCGCGTAGTAATACTTATCGCCGAATGGATATTCTGTTTTACGTTGTTTTTGACGTGTACGGTTGCTCAGCGCAATGGTTTTATGCTCACCGTTATTGAAATAGATATGAATGTATTCTGTAAGCTCGTCGCCCGAACCCTCAACCGCCAATTCAAATCGACCGTCGGGCTTTTCGGTTTTAATCAGCTCTTTGACCTCATTTTTATCCGTAACATCGTTGTTGATCCAGATTTTTTTTCCGCACAGCACGTAGTATTGAGGAGCGGCTTTCCCTCCGGGTTCAACAACCACAAACTGAGGCGTTTTGCAGCTGCTGTCATAATAACCCAGATAGTGGCTGAGCAGCGGATACGGATTTGCAGGCAGATATATCATGTAGGGATACGACAGTTCCGCTGCCAAAAACAGCGTTTTGCCTGTTTTGCTGTCTTGCGTTAAAAGCTCCTTCAGCGTTTTGCGCTTATTGTCAAACGGAGAGGTACAGATGGCTGAGCTCATTCTCTGATTAGCCATTGTTTTGTCGGGGTTTTTCTCATCCTTTACAGTCGACTCAAAGCATTGCTGAACGACGTCTATATTCTCAAAATGCGCATCGATATAATACAGCTTTGATATCAGAAAGATATATTGGAGTTTGTGCGATTCATTGATGGAAGGAATCATATTCTGAGGATAAGGGTAATGCACGGAAGAAACCTTTTTGTCGGGAGTAACGGAATATTGCTGTGTGCATGTGAAAGAATCAAGCCGGCCGTTTTGCAGTCTTTTCTTGAATTCTTCCATAGATTCTCCGTCATGCGGATTCAGCAAATCCACCTTATCGGGCTCACGCTCCGCTTTTTTCGGCGGCGGATTCAGCAAATCCACCTTATCGGGCTCACGCACCGCTTTTTTCGGCGAGGGCGTATATTGCATCAACATATACCGCTTCCCTTTTTTTGTATTGTTGTTTGTATTGTTGTAGGATAAAAAATTCTGAGACCATTTTCCCAAATTCTTTACCGACCAGAAGCATACAGGCGCGTCCGGCTCCTCAGGGCAGATTCCGCCAATATCTTTCATACGGTTGTGCGCCAAATCATATTGCTTTGTCCTGATAATAGTCTGATAAGATTGATCCAGATAGTTGCCGAATTTGTGGTACACTATCCTTTCAGAGTCAATCATATCAAATATTTGTTCTTTCGTCATTTTCTCCAGACCAAATGACTGCAAATCCTTTATGCTAAGTTCCTTTTGCAGATACTTTTTGATGATGTCGGAAAGCACTGCACGCCAGTTTTCGTCTGTGAGTTTGTAAGTATCAAATTTTCTTCTGAGAGCGTTTTCTACGTCGACCTCAGCTTTAGTCAGCAATTCTTCAAAGTTGTCACAGTCAGGCCTCAGACAGCTTTTTGTGTATTCCCGCAACACATTCTCTTGTAATTCATCGGAAAGAATAAGATGTTTGCGTTTGTTGCCCAAATCATCCCTGCCGTTTTCATTACCGTTGTAAAGCTCATAACCCATCGTGCGGAAAGCGTGCATAACAAGAGTTTCATGATTCAAAAGTATATCATGTTGTTTTTCGTTATCATCAAGGTTGGTTTCGGGATACCATACGCGCAGAATTATAAACTCTTTTTCGGTCTCTTTGACAAGCTTATCGTTGCTGCCCTTGTTTTCTCCGGAGGCAATACTGTTGATATGCGAAAGCCATCGGTGATAAAAATCAAACGCCAATCCGACATAGACCTTCTTTTCCTTCGGTTGCACGATAGCATAAACGCCGCTTCTGTGTTCTGCGTGTTCCTTCGCTTCGATTTTTTCTACCTGTATGTTCATGACGAGCCACCCTAAATAGTTTTAAAAAATTATATCATGGGGGTTTCGGAAAGTCAACATTTAGGAATATTCTCCATAACTAGTCACTGCCTTCAAAACAAGCAATCAGTAAAATTCTCGATAAACAGTGCATTTTTCATCGAAATGTGCTATAATAAGTGCAAGAAAATAATCAAGAGCAATAAAAAAGCTTGCACTTAAGTTAGAGGACAGTATGTATAAGTTCCATAGAAATCAACAAATGAGTTTTACAGATTTCAATCAGCCCGCAGGGATGCAGATGGATCCTGAGAACCGCTGGGTAAAGAAGGCTGCGAGTATACCGTGGTACGACATCGAGATAAAATATGCCGCGCTGTTTCCGAGCGAGACCGGTATGCCGGCAAAACCTTTACAAACAGCTCTCGGGTCGCTGATGATCCAGAAGAAATATGATTATTCCGACCGTGAGCTTGTCGAGCAAATCAAGGAGAATGCCTACTACCAATACTTTATCGGACTTCCGGGATATTCTTATGAAGCGCCTTTTGCGCCGTCACTTTTGGTAGAGTTTCGCAAACGTCTGACAGATGACATCCTTGAAGACATCAACGAAATGATGATCCAATTCAATCTGCCTGAAAACAATGAAGACGATGATTCGGATAACAACAGTCACTCCGATGGCGGCGAGGATGCTGAAAGCAAAGAGAATGAGAAATCCGAAGCAGACAACAAAGGCACATTGATTCTTGACGCTACCTGTGCTCCTCAGAACATCTCTTACCCGCAGGACATCAATCTGCTGAACGAGGCAAGAGAAAATCTTGAATCCATCACAGACGATATCTGCTATACCTACAATTTTTACAAGCCAAGGATGTATCGCAAAAACGCGAGAAAAGATTATCTGAATTTGGCGAAATGCAAAAAGCGTACCAAGAAAAAGATCCGCAAGGCAATCAAGCAGCAGCTTCAGTATATTCGTCGAGACCTCGGCTATATCGATATGTTTGTATTAGCCAACGGAGTAGTTCTTACCGAAAAGCAAGCCAAGCGGTTAACGGTCATCAAAGAGCTGTAT
>FMUA01000029.1 GCA_900100595.1 Ruminococcaceae bacterium P7
CGCGCTCTGGTACCGCCGTCAGGCGACGAAGTTCAACGGCGTTTCGTGGCCTGTACAATGCGCCGCCGCGGCTGTGTTCAGCGACGAGGGCTTGATGCAGATTCAGGACAACCTCGAATACTACAAGCAAAACGCAAAAATCATTGCCGACGCGCTCGACGCGCTGGGCATCTACTATACGGGCGGTAAAAATTCTCCCTACATCTGGCTGGAATGCCCGAACAAAATGGGCAGCTGGGAATTCTTCGACTATCTGCTTGAAAACGCCGCCGTCGTCGGCACGCCCGGTGAGGGCTTCGGCGAGAACGGCAAGGGCTATTTCCGCCTGACCTCCTTCAACTCCCGCGGGAAAACCGCAGAGGCTGTGGAGAGAATCAAACAACTGCTTTCATAATGTAAAAAAGGAGCTTCGCGATGAAGCTCCTTTTTTGATATCGTTATTTTTGATTGGCACTTTCTCTGAGCTTTTTGCGCTTGATAACCTTCAAGCGGCTGAACTCCTCTCTGTCCTTTTCGTCGAGCGCGTCGGTGATGAATTTCACGGTTTCCTCAAAGCGCGGAATCATGATATTTTTCAGCGCGTTCGCGCGCTTCTGCGTTTTCTTTATGGAATCCGCAAGGCGGTAAACGCTGTTCTCTATCTCCGCAAGCTCGACGGTCAGCTCCTTTACCCTCGTGAACAGGATAAAGACCTTGTCGACAGCGGAATTGGTCGTTCTGGTGCCGTAGTGAAGATAATCATAGTGCTCTCTCTCGTCCATCGTGAGAATCGGGATCTCCACACCCATGACGCTGCGGGAATCAAGCTTCAAGCCGTCCTCGATGGGTACCGCCTTCGAGATATCCTCGCAGAAGCCGTTGGTGATGTTGGCGGTCTGGAGCGCGATATACGCCTCCGCATACGCGCCGTCTATCTGTTCCTGAATCGTGTTGGCATGGTCGATCAGCGTCATCATCTCGCGTATCAGGATGTTGCGCTTTCTGTCGAGCAGTTCATAGCCGTTTTTGGCAAGCGCGAGAGACTTTTTGGTATTCATCAGATTACCCTTGGTGGGTACTGCCTGTACAGCCATTATGACACCCTCTTAGCCCTTATAGTAAATGTCGAGCACCGCGTCATCCACTCGGTCAAGCTCAGCTCTCGGCAGCGTGGAGAGCAGCTCCCAGCCGAGGTCAAGACTCTGTTCAATGCTTCTGTTTTCGGTGAAGCCCTGATTGACGAATTTGTTCTCAAACAGTCTGCCGAACTCGATGTACTTCTTGTCGATCGGAGACAGCTCCTCCTCACCGATGACCGACGCGAGCGCTCTCGCGTCGATAACTCTCGCGTAGGACGCGAAGAGCTGATTGGCGAGCGCCTGATGATCGGCACGGGTGTAGCCTTCGCCGATGCCGTCCTTCATCAGTCGGGACAGCGACGGCAGGACGCTGACGGGCGGATAGAAGCCCTGACCCTGCAGGACTCTGTCGAGTACGATCTGACCTTCGGTGATGTAGCCCGTCAGGTCGGGAATCGGGTGGGTGATATCGTCGTTGGGCATGGTGAGAATCGGGATCTGCGTGACAGAGCCGGGATGTCCCTTGATCATGCCCGCTCTCTCGTACAGAGAAGCGAGGTCGGAATAGAGATAGCCCGGATAGCCCTTTCTGCCGGGGATTTCGCCCTTGGAGGACGAGAACTCACGCAGCGCCTCCGCGTAGGAGGTCATGTCCGTCATGATGACGAGGATATGCATATCCAGCTCAAACGCGAGGTACTCCGCGATCGTCAGCGCGCAGCGCGGCGTCAGGGTACGCTCGATGATCGGGTCGTTGCTGAGGTTGAGGAGCATGACGACGCGGGACAATACGCCGCTTTCCTCAAAGCTCCTGCGGAAGTACTCCGCGACGTCCTTCTGGACGCCCATCGCCGCGAATACCACGCCGAAGTTGCTGCTGTCGGCGCCGCTGATTTTTGCCTGACGGACGATCTGCACCGCGAGGTCGTTGTGCGTCATACCCGAGCCTGAGAAAATCGGGAGCTTCTGACCGCGAATCAGCGTCATCAGCGTATCGATGGTGGAGATGCCTGTGTTGATGTAGTTCTTCGGGTAAACGCGGGACACGGGATTGATCGGCGTGCCGTTGATGTTCGCCTTTTTGACAGGGAAAATGTCGCCGAGTCCGTCCTTTGGTCTGCCCGCGCCGTCGAGCACTCTGCCGAGCAACTCGGGTGACAGCGGCATTTCCATCGGGTGTCCCGTCAGACGGGTGCGGGTGTTTTTGAGGCTGATTCTTCTGGTGCCCTCAAAGACCTGCACCACGATCCTCTCACCCTCGATCTGGACGACTCTGCCCTGACGGACGGTGCCGTTTTCGAGCTTGATCTCGACAATCTCTTCGTTGGAAACGCCCTTGACGCCATCCATTACAATCAGTGAGCCGTTGATTTCTTTTACGCCTACATAATCAATAATCAAAGCGCTTCCTCCTTACTGTAATAATGCGCCGAGCTTTTCGTCGATTTCCGCGAGATAGTCGTCGAACATGTCAAGGCGGTTGTTGGGTATATCGTATTTCATCTTGGTGAGCTTGTCGAACAAGCCCAGCTCGATCACTTTTGAAATGGGTATCTCGCGCGCGACGACCTCCTTCGCCTTCGCGTGGAGATGCAGGATGACCTTCATCATCAGCTTCTGCTTCTCGAGCGGCACATAGGTGTCCTCCGCGTGGAAGGCGTTCTGCTGCAGCAGACCGACGCGGATGACTCTCGCGGTCTCGATGACGAGCTTCTGGTCGTCGGGAAGTACGTCGGAGCCGATCAGCTTGACGATCTCCATCAGGGAGTTTTCCTCCTGGAGCAGCGCGCTGGTGCGGTTGCGGTATTCGACAAACTCCTCGCCGAGGTTCTTCTTGAACCACGGGTCGAGGTCGTTGAAGTACTCGCTGTAGCTGTTGATCCAGTTGATGGCGGGATAGTGTCTTGCATAGGCGAGCGACTTATCGAGCGCCCAGAATACGCGGGTGAAGCGCTTGGTGTTCTGGGTGACAGGCTCGGAAAAGTCAGAGCCCTGCGGCGATACCGCGCCGATCAGGCTGACGCTGCCCTCGCCGCCGCTGAGCACCTCGGCACGTCCGCCGCGCTCATAGAACTCCGCAAGACGGGACGGCAGATACGCGGGGAAGCCCTCCTCCGCAGGCATTTCCTCGAGTCGTCCCGAGATCTCTCGGAGCGCCTCCGCCCATCGGGAGGTCGAATCCGCCATCATCGCGACGTGATAGCCCATGTCGCGGTAATATTCCGCCAAAGTGATGCCCGTGTAGATGGACGCCTCACGCGCCGCGACGGGCATGTTGGAGGTGTTCGCGATCAGGACGGTTCTGTCCGTCATGGGGCGGTTGGACTTGGGGTCGATCAGCTCGGAGAACTCGTCGAGCACCTGGCTCATCTCGTTGCCGCGCTCGCCGCAGCCGACGTAGATGATGATATCCGCGTCGCACCACTTCGCGAGCTGGTGCTGGTTCATGGTTTTGCCCGTGCCGAAACCGCCGGGGATGGCGGCTGTGCCGCCCTTCGCGATCGGGAAAAACGTGTCCATGACGCGCTGTCCCGTGATCAGCGGGATGGAGGGCGTGAGTCTCTGCTTTACCGGCCGCGCCGTTCTGATGGGCCACTGCTGGCAGAGCTGCAGCTCATGACGCTCGCCGAAATCGTCCTCGATCACCGCGATGGTGTCAAATATTTTGTATTCGCCGTCGGGCTTGACTTCCCTGACGACGCCCGAGAGGTCGGGGTGCAGCATGAGTCTGTGCTCGATGATCGGCGTTTCGGGAAGCGTCGCGTAGATCTGACCGCCCTCGAGCCTGTCGCCCACCGCGACCTTCATGGTGACTGCCCAGTATCTTTCGGTGTCGAGTGAGGATACCGACGCGCCTCTGCTGATGAACGCGCCCGACTGCTCCTCGATCGCCTTGAGCGGACGCTCGATGCCGTCGAAAATGTTGTCGATGATGCCCGGTCCCAGAAGGACGTTCATCGGCGCGCCCGTACCCGTGACAGGGTCGCCCGGCTTGAGGCCTGTCGTCTCCTCATACACCTGGATCGTGGTCAGCCTGTCGGTGATGCCGATGACCTCGCCGACAAGATTCTGCTCTCCGACGTGAACCATTTCCATCATCTCAAAGCTGTCCGTGTCCTTGACGGTGACAACAGGACCGTTGATTCCGTATATTACATTATTGTTCATATTCATTCATCTCTTTCGGTTCAGAAGGTTCAAAGTACGGAGAGAGCGGCGTTTTCCACAAACCACTCGCGCTGTGCTTCCAGCTTGCTGTCAAGCGTCTCGTCGGCGATGATGCCCATGCTCGCGCAATAGCCCCTGATGCCGCCGATTTTGATGGTCTTGTCCGCCCTGACCTCCGTGCTGCCGCTGAATAGGGCTTTGATGCCCTCAGCCGCGCCGAGGTCGCGCTCGTTGACATAGAGCACGCAGTCCCTGCCGTCAAACACATCGGCGATCGCCTTCGCGCTGTCCGTCAGCTTGGAGGTATACGCGTCGCTCTTTGCGTATTCGACGAGCTTGTCAGCCGCCTTTTTGAACACTTCCTCCACCATCGCGGAACGCGCGATAAAGAGCTTTCTCTGTCCGTCCTGCGTCTTTTTCGCGAGGATCGCGGTCTGACGGGTGCGTGTCTCCTGCAGCTTGTCCTTGATCAGCCGCTGGCTGTCACGCTTTGCCTTCTCCTCCGCCTCCTTGAGACGCTCGGTTTTCAGCTGCTTGACCTCGCCCTTCATCACGCTTTTCTGCTGCTTGGCATACCGTCTTATCGCCTTCAGAAAGTTATCGGTTTTATTTTTTGGCATAAGTACCCTTCCTTCCGTGATAACGCGTTACAGCTTCACACCGATCGCGTCCTGCACATACTTGGTGATGCTGTCTTTTGTCCTTCCGTTTCCGTGACGGTCGGGGATCTCGACGATGAGCGGCTTCTTGCGGTTGAGCTTGAGGTCGTAGACGATGTCGGGACAGAGCGATACGAGCTTTTCCGTCATCAGGATGACCGCGATATCCTCGCGCTCCATCGCCTGCGTCAGCTCGCGTCTGACCTCCTCCTCCTCGTGCACCACGACTCCCGGAATGCCCGCGAAGCGCATGCCCATTTTGGTGTCGACGTTATCACTAATCAAATAAAATTTCATGTTCCGTCACTTAGCCAATCTTGGAAAGAATCATAATGGAAATCAGCATGCCGTAGAGCGCGATACCTTCGCCGAGTGCAACAAAGATGATAGCCTTACCGAACGCCTTTGGATCCTCGCTGGTCGCGCCGATCGCCGCGGGAGCCGCGTTGCCGACCGCGATACCGCCGCCGATGCAGGAAAGTCCTGTCGCGGCTGCCGCGCCGATATACGCCATGCCGAACGAGCCCTGCTGGGCAACCTCAACCGTCTCCGAAGCCGCGCTCGCGACAAACGGACATACCATGCAGATCGCGAATACCGCCGCGAAGGACGCGAGCTGCATCATCAGGGTTCTCTTTCTGCTCTTGCCGCGGGAAACCGCCTTGACGGCAATGAGTACGGACGCGATCAGAAATACAACGGGTAAAGCCATGAATAAGAAATCAAAAACTGACATAATAAAAACCTCCAAAGATTATTCTACATTGATTTTGACGGGTTCAAACGGTCTGCCCTCACCCGAATAGAAGCGGCTGAACATCTCATAGTATTCCAGCCTCAGCACCTGTATCGCCACAAGCAGCGCCTCGAGCACCATGACGAGCGCGTTGCCGATAACGACGATGATCCAGTAGCCCGCGCCTCCGACGGTCTCCGCAAGCACGAACACGACGAGCATCATGCCCGCGTGAACGAGTACAAACGCGCCGACACGCAGAAAGCTCATGGTGTTGGTGACGTAGCCGAGCAGCACCTCGATGGACTCAAACAGGTTCTCGACGATATAGCCGCCCCAGCTTTCGGGCTGCCAATCCTTTTCGCCGTTGACCAAATCTCCCAGCGGCTCCGCGAAGAAGATCAGCAGGAACGGCAAGACGACAAGTCCGAGGATATACGGCAGCGTCATGACGTGCATGCCGAGGAATATCTCCGCAGTCAGTCCGAATACGAGCGAACAGTAGAAGATGATTCCCGCAATGCCGCTTGTGCTGAACAGCGCCCTTCCGTAATTCTTCTGACGGAAGGAGGTGTAGACATTGAGGAACATCGCCACGATCAGCAGGAACACGCCGATTCCGATCGCGCCGAGGATGATCAGGTTGGTGTTCTGCGACGCCATGACCTCGAACGGCTTTTCCTCAAAGCCGAACAGGCGGAACATCGGGTCGAGCAGATGCTCAAAGCCGAACACGCTGCCGAAGAGCGTGCCGAACACCATGGACGAAATGCCGCACGGGAACAGGATCTTGCCGATGGGCATTTTTTTGAGCTTCCACATCAGCATGCCGGCTATCGCAAGGCAAAAGCCCTGTCCCAGATCGGCGAACATGATGCCGAAGATAACGACGTATGTGATCGCGATGAACAGCGTGGGGTCGATCTCGTTGTACTTCGGCACGCCGTACATCTCGGTGTAGAACTCAAACGGCTTCGCAAGGAAGGAGTTTTTGAGCTTGACGGGTGGACGCTTGTCCATCTCGTTTTTCGCGTCGGAGAAATCAAGCTCCACGCTCTTGATCTTCTTCAGGCGCTTTTTCATCTGCTTCATGTTCTCGGTGGGAATCCAGCCGACGATGATGAAGCTGTTGTTGTGCTGCAGCGCTTTGTTGCGGATGCTCGCATAAAGATACAGCTCCTCGAGCTTGGAGAGATAGCGCGTGATGCGCTCCGCGTTCTCGCTGAGATAGCGGTCGAGCTTTTTCTGCGCTTCCTTCGTTTTCTTCTCCAGAAGCGGTATCTCCTTTTTGTAGCCCTCGATCTTTTCGCTCGGGGTTTCGTTCTCGCCTACCAGATCGGTAGGCTCAAAATACAGACCTTCAAAGATTTTGTCGATCTCCTCAGCCTGCTCCGCGGGCGCGAAATACACGCCCCAGCAATGCGTCTTGTCCTCGGTACATACGGCGAAGTCCACGTACTCGTTGTCCTTGTACGCCTCCAGCTTCTGCACGCTGTCCTTCGGCAGTCTGCCGAAGTGCGCCTTCATGTACTTCATTTTGAGAACCTCTTGAATCTGCACATCCAGTCCCGCAAAGTGCTCTGCGGTGCTGAGATTGTGCTTTGCCTCCCTGCACCTCGCGGCAGCTGACTCCCTTTCGTCGATCAGCGCGTCGATATCCGCTGTGGTCTCCTTGGAGAAGCTGTCCAGCTCCTCGAAGGTCGGGCTGAAATCGCTCACATCCGTCAGCGGAAATCTCCGTTTGGTCTGGTTAAGCGCCGCTTTGAGATTCGTCAGAGGCTCGGCATAGCTGTTTTTTGTCTGCAGGTGCGTAAATTCCTGGAGGTCGGTATAGAAATTGCTGACCTCGTCGGGATGAAATACACCTGACTCACCAAGTACCGTGATGACCTCGTCGATGTATTCCATCAAACCGATCACGTTCACGGCCTGCATTGATGATACTGCCAAATTCAAATCACCTCTTTATTGTGCGGTCATCGGATTATCAATGACTGTATGATCTTTGGGTCGAGCTGATAGCGGATGCCCTCGATCAGGCAGATGACATTCATCAGCTCGATCTCGGACAGAAACATGAACGCCATCATCACAACCGAAGGATTGTTGGAAAAATGGATGTTCTTTTTCGCAAGCCGGAACTGTACCCGCGGACTGATGTCGCTCGCGTAGGTATAGCCGATCTTGCCGATCATCCTGCCGCAGCCTGTGCTCTGCATGATCCGGAACACCTCCGCGGAGGATTCCGCTTCACACATCCGCGCGATCAGCTTGGGGCTGAGACTGCAGTATTCGGGCGACATGTTGGTTTTGATGATCTCGGGCGGCAGATTATAATACTTTTTCAATCTCAGAATCCTTGAAAAAATACTGTAATCGTTGATCGTCCTGAACATCGTCATCAGCTCCTGCCGCTCCGCGCCCTTCGTTTTCTTGTTGATAAACTCGAGCATGTGCTTCATGATATGGTCGTAGAGCTTGTTCTCCATCTCGGAGACCGGCAGCCGTCCCTTTTCGTCCGGCCTGTAGATTTTGAGTATCTCGTGGTACGGCGTGCGTGAGAGCGTGCTGAGAAACTCCTCGTAGTCGCGGGCGTTCGCCATCTTGTTGACGTCAAGCTCGGTGTGCTTCGACAGAAAGGCAGGAAACTGGAAGATAAACTTCTCGGTGGAATGTGAGTTCAGCAGCACCAGAAAGCGGATGATCTGCTCAACCTCCGTCTTTTCGACAACATAGCGCGAAAAGCCTACGCTCACACTGGAATCGTAGCGGCACAGGGTGTCGAACTCATTGAACAGGTACTGCCGCAGCAGCATTTCGAGCCTGCCTCTGTGCACGTCGCGCTCATTGACCTCGGAGAGCACCGAGGCAAAATGCGTGTGTGATTTCAGGTACACCATCACCTCGGCGACGCTCTGACACGCTATCAGGCTCGCGTAATCGCGGTCGGTCAGAAAGCGTCCGTACTTTGCCCTTGCTTTCGCCAAAACGGCATAAGACGTAGTGGACATTTTAATCACCTCCCTGTTCAGCCAACCACGCGGTCAACGATCTCGTCGACCCATCGGTCGCGGTTCTGCTCATAATCGGATTTCAGCTTGATCAGCAGCGATTCCTGCTTCGCGGATACATCGGTCAGCTTCCGCGAAAAACGCTTTTCCAGATAGGCGGCGTTTTTGCCGATTTCCGCCTTTGCTTCGTCCATGTATTTTTGGTATATTGCCGCTGCCTCCTCCTCAATCTTCTGCTTCTCTTTTTCGGCGGCTTTTTGATTCGCCTCCTCCAAAGCCTTCGCCTGATTGTCGGCCTCGACAATCCGTTTGATCATGTCCTGCAAATATCTCACCTCCGATATGCTGGAATGATGATTCTGTATCATATGAAATGCTTTATGACTTTGTCTTCTTTATCATAAACATTATCAGTTTATTTTACCACAATAAAGCGAGAAATTCAACAGGGGCAGCCGTTCTTTTTGTGATTCGTGTTCAATTCGTTCCGCTTCAAAGATACAAAGTGCCGCAAACGTCACAAAAATCAAGTTATTTTTCCAATTCTGAATAATAAACAATAAACGGGTTCGGGTGTGCAAACAATCACTCTCCCCTGCATACTTTTTGATATGGACAACCACGGATTTTTCTGCTATAATTAGTTTAGACTAACCAAACAAGGACGCGATATCCATGCAACTCAAAGAACTGAAAATCGGTCAATCCGCCGTCATCACCTCCGTCGGAGGCGAGGGCAGGCTGCGGCAGCATTTTCTCGATATGGGCGTGATTCCCGGCACGCGGGTCACACTCGTCAAGCTGGCGCCGATGGGCGACCCGATGCAGCTGACGCTTCACGGCTATGAGCTGTCGCTGCGTCTTGCCGACGCGGAAAAAATCGAGATCAGACCGCTGGCGGAACAGCCGCAGGAACCTCCGCAGAAAAAAAGCCGCAGTCATCATCCCGGCTTGGGTGAGGACGGCAAGTTCCACCCCAAGGGCAGCGGCAATCCCTTACCTGACGACGCGACGCTCACCTACGCGCTGGTCGGAAATCAGAACTGCGGCAAAACAACGCTGTTCAATCAGCTGACGGGCGCCAATCAGCACGTCGGCAACTTTCCCGGCGTGACGGTCGACCGCAAGGACGGCGTCATCAAGGGCTACAAAAACACGCTCATCACCGACCTGCCCGGCATCTATTCCATGTCGCCCTACACCAGTGAGGAGATCGTCTCCCGCAGCTTTGTGCTTGACGAAAAGCCGAGGGCGATCATCAATATCGTCGACGCGACGAACATCGAGCGCAACCTCTACCTCACCATGCAGCTGCTGGAGATGGATATTCCGATGGTGGTGGCGCTCAACATCATGGATGAGCTGACCGCGAACGGCGGCTCGGTCGATATCAATACATTGGAAGCGATGCTCGGCGTGCCCGTCGTGCCGATATCCGCCGCGAAAAACGAGGGCGTTCACGAGCTTGTCAAGCACGCCATCCATATCGCCCACTATCAGGAAAAACCCCAGCGGCACGACTTCTGCTCCGCCGACGAAAAGGGCGGCGCGGTGCACCGCTGTCTGCACGCGGTGCGGCACCTGATCGAGGACAAGGCAAAGGCGGCTCAGATTCCGCTTCACTTCGCCGCAAGCAAGGTCGTCGAGGGCGATAAGCTCGTTATTGATAAATTGCAGCTCGAGGAAAGCGAGCTGGAAATGCTCGAGCACGTCATCCGTCAGATGGAAAAGGAGCTGCAGCTCGACCGCAACGCGGCGATCGCCGACATGCGCTTTTCCTATATCCACCGCATCTGCAAGCAGACCGTCGTCAAGCCGAAGGAAAGCCGCGAGCATCGCCGCAGCGCGAATATCGACAAGCTGCTGACGGGCAAATTCACCGCGATCCCGATGTTTATTCTGATCATGTTCACGATATTCTGGCTGACCTTCAACGTGATCGGCGGCAATCTGCAGAACCTGATGGAGCTGGGAATTGAAAATCTGACGAATCTGACGCGCGGCGCACTGGAAAACGCGAATGTCAACCCGATCCTCACAGGACTGATCACCGACGGCGTCCTGACAGGCATCGGCAGCGTGCTGAGCTTTCTGCCCGTTATCGTGACGCTGTTCCTGTTCCTGTCGATTCTGGAGGACAGCGGCTATCTCGCGCGCGTGGCGTTTTTCATGGATAAGCTGCTGCGAAAAATCGGTCTGTCGGGCAGAAGTATCGTGCCGATGCTGATCGGCTTCGGCTGCACCGTTCCCGCCGTCATGGCGACGCGGACGCTCCCGAGTCAGCGCGACCGCAGGATGACCATTCTGCTCACGCCGTTTATGAGCTGTACCGCAAAACTGCCGATTTACGCCTTTTTCGTCAACATCTTCTTCCGTGAGGTCAGCTGGCCGGTCATCACGGGTCTGTATGCGCTGGGCATCGTGATCGGTATTCTGATCGCCCTTTTCTATAAAAAGACGCTCTTCCGCGGTGAAGCGGTCCCGTTCGTCATGGAGCTGCCGAACTACCGCCTGCCCGGGTTCATGAACGTCGTGCGGCTGCTGTGGGACAAAGCAAAGGACTTTCTGCAGCGCGCGTTCACCGTTATCTTTATCTCAACGATTATTGTCTGGTTCCTGCAGAACTTCAACTGGCAGTTCAACCTCGTCGAAAACTCACAGGACAGCATCCTCGCGCAGATTGCGGGCTTTATCGCTCCCGTGTTCACTCCGCTGGGGCTGGGCGACTGGCGCATCATCACCTCGCTCATCAGCGGCGTGATGGCAAAGGAAAGTGTCGTTTCAACGCTGAAAATCCTCTACGGCGGCGGCATCGAAAGCGCCCTCCCGACTCTTTCCGCGGTTTCTCTGCTGGTGTTCAGCCTGCTCTATACCCCCTGCGTCGCGGCAATCGCCTCCGTCAGACGGGAGCTTGGCAGAAAATGGGCGGCAGGTATGGTCGTCTGGCAATGCGTCATCGCTTATGTCGCCACCTCCGTCATCCACCTGATTTGTATGCTCTGCGGCGTTTAGGAGAGGTTGTATCATATGAATACTGCCGATATCATCGTCATCGCCGTTCTCGCTGTTTTGGCTGCCGCGGCGGTCGTTTGGATCATCCTTCGCAGGCGCAAGGGTAAGGGCTGCTCCTGCGGATGCGAAAATTGTCCGTATCCCTGTCACAAGAAATAGAAAGAACCGCGCAGAAATGCTTGATTTTGAGCGTTTCTGCGCGGTTTTCTTCTGTCACCCTGACAGTTGTGTTCAAAGTGAATATTTACTTGACTTTTACCACTCCATGTGGTAGAATTTTAATGTTTTATGCTGAGATAGTGTTTTGGAAAAATCATGGCTGTCTTCCGTAAAACACTGACATGACACGCTTCCCTGCGATGTCGGAAAGATTAAAATAGTCTCTCACGGAAGGAGGACAACGGGAACTATTAGCGCCGGGACCCGAAAGGGTTGACGAGGTCTGGCAGTTATCGAAAGATTCGGCGGATGCTGCCACGGCTCTGCACACCATAAATGCATTGTTAGCCTGTCATTTATCGTGATGCTTCGGCGGGTCGACAGAGAGAAAGGAAAAAACGGAATCAACACCGCAACAGAGGTTCTCTCGACGCCTTCAAAATCAAAAAAATGTCATATGGCTTTAGCCAAAGGAGTATATAATTATGAGAGTTGTTATTCAGGATAATTACGATAAAATGTGCAAGTGGGCGGCTCAGTATATCGCCGCTAAAATCAAGAACCACAAGGAGGACCGTCCCTTCGTTCTCGGTCTCCCCACAGGCTCCTCCCCCATCGGCGTTTACAAGGAGCTTTACACCATGAATCAGGCAGGCGAGCTTTCCTTCGCGAATGTCGTCACCTTCAACATGGACGAATATCTCGGACTGCCCCACGAGCACGATCAGAGCTACTGGTACTTCATGCACGACAACTTCTTTGATCACCTCGTTGATATGAAGAAGGAGAACATCAACATCCTCAACGGTATGACCGACGATCCCGAGGGTGAGTGCAAGAGATATGAGGAGAAAATCGCTTCCTACGGCGGCATCGACCTCTTCATGGGCGGCATCGGCGTTGACGGCCACATCGCGTTCAACGAGCCCTTCACCAGCCTCAGCTCCCGCACCGGCGTGAGAAACCTCACCACCGACACCCGAATCGTAAACTCCCGCTTCTTCGGCAACGATCCCGAGGCGGTTCCTGCTCAGGCTCTCTCCGTCGGTGTCGGCACCGTTACGGATTCCAAGGAAGTTCTGATTCTGATCAACGGCCACAACAAGGCAAGAGCGCTTGCGGAAACCGTAGAGGGTTCCGTCAGCCACAAGTGGACCTGCTCCGCTCTGCAGATGCATAACGGCGCTATCATCGCCTGCGACGAGGCTGCCTGCGGTGAGCTGACCGTTGACACCTACAAATATTTCCTTGACATTGAAAAGAAGGAGAGACTTTAATGTACACCATCAAAGACCTTTATGATCTTGACCATACGCTTGCGAAGGACTACCTTCTGCAGTTCACCTACCCCTGGGAGGCTCTCAAGGGCATCAAGGATATGATTCTTGCCCTCGGCCCCACTCTCGGCGATGACTATGAGGAAGTCGCGGAGAATGTCTGGGTTCACAAAACTGCGACCGTTTTTCCCTCCGCTTATCTCGGCGCTCCCTGCATCATCGGTCCCGAGACCGAGGTCAGACACGGCGCGTTCATCAGAGGCTCGGCGCTCGTCGGCGCAAACTGCGTCGTCGGCAACTCCGTAGAGCTTAAGAACGTCATCCTGTTCGACCATGTGCAGACTCCGCACTACAACTACGTCGGCGACTCCATTCTGGGCTACTTCTCCCACATGGGCGCAGGCTCCATTACATCCAACGTCAAATCCGACAAGAAGCTCGTTGTGGTTCACAACGGCACCGAGTCGATTGAGACAGGTATCAAAAAATTCGGCGCTATGCTGGGCGACTACGTAGAGGTCGGCTGCAACGCGGTGTGCAACCCCGGTACCGTTATCGGCAGACACGCGAGCGTTTATCCCACCTCCTGCGTGCGCGGTGTGATTCCCGAGAATTGCATCTTCAAGAACAGCGGCGCGATCATCGAAAGGAAGGCTGACTGATGGGCAAGTATTTCGGCACCGACGGCTTCAGAGGAGAGGCTAACAAGAACCTCACCTTTGAGCACGCGGTAAAAATCGGACGTTTTCTCGGCTGGTACTACGGCACCAACATGGGAAAGAAGGCGAAGGTCGTTATCGGCAAGGACACCCGCCGTTCTTCCTATATGTTTGAGTACGCTCTCTGCACCGGTCTGATGGCTAGCGGCGCTGACGCTTATATCATGCACGTTACCACCACTCCCTCCGTCGCTTATATCACCCGCATCGACGACTTTGACTGCGGCATCATGATTTCCGCTTCCCATAACCCCTACTACGACAACGGCATCAAGCTGCTCAACAGCAAGGGCGAAAAGATGGAAGAGGAAACCCTGCTCAAGGTCGAGGATTACATTGACGGCAAGCTGGAGATCCCCGTTGCCGAGAGAGACGGTATCGGCAGAACCGTTGACTATGTCGCGGGACGCAACCGCTATATCGGCTACCTCATCTCCATGAGCAAATACAGCTTCAAGGGCGTCAAGGTCGGTCTGGACGTCGCCAACGGTGCGGCTTGGCAGATCGCGAAGGGCGTTTTCGACGCGCTCGGCGCAAAAACCTATGTCATAAACGACTCTCCCGACGGCTTCAATATCAACACCGACTGCGGCTCCACTCACATTGAGCATCTGCAGAAGTTCGTTGTTGACAACGGTCTCGACATCGGCTTTGCCTATGACGGCGACGCTGACCGCTGTCTTGCCGTTGACGAAAAGGGCAACGTGATCACCGGCGACCACATCATCTATATGTACGGCGTTTACATGAAGGAAAGAGGAAAGCTCCTGAACAACAAGGTCGTTGCGACGATCATGAGCAACTTCGGCTTCTTCAAGGCGCTTGACAAGGTAGGTATCGAGTACGACAAGACCAATGTCGGCGACAAATATGTTTATGAAAACATGATCAAGACCGGCAACCGCATCGGCGGTGAGGAATCCGGTCACATCATCTTCTCGAAGTACGCGACAACCGGCGACGGCATCCTGACCTCCCTCAAGATCATGGAGGTCATGCTGGCGAAGGAAAAGCCCATCAGCGAGCTTGCCGCTCCTATGGTGAAGTATCCGCAGGTGCTTAAGAACGTCAAGGTAAAATCCAAACCCGAGGCGAAGAATGATCCCGACGTGCAGAAGGCTGTTTCCGATGTGGAAGCCGCTCTCGGCAGCGATGGCAGAATCCTCCTCAGAGAATCCGGCACCGAGCCTGTTATCCGTGTGATGGTTGAGGCAGGCTCCGACGCGGAATGTGAGAAGTACGTCGATCAGGTTATCGACGTCATCCGCGCAAAGGGTCACATCATCTGATGGATTAATTTGATAATGAGCAACCCCCTGAACACTGGTTCAGGGGGTTATTTTCTTCTGTAGAAATATAGGTCAAGACTTAGATGCGATACGCCGCGACGACAAAACGTCCGTCCTCGGTGTGGTAGCTGCAGGTGGACAGCAGAAGAAGCTGCTGTTTATCCGTCGGGCGATCGTCGATCTCAATCACCGAGGCTTCGCTCAGCTCCTTTACGAACGCGGTGTATTCCTTATCGCTGAGCTTGCCTGTTTTTTCGTAGTACTTCAGCTCGTTTTCACCGCCCACCTTGGTCTGTACGGCGGCAAAGACGCGATAGACGCGGTGTTCCTCCGGAGCGTCAAATTCAATGTCACGGTGCTGCTTTGCCCATTCCGTATCGGCATAATAGTCAAGCGTGCCGAACATCGTATCGTTTCTCATCTTGTGGGCATAGATAACGAACGCGTCTGAGCTTTCGTCCGCGCCGGCGCCGATGACCGGCGTTCCCGAAAAGGAGTAGTTCCTGTCAAAATCGCGGTGAAGATAGTATTCGGGATCGGTTTCGGGAGCCTTTACAACGGGGTAATCAATGAGCGTGTCCGGGATTTTCAGCCATCCTCTGAAATCACTGTTGATGACCGTGATTTCAGAATACTGCAAGTGATCTTCATCCGCTTCGGCCTGCCGTGAGGGACTTTGGCTGTCGCTTTCCTCCGTGTCATCTTTGCGGCTCTGCTCCTCTCCTGTCGGTTTTGTGCGGTTGCTCTCTTCTTTGTTCTCCTGCTCAACGATGTGCTGCAGCTCGCTGAAACGGTTCTGTTCCTGCTTCTGGGGAATGTAGATGATCAGTCCCTGATAGAGAGAATAAACCAGCACCGCAATGCAAATCAGGGCAAGCGAGAGGAGAATTATTTTTTTTGCTTTGTTTTCTTTCATCTGCAAAACCTCTTGAAAGGAGGGCTGACAGCACCTTGTTGCCGTCAGTCCTTTGTTTTGTGCGCGCGTTTGAGAATAATCGGAATTGCAAGCAGACAAATTGCCGCAAAAATCATCATTGCGATTCCGACCTCTGCGTAAAATACGCCTGTCGGTATCACCGCGTCTAAATGATTGGTCACTGCAAGTGTTGAATCCTCGATAAGGCGGAACGTCTTGGTGTTACCTGCGCTTGCAGGGGTATCGTTAAACCGGAACCTCGTTGAGTAATCCAGGTTGTTCTCACTGATCGTGATGTCAGTGTGGACGGGAAGCATGATTTTGACAGTGTCCCCGTGCCGCAGCGTAAACGTCGCGTTGCTGTGCAGCGGATTTGCCTGCGGTACGCCGTTTTTGCTCCAGCTATATTCATCCGTCGCTTCCGCGCCCTCTACGTTCAGACGGAACGTGAAGTCCTTTGTCTTGTCTCCAAAGGAGCCTGTGACGGTTTTCGTGATCGTCAGCTCTATCGGTCGGTTCGGCGTGTTCGGAACCCGCAGGATATAATGACATTCGGTCGTTCCCTCAACGGTCAGGTAGCCGCTGTGTCCCGCGCTGTCAATACTGATCACGCCGTTCGCGTATACCGTGAAAACGATGTCCTCCTCGTGCGCGTCGTGGTCTGCCGGCGGAGAAGTCTCGGTCAGATAATATTTGCCCGGCGCAAGCGTGTTGTCGATCTTCGGGATAACGCCGTTTGCGTCGCTGACGAGGTCTTCGTATCCCGTGATCGGATAAAGGTCCTTGACCGCGCCGTCGATACCGCCTACGCTCCGGTACAGCGCAAAGTGAGCGCCTTCCAGAGCTTCGCCCGTCACGCTGTCGACCTTGATTGCCTGCAGGGTATACGGCTTGTTGAATACGTCGATATAGGCGACGATCCTGTCCCCCGGTATCTCGGATTTCCGTCCTTCCTCCCACTGCGGTTCGTTGCCGCTGATGGTAACGGTGCCGTCGTCGCCGATGGAAAATACCGCGGGATTGGGAAGTCCGATATATCCTCCCGGCGGTTCGGTCTCGGTCAGCGTGTAATCCGTATTCCTGTCGAAATCGTAGAGGATCGTGATTCTTCCCTGCGAATCCGAGATAAAGGTTCCGAGCGTCGTGTCTCCCTGCGTCAGCGTGAACTTTCCGTCCGCAAGCGGTTCTCTCGTATACATATCGTAAAGAGTAAGAACGACGCCCTCCATGCGCGTATTTGTGATGGTATCGGTTCGCACGTTTTCGATGACGTCTGTTCCCTCTGCCTGCGACGCGGGCGTTCCGTATTCATACGTTACCGCGTAGGAATACGGAGACGAGGTACCCGAATGATTGGTAACGGCGTTGATGGTGGTCTGATCGCCCTCCTCCAGCCGTTTGTGTATGCCGCTGTAGGAGATCAGCTCGCCGTTTTCGTTCACAACGGGGTTATCCAGCTCTACTTCATAAACGACGTAATCCTCAAAATCAGCGCCCGGCAGCAGACTGTCAAAGAAATAGCGCTTTGATGTTGACGGATGCGCGATACAGCTTACCGTCTGCGGCACAAGCGTGCCGCCGCAGTAAACCGCGATGAAAACAGGATCGTGGGAGCTTGTAAAGTCTTTATCGCTCCACTCCTTGTTGACCACGATGCTCCAGCCGCGCTTGTTCTTGACAAGCATTTTCGGCGATTCGTTCGCCCTTACCCAACCGGAATTCAAGGTGTCGCCGTCCTCGGGATGATAGCTTCCGCCTTCCCGTTCATAGCTCATAAAGCGGTAGCCGACGGGAATTTCGTTGTCTCTTTCCACGACCTTGAATTTCGTACCGACGGGTATATTCGGAACCTCAACGCAGTAGCCCGAGGGAATGTTGGAGATCGCGCCGAAGATGGAGGTGTCAAATGTGAACTGCGCTTCGGATATCTAAACCTCCGGCGCGTAAGATAGCCGTGATCTTCCAGCTCCTTGATCGTTCTCGAAATTGAATCTACGCCGTCTCTGCAAATGCAAGCCAATCCTTTCAGCGTATAGTCCCAATCCTCCGGCAAGGATAGCATAAGCGACATCAGGCCCTTTGCTTTCAAGGAAAGTTCAGTATTCCGCAAATGGTGATTGCTCATTACCGTGTAGTCCTTTACTTTTTCAACTCTGAAAACTGCCATTAGTTTTTGGTTTATTGATGTTACATCAATATCAACTTCTAATAATTCTCCTTCTGCTTCGTAGTATTCCTTTTTATCTTCTACCAAATCTTCGTTTTCACTTGATTCAATAGCTTCAGTTACAGATGAATCTTTTTTTTATCTCTCTATTAAAGATGTTGTGAGTTCAATAGGAGCCCGATATTTCATAAACTCGACTACTTGCTCTTTCATCAGTGAAGGGTTAGATAAGTTAGCATTCCTTGTCTCTAAGCTTACCAAATTATCTATATTTTTTATTTGCAATTCAGCTGAGTCTTCAATCGTTATAATACGCTCATCCTTGGGTATAAAATTTGATAGCGCATTCAACAAAGTGGTTTTACCTGAGCCTGTTCCTCCGCTAATAAAGATATTGTATTTTGCTTTAACTAAAAGCTCCACTCAGTCCCGCCTTTGGTAAAAATATTCGTTCGGAAAACTTCATCAACGGCGGGGTTAAAATAACGCTATTTCCTATAAAGTAAAAAGACGCCGCATTTTCAGCAGCGTCCGTATATCAAATTATATAAATATTCCATCCTACAGTGTCAAACCGAAGGTAGCGTCCTCCGACTCATCCTCGGAGACTTCTTCAGACAGGATATCCCGAAGGACGCTCTGTCCGTTCAGAATGAAGGACTTTATGAAGTCACGGTCAGCCTCAAACGGTATTTCGTCAAGACACTCATCAAGCATTTCTTCCGTGATCTCCGGCAGCTCTATGCTTTTTAGCATAGCATTGGCTGTCGGATTGCTTTGGATGAAATCACGGAAAAAGCGGATGATTCCGTCGTGCTCGCGGTTAGTGCTGTTCGGGTATCCGCGGGATATGAGCGCGATATTGTTGTCATAGTTCGGCGCCATCGAGATGATCTCTCCCGTGTAAACGTCGCGCAGGAATCCGAAATTTTCCGTATGCCGATCCATGTTATAGCACAAGCTGTCAAGCCAGATGATTTTGAGATACTGCTCGGAGAGCTCAGGCGAAATGGCATAGATCGCGTCAAAGCAAACGCTGTAATCGTCATCCTCACCGACAAGTGAAGACATCGGCTCGAAGTTATATGACGTTCCGTCCGTGAAGTTCTTTGAGCGGATATATCCGTCGTCCATCTCATAGTGAGCCATATCAAAGCCCAGCTTTTCACCGAGTCTGCATATAAACAGCTCCGAAAAATACTCATTTTGATTCCCGCTTTTATACATCCACCACGCTCCGTCAATCATGCGCCAGCATTTTTCATAGCTTCCCGTATTGGTCAGCTCCGGCGTCCGTGAAGGCTTGTGAGAGAAGCCGTTCGGGTCGCCGCGCAGAGCGAGACTGTCAAAGTAGTTTTCTTTGAAGCGAATGTCGTCATATACCGCGGTCGAACCCTCCGGGCGAAACCAATACCGATCCGTAACGGTCGCAGCGTTCACGGCGAGCGCGGTCTGCGCATCGTCGGCGGTGCGGAGGCGGAGCGCCTTTTTCAACAGCCTTGAATTGGTTCTGTGGGTATCAATGGCGCGTGACGCGAGCCAGCCCTCCAAATTCCTTGTCCTTTTCAGATACAAAGGGAGCAGCGTTTCATCGCAGTCAATGATCTCTCCGTTTTTTACGGTGGCGATCACCCTATCCTCGGACATCAGCTCTCCCGTAAGTTTGATCATATTTTTCGCCGCCTTTCGTTTGAGATTGGTTTCACGAATGCCGTCCGGTGTTTTTTTCAACGCTTTGAGTTCAGCCTGCAGCCGCTTTCTCGTTTCCACCTGCGCGTTTATCGCGTCGAAATCGGCAGCCTTGATATATTTGCTTTTCAGCTTGCCGTTTTCAATCCATTGCAGGTAAAAGCGCTCTTTTCCGCTTATCATCTTTTTGGAAATATATCCCGCGGGCATTCTTGCAAGCTCGTCCTCGATCTGCCTGATGCGGTTGGCTGTATCGGTCATCTCTGCACCTCTTTTCCGCAGCTTTTATTCACCTTTATTATAACCTATATTTGCGCGGCGGTCAATAGGTTATTTCGCTATTAACAAAGAATTAATGTGTGAAGCATTGACCTTAAATTCCTCCGATTTCAATGCTGTCGTCAAAGGTGCTCTCGCAGAACTCCTTTGGCGTTTGATGGTATTCCTCTTGGATTTTCGCTGTGATGAGGTCTTTCATAAGCTGCGATTCCGCGTCGGTCGGAAAATAATCAAAGTACGATGAGCCGTCATCGCGGTCGATTTCACACTCAATCGTAAGCGTGTCCTCATACGGGTTATACCGTCCATACATATTTAGCCAAGCGTCGTTTTCCGACGTATCAATGCCGAATTTCCGGTCCGCGTCAAACCAACACTCAAAGTACACGAGAATCTCCTGACCGATATCGCAGTCAATCTCCATGTCACGGTCAACCGCGAGGTCGTTTTTGGTAAATTCGCCGTTTGCGTTCATATAGCTCGCCTCACTTTACGGAACGTGCTACCGTGCGCGTCAGGTTGACGGCTGTGGTGGTCGCGTGAACGACGCTCATCATATTGACCTTGACCGAGCTGTCCAGTCCGAACTGCTGGGCAATGCGAGGCACTTCGTTTGCCGACAGCAGAATGCCCATGCCGAGCAGCATATTGTCGGGGAACGTCAGCAAGCCGAGATACAAAATCGTTGTCTGCAAAAACGCCGTCAGACAGATCGCCGCCACCTGCTTCATCCACTGCACAAAACCGTCGGTGTAACCTCTCGGAACCGAGAACATGTACAGTGCGCCGACAGCGATCTGAATCAGCAGAATACCGCCGCGCTTGATATTCTGAAAGAATATCTTGACTACGCAGTAGGCAAAGGCAATCAGGCACAGAATGTTGAAAGATTGAAGGTCGTCTGCGCCGAAATCTTGAAACACCCCTCTAACACCGATGTGCTTTCGCCGGAGAGGTCAACCGTCTTTCCGCTCACCATCAGTCCGGTCAAACCGTGGGCAAAGGTGTTTTGCAGCGCAATGCAGAATTTATATAATTCTATCGGCACGATCCCTATCAGCGAGCAGGCGAAGAATCCCTTGATGACATTGATAGAGGCTGTCTTGATATTCGCTCTGCCGCTTTGGTATTCCACCGCGACGTCAAAAATGGCGACGACGGTTCCCGTAGCGAACAGCGCCCAGCCGAAGTAGGTAAACAGTGTAACGGTCGCCTGAACCCAACTCAGGTCGAACATCTCCGCACCCATTTTGCCCATCTCGGTAAAGAAATCGGCGACGGCGTTGTAAATCATTTCATAAAACCATTTTAATATGGCGTCGAATACCGCGTTGGCAAGCTGTGTGCCGAGAAAGCTCACCATATTACCGATGGAGTTGGATATAGCTTCAACGATTTTGCTTATCCAATCGAACATTAAATTTGTCACTTCCTCTCAGCCGAAACAGCCGCCAAATAGACGGCTGTTCGGTCATAATAATACCGCCTATGTAAAAACTACACAGACGGTTCGTTTGTTTTTGATATTGCTTGTCTTAATTCGACTCCGCGGATAAATCCGATCTTGAACGCGTGAAGCTCGTGCAGGCTGATCAATTCCTCGAACGCCTCGCGGTATCGCCTGACGATCCGTTGTGTTGCATCATCCGCGTTCTCAGCTTGACTCGCCGCATCGGAGAGCTTTGCCGACAGCTCTTTATACTTCGGATCGCCCGCGATATCCACGGCGATTTCTTCCGCGAGATAGATGTCTCCGTTGTAAAGCTCCTTGAAAAAATCCATATTGCCGCCTCCTTTCGACACAACACTATACTCTTGGTTTTTCCGAAAGTCCAGCAATATTTTACTGCGTTTTCAAGGTTTTTTCAAGAGCTGATACACGGGCTTCGAGCTCGTCGTATTTTCGTTTCGCCCTGTCCTTCATGGCGGCATACGCCTTGCGCTCGCGCTCGATGAAGTATTTCATCTTGTTCATGATTTTGGCGTAAGCGAAGAGCACCGCGCAGATCATCACCATCAGAATCACCCCGATGATGATACCGGCGAATACCGCGCCTAATTCTGTCATTCCTGTTCCTTTCCGCAGTAGAACAGCCGTCGAAAGTTACACACTCCCGACGGCTGATACCGCTATATGATTTTTGTTTCTAAAGTTTGTGGATCAATGACGATCACCGTTTTGCCTTGCTCCTGTGCATATCGAATCGTATTGCCTGTACCGCTTGGTTTGCCGTTCCAGACGGCGAGGATCACTTGGCTTGCGTCCACCATGTAACGGTTACGCTTCATCATTTGCTAATACACAGTATATCACAAAAGGATGTAAAAGTCTGTCGAATTTTGAAAGGCAAAAATAAAAAGCTGCGTTTTCACACAGCCTTTCATCACTTTTCTTTTGCATAAACGCGGCTTCTCCGTCGGTTTTCAAATCCCTGACCGCTTCGGGAATCTTATCTAATTTACTCATGCCGCATCCGCTTTCGCTCTGTCGAGCACCTTAACGCCGTAACGCTTAATGGTCATCGCAGTACACAGCGTTTTAAAAAGATGCGGTGTGATGAGCTTTTTATCAGCAAGGTCGCTGAGTGTGAAATGCTTGGTACCGAGATAGATATCCTTTGCCGCGCAGTAGACGGTATATCCGATTTCCGAACATCCCACAGGCTTAAAGGCGCCGAAGCAGATTCTGTCTTTTTCAACGTAACGCTTTATCTGCTTCCATATCTTGTAATCTGCCGTGAGCAAATAAACTGCAGCCATCAGCACGTTGTTTTTTTGATTTAATTTCTCAATCGCCTGCTCAAAGCTTTGCTGATGATACTTGTTAATAAATCCGTTATTCATCTCGATATCTCCAATCCATCTTAATCTTTTATTGAATTTCAAGCTGTCACTGTCAACGCAGAGCATTTGAAGCAGCGTATCAAAATCGGGACTCGGTATAGAACCGTCATGCACGTCCGGTTGAGTTATGCTGTCAGAGATTCTGACTATTTCTGTTTTCTGTCCGAACAGCTTTTGAAGAGCTGCCCATATTCTCGCTCTCCAAGGCGGAACTGTTCGAGTGTTGATGTAAATATATTCCAATTAATTACCTCCAAAAAAATTTAAAACAAAAAAGACCAACCGTCTATTTCTAAACGATTGGTCATAGAAAGAATATTAAATTTTCGGGTGCACACTACAATTAAGATCAAGCTCTTTTACAGAAAAATCCGCTACAAGTATTGGCATCTCCCTATTTTCACACCCCGTCGCCAGAGCACTATCTTCGGCACCACAGAGCTTAACTTCCGTGTTCGGTATGGGAACGGGTGGACCCTCTGCGTCATCGACACCAATTGAATTGTAGCGGATTTGTGGCTCCCCCAACTGGGCTCGAACCAGTGACATCATGATTAACAGTCATGCGCTCTACCGACTGAGCTATGGAGGATCATATAATTAAGTAGTTTTATCGGTTTTTGCTACTCAAATTTTTGAGTAAATTCTGTGCAATTTCGGGGATGGTTGATATTTATCAACCAAACGCCGACATTGCACGGACTGCAATGGAGGCGCGAAATTTTTTTGAAAATTCACTCTGATTTTTTCTCTAAATCCAGTCCAGTGTCAGGTACTTAAATATACGTAGCCACTACCGACTGAGCTATGGAGGAATGTTTACCTCAAGACTTTTTCGTCTTTATATCAAAGCCAAGACTTTAGTGTACTATAATTTTTCCTCATAAATGCTGAAAATCAAGCATTTCGGTCAAATTATACTCGGACGTTTAGAGTGACAGTAACACTACCGACTGAGTTATGGAGGATCATATAAGTTTTCTCAGATTTCTCTGAGTATTTCCTCTTTTGCCTACCCGTTAGTGTGAGGTTTGAATGTACGTCTGCACTACCGACTGAGCTATGGAGGAATATACAATTTTCCCCGGATTTCTCCGAAAGATTTTGTTGAGTTTGCATAAACCTCAACTGTTTTCCTATTCTTAGCCAAGCAACAGAATCAGGTATTTTTCTATCTACTCGCTCTACCGACTGAGCTATGGAGGATCATATAAGTGTTCTCAGATTTCTCTGAGGATTTCCTCTTTTGCCAACCCGTTAGTGTGAGGTTTGAATGTACGTCTGCACTACCGACTGAGCTATGGAGGAATGTTTGGCTTTCGCCTTGTGTTAGCATCTCCCTATTTTCACACCTCGTCGCCAAGGCACTATCTTCGGCACCACTGAGCTTAACTTCTGTGTTCGGGATGGGAACAGGTGGACCCTCAGCGTCATCGACACTAACTATATTAACGTCCAGAAAGAACGTTATTTATATGATGGTGACTCGTGCGGGAATCGAACCCGCGTTGCCGGCGTGAGAGGCCGGAGTCTTAACCGCTTGACCAACGAGCCGTTTGAATCAAGGGGCTCATTGTTGAGCCCCTCTCTTGTTTTGGTGCACCATCAGGGGCTCGAACCCGGGACACCCTGATTAAGAGTCAGGTGCTCTACCAACTGAGCTAATGGTGCATATTTGAGCTTTCAAGTGCCCTGAAAACTGAATAAAGAAGAGATGAAGGAGATGGTATTGATACTGACTAGACCAAAGTACCATACTTTGTGGTCAAGCCCTCGACCTATTAGTACTGCCAAGCTGAACATGTCACCATGCTTACACACGCAGCCTATCAACCTCGTAGTCTTCAAGGGGTCTTACTCGTTTACACGATGGGATATCTAATCTTGGAGTCGGTTTCACGCTTAGATGCTTTCAGCGTTTATCCGTTCCGTACATAGCTGCCCAGCTGTGCCAC
>FMUA01000009.1:0-87070 GCA_900100595.1 Ruminococcaceae bacterium P7
TTCACCAGATTTATGCTGCATTACCGCTTTGAGGGTGAGTTTTGCAATCCTGCAGCAGGTAACGAAAAGGGCAACGTAGAAAACAAGGTCGGCTACAGCAGGCGTAACGCCTTCGTTCCCGTTCCCACCATCACTTCCTTCGACGAATTCAACGAATCAATGTGGGAATGGTGTGAGAAAGACGCTCAGCGCGAGCATTACGCACACAAAATCTCCATTGAGGAGCTGTGGCAGGAGGATAAGAAAAAACTGCTGATCCTGCCTGAACATCCGTATTCGGTCTTCAGGTACGAAGCCCTTGTTGCTGACAAAACCGGATTTGCTGTTGTGGATACCAACAAATACGGCTTGTCTCCGACGCTCGCAGGTAAAACAGTGCAGGCAAAGATTTATTTCAACCGTATCGAATTCTTCTACGACCATCAGCCCGTCGGTTCATTCAGACGATGTTATGGTAAAAAACAGGAGATCTTCGACTGGACATTGTATGTTTCTACGCTCTGCAAAAAGCCGAGAGCGCTGGAAAACACCAGATTCTTTAAGCAATTCCCCGATTTGTGGAAAGATTATCTCGTCGGGACTGCGGGTAAAGAACGCAAAAGCGCACTGCTGCTTCTCGAAGAGATCGTTTCGGACGGAAATGCCGGACTTTGCGACGACACATTGCTTCTCGCCAAAGAAAACGGGAGAACGGACGCGGACAGCCTCAGACAGTGTTACTACATGATCTCTAAGCGTGAATACCGTCCGACGCCGTTAATGCTGACCTCTGCTCCTGTCATGAATTACAACCCCAACCTCTCTGCCTATGATGGTCTGATGGGAGGTGAAGCTCATGACTGAGCTGATTGAGCAGTATATGCGCACCTTAAAACTGGGCGGTCTGGCGAAGAACTGGCGCTCGGTGCAGTACGTTTCCACAGAGCAATATCTGACTGAGCTGTTAAAGATCGAGCTTCACGAACGTGAGATCAACCGCATCAACAGAATGGTCAAAACCGCGGGATTCCGTGTGATGAAAACCTTAGACGATTTCGTATGGAATTCCTCGATCGAACTGCCGCACGTTCTTACTCAGGAATATATGACGGAGCTCTCGTTCCTACAGCCCAAAGAGAATCTCATTTTTATGGGCGCAGTCGGAACAGGCAAAACACACCTCGCCACCGCGATCGCGTTGAAAGCGTGTCAGGAAGGTCACCGCGTGAGGTTCTTTACCGCCGCAGAGCTTGCAAACATTCTCTTGGAGAAGAACACCAAAGGAACGCTCAACAACTTTCTGAACACCTTGAAAAAGGTAGAGTTGATCGTAATTGACGAGATCGGTTTTGTTCCGCTCCACAAAGACGCGGCTGAGCTGCTCTTTCAGGTGATTTCCGATTGCTACGAGCGCAAAAGCCTGATTATTACTTCCAATCTTGAGTTTTCACAGTGGAACACGGTATTCGGTGACAACCGATTGACCGCAGCTCTTGTGGATCGCCTGATCCATCACTCCCACATTATTATCTTCTCCGGCGAAAGCTACCGGCTGACTCAGTCGATGAACCGCCGCAGAACGAAAAAGGGGGTGTAACGGATATGGCAAAAAGGATCAACTTCAAATCTGATGTTTCCTCGGAACTGAGAGCGTATCTTCAAAAAGAATACAATGAATACACCGCGAAAACCTCTATGACTGAGGATGAACACAAGGTTCTGCGTAAATGGATTGAGGAAGGTAATTCGCCCTACAGCAATCCTGCTTTCTACGCCGACGAGCGCGGCGTTGAAATGGACTTTATCTCCGGTTGGAGAACAATAGACGATTTGGCAGTCTGAGGTTTCTGCTGACAGACCGCCACCCTTGACCTCACGATGAAAAATGCTTTTGGGCTTTGCCGACGGTGAAGAACTCATTAGCAGAAAACGCTGAGTGCACCGTCGCAAACGATATTTTAGCATTTTTCATGCATTGGAGGTCAAGGGCAAGCCGCCTACGGCGGTGGCTACGTTTTGCCTCCGGTTCGGAATCTATTAGCAGAATTTCTGGTACCCGTTTAAAAGGGTCGCCAAAAATACAATTCAGGGGCTTCAAAGATACAACTTGGAGGCTCCAAAAGTGCAATTCGGGGTCGCCGCAAAAGTGCTCCGAAAATACAACACAGGGGCTCCTGAAATGCACAGTCGGGGCTCGTCATTACACATAGCCGGGTGCTGAAGTACCTATGTACTTTTTGGAGCCCCTTCTATGCACTTTTTTCTTGACAAACACACTATATTAGAATGATAGCTGAATGAATGTTGAAAAAATTTTTTCGGGATTTAAAAAATTTAAATATTTTTCGCGGTTTTTTCCGTTAACGGAGATGAAAAGAACACAAGAAACAGAATTGTCATTTTGTCACGATTGTGTTATAATGAGCAAAAACAGAGGTTTATTGACAAATTGCGGGGGCGGGGAATGGAAAAAGCAGAATTACAACAGCTTGCGGCGCGCGGAACAGGGAGACAGCGCCGCGTGGGACGCGCTGTACCGTGAAATCGGCGCGATTGCCGCTTCTGTATGCCGCAAGTACAATATGTCCGCCGAGGACGCGGCGGATGTGACGCAGGAAGCCGCGCTTGCGCTCTCCGGCAGGCTGGATACGCTGGCGCGGATGGATAACCCCGAGGGCTATCTCCGGCGCACGGTGAACAGCAAATGCATTGATCTGATCCGCGCCGACACAAAGGTACCGACGGAACGGATGCACGAAAACGAGGACTATGTGCTCAGTCTTCCCGACGCGTCCGCCACACCCGAAAACGAGGTCGCGGGCTTCAGCCCCGACCGTCTGATAGACGATTTTCTCGCCGAGCTTCCCGAGGATCAGCGCGTTGCCCTGACCATGCGCTACTGCGACGGCTATACCAACGCGCAGATCGCCGAAAAACTGGGAGTGCCCCCGGGCACGGTCGCTTCGCGTGTGCGCTACGGCAAAAAGGCGCTGGAAAAACGCATTGTTCAATATGAAAAAGAAAATCACATCCGCCTGCACGCAAAGATTGCCCTGCCGTTTTTACCGTGGCGCTGGTTTCAGCACAGCACGCTCCAAACAGCGGAGATCATCGCCGCCGACGGCGGCTCGTCAGCCTCGGGCGTTACCAAAGCTATCGCAAGCGCTTTAGCGACTGTTGTAATGGGCGGCGCCGTCATCAGCTCGGGACTTGTCTTTCACGAAAGCACGCCGCCGCTGCCGACGGAAACCGCACCCACACAGGCGGTCACGGAGCAGGCGGAGACGCCTGAAGCCGCGACGGTTTATGAGGATATCTATGAAACACAGGTGGAAACGGTATATGAAACGGTCAACGTGACGCGTTACAGAGAAGCGGAACAGGAACGGCAGGATGCACCGGCGCTGCCGGATGCTTTCCGGATCGCGGGCAACCGATTCGAGCCGTCGGAGAATTTGCTCACCTCAAACACCTTCCACTCAGACGTATTGGGCGCCACCCTTACTTTTCCCGACAGCTGGATCAATAATGTAGAGATCGAGGAGGAGGCGGAAAATAACAGCATTCTCCTTACGGACAGAGGCACCTCGGACAACCCTGTTTCCGATTACTGTACTTTGCTCGCCATTGACAGACAGGACTGTTGCGAAGGGGAATATCGCGAAGATTATGAGCCGCCGCAAAAAAACGAGGACGGAACATATGAATCCTATATTTTTACGTTCGGCGTTGCCGAGCTGCCCGACAAAGACAAAGTCAGCTATTATCGTGCCATTTTGAATTGGAACAGCAGCATCATGAAAAAGACGGATTTGGATTACAGCAACATCAACCGCGAGGTGCTCTCAGTGCTCGAGAGCTTCCGTCCCGACAACTTGACTTATAAAAGCCTTCTGACGCAGGAAATCAGGGACGCCGTCATGGAAATTACGGATTTCCGCATAGCTACCCCATAAACGAGGTGTTACCATGAGAGAGAAATTTACATTTGAAAACCCGGGCAAAAACGCCCTGATGGCGGAGATTCTGGCGCGCCGGAACCGTCAGCCGCGCATGACGTTTCTGACCTCGCTGACCGCCGTGATGGCTGCGGCGATATCGCTGACAGCGGTTTGCGGCAGTTTGCCGGCGAATGCGATACCGGTGGAACAGCCGTCACAGCCCGAAGTAACCGAGGTGACCGAGGTGATCGCGGAGCACAGCGCAGAAACACCGCCTGCGGAAATTGTGACGCGCGTACATACCGAAACGAAGATCGAGCCTGTCACGGAATATCATGAGCTTGTGCTCACACCTGCAGCCGTTTCACAGGCGGATGCGGACGTCGCCGCGTACCCCGAAACAGGTACATCACTGTTCAGTCAGGAGCAGCAGCGGTATCAGTGGCAGTTCGGTGATGAGATTTTTACCTTTTTCGTCAAGGCTGAAACGCTGTACCGCCGCAGTGAAACGACAGGCAAAATCACTGCGGTATATCGGGGAGAAGGCGATATTTCTCTCCTGTGCGTCACTGACAGATATCTGTTCTTCAAGGCGGATGTTCTGACAACCGACGTGGTATTTGGAAATTATACCGCGTATTGCTACCGTGCGGATTTGTTGACAGGCGATATTCTGCGGTTGTTCAACTGTGAGTCCATTTATGCTTATCAGCCCGTTCTCGTCGAGTTTGTCCGCTTTGACGGCACAGATGTTGTTTTCAACACCCACATCGTCCATGAGGACGGCAGCTATGAGCACAATCCTGATCGATCAGCCGTTTTGTATGATGACAATACGGATTATTCGGATAATGATAATGAAAACAACGTGATCGTCCCGGATGAAACTTTCAGGTGGTTTCCTTTGTCGTGGAATCAGGATTACTCCCTTATCGGCCGGGACGAGGATAACTGCTATGATTTAGGCGTCAGCCTGACGGATATACAGAGCTTCTGCGATGGATTTCCTGACGGCGAAGTTGAAGCTGATTCGAGTGTGGTTCGCCGCGATGGTACGGGTTTGGAGGAAATAGGCATTGTTTTCGGAAAAATCGATAGTGATCATTCCAAAACATATTTGCTGTATTACGGAAGAATATCCGATAACGGCGTCAACGGCGTTTTGATTCAGGCGGAGCTGACGTCGGAAGCAGACGCGGAATTAGACTGTTGGTTTACAGATTTTGACGTAATCATTGGCGTCAATTATTTCAAAATTCCTGTTGACTTTGACCGGCTTTTGGCGGCTTCCGCGTGTGAACCCGAGCACTACTCCGTCAATAACGGTGAAGCAGAGTTAAAAATCACTTACCGTCCGTGCCGGAGATTACCTTCCGCGACTCCTGACAGCGCCGGATAAAAATTTTTCCGCATTTAAATCAATCTGCTGCCTTTTTGCGTTTGAGTTAATGAAAGCAGTAAACTGCAAAACGCAAAAAGGAGAAATGGATATGAAACACACCAAACTGATTGCCGCCGCTTTATCGGCGACGGTAATGCTCTCCGCTGTGCCGGTGACGGCTTTCGCGGCAGACAACGGAGCTGATAACATTTATGAGGATGCGGACTGCACCATCACCTTTCACGACGTGACGTGCGATTTCAATCGTGCCGCAAGCGTCTATAGGGAAGAATTATACGATGAAAATGGAAACACCTACCGCGAAGCGCATTTGAAAGTACGGCCGGATTTGTCGATGGAAATGGGCTACAGCGTGTATTACAAGGAAACCGGTGAAACCGTTTCGTATGATAACGTGGAATCGCTTTTGATGCGCGGCATGGCGGACATCCCGGAATTTGACGCCGAACAGCCGGGTGATTATGATTATTCTTTCACCTGCAAAGGCGAGCCGTGCAAAATCAAAATCCACCTGACGCAAAGCGAACCCTATGTCACGGACTTGCAGATCGCGGACTGTGAGATCAGCGAAAAAGAGTCTTTATCCGAGCCGGGATTTACCGCGGTTGTCCATAAGAACGGCGAGGCTGTAAGCGTGAGCAATGACGAGCTGACGGATTCCCGTGAATATGCGAGCGGACTTGTGATTGAGAACCGCAGCAGCCTTCCGCAGCTCACGCCGGGCGTGTATACGCTAAAGGCGCGCTACCTCGACGCGGAAGCGGAATTCCGTCTGACGGTCAAATCCCGTCCGAAGGTAACGGATTTTGAGCCGGAGACGGAATATGACGAATATTATCACCGCGGCATGGTGAGGTTCAAATCCTTTACCATCGACGGAAGTCAGGTCATTTCGGCAAAGGACGCGGCATTTTTCCCGCTGATGGGAACAGGTGACAGATATTATTGCACCGTTGATCTGCTTGACGCGCCGAAGGAATCGGCACAAGCCGTCATCGCTACCGCCCGCTGCACCTGCGCCTTTGGCGATGATACCCCCTGGGCAGTCGGAGAACACACGCTCACGGTTACGCTGACGACTGAAAGCTCCTCCGTAGCGCCCGTCACCAAAAGCGTTCACTACCGCGTCAACGAGAGCGCCGTCGACCATATTGAGGTTGACGACCTGACCGTTTCCAAAAGCGATATCCGCCGTGAGGAAGACTTTGGCAAAACGCGGGAGTATCTTGATCAAAAGCCCGGTTACCGCATTTACTACAAGGACGGAACCGTCTATGACTCCCGAGACGAGAGAGTCGGCGGCGGCAGCGCTCCTCTCGGTGATGACAATCAGATTTTCATCCGTTTTAAGGTTGACAATCCTGATGAATCCACATGGAACGTAGGCGTCTATCACGCGGCCGCCATGGTGCAAAGCAGGCTTCATCGGGATATTCCCGAGCTGGAAACCTCATATAAAGTCATTGTCGAAGCAGACGGTACCCCTGCAAAGGCAGACGCGAACGCTGACGGCGCCGTCAATATTACCGATGTCACCTGCGTGCAGCTTTTCGCCGCGGAATCCGTCGAGCTGACGCCGAAGCAAAAAGCGGCAGCGGATATTAACGGCGACGGCGTTGTCGATGTCAGCGACGCGACCCTGATCCAGCGCCAAATCGCTGAAATGGACTGATTTCGCTTTCAGTCCCCACCTGACGGATATTCCGTCGTGGGGATTATCCCTTCGGGGATTACATTGTTCAAAATCATCATATTATTTAAGAGAGGAAGGGTCACACATGATCAAAAAAATACAGGCTGTTATTCTGACAGTGATTTTGGCGCTTTCGGCTGCCGCCGTCACGGCTCAACCGGCTTTTGCAAAGGAAAAAACGCCGTTCACCCTTGAGGTAAAGTCAAACTTTTTTCCCTCAAAGACCGTCTCCTACACGGACGTCAACAGGTACGCCGACCAAAACGGCGATATTTACCTGACCGTCGATTTCAACATTTTTGCAAAGGATCTGCAGCTGATCAATTTTCAGGTGAATCACCTGACTTGGGATCCGAATGTTCTGGAATACGACGTTGAGAAAAACAGTGTGATGTATTTGAGGCGCAAGGTGCTCAATCTGCATCCGCTTCTGACGGAACAGGGCTTCGGCGCCGCTGTCGTAACAAACACGGCGCGTGTTTCCGAAGGCAAGCTCCTCTGCAATTTCTCGAACGTTTCGGAGATCAACCAGGTCACAGCCTACAGTCTTGACGACAACGAAAATCCCGTTCCGGGTACATTTACGAGATTGATCTTTAAGGTGATCGATCCTTCGGCTGCGAAAACGACCGTTACTTTCAATCCGAGCGTGCTGTCGTTTGACGACGAAGGCGCGGAACAACCCAATTTTAAGTATTGGCTTGAGACCGGTTGTTCTGACGACGATATCCGGACAAACATCACCGACCTGAACATGCTCGGCCTCAGCACCGTGATCACGCCCGAGGGCGATACCGCCGCTCCTGCTTTCATCAAGGGCGACGTCAACGGCGACGGAGAAGTGGATGTGGCGGACGCGACATCGGTTCAGCTGATCGCAGCAGAGCTTCTCAATCCGACCGAGATACAGAAGCTTGCCGCTGACGTCAACGGCGACGGCAAGGCAGACGTCAACGACGTGACGCTCATCCAGCTGTTTGCTGCGGAGCTTATCGCTTCATTCGGATAATTATTCGATTCCAAAAATAGAACAGGGCTGCCGCTGAATCTTTCGATTTGCGACAGCCCCTGTTTTCGTATTGAGAAACCCACCGAGATGACGGAGAATGACCGCGTGCGTAAATTTCGCTGCTTATCCGCGGTGAATCTCCTGAATCAGTCCGCGGCACTCGTTCAGAAGCGCTCGGAGCGCTGCCGAGGTTTCGTTCTGAGCGGCGTTAGCGGAGCGGATTACCTCGATTTTTTCATCCAGCTCCGAAATCGTGCCGCCCAGCGCGTTGTTGAGCTGTTCTTCGGCAAAGACTCTGCCAAAGTCCACCAGCTCGCCCGCAAAACCGTAAAACTCCGCGCACACGCTCTGACAGTATTTTTTCAGCTCCCTGCGCTGCGTTTCTGCATCGTAATCATCCTTGAGCTGCAGCCCGATATCAAGGACGACGCCGAGCACATCCATTACCTTTCCTGCTCTCGCAAGACCGCGCGCGATTTTTTCCGCCTGCCACGGTTTGAACTTGACGTTAAAGGCGTTGCCGATGTCGAGCACCGCCTTGTGTACGTTGCCGCCCGAATAACACGCGAGCTTGATGCCGGCGTTTTCGGGATTGACCGCGTTCTGCACAAGGATATCCCCGACGCCCTTCATGAATCCTCCCGCGTTAATCAGCAGGTTCCGGATGTTCTCGGGGAGCGTTCCGATATTATTTTCGAGCCTTGATTTGAGCTGCATGGTGAACGCCGACTGATCTGCCTCCGAGATATCCTGCTCAACGTCCGCGAGTCCCTTGCGGAGGATGTCCTGCGCCTGCTGCTGACAATCCGTGGCGGCAGTATTCGCCTCCTCGATTTTTTGCGAGAGCCTTGTTTCGATTTCCTCGGCGTTTTCGCCGCTGTTCACAAGCTCGGCGGCGTCAAGTCCTGCCTCGCGGATCTTGTTGGAGGTATTGGCAAACAGACTGCGGATATCGCGCCGCAGTCTGCTGCGCGCGTCGGCGAGCAGATAGCGCTGCTGAACAAAGTTTTCCTCCAGCGCGTTCAGATCCTCGTTTTCGGATTTGAGCTCGAGCGCGTCGATGGCGCGCTGCAGAACGTCCTCGATCTGATACAGCTCGGTCGTCAGGCGCGAGACATAGCCCTTTTCGGCGATAAAGCGGTTGACCGTGTCCGTGAATTCGGCACAGCCGCTGCGCCGTATCAGCCTTTCCGCACGTTGGGGAGAGGTTTCCTTTTTGGCTGCTCCGTCGAGAAAAGACTTCGCGTCGAGGAAGCACAGATGAAGCTCCTCGGGCGTGTAGGGAGCGATCACCTTGGCGATATCGCCGCGGATGATCTCCTGCTGCTGAGGGGTGTTGCCCTCTGCCGTCATCTGCATTTTGTTGACGACAAGGATCATCTCGTTTGCCTTGTCGTTATCGATTGCGAGCTTTCTGAAATGCGCGGCGATATTCGCGTCGAACATCTGACTCGTCACGACAAATATCAGGATATCCGCCGCGGCGATCGCGCGGTAGGAGATCTCGTCGTGGTCGGGCCGCTGTTCGGTATGGATGCCCGGCGTGTCGGTGATCACCATGCCGTTCCAAACATAGCTGTTTGTCCGCTCTGTCGTGATGCCCGCGCCGACGGCAATGTCGTCCCTGCCCGTCAGCATGCGGATGATGGTGGATTTGCCCGCGCTGTACTGCCCCACAAAAACGATGTTGAGCGGTCGGGTTTCATCGGAAGGCGGCGGACATTGATACGCCGTTCCTTTCAGCGCTTCTTCCGCACGGGCGCGGATCTCCTGAACCTGCTTTGCGTATTCCGCGATTTTAAGCATGCTGTCACCTCGTTATCATGATTCCGCTCAGCTGCTGAGCGAGCTTGGCTTTGTTGATGGAAACGGGATCGTCCCTGTTTTTCAGCACGGCGGACAGTTTGCCGCCGCGGTTATTCAGCGTGTAATTCCCGCTGCCGAGAATCATGCGCAGTATTTCGGTTTTATCCTCGGTATAGGGCAGAAACCGGATACCCTCGCCGAGCAGATTGCACAGCGCCTGCCGCTCGCGGTCGGGAAACGCGGTATGCGGCGCAAGCACGACGGCACATTCAAAGCCTGCGATCATCGCCGCGTCGTGGATTCGCATGGAAAGCGACGGACAGCCGAGCAGGGCGAGCGCCTTGCACAGCAGGGAGCGGTACAGCTCCCTCAGACTGCCGCTGAGCTGTCCCGCGAGCATGCTCTGTGTTGCGGAAAGCTCGGTGACGACCTCGCACACGCTTTCGAGGTCGGCTTCGAGCAGATTGAGCTTATCGAGAATCTCGCGGAGACTCATTTCGAGAGAAGCACGGTATTTTTGGCAAATGGTGTTGATGTTTTCCCTGAGCTGACCTTCGATTTTCTCCCTTGCTCCTCTTTCCAGCTTTGCTTTATCGGGCAGCATGCCGCCGAAAAATTCCTTGACAAGCCCGACGCCTGCTGACGCAATGAGAAGAATCGGCGCCGCGGCAGGGAAGATCAGCGCGGCAATAATCAGCAGACCGCCCGCGGTCACCATGCCCCAGTCAAACAGCTTGCGGATGTCGAGTATTCTGCGGCTTTTCAGCGTCATGTCAGCCGAATAGGTGACGGCGAATTCAAGCTCTTTTTTCATGGAGCGCGTCAGCTCGCGGATTTCTCCGTCCGCCTGCTGTGAAAGCTCGTTCATCAGCTCCCTGCCCCGTTCGTTCAGCTTGCATTCTTTCAGGTATTTATCCCACTTTGCGTTGATTTCCTTGCTGCTGAGATTGCGTGCGGCAAAATCGGACGCTTCGGCGTACATTTTGCTTTTCAATTCGTCCGCGTCACTGACCACGCGGTCGTACGCGCTCTTTTCAAAGCGTTCAATCCACCTGTCCAGCGCTTTTTTCTTGTCGCCGATCATGTCGCCCTGCAGCTCGTTCAGACAGCTCTGCTCCAGCAGCAGATCGACCGCGCTGCCGATCGGAGCCGCGACAGCGTCAATAAAGGTCTTGGCGCGGTAGAACTCTCCGTGCGTCGCGACACGCTGCGCGATGGCGTTTTTCAGATTGCGGATACGGCTTGCACCATTCAAAACCTCTGCTTTTCGGGAATCTTTTGTCTGCTGCGCGAGAAACGCCGAACGCAGGTGGGTGTAAACGAACGGAACCGTGCTCCAGTCCTGACCGGCAAGAGAGCCGAATCCGATAAACTGACGGCGGATTTCCTCGAGCCGCGGAATTTGAAACGCTTCGTCAATATCCTCGGTGATATACCGCACGTCCTCGTTGATGTCGACGCTCGCCTTGACGTTCATGATGCACAGTACGGGCTTTCCCAGCTCCAGAATAGCGCGGAAGCATTCCGCCTCCTGCGACTGTACGCCGTCGTCGGTCATCAGGAACAGGATCATATCCGCGTTTTTGGCGGCTTCAAAGGCGATATCCTCGTCCTTCTGCCCGTTGAACGCGCCGATTCCGGGCACGTCGGTGATGCGCAGACCGTTCCACTCATAGGAGCGGATATCGCGGGTTTTCCTCTGCGCTCCGTTGCCGATCGCCTTTCCGTCGCCGTGCGTCAGCGCCTCCATGAGCGTTGATTTTCCTGCCATCGTTCTGCCGAAAAGCGTGATATTGAAGCTGCTCAGGCTTCCGTGCAGCTTTTTCAGCTGTTCGCGCGGCTGTTCGCTCAATTCCCCGAACGCCTTGCAGATGTCCTTGATCTGTCGTGACAGAAGCCGGTTCAAGTCCGTGAGATACACGGATTTTCCGTTGAGAAGCGTTACCGACCGTTCGGTTTCCTCACGCGCGGCGCGAAGCGTCTGTTCGATTTTTCCGAGCTGTGCCGACGCGGTCTCATAACCGTTCTGAGCGCTCTGACGGCATCGCGCGAGTGCTCTGCTCAAATCAAATGTATTTTGGCTTTCCATATATATCTCCGTTTTGCTTGCGGTTGTATCGTTTATTTTATCATACAACATTATCTGTCTGCTTTCAAGATTTCCCGATGATTTTCATGGCGTTATGAAAACGATAATCATGATTGAAAACTTCCCTTCCGTGTGCTACAGGGAACCTCTAAAAATTCCCAGCCGCGCATAAGCACGGAATCTTCACGGCATAATCTTGCCAAATCTCCTTGAAATACGTCAGTATTCCTGCGGCGCTTTGACAACATTCTGCCATAAATCTTCCGCACTTCTGCACGACATTGAATTATTAGAGATTCCCTACAGGGAATACAAGGAAACATTTGGGGTGTTTTGATGAATCCGATCAACAGAAAAACAATCGCGCTTATCACGCTGTTTCTGGCTTTGACAACAGTCATCCTTGACTGCAACGGCTACGAAAAGAAAATCTATTTCTGGACGCCCGACGGCTATGACCCAAATTCCGATGAAAAGTACGCCACAATCTATGTGCTCGACGGACAGGGAGAGGTGAATCTGAACGATCCCGACCGCCGTCCCGACGGATGCGAGTATATTCCCGATCAGGTCAGAAGCATGATTCAGAACACAGGCTACAAGGCGATCGTTGTGGCGGTCAGCACCTACGGCAACATGACCGATATCATACGTGACGACGAGCAGATTCCCGATATCGGGGAGTGCGAGACGGTCGGAGACGTTCTATATCACGCTGGAGTACCCGGAGCTGTTCGGAACGGCAGGCGCTCAGTCGCCCTCGTTCTGGCTTTACAAGGACGAGGTGTGGAGAGAGTATCTCAGCGGAAAGGACTTCACCGACCATGCGGCTGTACCTCGGTCAGATTTTTTATTCAAGATGAACCGTTTTGCTCTGACCGGCGTTAGAGTACTTTTTGTAATAATAATAAAAAATATACGGTTAATTGTTGATTTATCACAAAAAGTACGCCGCTACTTGACAGCCAATCCAAAAAGACTTATAATAAAATCAGCGTATTTTACTGCGCTAAAATATTAATATCTCAGGAGGATATGACAATGTCAGGCAATCAGAAAATCTTAGGTATTGTATCGATTGTACTCGGCGCGTTCGCAATCGTTTTCGCATGGGTTACATGGGTAAACATTGCTGCGTTAATTGCGGCTATCGCAGGTCTTGTTCTTGCGATTATGTCCAGAAAGGGCTTCGCAGCTGCCGGTGAGCAGTCTCCCGTTCCCACAATCGGTCTGGTACTGTCCATCATCGGTCTTGTTTTCTCGATCATCGGCTTCTTCACCTGCACCGTTTGCGTATGTGCCGCGAAGCAGGCTCTTGATGATCCTGCCGTCGCAAGCCAGCTCAGCAGCGCTCTCAGCTCTGCTCTTGCTCAATAAGAGAATTTCACAGACAAGCATTCACAGTCAGCCTTTGGCTGGCTGTGTTGTTTTTTAGGGGGTATTTATGTTTCCGTCCATTGAAATCTTCGGCAGGGAAATCGGAACCTACGGCATCCTGGTCGTGATCGGCGGTTTCTTCTGCGCGCTGGTCGGCAGGCTTCTTGTCAAACGCTTCGGCATGGATCTGTTTGACTTTCTGATTCTGATGCTGTCCATCGGCGTCGGCATTTTTATCGGCGCCCACATTGTCTTTGCTCTTACGAATATCAAAACGCTGGTTCTCACGTTTCAGCATATCGGCGAGCTGTGGTTTGAACGGTTTTGGGATTTGTTTGTTTCCTGCATCGGCGGAATGGTATTTTACGGCGGTTTTCTCGGGGGACTTGCTTCGATTCCGATTTACTGCAAATTCGACAAGCGCGTTACGCGCGGTCAGATGTTTGACCTTTACGCCGTGCTGGTGCCGCTGTTTCACGTGTTCGGCAGAATCGGATGCTTTCTCGGAGGCTGCTGCTACGGCGTCGAGTCACCGTTCGGCTTCACCGTACACGGCAACGAGATGAATCCCGGTATCAACGGCGTCTGCCGCCTGCCCGTCCAGCTGATCGAATCGGTCTGCAACCTGCTGATATTCCTGTTGATATTCTATCTGTTCCAAAAGAGGATCATGGAAAAACGGCTGATTTTCCTCTATATGCTGATATACCCCGTCGTGCGCTTTACGCTCGAGTTTTTCAGGGGCGACGAGATCCGCGGTTTTGTGTTCGGACTCTCGACCTCGCAGTGGATCAGCATTTTCCTTTTTGCCGCCGCCGTCATCGGTCTGACGGTAGCGCATTTCCGCAAAAACAAGCAAACGGCTGCCGTGTAACGCGGCAGCTTTTTTACTTGCAAAAAACAGCAAGCTATGGTATGATATATTAGTGAATTTAACGAAAAGGAGCTTTACCATAATGGATGGCGGATTTAACGAACAGGTAGTCAAGAGGGTCAACAAGCCAAAGCAGCTGGTTATCAAGATCGTGGCGGTGCTGATTGTCGTCATGCTTCCCTTTATCGCGGCAGGAATCGCGATACTGACGGGCGTGCAGTATATTTTTGTCGTCGGATTGTTCCTGACGCTCGCCGGCATTTACGGCGTCTGGTACGTCTTTTCGCTGCAGAAGGTGGAATTTGAGTATTCCGTCGCGGGCAACGACCTCGACATCTACAAGATCATCTCCCTGCGCAAGAGAAAGCCGGTTTGCCGCGTGCCGATCAACGAGATCACCGTGCTGACGCGTGAGGAAAAGGAAGTCGAGAACGTCCGCGTGACGAAGGCGTTTGTCGCGCCGCGCGATGTTGACGCAAAGGATGAGAACTATTACGCGCTGTTCAACAGCCCTGCCTTTGGCAAGTGCCTGCTGGTGTTTTCACCGAACGAGCAGATTCTCGACGGAATGCGCGTGCACCTCGACAAGCTGATTGTCCACGAGCTGTTCTATAAGAACAAACAAAGATAAGATGAACTACACGGAAAAGGAATTTGTCCGCAGCGTGATGCCGCAGCGTCCCGACGACGCGAACAAGGGGACGATGGGGACGCTGCTGAGTATCTGCGGCAGCTACGGCATGGCGGGAGCCGCGATGCTGGCGGCAAAGGCGGCGCTGCGCATGGGCGTAGGGCTGCAGAAGAGCGCGCTGCCGAAAAGCATCTATCCGATCGCGGCGGCGAATCTCTGGGAGAGCGTCTATCTGCCGCTCGCGGAAACGGAGAACGGCAGCATCAGCGCGGCAAATATGGATTTGCTGCTTGCGGACAGGCATACCGCCGTCCTGCTCGGCTGCGGCATGACCGCCTGCGCGGACACAAGAGCGATCGTTCAGGGCTTTATCGAAAACAGCGAAGCGCCGATGGTGCTCGACGCGGACGCGCTCAACGCGATAGCGGAGGAACCCGCTGTGCTCAGAAAGGCGAAAGCGCCGATCGTCATTACGCCGCATCCCGCGGAGTTCGGGCGGCTGATGCATATGACGCCGCAGGCGGTCAACGCTGACCGCGAGGGCTTGGCGGCGAGATTTGCGCGCGAATACGGCGTTGTGACGGTGCTCAAGGGCGCGGGAACGGTCATCGCGTCACCCGAGGGAGAGCTTGTCGTCAATCCCACAGGCAACAGCGGCATGGCGACGGGCGGCAGCGGCGACGTGCTCGCTGGAATGACAGGAGCGCTGCTCGCGCAGGGCGTAAAGCCCTTTGAGGCGGCGGCAGCGGCGGTCTATCTGCACGGGCTGGCTGGCGACATCGCCGCGGAAAAGCGCGGAAGGACGTCCATGCTGCCAAGCGATCTGATCGAATGTATTCCCGCGGCGCTGCGGTATTAAATCACAAATCACAGGCATATAATGCGAATACGGAGGTGGTCACAATGACCCGCGTATCAACCGCGTTATGTGTCTTTTTTTGCGTGCTTTTTAGCCTGAGCGGATGCGCGCGCGACGGCAGGCAGGGACTGAAAACGGACTTTTCTGCGGATTTCACCGCGCAGTACGGAGAGATGGAGCTGAGCGGCAGGCTTACATACACAGGCGAAAAGAGCCTGAAGCTGGAGCTGTCGTCGCCCGAAACGCTGGAGGGTCTGACGGTCGGCTATCGGGGCGGCGAACTGAGTCTCGGCAAGAACGGACTGCTCTGCACGGCGGACGAAGCGTATCTGCCCGCAGGCTCTTTTCCCTCGATGCTCAAAACCGCGCTCGGCTCAGTCGTTTCCGCGGCGGAGAACGGTCAGCTTACATTTGATGGACAGGAAGCGCAGACCGACACGCCGTTTGGTTCTTGTGAGCTGACGGTGGACAGCGAGGGGATTCCCGTCACGCTTTCACTGAGCGGAAGGAATTTCAGCGTGGAGCTGAGCAATCGAAGTGCGCTTTAGCGGTCACATTTCTCACGCCGTAAAATAATATATAGTAGCTGAATAATTTTTTTGCAAACGGACAAAAATAATAGCAGACAGCCGAGCTGCTCGGCAAAAATTATTGGAGCGTGAAAGCCTTGAATATTCGTCGCGGAGATATCTATTACGCCGATTTAAGTCCCGTTGTCGGTTCGGAGCAGGGCGGCATCCGTCCCGTGCTGATCGTGCAGAACAACGTGGGGAACCGCTACAGCCCCACCGTGATTGCGGCGGCGATCACCAGCCAGCAGTCCAAAGCCAAGATGCCCACCCACATACCGCTGCACGCCAATACATCGGGGCTGACGAAGGACAGCGTTGTGCTGCTCGAGCAGGTGCGCACCATCGACAAGCGCCGCCTGAAGGAGAAGATGGGCAGCGTGGACGACGCGTCCATGTCCGCCGTTGACAACGCGATATCGATTTCCCTCGGCTTGCAGGGATAAAGGAACAAGGCTGCCCGGTCGGGCAGCCTTGTTTTCATGATAACGCGTAAGCGGGCAGCACCTTTCCGGCAGCCTTTTTCAGCGGCACGATCACCGCGAGGACGACAACGGCGGCACAGCCGATCTGTACCAGATTTCCGGGGATGGATGCGGCGGGTGCGATCCAGTTCTGATAGATGACCGCCTCTGCGATATAGTAGCCGGCGACCTTGATGGCGCAGGCGGCGGCGATCGCGGCGATGTACCGGCCGAACTTGTTCCGGCGTTCGCAGATCAAGCCGACGACAAAGCCCATCAGTCCGACAATCACGAGCGTAAACGGCGCCCAGATCGTCCAGCCCGAGAGCAGATCGAACAGCGCCATGCCGACGCCTCCCGCAATCGCGCCGACGCGCTTGCCGAACAGAATCGCGCCGATGAACAGCGGTACGTTGCCGAGGTGGATCAGACCGCCGTTCGCCGTGATCGGCAGGCGGATGTTGACGAACGCCGTGAACACATAAACGAGAGCGGTCAGCAGCGCCGTGATGGTGAGAAAAAAGACGGGTGATTTTTTATTGGAAGTGGTTTTCATCTCTTTTTGGTTCCTTTCCTGATGATACTCGCATTGTAACCGAAAACTGTACTGGAATAAATACACAGATTCCGAAAAAATATAAGGTACAGTTTTGCCTGCTCCAAATACCGATTGACAATTGATGAACCATGTGATAGTATATACCTAGCAAGTAAATAGGAAATATCAGAAAGAGGTGCGGAGGATGGCTGACAACATTCAGAATCAAATCAATAATCTCGTGGAAAAGCTGACGGACGACTACGGAAAGGGAAGAACGATAGACGAAATCAAGATGTTTGAATATCCCGACAAGGGCGTCGTCATCGACATTCTAGAAAAGCTCAAGATCATCATTTATCCCGGTTATTACCGCAACAGCAATTACCGCACCTACACCGTGCGGAACAATATCGCGATCCTGCTGGAGGATATCATCTACAACCTCAAAAAGCAGACCGCTATCGTGCTGAAATACACGCCCGAGTATCAGGGAGTGGACGACGCGACGATCATCAGGGCGTCCGAGGAAGTCACCTTTGCGTTCCTCAACCGGATCCCGAAGATCAGGGAGTACATCGAAACGGATATCCAGGCGGCGTATGACGGCGACCCCGCGGCGTACAACAAGGACGAAATCATCTGCACCTATCCCGGGCTTCTCGCGATCCTGACAGCGCGTATTGCGCACGAGCTGTTTCTGCTCGGCGTGCCGCTGATTCCGCGCATCATGACAGAGCACGCCCACAGCCTGACGGGTATCGACATCCACCCGGGCACGACGATCGGCAAGTATTTCTTTATCGACCACGGCACGGGCATCGTCATCGGCGAGACAACCGAAATCGGAAACAACGTCAAAATCTATCAGGGCGTGACGCTCGGCGCGCTGTCCACCCGCGGCGGTCAGAACCTGCGCGGCAAAAAGCGCCATCCGACCATCTGTGACAACGTCACCATCTATTCGGGAGCGTCCATCCTCGGCGGCGATACGGTCGTGGGCAGGGATGTTGTCGTCGGCGGCAACGCCTTCATCACCACCTCGATTCCCGAGGGAGCCAAGGTCAGCGTCAAAAGTCAGGAGCTGACCTACAACTACGATTCCCGCAATCCCGTCGAGCGCAAGGACGTCGAGCTGGACGACGCGTGGTTTTATATGATATAAACATGTTTTTGTTGCGTAATCGGTTCCTTTGTGGTATGATGAAAGAAAAAACTAAAAGGAGAATACCGATGAAAATGAAACAATGGTTAAGCGGCTTCACGGCGGCGGCTGTCACGGCAAGCTGTCTGCTGTCAGCGACCGCGACGGCGTTCGCACAGGAGGATATCAAATATTCCCCCGAGTACAAAAGCTCGCCGTTTTATGAAAAGCTGACGCTCGCGCTGGAGAACAGCGCCGACAAGACGACAATGGAAAAGACACTTGCCGTCGCGCTGTCACAGGAGGGCTATAAGAACTACGCGACCGCGGGCATCGACATTGAGCAGGCGAGAGCGGACGGTCTGCTCTGGACAGGCGCGGAGCTGCGCATGGACGAAGACGAAACGGGCAACACCGAATATACCCGCTGGGCGCAGCGGTATCTGATGGACAGCAGTGAAAGCGGTCAGTACCTCGACTGCAACTGGTGCGCGATTTTCGTGAGCTGGTGTCTGTATCAGGCGGGCTACTACGACGAGGCAAAGCTGAAAAAGTATTATTACGCCTACTGTGCCGAGCCGCGTGTGGAATTTGACGCCGATTCGTGGATCCTCGCCTATGACCTCGACCAGAGAAACGTCTGGTATGCCCCGAAGGCGCATCACAAGCTTGATTCCTATAACTGGAATACCTACTACAACATCGACGTCGACCCTTATGATTTTCCCTATAAGCCCGGCGGCGTAGTATTCTTCTCGTGGGACGGCTCCGGTCGGTACTTCGACCACGTCGCGATTGTCGTTGACTACGACCCTGAAACGCATGTGCTGACCTATAGCAACGGCAACTCGGACGGTCAGGTCATCACCCGTCAGATCGATCTCGACACCGAGGAATCCTTCCGCGGTCAGGCGTATACAAAGAACGTCAACCGCCTCATGGCGTACGGCGAATACGACGCCATCAAGCCGCTCGAGCCAAAGACGATCATCGCGGAATATCCTTCTATTGTATGGGATAAGAGCGCGGATTCGGGCTTCCGTATTCAGACGAACTCCGAATCCAAGATCCTCTCCGTTTCGATGGACGGGGAATACCTCGGCTCCAATATCGAGAGCAATATGCTGCTGCTGGAGGGCAAGGCGACCATCGGCAAATCCGAGCTGACAAACCTTTCCGTTGGTCAGCATACGGCGCAGCTGGTTTTTGACGACGGCGTATATGAGTTGAATCTGATCGTAACCGATTCAGGCAGTCTGTCTGACCGGCTCTACGGCGACGCGAATCTCGACGGAAAAATCGACATCATGGACGTCACACTGATACAGAACGCCGCGATCGGTCTGGTTCGTCTGACTGATTTGCAGAACGACATGAGCGACGTCAACGGCGACGGCAGGGTGTCCATCCTCGATGTTACCTGCGCCCAGAAGTACCTCGCACAGTATGCGCAGGGTACGGGCAGAACGGGAGAACCTCTTTCCGCGTAAACCAATCATAAATAATAAGGGAACCTCTAACAATTCCTTACCGCGCATAAACACGACATTGAATTATTAGAGATTCCCATAAGGCAGTCCGATCGGACTGCCTTTCTTTATCTCTTGCGGATAACGCCCATAATCAGCCTGCGGCAGTAGCGGCAGCAATAGTTTTCGCTTGCCGCGCCGACGATCGGCGCACCGCAGTAGGGACAGGTATCCTTTGTAATTTGCTTTGCGAGACCGACGCGCGTCTCATTGCCGAGCTTCTCGGGAGAGCAGTTGCGCAGGTACCGCTCACGCAGCGACTTGACGATGCCCTTGAGAATACGCCGGGGATTTCCCTGTCCGTATGTGCCGAGCTGCTGCATCGTGACATAGGGCGTCGGGAAGCGGGAAAAGAACGCCGCGAACCGCTTTGCGCGGATGACGGAGCCGAGTCTTGCGAACAGAAGCGGAACAGCGCAGCCGATAGCGCTCGCGAGAAACACCGAAAAGATGATCGTGTTCATCATCTCCGACTGAATCAGCGCGAAAGAGTGAGGACCCTTGTCTGAGAGCAGAACCTTGGTCAGATAGTCGCGGTCGTTGTATTTTGCGATGGTGTCCGTTATCATCATCAGCAGGATAACGACCGCTGACAGCGCGATGCACAGACCTGCCGTAAAGCCCGCGAGCTTTCCGCCAAGCGCGCGTCCCTCGTAAAAGGACGGGCGGTTCACGCCCTGACGCGGCGAGCCGGAGATGCTGTAGAACCGGTTGCCCGATACGACCTTTGCGAACAGGTCGGAGCTGCCGCAGTACGGACAGATGCCCGTAAAGTACATGCGTTTTTCCATCGGCGCGCCGCAGCTGCGGCATTCGCAGACGCAGGTTTTGCTGTACAGCTCGACGAACTCGTTGCCGTTCTGCGTGCGGAACGTGACGTGCGTCATATAGAGCGGACGGACAAGGTGCAGATTTGTCTGCACATACGACAGGCTTTTGCCCGTCACCTCCGCAAGCTCCCAAAGCGAGATATAGCCGCTCAGACTGCCCTCGAAATAGCTCGCGTAGAAACCCGCGTCATTGATGAGCCTGCGCGATATCCGGGAATAGGCGATCATCATGCTCCCGAGAGCAGTAAATATGACGCACTCGGGTGTGGCGCGCGCATGAAGAATCGTGAACCAGTCGCCGAAGTACTCTACGATCAGCTCCAGCATGATCGCGACGGAGGTCGACACCAGGAAGATGCCGATAATGAGTAAGACGACGTTTTTGACTTTCAGAATCTGAATCAGTGTTTCCTTTAGATACATCCAATCTCCTGCCTTGTATTTTGCTTTTCATATAATATCACAAAGCGCGGTTCCTGTCCAGAAATTAAGGCGGAAAACAACATTTAGAAAATCCTGTCTGAACTGAAAAATGAATACTGAAAACTGAAAAATGAATAATACAAAGAAAAATCCTGCCACTTTCGTGATATTCTTAACGGAAAATTAGGTGGCTGTGATACCCTGAAGGTTTTAAGTGCCTTCAGGGTATTTTCTTGCTAAATTTTTGCCTAACTGAAATGTGTACTGAATGACGATGGTGTTGCCGCAGGTGCGCGAGTATCTGACTTCTTTTTCGTAGACATCAATCCGCTTGATGAAGGCACGGAGAATTTCGGGAGTGAGCTTTTCAATGTTAATATACTCTTTCGCTTTTGCAATGAAATCCTTGACGTATTTTTCCTGCAAATCAATATCATTGATTTTCTCGTTGAGTTTGTTCAGCTTAGTGCGAATCTGTAAAGTGGTCCCCTTGTCAAGACCATGGCTTGAGAAAAATGCGTGAACATTGGCAGCGTTAATTCTGACTCTGTTGTATCCCGCCAAAAAATGTTCGGCACAGTGCTATGCAGCCGCCCGCCTACAGTGGGTCGAAGAGCCTTGACCGGGCTCCGCTGGTCTGTTACAATGGCTCGCCGCGTGGTCGAGCTTTGTTTTCCTGACTCCGCCGCACCCACGCCGCCATCGAATCAACAGGCCAGCGGGGCACTGTCAAGGCCGGCGGTGATGGTTGCTGAACGGCTGAATGAGGCATAATAGACAGCATCCGGCGTTTTGTTGTCAAGCGCATGGTGCGGTCGGATCGTGTTGTATTTCCGAATGTATTCTCCAACGGCATGACGAAGCTCCCGCGGGGTACGATATTCGTTGATGTAGATTTCTTCCTGTTTCAGACTGCGGAACCAGCGCTCCACCATGATGTTATCTGCCCAGCGCTTCCGCCCGTCCATGCTTTGCGTGATGTGGTATTCTTTCAAAAGGCTTCTGTATTCCTTGCTGGTGAAATGACTGCCTTGATCGCTGTTGAGAATCGCCGGGGTACCATACCGTTCTACAGCATCGCGGACAGCTTCCAATACATGATAGGTCTCAAGCGTATCCGCCAGCCTCCAGCCGACGATTTTCCTGCTGTACCAGTCGATGATTGCAGTCAGGTACATGTGATGATGGTACATTTTGATATAGGTGATGTCGATTGACCAATACTGATTGGGGAACAAAGCGGTCTTGTGCCGCAGGAGGTACGGTACAACGCCCTCTTTGCCGTCATTTTTTGACAGGTTCGGCTTTGGGTAGATTGCATAGATTTCCATCTCGCGCATATAAGACCGAACCAGTTTCCGTCCAACCTTGTAACCTTCGTCCCGCAGCTTGGCTGCGATCTTCCTGGAGCCTATGGCCGGAAGCTCGGTGTGCCAATAGTCGATCCTTGCCATGATTTCTTCTTTCAGCAAACGCTGCGTCTCCGTTGGTTCCTTGGTTTCGTAATATACAGAGGATCGGTTGACTTGCAGCAGCTCGCACTGCCGCCGAACCGACAAATCAGCGTTTTTCCGAATCAAGTTCCGGCACGGGATACCCGCTTCGGCGAAAGCAGTCCTGAAGAAAGTCACGTTCAATCGTCAGCTGACCGATAGTTTTCAGCATGGTTTCCTTTTCTTTCTTCAGGGCTTCCTCCTTCCTGCGAGCTGCCTTTTCGGCTTTCTTCGGATTTTCGAAAATCATGCTCGCGTTCTCAAGAAACTCTGACTTCCAGTTCCGGACCATGTTGGGATTGAGGTTGTACTGCGAGGCAATCTCACTTAGACTTTTCTCCCCTTGGAGAACCTCGATGACTACCTTTGCTTTGAATTCCGACGTGTACGTTTTCCTTGATATTGTGTACGGTACATCTTGATTTCCCTTGCTGATAACCGCCGCATTGAAAATAGTTTTTCTCAGTAGGCATCGTTTTGGAACGGTGCAGATACATTCGTTTACCGCAGTCTCCGCAGTAAAGAAAACCGGAATACTTATCTATCTCGCCCTGTGTATCAGGACGTTTCCTGCCTTCAAAATGCTTCTGTACAAGGTCAAAGGTCTTTCTGTCGATAATTGCTTCGTGAGTATTCTCGAAGATAAGGATATTCTCAGGCTCATTCTTGATACGCTTTTTCAACTTATTCGACTTTGTATAAGTCTTGAAGTTAACGGTATCGCCGACATAAAAACGATTGGATAAGCGCGTTATTATCTTCGACATTTTTGAAATGGGCAATCAGCTTCAGACCGTCGGCTTGATGGTGCTGTTGGAAATGATTTGGCAGCGTGTGATTCAAAACAAGCGGAACGGTATAAGAACATGGGTGTGGACAGATGAGTTTTCCATCATGTTCAATGATAACTCAAACGGCATATACCGTACAGGCGATTTCTTTGAAAAGGTCTACAAGAGAATCCGTAAGCACGGCGGCGTTGCCACAGGCGCGACGCAGAATATCTCCGAGGTCATTAAATCAAAGCAGGCGATGACCATGCTCCAAAACTCCGAGTTTCTGACGATGCTCGCGCAGAAGGAGGACGATTTGGAGATCATCAAGCAGATGTTCCATCTGTCGGAAAATCAAGCGAAATATCTCGACATCGACGAGCCGGGCAAGGGCTTGATCAAGTGCGGCAAGCGCATTATCCCATTCAGTAATCTGCTGCCGAAGGATTCGCTGATGTATCAGATATGCACGACAAAGTTCAAGGATATTCAACAACAAATCAAAGCAAGGTGATGTAAGTGAATCTACTGATAGTAGCCGACAAAACGGAAGCCAAAACCTATGAAGCCATTGCGAAAACCGCGCCGAACACTGCTGTGCTCGGCGCGGTGACAAGGATTGATTCCGATTTCATTTCCCTGTTGGGCGACAAGTATAATCCTCACGCCGTCTTGCTGGATACGGACGTTACAGCCATCGGCACGAATATCCAAGCCGCCGTTGAAGAGATCACACAGACATATCCGTATATGAGAATCCTTGTTCTGACCGACGAGGACGACAGCTATGACTATCCTGTGGATTGTATTGTGCAGGGACAGTTCTCCAACATCAAGCTGAAAGAGATCCTGACAAGTATGGCAAGCGGCAACACGTTTGCTGATACGGATTCCGATGATAGTCCGGAAGATCATTTACCGCACCGAATCAGGCTGAACAGTCATGAGTTGGACAAATTGTCCGCTTCTCAAACCTCAAGGCGGCGCTTCGGCTTTCCGTTGATTCATATCAATCCGATCATTCTTGCCGGAACAGCCGCAGGAGTGCTTGTTTTAGTTGTAATCGTTCTTGCGGTAATGAAAGGCGTATCAGGTGCAGGACAGGTTTCTACGCCCGACGAAGCGGCAACAACCGCTCCCTTCTTTTTGTTTGATACACAGCCGCCGACACAGGCTATGACCGAGGACTACGATTATCCGACGCTGCCCGTTGAATATGATACGACGGCGACGGTTCCGACGACCGTTCAGCCGCCGACGATTGCTCCGGAACCAACCGCTGCACCGCGAACCGTTCCACCGACAACACGTTCAGAGGAAAAGCCGACAGCCGCGCCGCAGACAAGCAGCTCGCCGTCGAGCAGCGGTTCATCGTCCGGTGGTTCATCATCAGGCGGAAGCGGTAGCAGCGGAGGTAACAATAGCGGTAATTCAAACGGAACCTCACAGAACAGTCAGCCTGCCACACAAACCTACGGCGGTGAACCTGTGGTTTCCTACGACAATAACGGAAGATACAGCAATTCAGGCGGCGATGCTGTCAGCAGCGTTAAGCTCAATTACAGCTCGAAAACGCTTGAGGTTGACGACGCCATTCAACTATCTGCTGCGGTCAGCCCATCGAATGCGAATCAATCTGTTTCATGGAGCAGCTCGAACAGTGCCGTTGTGTCGGTCAATAACGGTAAAATCACCGCAAAAAGGGTCGGCAAGGCGACGATCACTGCAACCGCAGGCAACGGCAAATCTGCGAGTTGTGAGGTCACGGTACGGAAAAAGGAACAGACGGACAGCGTTCATTTGTCGGCATCGGAGTACCATATCAGCGTCGGGCAGACGATCACCGTCACGCTCTACGGCACAAGTAAGGTGACGTGGAGTGTATCCAATTCCAATCCTGTGACCTTTACTTCCAACAAAAACGAAGCGAAGGTCAAAGCCCGCCGCAAGGGAAATACGCAACTTTACGCCAAAGACAATGCGACAGGCAAGGTCTATATCTGTGACATCTATGTGGGGTGATTGAAATGACGATATTGATTTGCACAGGCTTTTACATCTACGTCATTTTCTCTGTCAACGTGTATCGAAAAGAAATACTGTTGCGGCAAAAGGAAGGTTGCGTCATCAAAGGCAAAGTGAAAGCACCGTATCCTCTGAGGATCTCGGTGCTTTTGTCTTTGGTGGCGTTAGCCGCCAATGTCTGTCTGTTTCAGTTCGCGGGAAATGAAATGACGATCCTTATCAACACGTTTCCCGTGCTGTTCTGTACCAATCTTTTATGGCGTTATGAGCGCAAAATCAAGAAAATCGACAGGGAGAATCTTTGATGTTTTACTACAGAAAAAAGCAAATGTGGATATTTGACGATAACGATAAGCAAGCCGCGCGTATGGTATCCGTCATAGATTTCCTGACGCGGCATTATGGCTTCACGTTCAAACAAATCGGTCGAATTTATCGCTGTCAGCAGCATGACAGCCTTGTAGTAAAAGCTGATGAACGGACGTGGTATTGGAACAGCCGACGTATCGGCGGCGGTGATGTGCTTGAGTTTGTGATGAAATATGAAAACAAAACCTATGCTCAAGCGTTGGAGATCGTAATCAATCCGTCACAGGCGGAAGCAGCTCGCCCGCAGTATCAAGCCGCGCCGCCGCAGGCTCCCAAGCCCGAAAAGAAAGCGTTGGTGCTGCCGCCGAAGGCAAAAGGACAGTTCAAACGGGCTTTTGCTTATCTTACTCAGTCGCGCTGCATTTCTCCGCAAATAGTATCTTTCTTAATGAGGATGGAATATATCTATGAGGATATACGCGGCAACTGTGTGTTTATCGGCTACAACAAGAACAAAGTCGCAGTTTACGGCTTAATTCGCTCCACAAACACCAACAGCAAGTTCAGAATAGACGCGGAAGGCTCCGACAAGGAAAACAGCTTTTATCTGAACGGAACAAATCCCCGTAAGGTATATGTGTTTGAATCGCCGATAGATTTACTTTCTCACGCAACACTCGCGGATATACGAAGCGGCAATAAAGGTGAATGGATACATGATTCGCGCTTATCTTTGGGCGGCAACAGCGACGTCGCTCTTGAACATTACGTCAAGGAATACCCGAAGGTAGAAGAAATCTGCTTTTGCGTTGACAATGACATGGGCGGCGAAAAAGCGATTAAAGCCTATGCGGAAAAATATAAGGATATGGGTTACATCGTGACCCGCGAGATTCCAAAGTTAAAGGATTTCAATGAGGATTTGGTCGATCTGATTCGACCACACCCTAATATTATGAAAAGGTGATACTATGAAACGCCGTCAAAACGACCTGTTTAAGCTGCCTAACAGCATTTTTACCGCAGACCTTACACCGACACAGTATAAGGTGATCGCGGCTCTCTACAGCTTGCGCAGCCGCTCTATTTACAAGGGTAACAAGTACATAAAGATAAGCCAGAAATCCCTGAAAAAGATATGCGGTATCAAGTCTACGCAGACGATCAGCGACGCCGCCAATGCGCTGTGTCGGCTCGGCTACATCAAGCGCATTGACCGCTACTATGATGATTACAAAAAGCTCGGCACATACGTCTATACACTTCCCGTCGTAACAGGACGGGATTTTTTCTTTGTCAGCCGCCTTTTCCTGAAATATGAGCTGACCGCCGCGCAAACAAGAATGTATCTGTTCTTCTGCAAGTGCGCCGACAGCGCTTCCAGATGGTTTTGGAACAGCTACAACGACATACGCGCCGCGCTGAAGCTGAGGCGCTCTGCTGTCATTCAGACCGTCAAGGAGCTGTGCAGCATGGGGCTGATAAAGAAACGCTCTGTCAAAAAGAAAGACGGCAGCCTTTCGGATAACCACTACAAGGTCGTTACCCTCAAGCCGCCGAAAAGGATAATAAGACAGAAAAAAGGAAGAAGCTGCTTAGCCCTCAGCTTCTTCCAATTAAGTAAATGCGTAAAACTGTTTTACAATACTATCTTAATTCAAAAAGCGCGAATTGTCAAGTTAATTAGCTATTATTTTTTTGAAACAGGGGGTAGTCCAAAAATATTCAGCTCATTGTATAGTACCCACTTGTATACCAACAGAAAGAAAAAAAGATTATATCTTTACTTAAAGTATAGATGTAACTTAACCTCGCGCAAAAACCTAACGTTATCAATGATATACGCTTTATCTCCGTTTTGAAAAATATGAGACACCATCTTCACCCCCACAAATATCTATCTCAATTATACAAACATCTGTTCTAAATGTAAATAGGTCTTTTGGTATTTTTGAGAAAAGACGAAAAAATACAGTATAAACAAAAACAAATCTTTTCTTTTATAGCTTAACACTGACAGGAAAGCCGTCAAAAATCCGCATAAAAAACGCAAAAAGTGTAAACGAAATACGACAAGGGTTTTCTTTTATACTTTGCATTAACAAATACTGAAAGGACGTGTATCATGACACAAATAATTAAAATATCCATATTAGTCTGTTTGCTCGTTTTATTATGCTTCGTTATAATTGCTCCAATAATCATCTTCATTCAGGAATTCAGAGAAGCGAAAAAATCTCATGAACCCCGTACTATCACGCCGGATAACAATTCCGATGGTGAAGCGAATGAGTATAATAACGAACTCGAACACATAAACAGCAAGTATTATATCCATCATGACTTTTACAATTTGAAAAGTCAGGGAAGCCTGCACATTATATCGTATTTCTTAACATACCAACAAACAACGGAATACACCTGTGGCGGTGCTGTTGCAATGATGGTTTTGCATTACTATGATGATTTCAGATATGATGAATTAGAAATCAGCAAGATGGTAAAGACAGACATAGATAAAGGCACCTCGCCTGAGAATTTGGCATTATTCTTTATGGGTATTGGCTATGAGGTAGAATCCCATACCGATACTGTGCCAAAATTTGAAACCATCGAGGATTTTCAAAAATACCTGATTATGATGATAGATAATAAAGTACCTGTGATGGTTGATTGGACAGATTGGGGCGGACATTGGCAAGTAATTATTGGAATAGATACTTGCGATACAGATGACCCTTATGATGATGTTTTGATAATGGCTGATCCATACGACGTCACTGACCATAATAAAGATGGCTATTTTGTTGTTCCGTTTGGGCGCTTCTTTTATATGTGGCGCGAAGGATTTTGCGCTCATAAGTCAAATCCTTACGAACAGCCTTTCGTTGTAGCTAAAATAAAGAAAGAGGTGCAATTATGATTTACGGTTACGCAAGGTGTTCTACCAATGAAGAAATGCAGGACATTAACCGACAGATACGCGAGCTGAAACAGCTCGGCGCATCTGACAGAACCATTTATCGTGAATACGAAAGCGGCATGAAGAATGACCGCGTTGAACTTCAACGGCTGTTGCAAACTGTCAAATCAGGCGATACGATTGTCGCTACCGAAGTCAGTAGAATCACGCGCAGCACAAAACAGCTCTGCGAGATCATTGAGTTTGTCAAGGAAAAACACATCAAGTTAGTGTTGGGGACATTCGTTGTCGATTGCACGAGAGAGCTTGATCCTATGACAGAGGGTATGCTGAAAATGATGGGTGTATTCAGCGAGTTGGAGCGCAACATGATCAGTCAACGCGTGAAAAGCGGTTTGCAGAACGCCAAAGCGAAAGGCAAACAGCTCGGCAGACCGTCAACCTCAACAGACAATATCCCAAACGTGTTCTACAAGCATTATCCCAAGTATAAAAACGGCGAAATCAACAAGGTTGAATTTGCAAGGCTCTGCTCACTGTCTTATCCTACGATTTTCAAATATATCGGGATTGTTGAGGGGAAAGGGTAAGATAGTGTGGACAATTTGTCCACAAAAATAAAAGGCGGCTCAAGGGAGGCACTTCGTAAGGAAGTTGCCTCCCTTTGGCTTTTATAAAACAGTCGGATAGTTGGATTTGTAGGATATAATCTAAACTTACGGAGGTTTTACAAATGAAGAACACAAAATATCACGTCTACATAAACAGCGAAAAAAGGCGACTGTTGATTAGCAGCCTGAATGATTTGAGAAACAAGTTGATTGATGAGGGCAGATATACTGACCTTGTTGATGAGGGATTAATTAAAGTTGCCAACGCAAAAATCAAAAAAAATCAAGGTGGTCAGCAAATGCCCGTAAACAGTATTTTTGCGGTTTTTGAAAGTGGTAATGATAATACCTTAACCCCCTCTAACCCGCTATTGCAAAGCCGCATAAACATTGACTTTTTGAAGGTAACTTTTTCGACTATTATGGAGGACAAAGATTATGACAAATAAGATTACATATACAAAACAAGGCGATTACCTTTTACCCAATCTGAAATTACCCGAACAGCCTAAGGTTAAAATTGGTATTTGGGGTAAGCGACATTTGAAGTATATCAAACATCGCCGCCCAATCTTATTATACAAACCTGCTGACAAGCTGTAAGCTGACCGCTTACCTCGCCGACATTGATGAGCAGGCAGAGGAGATGTTCTTTCGGTTGGTAAACCAACTCGCCGAAAAGGAAGGTGTTACCGAACAGCTCAAAGCGGACAATCAAATGCTGTGGGTGAAGCGTATGAACAATATCCGCAACCGTGCTACCGAAATCGTTAATGCAGAGTTGATTTATGTATAATAAAATCGAGCAAAGGTGAATTATTCATCTTCGCTCGATTATTTTTTTATTCGTTCATAATTTGTTTTAACGGTATTTTTTTCATTGACTGACCATAAGCAAACATAACGCCTTCATATACAACGATAAAAACAGCAAGCGTTATGAAGAACATCAGAAAATCAAACTCATATTCGGGAACACCCTCGACGCCAGCAAAAACAATGTCAACCATAATTCTCAATAATGCATACTGATACACAGAACCGATGATAAAGCCGATATACGCCGCCGGGCGGTAGCCGTCGAGAACAGAACGCTTGCAATCAGCGCTATCATAGCCGAATACACGCATCATAGCAATATTCTTTTGGTTGGAGCGGATGACGGTGGTCACGGCGATATACAGCGTGGTAAACGCCAGAACAACTCCGATAATCAACATCATCAAGCCCATCATTTCACTTGACAAATCCTTCATACTTGCCGACATTTGTATCATAGCTGAGAAGCAGAACGAGGAAAAAGCGATGAAGAACACCAATGTTTTGCGGCTTCTTAACACAGAGCTCCTCATTTCGGCGACAAAAGTCTTTTTATCTTTTGTGTTTTTGGTTTTCCCCTTTACCTTTACAATACCCTTCAATAGATTGACGCAAGGCTGGCGAAGCTTTAACAGGCTGTTGCATACTGCAATCAAAGCAAAGACCAAAGTGGGAGCAATCACCAGCAGGACGAATAATATCCAATGATAACCAATAGAAAGCTCCGGCAAATAACCGTCTTTATTTTGTAACTCATAAAACTGCGGCATTAACGCAAATGACAGCAAATAACCGACGAAACAGCCAAGGAATACACTCAAGCCAAAAACAGAAAAACCCTTGGCAATTTTGAAATCAGAATAACCGAGAGCCTTTAATATCCCGATTTCCTTTGAATGGCTGTCTATGTAATGCTTGATATAGAAAAACAGCATCACAACGGTAGTGATCGCCAAGCAGCCGCCGCTGACGGTGCAAACGACCTTTGAAGTCATAATCTGTGCGTCATAGAACATCTGCGCGTAAGGGTTGTCAATCAGACCGGCTATCGCAGTTAAATCCAAATAATAGTTTAAAAACATATTGCAGACGGTTACCGCACAGCAGGTCATAATGGAAATTCCGAACAACTTTACGCTGTCCTTGATACTGACAATCATACCGTCACCACCCGATCTCGTAAGCCGTCTTTTTATCCGTGTTTTCGGTAACGCTGACGATTTTGCCGCTGTTCATCTTAATGATTCTGTCGGCGGTTTCGGCTATATTGCTGTTGTGCGTTACCATAATCATCGTAAAGCCCTGTTCCTCGTGCAGCCTGATGATATAGTTAAGTATCTGTCTGCCTGTTTCTTCGTCTAATGCTCCTGTCGGCTCGTCAAGAAAAAGTACCTTCGGATTCTTTGCGAGCGCTCTTGCTATCGCTACACGCTGTTGTTCGCCGCCGCTGAGTTCTGATGGGAATTTTCTGCGCTTATCGGATAAGCCGACCGCTTCGATATATTTCAGATAATCCTTGTTATTGTCGAGGTCAGCGCCCAGCCTTACATTCTTTTCTACATTTAGATGTGGGAGCAAATAATATTGCTGAAAGATATAAGCCGTGTTCTCACGTCGGAATTTTGTCAGTTCCTTTTCGCTCATATTGCCGAGTTCTTGGCTGTCATAAACAACACAACCGCCGTCCGGAGTCTCCAAGCCTGAAATGACATTGAGAAAAGTGGATTTTCCCGAACCCGAAGCGCCGAGTATGACGATAAACTCACCATCGTTAATGCGAACGGAAACACCATCCAGCGCTTTAAAGCGACTTTCGGCTTTTCCGTAATATTTTGTTAAATCATTTATCTCTATCATTATGATTTTCCTTTCAGTCTTTCTGTCAGCAATGCTTTGAAAACTTCCGTCAGCATTATGCCGATCTCAACTTCCGTAAAGCGACACATAGATGTTGCGCAGAGGGTGGCAATGCCGTGAGAATATATCCATAGGTGTCGGTACAATATAACAGCGTCATCTGCCGATACAGGATATTCATCGGTAATTGATTTTAAAATATCGGTATAGTTGTCATCAATTTCGGGGAGTATTCTATTTACGCCTATATTACCGGATGTTTTTCGCATAAACAAAAGTTGAAACAGCTTCGGCTCATTTATTGCAAACTGAATATATGACTGACCAACGCCCTTAAAGGCAGGGGTTTGCTGTAATCCTTGCTCAACATATTCGGAATAGATCTCACGAGCTTTTGCTTCAATTCCGTTAAGCACCTCGCCCATATTATCAAAAACGGTAAATATCGGTCTTGCCGAGCTGCCAAGATAATTGCCGATTTCTCTTGCAGTAACGGCAGAAATGTCACGCTCACGCAGGATAGCTAAGCCTGCATCGATGATTTCTTCTTTCGTAAATTTCGCTTTAGGGGGCATAATGAGCTCCTTTCTAAAACAATCGTTTTATAACGCTTGTTTTATTATAAAGTATAATAATCGTTTTGTCAATAACCGGATTTGTAACGCCCAAACTCGCAAAATAATAGAATTACCCTACAACTCAGTTTTTGCTCCACAGAGAGCGCATAAACAGTACCTTTTTAAGCTTAAAAGCGTGACACTTTTTCGATTTATTATCAAGCTCAAAAAGCATAATTAATTTATCGCTTTAAAGTGTTGATTTTAAAGTACGACTATGCTATAATAAACCAAAAGCGATCAGAAATAAACCAAGCTACGAATGATAGCAAATGACTGATAGCTTTTTGATAGCACAAGCTGTGATAACTAAACAAAATTGTATAATTGAAACCATATTTTCCCACGAGAAGCAATATTTATTAAACGAAGTTGTTTAATGATTGCTTTGCACTTAAGAGTGGGAATAAGAACAGAAGTTAAAGAAATGGCTTAAGCACTGACTTTTTGACACTTCAAAAGTCCAGTTGATACCGTTTTGATACTGTTTACTATTCTTTACAATAAAACAAGCAAGAGGAAACCCCTCTCGTTTGAACGCTTAGTTCATTCGAGAGGGGTTGTTTTGATGATAGTAGAGTTTATTGAATTTCAACAAACTGAGGATCTATACTATTTATTTTTCAGTTTTGTTTGATGTTTTTTTGTAAAAGTATTGACATTTACTTCGCACTGCGATATAATATATATCGTAGTGCGATACATTGCACTGGAATCTAACGGAGGTTGATGTTATGGATCAACATATCAAAAAAGTTTATGTTCCAATGACAGAAACTGCGTTTTTCATCCTATTGTGTTTGCGAAAGCCGAATCATGGCTACGGCATTGTTCAAATGGTTGAAAAAATGACGGGCGGAGCCATTAAGCTTACGCCCGGCACAATGTACGGCAGTTTGTCAAAAATGGAAAAAGACAAAGTGATTTACTTTGTCCGAGAAGAGAATAAAAGAAAAATATATCAAATCACTGACTTGGGATTGGAAGTATTGGATATTGAAATAAACCGAGTTGAAAGATTATATAAGATAATGAGGGAGGAAATGCGAAATGGAAACTAAAAAGCAATTCAAATGGTATACAATATTTGAATATGAAAAGGAACAGGATTATCTCCGAAATATGCACCGGTCCGGGTGGAAGTTTGTCAAAGTGAAAGGTTTAGGCGTGTATTCTTTTGAGAAATGTGTTCCCCAAGATGTTGTTTATCAATTGGACTATAACAAAGAAGGACTTTCACATAAGGATGAATATCTGAAAATGTTTGATGATTGCGGTTGGGAGTATATACAGAATTATGGCGGCTACAGTTATTTTAGAAAAGCGGTTGCAACAGACGGTGCCGCGGAAGAAATTTTTTGCGATGAAGAATCGCGACTTGAGATGATGAGACGTGTATTGAAAGGCAGAATGCTGCCATTATTGCTTATATTCTTTGCAGCATTGGTACCAATGTTTATTATCAACCTTAGCAATCATGACTACCTTCATGTTGTGTGTATCGGCAGCGTTTTGGTGTTATATACAGTGGTATTCGTTATGTGCTTTGTGAAGTTTCGACGGTATAAAACACGTATAAATAAATAGCCGTTATAAAAGGTCGATATTACAAACAATTCATCACTTTAAAATGTTAATTTTACTGCTTAATATTAAAATGAATTAAGCGAGTGGGAATAAATTTCTAATATAGAATTATATTCAATGCCGCCAAGTGGGACACTCTCCTGCTTGGCGGCGTTTTCTATTGCATTATTTTCAGATGTATGATAAAATTGACAAAATAATTAAAGGCAGATTATCCTATCTGATAGTTAAGGTTGAATGCTATGAAAAAAAGAAAGTATTTAAGTACTGTTATAATTATGATTGTAATTCTGTCTATGATAATATGCAGCTCGTTATCTGTTGGTGCTGTAACAAACCAAATGAATTACAAGACGGTTGACGAATATTTACAGTCCTGTGTTGAAAACGCCCATATTCCGGCGCTTTCTATTACCATTGTGGATAAGGATAATGTGTTATTTTCAAGCTGTTATGGGGAGTGTGATGACTGCGATACACCGTTTGTTCTCGGCTCGGTAAGCAAATCCTTCACGGCGGTCTGTGTGATGCAGCTTGTTGAACAAGGAAAAATAGATTTAGAAGAAAAAATCTCAGCTTATCTGCCAAATGCTGCGGACGGCGATAAAATCACCGTCAGTCAGCTACTCAATCATACGGGCGGACTTGGTGAACACCAAACGCTTGAAAACTATCATATCATAAATAAACAGAGTGAGCATCACTATGCCAACGTAAATTACTCTTTACTCGGCAAGATTATTGAGAAGGTCAGCGGCTTATCTTATGAGGAATATGTAACGAAGAATATCTTTGAACCTCTTGACCTTTCACATACTGCCGCCACACAAAAGGAAAGTGTCAATAACGGTTTGATTGACGGTTATACTGACTATTGGGGAATTCAAGTGAAACGCAGTCACAAGTACCCAACATCTGAAAACGATTGGATCACAGCTCCTGCAGGCTATCTTTCTTCCTCTACTAATGATCTGGGACGATATCTGCAAATGTACTTGAATGGAGGAGAAGGTATTATTTCAAATCAAAGTATCGATAAAATGTTTTACAGAGATACCGTTTATGTAGAGGATGACGTTCCGTTCTGGTACGGTTATGGCTGGGCGACGGTCAAAGAGCCGTTGTCAGAGCCGGTATTGCGTCACAGCGGTTTGGTGGAAACGGGTACCTCTTGCGTATTTATCCTTCCCGAAAGCGGAATCGGCGTCGCCATCACAACTAACGTCAATGATTACTTTGTGACGAATGAAATGATGGATAGCTTGGGCTGGGGTGTAATACTAATGCTTTTAGGTGAAAGCCCAAACGAAATAACAGACAACACATATCTGTTAAACCATTTGCGTATTGACTTAATTATGCTTGCGGTTTTTGTTGTTGCCGTTCTTCCTCTTTGTTTCTTACCACGTTATAGAAAATCACTCAAGAAGAACCAAAAAGTCCGCAAGGTCATTTCCATTGTAATTTATCATTTTATATTACCGATATTCATTTTGCTTATTGTCCCTGTTTTCTTCCAAACACCGCTTTGGGTAGCAAAAGCATTTGTACCTGATGTTTTCATTACTATCGTTCTATCGTCAGCTTTGCTGTTTGTTACAGGTATTATCAAAACAATCATTCTGATAAGATTTTTATCAGAAGCAAAAAACTCAATATTCCAATCTGTGTAACTAAAGTGTGTTATGCAGAGTTGATTTGTACCTAATAAGCACAGCCGCCGCCAAGTGGGATTTCTCCTGCTTGGCGGCGTTTTCACTTGCTAATTTACTGATTTGATGATATAATTTTGATGAAAAATCATTATCAGGAGTAGTATTGTGAAGCAAAATATTTATGATAACGAAATCTTTTTCAACGGCTATTCAAAGATTAGAGAAAATGAGAACAACGCAAACAATATATTTGAAAAACCGGCGTTGTTTTCTCTACTTCCTACTCTAAATAACAAGACTGTTTTAGACTTGGGCTGTGGTTATGGTGAGCACTGCATCCACTATGTTGAAGAAGGCGCAAAAAGAGTTGTGGGCATCGATATTTCACAGAAAATGCTCGCCATAGCTAAGGCTGAAAATGCACATCAAAATATATCCTACCTGAATATGCCAATGGAAGATATCGGTGAATTACAAGAGCGTTTTGATATTGTTGTCAGTTCGCTTGCTTTCCACTATGTTGAGGACTTTCAAGCTCTGATTAAGAATATTTACAAACTTATGAATGACGGCGGCGTTTTGGTTTTTTCTCAGGAGCACCCCATTAACACCTGTTTTTCAAACGGAAGCCGATGGACAAAAGACGAAAAAGGTAATAAGTTATTTGCTAATATTTCCAATTACAGCGTTGATGGAGAAAGGGAATCCATTTGGTTTGTTGAAAGAGTGAAGAAATATCATCGAACATTTTCATCTATCATCAACACCTTGATCGAAGCGGGCTTTAAAATAGATAAACTGATTGAGCCTGTGCCGACATCTGAAATGTTAAAAGAAAATCCTGATTACAAAGATTTACTGCAAAAGCCTGATTTCCTGCTTATTAAAGCAACAAAAGGTACTTCGAGATTATGAAAACTGAAATTGTAACATTAGACATTACGGATTATCAAAAGTGTAGCAATATTTGGGATATGCAGCGCCAAAGTGAGCTTGCGGACAAGTTTTATAACGAGCTTTTAACAGGTAATCGGACTACATATATCTACACTATTGATAATGAGTTCGTTGGCGAGATTTCTCTTGTTAAAGAAATGAATGATTCTGATTATACAATTCCAAACCAGCGTATTTACGTTTCCCGTCTTATAGTAAAATACGAATACAGACGACAAGGTATTGGCAGGAAATTGATTGACTTCATTACTGAAAAAGCAAAATCACAGGACTATACCGAAATGTCAATCGGAGTTGATTTAGATAATTATCCTGCGTTAAAACTCTATATGGAATCAGGCTTTGATAAGGTTATCTATATCGGTGAAGATGCACAGGGAAAGTATTTAAAATTACTAAAGAAAATATGAGGTAAAAATGAGATACGCTATCGCTTTAAAGTGTTGATTGTATTTCTTGCCTCTGCTATAATAATCCTGTATCGTGGCAACAAAATGGCAACATACTTTTTGATAGCCTGTATTTTATTTACAATACAAATAATAGAAATACTCCGTGCTAAAATCCTTAAACAAATACTTTTAAGATTATTTTGCAGGGAGCGAGTGGGAATAAATTTCTAATATAGAATTATAAACAACGCCGCCAAGTGGGTTAATCTCCTGCTTGGCGGTGATTTTGATTTATTTCAAAAAGCTCTTGACAAATATATCGGAAGGTGATATAGTTATTACAACATCCGATATATCGACAAGCGATATAACAGAAGATGATATATCGGGAAACGATAACAGAGGTGATCATATGTCAAAACAAAACGCACTGACTGAGCCTGTTTATTACATTCTGCTGTCACTGCTTACGCCTATGCACGGCTATGGTATTATGCAGAACGTAAAAAAGCTGACAAATGACAGGGTGAATATAGGCGCGGGTACGCTCTACGGAGCAATCAACACCCTGCTCTCAAAGGGCTTTATTGCGGAATACAAAAGCGATCCGTCCAAAAAGGAATATATCATCACAGATGACGGAAGAAGCGTATTAAGCGCGGAGCTTACAAGACTAAAGGAGCTTGTAAAAAACGGAGAAGAATTATTGGAGGGTTAATACGATGGATAATTCACACATCTCAAAATTTAAACTGTTTTTTTCGCTCGATAAGGAGCTTGCGTATATCAATAAGATGAACAGAGAAGGCTGGAAGCTCATCTATATCAAGGGCGGAGTTATTTATTCATTTGAAAAATCCAAGCCGGACGAGTATTTTACCATACTTCACGCCACAGCAAAGGAAAACATTTTGGAAATATCCTCTTTTGCCGCTCAGTGCGGCTACCAAGCCATACCGCATACGATGGACGGTTTCGGTGATCTGCTGTATCTCACCGGCAGAAAGACAGATGTTTCGCCTGAATTTGTTTGTGAAGCACCTGAAAAAATTGACAGCGCAGAAAGAATATATCATCGTTTCCGAACTCTCAGCATTGTTTTTATCATATTGTCCGTTTTACTTATTTTGGATTGTGCGCTTATCCTTTGGGCAAGGATGACCGCTCCCGAGGCTTCGGTTGGTTTAACTGTATTTGGTGTATTGTTTATGTTATTCGTTGCAATATATATTGCCATGTGTATCTATGTTAACGTGCTGACCGCCAAAGCGCACCGTCACTTGAAGCAATTACAAAAAGAAAGTGAAATCTATGAATAAAAAGGGCGTGTCTTTTTGTATTACCTGTATCTAATACCTTTTTTCGTGTTACTGATCATTATTTTTATATCTTATAATCCAAAAGTATCGGAAAGGAAAATGACAATGGTTATTTTATCAAACAACAAAACAATATGCGCTGAGTACAACCGCCTGACTGTTCAACGCAATTACGGAAACGGAAAGGATAAGAAATTTGCACTTATCGGCAATGTCCACCACCATTCGGATGTATTAAACAGCTATCCGACAAAAGAAGAGGCGGTTGCAGAGCTGGAAAAGATTTACGCGGCTTATCAAAACGGCGACAAAACATATGCGATATAAGACGGAGATCAGGCAATATGATTTTTCATACATTCGGGGATGATCATAACCCGGCTATACTGCTCATACACGGAGTTCTCACACCGTGGCAGATATGGGAGGATGCGATCAGGCAATTTTCTAAAGAATCCTGTGTTATAGTGCCTGCTCTTGACGCACACACAGAAGAAGAACAGTCTGTTTTTGAGTCTGTTGATAAGGAAGTTTTGCTGATCGAAGAACATATCATCGGAAATCATGGAGGAAAGGTTTCTATGGTCTGCGGTCTTTCCATGGGCGGTCTGATCGCTGCAAAGCTGGCAGCCAAAGGCAGCATAGAAATAGAAACGCTTGTTCTTGACGGCGCTCCGCTGATAAAAGTACCGGGAATAGCCACAAGGATAATGCAAAGCACTTATCTCAGCATCATCCGCCGTTCTCAAAAAAGAGAGCCTAAAATCATCAAAAGCTTCAAAAAGACTTTTCTCCCTGAAAAACACCTTGATTCCTATCTAAAGATAGCCGACAATATGACGGATGAATCTATCCGCAATATGATCGGAAGTGTTTGTAAGGGCTTTGATTTTGTATCATACAGCCCTGATATGAAAATTTTGTTTATGCACGGCACAAAGGGGAATGAAGCCATTTCCGAAAAAGCAGCCAAAAAGCTGAAAAAAATGAATCCTCAGACAAAGATCAGATGCTACAAAAACTACGCGCACGCACAGCTCGCCTGCTTTGAGCCGCACAAATGGATAAACGAGGTCACGGATTTTAAAGACTCTGTTTTTTAACTAAAAGCACTGACTTGCGTATAAAAAATTTCAGCCGCCAAGCGAGTTAATTCCTACTTGGCGGCGTTTGCTGTTGTTTAATCTTCAGATTAGTGATAGAATGTTTCTTCAGTTATGTTCAATTTAGCTTTCATTATTTAGGAATATCAACTGCACGATCACTATCGCATAATAATTCTTTAAGAGAATTTAATTCATATAACGATATTCTTCACGGATATAATCGCAAGAGGTAAATACATAAAAATCAAATTGAATCTTTGCCACAGCCCCTCGCTGGAAATGATTGTATCTGCAAACTTTTCTTTATCTGACATTACAAATAAAGAAAAGAAAGTTATTGCTAAAACAAAACAGATCACGCTTATAACGCCAATAAGCATTTCTCCGTTAATAAATGAAAGCAATGCTATCAGCAGCGGTACGAAGAGAAATAGCGTAAATCCAATTACAGAACCTACACCGTGTATTTTAGATGATGTAGTTGATTCGCTCTTTGTTTTGTTTACGCTAAAAAACGCAGTAAAAATACAAGCTCCTACTGCAAATACTGTAATAATAATCATCAGCACTATTGTCATCCATACAGAAACTGATCGATAATGATTATATAACGCCGGAAGTGAAAACAAAAAGAAAAAACCTTCTAAAAACATCCAACAATTAAATGGTAGCTTAACCGGACTTTGCGGATTCCCTAAAACGCTAATTGACATTTTTATACTATTATAGTCTTTGTAAAAACAAGAAAGAATAGTTGAAAAAAGCAAATCTCCTATCACTGCAATCAATAAGGCATACCAACCATATAAAACTAAAAACTCCATTTCTACATCCCCAAAACGTCATATACTGTATTCTCTGTAATAATGATACCAGATTCTTCTTATCTTGTCCACAAACCTCCGCACAAATATTTCTACGGCATTGTGTTTTATGAAATATCAAAAACGGTCGTAACAATCATCTCTTCATCTTGAATCTCGGCGAAAATGTCGCCGTTCATTTTGCGCATCAGGGTGCGGCAGATGTACAGTCCTAAGCCGCTGCCGCTGTTACTACCCGTATTGGAGCCGCGCCAAAAGCTGTCGAAGATGTGCGGCAGCTCGTTTTTGCTGAGTGTGCAGCCGCTGTTGCGGATATGGATGAGCTGACAATCATCCTCCCTTGAAAACGCAATGCGTATTCTCTTGCCGTCGCCGTACTTGACGGCGTTTTCGATAATGTTTTGCAGCACTTCAATGCTTCTCTCCAAATCGCCGGAGAGAATATGGTCGGAAAAAGCGTCTACAGCGAAGTCGACTTTCAGCAGGCTGAGCTTATCGGTGTAAAACGCCTTGATTTTGTCGATTAGCGCCGACAGATAAAACTCGCCGTTGTTTACCTCTAAATTCAAAAAATCCTCGCTTGAAGTTTTTACAATGCCGTCTACATAGCCGCGGATATCCTCACATTTTTCCGTAATGCCCACGGCAACCTCTTTCTTTTTTTGTTCGTCCTTGTACAAGCCCTTTTCAAGTGCTTTTGCGTACAACTCGATTACACCGAGAGGCGTTTTGATATCGTGCGAGAGCGAGAGCACCATCGTTTTGTTCTGCTTTTGCAGGGCAAGCTCGGCGGATCTTTGACTTTCCAGCTTCTCACGCAGCAGATCAAGTCCCCATAGGAATTTGCCGAAATATTTACTTTTGCTGTCCTTTAGCGGCGTTGTCAGATTTCCCTTTGCAAGCTCCGTAGGATAAGCGCTGATTTTCTCAAACGGACGGATGATCCTGATAAACAGAAACAAAAGCAGCAGCAGGACAAATGCCGCAGTCACGCCAAAGCAGATGTTAAAGGACGTTATCGCCGAGGTATTGTCGGCTTGGTAGGAATAATCAAAGCGGTAGAGCTTTCCGCCGATCTCCTTGACAAGATAGTCGCTGTCGCCGCTTTGAAAGCCGTTTTCCTGAATCTCCACGTTTTTGATATAACTGTAATCGTTGAGAGAGTATGGCTCTCTGTTTTCGATTCTTGCGGCGATCCTTTCCGCTTCAACACGATAAGGGCGACCAGCGTCGCCCTTATTCTCGTTATGTAAAATGATATTTGCGCCCGTATAAATCACTGCAAGGACAGCGATGACCGCAACTGCCAACTTGATAAAGCTTTTCATCATTTACCTCTCGTAGCGGTAGCCCACGCCCCAGACCGTCACAATATGCTTCGGTTTTTTGGGATCGGCTTCGATTTTCTGACGTAGCCACTTGATGTGTACCGTCAGCGTTTGCGGCTCGGAAAAGCTGTCAAAGCCCCAGATCTGATTGAACAGATAGTCCTTGCTAAGCGTTTTGCCGCTGTTTTCCGCTAAAAGCAACAGCAAATCAAATTCCTTTTGTGTCAGGTCAAGAGGTGTGCTTTCTTTGAACGCGATCCGCTTGCTCTTGTCGATTTTCAAAAAGCCGTCGGAGATCACATCGCTCTGATAGCGCCGCGTGAAGATTCCTTTGATTTTGGCAAGCAGAATGTCAATATCGTAAGGCTTTTCGATGTAATCGTCTGCGCCGAGGATCAAGCCGTTGAGCTTGTCATCCTTCTCGTTTTTGGCGCTGACAATGATGATCGGAGTGTTGGCGGTCTCACGTATCTTTCGGCAAATCCCGAAGCCGTCAAGCCCCGGCAGCATAATATCGAGAATGACAAGCCTTGCGCCGTCTTTGCCAAAGGCAGACAAGGCGCTCTCACCGTCCGCACAGTGCCGCACGGAATAGCCCTCCGCTTCCAGAAAGTCACATAAAAGCGTTGCCATTTCAAGATGATCCTCAACTACAAGAATGTCGATCATTATTTCTCACTCCAAAACCAGACTACCAACCCTGCTCCATAAGCCAGTTGTTCAGGGCTCGTTCTCTTGTTCTTTCGTCTTTTCCGATTAAATTATACTCTCCCTGAATGTTTCCGTCAACTATATAAAGCACCCTTGAGCATTTTGCGGCTACCTTTGCGTCGTGGGTAACGAGCATAATGGTCGTGCCATCCGCGTTTATCTTGCACAGCTCTTCCATTACCTCGTTGGAGCTTTGGCGGTTGAGCGCGCCTGTCGGCTCATCGGCAAAAATCATCTTGGGAGCGTTGATCATACTGCGGCAGATACACGCCCTTTGAAGCTGACCGCCCGAAACCTCGTTTATATCGTTGTCGGCGATCTCGATGATCCCGAGACTGCGCATCAGCTCCTTGCCGCGTTCAAGCTTTTCCTTTGCGGAAAGCGTGTTTGCCTTTGACTGTCGAGCAGGGAGAATGATATTGTCGAGCACGCTCAGATTTTTGAGCATATACATCTGCTGGAAGATAAAACCCATTTCGTCGAGCCGCAGCGCCGCAAGCTCGTTTGGCTTCAGCGCAGAAATATCCTTGCCTCCGAACAGAACCGTTCCTGCCGTCATGCTGTCCATTCCCGAAACGGTGTAGAGCAGCGTGGATTTGCCTGAGCCGGACGGTCCCATTACCGCTACCATATCGCCCTCGTCAACCGAAAAGTTGACATTGCGCAGCACGTTGTTTTGTCTTTTGTTGGTGATATATGTTTTACAAAGGTCGGTTACTTCTAAAATTTTTGCCATGATAATGCTCCTATTCTACAGAATTGATTTCGTTCGAATTGACCTTGCGAATCGAAAGCGCGGTCAAAAATACGCTGAACACTGTCGCGGCAAGGATAACCGCCGGATAGATAACGAAGGTTTTTAATGCATCCATATCAAAGATAATATTCTTAGCGCCCATCATTTGGAAAATGCCGCCTGTCGTCAGCTTGCCTATAGGATCGGCGAGCGCAACCGAGAGCAGAACAGCCGCTATCATGACAATGGCGATTCTTAAGGTCTGCCACAGGATAATGGAACGGTTCTTGAAGCCGATCGCTTTCAGCATGGCGATCTCGCCGCGCTCCTTGGTGAGGAAGCTCTTTTCCATCAGTACCGCTACTAAAATATCGATCAGAATGATGACAGGCAGCAGCAGCCCTGTTACTCCGTCCATCATACCGCCGACTCCGCCGACGCAGTAATCAACATAATCGCCCGCGTTCATCACCTTGTCGTCGGGGTACATCTCCCTAAGAGCTTCTATTCTTTTTACAAGCTCGCCGGTGCTTGGGTTATCGTGAAAACGTATCTGTAAATCGTTTAAACCGACAAGGTTTTGAAAGCTGTAGGTCTGACCCGGATACATACGTATGTTATTGCCCAAGGACATCATCGTTTGGTAAACAGCCGTGATCATACATTCTGTTTCGCCATCAGGCGTTTTGACTGTGACGGTATCGCCGATTTGTGCGCCCAATTTATCGGCGACAATGTAGGACATAGCTATCTCGTTTTTGTTCTGCGGCGCGGTTCCTTCCAGATACATATACTCGTCGGGGATCATATTGATTCCCTCCACGCCGTTAGTTTTCAACTTTGTATCACCTTTGGTGACGATAACGGTTGTAATAACTTCCACAAAGCAATCCGCTTCCCAACCCTTTTCCGAAAGGTCGGATTCTATCTCAGATATTTTTTGGTTCAACTTTTCTCTGCCGTCCGCAACCATGTATTTTTCGATCGAGCCCGATTCCACAAGTGCCGCGTCACACTGAGCCATATTTATCCAGTTGAGCATCTTGCTGCTCGTCATCGTTGAGGAAATATTCAGACCGACCATCAGCATAGAGATTCCGACGAAGAAAGTGAACAGCATTATCAAGAACCGCTTGGGACTGCTGAGAATATCGTTGACCGCCATAAAGAACACAGGGCGCACGGGCTTTTTGCCCAATTTGAAAACACCCTTTTTCTTGTATCGCTCGCCTGTTGTTCCGCTGCGAACAGCGTCAACAGGCGTGAATTTTTTAACTTTGCGCGTGCTGAGATAACAAAACAGCACGATAATACACACGACCGCCGCCGCGCAAATAATTCCCAGCAAAAGGCTGTTGCCGTTCTCCATCACGATGCTCTGCGATACCATTTTAAGCAGCATACTGCCGAACGGGAATGACAGTGTCAAACCGATGGTTGCGCCTAAAACGGAAATCGCCAGATATTTCACCAGATACAACGAGCGGATCTTTCCGTCGGGAATACCGATCGCCTTCATTATGCCGATTTGTCGAAATTCCTCACTGAGCGTAAAACTGATAGTAAAGCGCAAGATTACGACCGCAATCAAAATCAGCGCAATGCTGACCACGAGCAGAACCCCGGCGATGACCATTTCCAAAATATAAGTAAACTGTAGCATGGATCGGTCTAAACTGAACGCTATCGCGTCGCAATCGTTCAATGCTTTTTCAAGCGCGGGAATGTCGTTGGTATCAATGAAGCTGAGATAAAACAGATACGGCTCGAGAGGTTCGGCTTTTTCAAACGCCTTGTACTCGTTTTCGGAAATCAAAAACCTTGCATTTCCCATCATTCTTGATCCGAGCACCGCGTCCTTGAGCGTGTCCTTGACCGTAAAGGTGCGCGTGACATCCGCTACGGTAAGCTCGACCTTGTCGCCGACCTTGGCATTGCTGTTGTCAAGAAGAAACTGACGGACATACACCTCGCCGTCGGCAACCTCGGTGATCTCATTATCGCTGCCGTCAAAGTACCTTTGTATTTGATGAGACAGACAGCACACCAGACTGGTGTTAGCGTTCTGGCTGTCCTTTTCCTTTGCGTGTCCGACGAACTTGTGATTCGAGAGGAAAATACATTCCTCCTGCTTAAAGTCCGTCACGCCCTCGGCGTTCTTGACCGCGTCGGCAGCCTTTACGGTTCCTCCGCTTCGCTCAAAAACAGTATAGTCGCCGACTCCCGCCTTGTCAAAAAAGCTGTCGAGCGAGCCTGTCACCGCTGTCAGATTCATCACGCTTGAAGAAATGAACATCACCGACAATATCACGAAAAGCAATATGATAAGGTTCATTGTCTTTTTGCGTTTAAGGTCGCGTTTTAAGATGTCAAAAAACATATGCCTTCTCCTTTTCTGCCTTTTATTGTATCACAAAATCCGCTTTTGTGAAGCTTGCAGATCAAGTATAGCGGAGAAATTATTAAATAATCCTTAAATGAAAAATGAATTTGAAATTATTTTAGTGAACGGCAGTACAAATAAGCGCTTTAATTTTTCAAAAGTTTAATCGGAAAATTTAAAGTCAAGTTACATGAGGCTTCTCAACCAAGGGGGTAGTTTACCCTTTTTGAAGTTGAGGAAATAGCCTTGTGTGACTTGGCTTTTTGTCGTGTCAAAATACAACTGAATGACCGTCCGAATGGGATACGATATTGCGATGACCGCAAGCGAGCGATACGACGCACCGGTGAAATTCCGGCGCAGGAACTGCATTCGGGTAAAACGGCAAACCCATACGAAACAATAACTTTTGTGTTGTTTCGTAAACCCATCGCTCGTTGTCGCTTGCGCTAAACTGAGCGGGGAACTATTAATAAAAAATCGTCACCGTAAAGCGTGAGGCTCTTAACGGAAAAATAAAAATCGAATAGGATAACAAAAATTGCTATAGATTCCCATAACGAATCTATAGCAATTCTGTTTTCAATTATTCAGTTATAGAGTAGGTTACAAACACATCCGTATAATCCTTCAATGCCTTTTCTTCCTCTGTCAGCTGATTAAAGGATTCGGAGTGCGCCGTGCCGAAATTGGTAACAGTTGTGCCGATATGAATAGATTGCTTTAGTGCCGTTCCATCATCAAATGTTACTGTGCAGTAAAGAGTATTTCCAATAATTGAATCCAACTGCTTTGCCTTAGCTTCAAGGCTTTCATCATCCGGCACAGGCTCAACTGTGCTCTTGCCCACAATTCCGATTGCACAGCCGTCAGGATTCTGGTTGTCGTAAGCAAGCGTAATGGAGGAATACTTTTTGCCCACATAACTGTTCAATAGTTTCTCCTCCAACGAGTTGGTTTCAACGACGCTTTGACCTTCGTTCTTCATCGTAGCTTCAAGTGCTTTCATGTCATCTGCAATATGCGTCTGATCAAACAAGGTGTCAATGCTTTCACTTACTACATCGCCGTCAATAACGGGATTATTGTCCTTGCGGCAGTGGACGGCAATTGCGTCCTTATCCACGGAATAAGTAACGCTTTTGATATGCTCACCTTTTACGGAAAGAGGAAGGTCTATATAGTATTCCATTCCGTCGCCCTTCGGAGCTGTACCCATGCCGCCTTCTCCTAATCCGACAGATACGGGATTGTCCTTTGTAATCTCAGCCGCATTGACCGTCATAACGAATGAGTTAGCTTTACCGCCGAACAGGTTAAATCCAATGACAGCTCCTGCTGTGACCGCAACGGCAAGTGATGCCGCAACCGCGCCCTTTATCCATTTTTTCATGTGAATCACTTTCTCCTTTTTTTCAAAGCTTTCTGCTGTTTTCAGCATTTTTTCAACGGCTCCCTCGGGTGCTTTTATTTTGCTGACCGCTTGTGTGTATCGGTTATGATACATGAGAGTCCTCTCCTTCCGTAAGTAACGCCTTCAGCTTTTTTCTTGCGCGCTGTAAATATGAGCTGACGGTGTTAGGGTTTTTGCCGAGTATTTTTGCAATTTCCGCAATCGTGTAGGATTCATAATAATAGAGGTAAATAATATTGCGGTAGTCCTTTGGTAGCTGCCGGATTTCCTCCATTATTTCTGATTGCTCAGGAGCTACTAAGTGGGTATAGTCCTCCAGAGATTCGCTCCGCCTGCGCCACGCAAGCCTGTGAAGGCTGTTGCATTTATTGATTGTAACGCGAATCAGCCACGCCTTCAGATGTTCGGAATCTCGCTGCTTGGGACATTTTGTCAGCAGAGAAATACACACGTCCTGTAAAATATCCTCCGCGTCTGCGATATTACCTAAATTGTGAACGGCAATTCTATATATCATGTCAGAATACTGCCTGATAATTTGTTCTGCTTCTTCGGTACCGAGCTTAGACATAAGAACCTCCTTTCACCTATAACACGTTTGAGAGGGTTGAATTTCGTGCAGAAAAAGTAAAAAAATAGACTAAAATAATGAAATTATCCCCTGCTGCGTTTTGGCAACAGGGGTAATTTTCATTCTGTTAAGTAGTTTTTCATCAGCTCCCGTCCTTTGCTTAGACGGCTTTTGACGGTACCTTCGGGTATTTTCAGGATTTGCTTTATCTCCTTGACGGAGAATTGCTCGATATAATAGAGCACGACAACCTGCCTGATTTTAACAGGCAGGCTCTCGATCGCCATGCGGATTTCGGTTGACGCTTCGGCGCTGTCTGACGAAATATCGGTATCGTGCAGCTCAGTTGTTTTAGCAGCTGACTTAAGCTGCTTGTTGCAGACATTTATCAGGATACGCACCAGCCATGTTTTGAAGTATTGCTCTTGCTTCAAGGTCCCGAGCTTTTCATAGGCTGTGAGGATAGCCGTTTGCACGGCGTCCTCGCAGTCTTTTTCATTTCTGAGCATGGACATCGCCACGCGGTAGAGTGTTTGCTCGCTGTCAAGAATGAGGTTAGTGAATTCTTCTCGCGTCATACAGCACCTCATTCTTTTATTTTAACGCAGTCGTTGCGGAAGTTGAGCGTTATATTCTCCGCGTCGTCGTCAATCGTCTGCTCGTCCTGTGAACTGAAACGCAGATAAGCGTTGTCCAATACATCATCGTCAATAACGATACCATAGGTTAAGGCTCGCGTTTCACCTTTACTCATACGAACAAGGTTGCTTCCGTCGCCGGGCGTAGAACAAACAGTTGTCGCGTCGCCATAGAGAACTTGCTGCATAACGCCGTAAGTGTCCTCATCGCCGTTGTTACGGTAGCTGCCGTCCTTGTCTTTTATCAGGATAACGGGCGTAAAATCTCCCATTACATCAAAATCGGCATTTGGGAAATCTGTGTTCTGCGTTATTTCCACTGTTACAGCAAAGAAGTGACGATCGTCCTGAGTGTCCCACGTTTTGCGCTGTGAATTTACACCGTCCGCATCGGTGGAATCATGACGGGTATAGGGAGTAATGAGCTTGCCGTTTCCGTCAAAGTAATCGGAATAAACCAGAGAGTAATCGGTTATCCAATTGAAATATTCAGAGGGAATGCCGTTGGTGCCGATTTGCTCCTTAATGGATGTAACTTTAACAGTGAAATCGTGGGAACGTGCTTCATGTCCCCACTGAAAAGCTTCACCGAGCTTGTGCATGGTGAAATCTGTATTAACTGTCCAATCGTACTCGCGGCGTTTCAAATCCAAGTCGCTTCGTACCATATCGGAAGAGGTGGTTTCGGGAACATAATCAGTGTCCTCCTCCAGACTGAGATTCTGCATGATTTTCAGCAGTTCGTCCTTTTCTGCGCCGTTGTAGGCAAAGCTCCAGACTACATAGCCCCAATCTTCAAAATACATCACCGCACTGTAATCAGACTCGCCTTCTTCCGATAACTGACGGGTGGTAAAAATGAGCTTGTGACCGTTTACAACCTTTTCCTCGTTGTCGATAACATACTTGACGATGTTGTCAAAATCTTTTGCGGGTTCAAGAGAAAAAACATAGTGCGGCGAGTTTTCGTCGCCGGCATTCCGGAACTTACTAACGTCCGTGGGCATATGCGGTAGCTCCTCAAAGCCCTCGGTCATGTACCCGAATTTCATTTTAACGGCTTTCAGCGAATCGCTTGTCGATGCGGTTGCTTCCTCGGTCACGCCGACATGGAGACCGAATTTCCCAACAGGCTCCGAAAACAAGCCAAAGAAATTAGTTGCGGCGGCGACAACGGTAAAACTGCCCAAAGCCGCAACAATCGCGCATACAACGGCAACTCTCATAACACGACGTTTTTTGTACCGCACAGGCGATTGCGCGTCAAGCTTGTAAAGCGAGGACAAAACGGCATTGTGAAAATCTTCGGGTGGGTTTGGATATGCATTTTGTAAATCTTCTGTTCTCATAATGACTCTCCTTTCGGTTTTCTATTCATTAGAGCGTCCGAAAGGCAAAAAGGTTCATTTTATTTTTGAAATTCATAGATTCTTTTTTCAACTGCCTGTTTCCGAAACTGCATCGGCGACAAGCCTGTTTTCTTTTTAAATGCTCTTGTGAAATACGACTGAGAGGAAAAGCCGCATTTCAATGCCAATTCCTCGATAGAAATATTGGTAAACGCCAATATCTGCTTACTCAAATCAATCCTCTTGTCCAAAACAAACTCATTGATCGTCTTTCCTGTGACACGCTTGAAATCCGCCATCAGCGTAGTCCGGTTTGTAGAATACTCACGGCTGAGCCATTCGATAGTGAATTGCTTCTCGAGATTGAATTCGATAAATGTGAGAATACAATCCACAAGCGTATCGCTTTCCTGATTCACGCCAAACAATCCTTCGTAGAGATTGGCGGCATAGTCAAAGATGCGGATAACCGCCATTCTTGCACGGCAAGACCACATATTATCTGGCTGAACACTGAGCTGTTCAATGATACTGTCAAAGAGAAATTCCACTTTGCCAAGCTCCTCCGTTTCAAACGGAATGATGCCATTGAAGGCATCATCGGATTGATAGAATAAATCAAAGCTCGGAAAATCAAACAAACGGCAGTTTAACTCATAATCATCAGCGGTGATCCGCTCAACAGACAAATTGCGGTTGATAAATTCAGGTGCGAAAAATATCGTTTTCATTTGGAGCTTTGCCGATCTGATAATTTCCGCTTTTCTGTCCGGATTCAGGCATAACAAAGCGGGTGCAGAAAGATAGCATTTCGTTCCGTCTATGGATAAAACGGCGTTTCCTTTCTTTATCAGACACAGCGAAAAATATCCCTCTGTGCTCTGTATATCCTCTAAGCTGTATTCGATTGGCAGATAACGGTCTTCCCAGAAGCGGCACTTTGTCATAACTCACCTATTGCAGATAGTGCAAAAAATATTGATAAAAATGCATGGTGCAATTTACAGATAATTGTTACAATTACAGTATAATCTCAGTTGAGAAAATTGTCAATTTGAAAAAGGAGTTTGTTATGAAAAAAATATTTGCATTAGTTATTGTTATTGTGTTCGCCATCCAGCTGTCCGCCTGCGGCGTAACTACCGAGAACAAGCAAAGCGGTACTTTGCATTTGCAAAACACCATTGACAACAGCACCACCGAAATCAAGGTTGATGCGGACAGAGCGTATTTTGCAGATGGAAACACACTTGCCTTTAAAAGCAAGTTATCAGTTGAAGAAATGAAAAACTCTCTTGCCGAAAACAATCCCGATTATACATTCAGTGTGATTGATGATAAGCAGATACTGATGATGAGCAAAGCCAATTATCCGTATACACTGTTCAGTAAAAACGTGGTAGACGGAAATAATAACGCGATTGACGATATATACGTTGTCGTCAACGAAAGCGCGTCAGGAAACAGAAACAGCGATAAAATCTGCCTGCCGTATCACCTGACGAAAAAAGATTTTGTTTTCAGCGAGGATGACGGACAGTATTCGCTCGACGGTCATATCCACGATCCCTATTATAATATCGTTGAATTGCAGTCCTCGCCGACGATTTTTACGGATATTGCCGCATTCTATCAGGACTGCGGCTACGACATAGCATATGATGGCGGGAACATGACAGGCGGCAGTATCAAAGTTTTTGATAGCGCTCAGAGCCCTTTGGAAAGCCCGAGACCGCTCTATCGAATTTTGGTAATGTCCGACGGCAACGACCGCTTCGCCATGCAATTCTGCGATGGGGCTGACATATACGAACTGAAAGCAGGAGAGGCTATTGGGAATTATGTTGAATCGCTTAACAAGAAAGATTCGGATGCATTTATAGGCTGTTATGAAAAAGTTGAGAGCGAATCTGTCAACTCCTTCATCGAAAGCGTTAAAAGCTGTAAAGAGACCGGCAGTGAATTGTTTTGGAGAGATCAGTCACGCGAAGAAACCATCATAAAGGTGCATCGCACACTGATTTCAGAGGACGGAAAGCAGATGGGCAGTTACGGAACAGGCGAAGTTAATTGTACCGACTATTGGCTTGTCAAGGTGATTGACGGAGAACCGAAAATCATTTGTCAGTATGAGAATTTTGCTGATGCTGTTTCGGAACTGGGCGTTTACAAGGAGTTTGATGGTATTACTCATTCTGAGTAGTTTGATTGTTACGTTTTATATAAGCAACAGGCGGCAAGCATTTCAGCCTGCCGCCTGTTTGGAAGAGATATATCATATTCAAGAAATCAGCGTGTTGTACAGTTACCGTTAATCCTCAAAATCGAGAGATATTTCAAGGTCGTTCAGCGTTACATCATACTCCTGTATCGGTTTGTTTTCTTCCGCATTCGCGTCATAAAGAACGACCTTAATATTGCGGCTGTCGGGAAAATCGTAGCTTCGGAGCATCATCATTCCGTTACCGTTGCGGTCGCCGTTTTGAAGCGAGTTTGTCATGGCAATTTCACTGCCGTCCTCATTAAAAATCTTTGCTTGAATATCTTTGCCGTCATGAATCATCTCGTTTGGCACATAGTACTGCATTTCAACACCGCAGATATAATCACCTACCGCTCCGTGCGGGTACTGCACAATGCTTTTGATAAACAGAATGTTATCACCGTTAAGAAGCGCTTCCTCGTCATCGGTATATGCTCTAATCACGCCTCCGTCCATTTTGAATGGTTCAATAATCTTTTTTACAAGGGGCTTTAATATTATTACTTTATTACGGTTTACACCTACCACAGGGAAAATAACCCATTTCAATCAATTCCTCACGGCTACCTGTGAATACTTCCTTGTTCTTTTCTTTCATATCATTAACCGACGAACAATCAGGATAATGAAACTTCTTTGTGTTGGTATTCAAAATGTAAGAAACCCTACTATCCTGAGTATCAGTTTTAAGCTGATTGTCGGATTGATCGGATATCCAGCTTGTACCGTCTGCATAATCTATCTCAATATACGGCTGCACGTTATAACAGAACACATTAAAGCAAATCCCTGTTCCGCTATCCTCAACAGAGTATCCTTCCATAAGAACGCCGTGCGCCACAAGGTTATCACCTTCAAAAACAGGCGTTACACGGTACATTACATGGTTATTTGAATTCTCAACATAATCATGAACGCGATTTTCAAACGGCAACATTCCTTTGACATTCATATATCGCGTTCCGGTAATCAGATTTTGTGGATTGGCGTTTTCACCGGATAACTCAAACGCTATCAGATGGCAGCGGTTATAGAGGTACTTATCCTCGATCAAATCGTCATATCGTACAGTGTGCCAACCTGATGGCTTAATCATTCCGATCGCACCGCGTTCCTCGGTCGGCAGGCTGTCTGTTCCGATACATGCAAAGGCAACGCCACAACGTCCTAATGAATCTAATTCACTGAATCGCTTAAATGAATCTGTTGTAAGCTCGTCTGATTGCAAATAAGGTTTATTGTTATTCACCTCGCAGAAAGGGCTGCCGGAATAACGCGGAATATCAGACAGCTTAAATGGCAGATTATTTGAAGCGTTGGTTGTAGGCTGCGTTTGCTCAGTTGTGGACAAATTGTCCACTGAGGTACTTATTGTTGAGCTGTTCTGCTCGGAATTCGGTTTCTTGATGTTATCGCTGCAAAATAGCAGGCAAAGAACAGCTACTATGCAAAGGGAAACAACGAATATTATACTGTTTTGCTTATTCATAGAATCTCCTGCCTATTGAAATAGGGGTATACTATATATTATAGCAAAATACTTCTCATTTGAATAGTATTCATTTACATCTAAAATGTATTATGCTACTAAATTTAAGGGTAAAATAGTTACATGATAGAGGTAAATGATTATGGATGCTACTGAAAGAATCAAAGAACTACTCAAGCAACGCGGTTGGACTGCATACAAACTATCTAAGCAATCAGGTTTGGCAGAATCAACCGTCAATAATATTTTGAAACGTAACACCGTGCCGTCTGTTACGACGTTAGAATCTATCTGCGGAGGATTTGGTATGACAATGGCTCAATTCTTCGCGGAAGGTGAGCTGATCGAGGTAACTCCCGATGTCAGTGAATTAGTGCGGTATTATTCTGTTCTATCCTTTGAACAGAAAGAGGTCGCAAGAGATCTTCTCAAAAAGATGAACCAAAAATGAACCTAAACCGTAATACAATGACTGTATTGCGGTTTCATTTTTTTAAATACTATAAATACTGTTTTTGTTAGTGTGTGTATTTATAGTATATCATCATCAATATTTAATATCAATAGTCTGTGTTTATTTAATCAAAATACTTATAGACTATATTTGGGATGGTGATTACTATGAGTGAAATAGCAAAAACCGTAGGACAGCGTATTCGCAACTATCGGACACAACTCGGATACAGTCAGGAAAAGCTCGCTGAGCTATCAGGCTGTCATCCGACATATATCGGGCAATTAGAGCGCGGAGAGAAAAACGCCACATTGGAGAGTGTTGAGAAAATATCCAGTGCTCTCGGCGTTACACTTTCAAAGCTGTTTGAAATGATAGGAGACACTGACAGCGATGCAAAGGATATTCCGCGTCAGTGCTATGAATTCATAGCTGCAAAAACGCCTAACGAGCAGGAGCAGATCTATAAAATCTTGATAGAAATGGATAAATACAAAAACAAGTAGTTTTTCTCAGTGGACAATTTGTCCATTCCTTAAATGAAATCAATCAAAAAAATGAAAACGGCAAAGAGGATCACAGCGTTTCCTCTTTGCCGTTTCTGTTTGAGTGGACAATTTGTCCACACTTATTTTTCGCTCTCGTCGGGAATATATTCCATAATATCACCGGGCTGACAATTTAGACATTTACAAAGGCGCTCGATTGTATCGGTAGTCACACTTTTTCCGTTTTTCAATGATGTCAATGCGCTTTGAGAGATGATGTTTTCTTTCCTTATTACATAAGTAGTTATGCCTTTTTCTTTCATAAGAACAAATAGTTTATTATAACTCAGTGCCATTGTAATACCTCATTCGTGATCTTATTGTTCATATTATATTATATTTATGCACGGAAATCAATGTACAACATATACATTATTTTCCGTGCATATTTGTATGCTCTGCTAATTGAATATTCACGGATAACCGTGTATAATTAAAGCATGATAATTCAGGAGGTAATGCAGTAATGAAAGTTTTGGTCATCGAACCACACAAAAAGCCATACACACAGGAGGTCGAGCACACGCTTGAGAACCTTCAAAGAATAGTAGACGGTCTGATTGAGCCGATCTATCTTGATGATATCGCTATTGTCGTCAACGAGGAAGGCAAAATAAACGGCTTGCCGTTCAATCGAGCCTTGCGCGACGAAAATAGAAGGATTCTCGATCTGCTATTCGGCACGTTCTTTATATGCGGATTGGGCGAAGAAAACTTCACGGACATCCCCGAACAGGCGATTTCGAAATACTCAAAGATGTTCTCCTGCCATGAGTATCTTATTAAAACAGAACGCGGAATCGGCGTATTTACCATTTAGAAAAACGCTGTGCTATCGGCGATACGGGCAGAAAGGAAAAATATGATGGATTATACAGCAATTCCCCTCAAAGGCAATGAATATCTGTACACCTACCGTAACAGTCAGCAAATATCAGGTCAGACGGGCTTGGTCGGCTATCTCAGAGCTGACTTCGGATCATCGGACAACGGATTCTTCAATACGTGGAACGAATTTCGTGCCGACTACAACACGGACGAGTTCAAAGCGGAGTTCTATGCGGTGATCGACTATTTCCGCGAGAAGAACAGATTTCTTCACAAGCGGCGCGATATGGAGCACTTCTGTTATGAGGTGAGCAATACTTTCGAGTATTCCAACGGCAGGGAGTACGGCGTGAGGGTGGATACCGAGCATTACGCCTTCCTGATGCGTCTGAATCCGTATAAAGGCGAGTATAATCTGTATTGCTATTGCTACATAAAAGATTGGTTAGACAGCCATCTGGAGCGCGCAAAGAAGGGTATCCGCTTCATAGATTCCGGTTATAATGACCTGTTCAATCTTCCTGATGGTGGCACCATTCAGATTAGCTATCTGAATGATAAGCCAGAGCAGCGTGTTTGCCGATATATTGACCCGTATCACGTCGAAATCGGCAACAATCTCTATCATATCTGCGAATTTGCGGAAAGAATGGAAAATATCGGGGCTACATACAAGTCCGTATAAGAAGTTTGAATCTTCTGTCGGGGAGTTAAGTGGACAAATTGTCCACTTGCTCCCGCGACAGAGAAGATGAAAGGAGCATATATAATGGACAATAATCATTTTCACCCGATTGCCGGACAGATCTATCAAAATCATAACGGCATAAAGTATTTGTGCTTGGAAAGCGAGGGTTTCAGCAACGACGGTCTGTTTATCAGTGTTTCAAGCGGCTATGTGCTTTTGGCTCATGGCTGCAAGCAGAATGACGATGGCTCAATCGAATGGAATTGCTCGGAAGATAAAGGATTCCATGATGTGCATAAGTTCTCAGAGCTTTATGGATTTGATTCGACCGGCAAGAGTATCGTTTCGCAAGATGATGATGAACCGTCTACATGGGCAGAAGTCATTAAGATTGAGTTTGAGGGAGTACGCGCTGAGTTGGAAAGCTTGGTGTACTATGATACGAAACAACGATGTTTCAATGAAAATATTAACCCAACAACTTACGACCAAATTTTGGAATCTGCGGAAATGAATGCGCTTGAGCAATACACCGAGGACGAAAGGTTTCCCGAATGGAATGATGAAGCAGAGTATTTGTTTCGGACAGAGTATATAAGCAAAATCAAGCCGCTGGCAGAGGAGTGGGAAGCGGGCATAATGTACCACGCAAAACTCGTTGACGAATACGAAAAAGAAAGTCTCGCATTTGGTGATGAAACCGCAACGGAATATTACACAGACTATTTCAACAGATTTTGGGGCAGAGAATAGGCGCAAAAAGGGACAGTGGACAATTTGTCCACCATCCCTGCGTAATTCTTTCTTCTGTTGGTTTTTGTAATCAGATTGTAATTATATTCGACATAATTCGATTGACAATTATCGGCAACCAATATATAATTAGGTTTGGTATGGTTTATGTAAAAGAAAAGACAGCCCACGTCTACCAAACTAAGCTGTCATTTCCAACTTATTAAACTGTGCCATAAAACTGAATAGGATCACTGTATCTGGTACTCAGCCGTCAAATAAGAGTTACGCGATGACCTCTGACTTTTAAGCCAGTCCTGTTACCAGCAGGAAAGCGACCAACACACAGTTGTTATTCTCGGGGAATAACCTTTTGTACGGAGTAAGAGCCTGATCCACTCTGCAAGATGGGAAATCTGTGTGAATTTCCGTTCTTGTTTTAGTAACTACATCGGCAACTCACTCTCATGTTGGGAAACATCAAGAGGATAGTGCGTGTAACACCGTTTACATGACGTTGTTGAATGGGGTAAAGATACGACCAACCCATAATCCAATAAAAATTGGATAGGCTAAAGCAGTTATTGAGCCAATGAACTGCTTTAACCTTTCCTTTGGCGCGCCGGAAGAGACTCGAACTCCCGACCTTCTGATTCGTAGTCAGACACTCTATCCAGCTGAGCTACCGGCGCATATGCGGTTTCTTAACCGCAAGATATATATTACCATACTTTTTCGGAAAAAGCAAGACTTTTTTGAGAAATAAATGTGATTGTCTGATTTGAACAGTTTCTGCAAAAGATTACAAAATTTCTTTTGCACCCCGTTTTGAATGAGAAATGTGATGATATAATTCTCCAACAGCATAAAATGTGGCAAAAAACGAAATGGTAACAAGATATTGTGAATGTTGCTCAAAAACGCAGGGTCAAATTTGGTGATAATCGTGGTTATTAGGATTTGATTTTGCGGGAAAGATGTGGTAAAATAGTTAATGGTAACGAATGGGTAACAAAACAGTAACATACACGTGAAACGACATCAAATTCTTTTTTGAAAGGGTGTTATTTTGAAAACGATATTGATTAAACGAGTACCCGCTGTCATTCTGACGGTCGTCCTTCTGTTTACAACAGCATTTTCTCTGAACATCTTCGCGAGCGCGTTAACCTTTACCCCTCGCTTCGAGGAACCGTCTTATGACAATCCCTATTATAACAGCACACTCAACGTCTTTTCCGCGGCAGGCTACGGACTGCCCAACTGCACCGCTTACGCGTGGGGCAGAGCCTATGAGATCACCGGTCAAAGACCCAAGCTCTCAACGGGCAATGCGGAAAACTGGTTCCCCTACAACCAGAGCACAGGCGCTTATGATTACGGCTGGACGCCCCGTCTCGGCGCGATCGCCTGCTGGGCTTATCCCGGCGGCGGCGGACACGTTGCGGTAGTCGAGCAGATCGACAGCGACGGCACCATGTATCTTTCCAACTCCGCATGGAGCGCAAGATACGGTTCCTGCCCGTCCTTCTACATCACCGAGGCGAATATCTACGATTCCAATCCCGGCGGCAGCAGCTGGTGGATCTTCCAGGGCTACATCTACGTGATCGATACTCCCGACGTTGTGGTGAATCCCACTGATGATGATAACCACGGTTCTGCCGATTATGAGACCGGCTACTACAGAACCGAGGCCAACTATCTGAATCTCAGAAGCGGCGCGGGTACAAGCAACAGTATTGTTGCCAGCATCCCCAACGGCACTGAGCTGAAGGTCACCGCGATCAAGAGCGCGGGCAGCAATGTCTGGGGTGAGACAAGCTATAAGGGAAGAGCAGGTTGGGCTGCACTCAACTACTGCACCTACCTCAAGGCTCTTGACGACGATGATGATAATGATAATCCGACAGAGGAGGAGACAACCTCCGCGTTCAAGCCCACGCTGCCCAGAAAGCGCAGCACGGAGCCTGTGACCGAGGAGCCGACTACTACTGTAGAGCCTACCACGGAAGAAGAATTCATCATGGAGACCGTTGTGATTCCCACCACCGAGGAGCCCACTGAGGCGCCCACCACTGCGGTTGTTACGCAGGAACCCACCGAGGTGCCTACCACGGCTGCTCCCACCACTTTGGAACCCACCACCGTTGCTCCGACAACTGTTGAGCCGACAACGATCGCTCCCACCACCGCTCCCGTTACGAAGCCCGTGAAGCAGGACAAGATCCCTGCTCCCGTAGGCGGCATCGGCATCGGCGATGTTGACGGCGACGGCATGAGAGATATCAAGGACGTTACCCTGATTCAGCGTTACGTAGCGCTGGGCGAGGATGCTCTTTCTTCTGAGCTGATTGCTCTCTGCGACTTCGACTTCGACGGCAGAGCGACTGTTATCGACGCTACCAGAATCCAGCAGTACATCGTTTACGGTTTTTAATCTTTACCAATCAGAGGCTGACCGAAAGGTCAGCCTTCTTTTTTTGACGGAAAGCAAACGGAAAGGGCAGCCGAGCGGCTGCCCTTTGTCGTTATTCAAAAAGTTTGACTATTCGATCGGCTCAAAGTCCGCAACGCCGTGCTTGCAGAGCGGACAGATGAAGTCCTCGGGAAGATCCTCACCCTCATAGATGTATCCGCAGATCTTGCAGACCCAACCCTTTTTGCCCTCGGTCTGCGGCTTGGGCTTGACGTAGTTCTGATAGTAGGTGTAGGTCATGGTCTCCTTGTCGGAGGTAACGCGCGCCTCGGTGACGGAGCAGATAAACATGCCGTGGGTGTCGAGGTCGATGTAATCCTCCACCTTGAGCGACATGAACGAGTTGATATACTTGGGCAGGAATACCAGTCCGTTATCGGAACGGAGCGGTGTGCAGTCGGCGAACTTGTCGACGTTTCTGCCGCTCTGGAAGCCGAAGGTCTCAAATACCTTGAACGGCGCCTCGGTGGAGAGGCAGTTGACGTTCATGATGCCCGTGTTCTTGATGACGTGATGCGAATAGTTCTGCTTGTTGATGCAGACCGCGATGCGGTTGGGCGAGTTGGTGACCTGTGTGACGGTGTTGACGATCAGACCGTTGTCCTTCTTGCCGTCGTTGGAGGTGACGACATACAGACCGTAGCCGATGTTGAACAGCGCGGTCATGTCGTTCTTGTCAGCGGTCTCGTCGTGCTGCGCGAGATAGTCCTTGCACAGCTCGTTGGCGAGCTTCTCGAGCTGCTCGCTGCTCTTTTCGTTGAGCGCGGACGTGATGGTGACGGTGGTGTCGGTGTATTCGATATTCTTGCAGCCCTCGAGCATCTTCTTCATGGTCTTCGCCGCGAGAGGCGCCCATGAGCCGTTCTCGATCAGACCGATGGTTCTGTTGCGGAAGTTGCGCTCGGTGAGGTGGTTGATGAATTCACGCATGAACGGGAAAATATCCGCGTTGTAGGTGGTGGTCGCGAGTACAATTCTGCCGTAGCGGAACGCGTCCTCGACGCACTCCGCCATATCCTCGCGTGCGAGGTCGGCGACGACGACCTTGGGACAGCCCTTCATTCTCAGCTTGTCGGCGAGCAGCTCGACAGCCTTCTTGGTGTTGCCGTAAACGGAGGTGTAGGCGATCATGATGCCGTCGGATTCCACGCCGTAGCTCGACCATGTGTTATAGAGGTTGAGGTAGTAGCCGAGATTCTCGGTCAGGACGGGACCGTGGAGCGGACAGATGATCTCGATATCCAGACCCGCCGCCTTTTTGAGCAGGTTCTGCACCTGCGCGCCGTACTTGCCGACGATGCCGATGTAGTAACGTCTTGCCTCGCAAGCCCAGTCCTCGTCGACGTCGAGAGCGCCGAATTTGCCGAAGCCGTCAGCGGAGAAGAGCACCTTGTCCTTTGCGTCGTAGGTCACCATGACCTCGGGCCAGTGAACCATCGGAGCGGCGACGAAGCTGAGCGTGTGGGCGCCGAGCTCGAGGGTGTCGCCTTCCTTGATGACGATTCTTCTGTCCTCAAACTGGGTGCCGAAGAAGTTGCCCATCATCGTGAACGCCTTTGCGGACGATACGATCGTCGCGTCGGGATAGTTCTTCATGAAGTTGAAAATATTCGCGCTGTGGTCAGGCTCCATGTGCTGGACGATCAGGTAGTCGGGCTTTCTGTCGCCGAGAGCTTCCTCGAGGTTGTTGAGCCATTCGTGGGTGAACTTGCGGTCAACGGTGTCCATGACCGCGATCTTCCGGTCGATAATCACATAGGAGTTGTACGCCATGCCGTTGGGAACGACATACTGACCCTCAAACAGGTCGATTTTGTGGTCGTTCACGCCGACATAACGGATGTCGTTGGTGATGTTTTTCATTTTGTTACCTCACTTTCGGGTGAATTTTCAATTGGTTATACATATTTTAACATAATTGCCTGTGAGATACAAGATATTTTTAGCTTTTTCGGCGGTAATTTGAAACGAAAAATCTCTTGTCAAGCGGCGCAAAAACCCGTATAATGGGGGAAAGGAGTGAGAAAATGGGTGAAGAAAAACGCCTGCGGCTGTGGAGCCTCGCGTGGCCGATATTTGTCGAGACCACGCTCTTCATGCTGCTGGGCTTTGTGGATGTGTTCATCCTCAGTAAATATGACGACCTCGCCGCTTCTGCGGTCGGTACCGCCAATCAGGCGGTGTCTATCGTCGCGATCGTCTTTTCGGTGCTGTCCTCGGCGAGCGCTGTTCTGATTTCACAATACCTCGGCGCGAAAAAGCGCGAATCCGCCTCGCGTATCGCGGCGCTTTCCATCACGCTGCAGCTGACGGCGGGTATCATTATCAGCGCGGTGCTCATCCTCTTTCATCAGTCGATCCTGCGCTTTATCGGCGCGGACGGCAGGCTGCTCGATTTCGCGGGAGAGTACCTCTCGATTGTGGGCGGTTTTCTGTTTTTGCAGGCGCTTCACACCGCGATGAGCGTGATCGTGCGCAACCACGGCATGACGAAGCTTTCGATGTTCGTGACGGTGGGTATGAACCTGTTCAATACCGCGCTCGATACGGTGCTGGTGCTCGGTCTGCTCGGTTTTCCGCAGCTGGGCGTCCGAGGAGTCGCGATCGCCACCTCCCTGAGCCGCGTGCTCGGCGTGACAGTGCTGGGAGTCGTGCTGTTTACCAAGGTCGAGAAGCTCTCGATTTTCCGCCTGCTCAAGCCGTTTCCGTGGACGGACGTCCGCGATATCTTCAAAATCGGCATCCCTGCCGCGATGGAGACCTTTCTGTATAACCTCTCGCAGCTCGTGATCACCTCCATCGTTCTCAACTGCCTGACCGAAACGGAGCTGATCACCAAGACCTATGTCCAGAACATTACGATGTTCTTCTATGTGTTCGCAATCTCCATCGGACAGGCGTCGCAGATCATCGTCGGGCACCTTGTCGGCGCACAGAAGCACGACGAGGCGTACCGTCAGGCGATAACGGCGCACCGTAGGGCGCTGTTGATCGCGCTTGCCGTCAGCGGACTGGGCGCGATCTTCCGCACGCAGCTGCTGGGCGTTTATACCGACGACGCGGCGGTCATCGCGATGGGAGCGAACGTGCTGCTGATCAACCTTCTGCTCGAGTTCGGCAGAACGACCAATCTGGTGCTGATCGCGTCCCTGCGCGGAGCGGGAGACGTATATTTCCCGACTGCCTGCGCGATCACCTCCAACTGGGCTGTCAGCGTGGCAGGCTCCTACCTGTTCGCGGTGGTGCTCGGCTGGGGCATCTACGGATTGTGGGTCGCGCTTGCTGCCGACGAGATATTCCGCGGTATTCTGATGATTCTGCGCTGGCGCAGCGGAAAGTGGCGTGAAAAACGCGTCGTCAAGGATTGACAATGTAACATTGATATTGATTTTATGTCGGAAATATTGTACAATATAGGCATAAATCCAAAGGAGGGATTGCATGGGATTATTCGATAACCTCAGACAACAGGCGCCGAAGGCGGCAAACACCGCTCAGAGCGGCAGCAAAACCGTCACCGTGACCTTTACGCGGCTCCCCGAGACCTTTGAGGAGTTCGCCGCGATGCCGCAGGCGGCTCTCGGAACGCCGTTTGACACGGCGGCAATGACGATTCTTGCACTCTGCTTCTATCCGGGCGATAAGGAGCTTTCGCTGCGGATGCTTGACTTCCTCAGAGGACCGCGTCCGCTCAGCGGCTACGACAAGTCGTTTATCGCCGACCGCTTCCGCGACAGCGACTATGTGCCGCGCTCCTACTTCGAGGGCGCGACTCCGCAGAACGACTACCTGCCCGCGGAACCCTACCGCGTGACCGTCAGCGAGAATCCCTATTCCTATCAGAATCAGGGCTACGCCACGCTCTATATCCGCTCGGGAGGAGCGGACAATCCGCGCTCCGTACAGCTCCGTCTTGCCAAGGACGGCAGGTGGTATCTGTGGGAGCAGTTTGTACTCGTCGGCATCAGACAGCCCGAGAGCAGCAACCCTTGGGCGTAATAAGTATAAGGAGATTTCATTATGGGACTTTTTGAGAAAAAATACTGCGATATCTGCGGTGAGAAAATCGGTCTGCTCGGCAACCGCAAGCTCGAGGACGGCAACATCTGCTCCAAGTGCGTGGGCAAGCTCTCGCCGTTCTTCAAGGGCAGAAAGAAATCCACACTCGCCGACATCCGCGACCAGCTCGCCTACAGAGAGCAGAACCGCGAAAGACTGAACAGCTTCAATCCGAACGTCACCTTCGGCAGAAACACAAAGGTCTATGTCGACCAGGGCGCGGGCTGCTTCGTCGTCAGCAGAAAGAACAACTTCCGCGAGGAGAATGCCGATATCATCGAGTTTGGTCAGGTCACCGCGGCGAATTACAACGTCGAGGAGCACCGCCGCGAGATTTACCGCAAGGACAGCGAGGGCAGGAGCGTTTCCTACAATCCGCCGCGCTATGAATATACCTATGAGTTCACCATCACCATCAACGTCAACTCTCCCTATTTCAGCGAGATCGAGTTTGAGCTGACGGACACCCGTCCCGACAGCCGCTACACCGACGCTTACCGCCGCTTTGAGCAGGAGGCGAATGAACTGATCAACGCCGTGCGCGGTATGCAGGGAGGCTTCAATCAGGGCATGGGCGCAGGCTTTGCCGCACAGCAGGGTTACGGACAGCAGCAGGGCTACGGACAGCAGCCGCAGTATCAGCAGCAGGGCTACGGACAGCAGCAATATCAGCAGGGCTACGGTCAGCCGCAGTATCAGCAGCAGGGCTACGGTCAGCCGCAGTATCAGCAGCAGGGCTACGGTCAGCCGCAGTATCAGCAGCAAGGCTACGGACAGCAGCCGCAGCAGGCAGGCGAGTGGATTTGTCCCGCTTGCGGATGCGCGAACACCGGCAAGTTCTGCACCTCCTGCGGTACCCCGAAAAACTAATAAGCAGTTGCCCCGAAGTGAATCCGCTTCGGGGCGTATTATTTTTTCAAAAAAAACGAAGAATACTATTGACAAATCAAAATTAATTCGATACAATTTAATTGCAAACAATACAAATCGACAAAAGGAGGCTTTGCAATGTCATTCTACGATTATCAGGTCAACAAACGCAGAGAGGGCGTATTGCCGCTCTCGGATTTCAGAGGAAAGGTGGTGCTTGTTGTCAACACCGCCACGGGATGCGGGTTTACACCGCAGTACGCGGGACTCGAATATCTCTATGAAACCTATCATGAAAAGGGCTTCGAGGTGCTCGACCTGCCCTGCAACCAGTTCGGCAATCAGGCTCCCGGCGCGGATGATGAGATCCACGAATTCTGCACCGCGCGCTACAAGACGCAGTTCGACCAGATGAAGAAAATCGAGGTCAACGGAGAAAACGAGCATCCGCTCTACACCTTCCTCAAGCGCGAGGCGCCCGGGGAGGAGGTTCAGGGGCTGAAAAACAAGGCGGCGATGGCGGCTATCCGCAAGATCAGCAAGACGGCAAAGTCTCCCGCCGATATTCAGTGGAACTTTACGAAGTTCCTCGTCGACCGCGAGGGCAGGGTGGTCAAGCGCTACGACCCCACCTTTGACCCGAAGAAAATGGAAAAAGATATCATCGCATTGCTGTAAAGGAGAATTATCATGGCAGTTATTGAAGTGACAGGCGCAAGCTTTGAAAAGGAAGTTGTACAGTCCGATCGCCCCGTGTTGGCGGATTTCTACGCGAACTGGTGCGGTCCGTGCCGCATGCTCCGTCCGACGCTCGAGGAAATCGCGGACGAAAGACAGGATATCAAGGTGGTATCCATCAATATCGACGAGGAGGATGACCTCGCCGACGCGTTCGGCGTTATCTCGATTCCCTGCCTTGTGCTGATCAAGGACGGCAAGGAGGCTGACAGGAGCGTCGGTCTGCGTCCCAAGGAAGCGATTGAGGAGATGCTCGGATGACGGATATTATCATCATCGGCGCGGGACCCGCGGGCATGACCGCCGCGATTTACGCGCTCCGTGCCGCCAAAAGCGTCCTTGTGCTCGAGGCGCTGAGCTACGGCGGTCAGATCATCAACACCCCCGACATCGAGAACTATCCCGTAGCCGCTCACATTTCGGGCTTTGACTTTGCCACCAACGTCTACAATCAGGCAAAGGAACTCGGGGCGGAGTTCAAATTCGAGAAAGCGATCGCGATCGAGGACAGGGGAGAGGAAAAGGTCGTCCGCACCAAAAAGAACGAGTATACCGCAAAGGCGGTCATCATCGCCACAGGCTCCGAGAACCGCAAGCTCGGCGTGGAGAATGAGGACAAGCTTGTCGGCAGGGGGATTTCCTACTGCGCGACCTGCGACGGCGCGTTCTACCGCAAAAAGACCGTCGCGGTCGTCGGCGGCGGCAATACCGCCCTCGAGGACGCGCTCTATCTCGCCGATATCGCGGAAAAGGTCTATCTGATACACCGCCGCGACGCGTTCCGCGCCGAAGAGAGCACCGTTTCCCGCGTGCTGGAGCGTGAGAATGTGGAGCCTGTACTCAACAGCGTCGTGACCGAGCTGCGCTTTGACAAGAAGCTGACCGCCGTCGTGACGCGCGACAGGCAGGGCAATGAGCGCGAGCTTGCGGTCGACGGATTGTTCGTCGCAGTGGGAAGAACCCCTGAAAATCAGAACTTCGCGCAGCTGATCGCGCTCGACAGCGCGGGCTACGCGATTGCGGGCGAGGATTGCCGCACCAAAACAGCGGGCATCTTTGTCGCGGGAGACAACCGCACCAAGGACGTGCGTCAGCTCGTCACCGCGACCGCCGACGGAGCCGTCGCCGCGGCCGGGGCGATCCGGTATATTAATGAAAACTAGGGCATAAAATAAGGCTGTCACGATGTGACAGCCTTTTGCGTTATGAAAAATGCAGCGGCAATGCCTTGGGAGCTTCCTCCGGTTGTTCGGGAGCCTCCTCCTCGAGCCGCTTAACGACAACGCGCATGATGCGCTGGTTCTCGACCTCCATGACCGTGAAGCGGAACCCGTCCGTGACGATGCTTTCGCGCTTGTGGGGAATCGTTCCCGCGTGCTCCAGAATCAAACCGCCGACCGTGACGGAATCGCTCTCCAGCGCGTCCGCGTCGAGGTTAAAGAGCGCGAGCATGTCCTCGATTTCGATATCGCCGTTGACAAGGAACTCGTCCTTGCCGATTTTGTAGTAGCTGTGCTCGATTTCCTCGTCCTCGTCCCAGATGTCGCCGACGATCTCCTCCAGTAAGTCCTCCATTGTGACGATGCCCAGCGTGCCGCCGTACTCGTCGGTGACGATCGCCATGTGGTCGCGCGTCCGCTTGAAGGAGCTGAGGATTTTCGAGAGCTGCTGGCTCTTGAATACGAAGAACGGCGGCTGCATGATATCCCGCAGCGCGGGAGCCTTGCCGTCCGCGAGCGACTCGAGATAGTCGCGCGTGTGCAGGATGCCGACGATATTGTCAACTGTGTTTTCGTAAATCGGGATGCGCGAATAGCGGTTCTCAATGATGATATCCTTGATTTTCTGCTGCGAATCCTCGACGTTGAGGAATACCACGTCGACGCGCGGTGTGAGGATCTCCTCCGCGGTCGTTTCATCAAAGTCGAGCGCCGAGCGCACCATTTCGCTCTCGCTTTCCTCGAGAACGCCTTCCTCCTCGATGCTCTCGACGATATATTTCAGCTCGTTTTCGGTGACGGTGGGAGCTTCCTCACTCTTGCCCGAGATCTTGAGCGCAAGGGAGCGCAGCTTCATGAACACGAATACAAGCGGCGTGAGCAGGATGGTGATCGCCTTGAGCAGTCCCGCAGTCGCGCTTGTGAACGCGTCGCAGTGCTCCTTGGCAAGACATTTGGGGATGACCTCGCCGAAGGTCAGTATCAGCAGCGTTGTCGCGCCTGTCGCGATAGCCGAGCCGATATCGCCGAATATCCGCAGACAAAGCACCGTCGCGATAGACGAGCAGCCGAGGTTGACAATGTTGTTGCAAATCAGAATTGCGGTGAGGGCGTTGTCAAAATGCTCGATGACCCAGAGCACCTTTTCCGCCTTTTTGTCGCCGTTTTCCACGGCGTGCTGCACGCGGATCTTGTTGACAAAGGAAAACGCCGTTTCGGTTGCGGAGAAAAATGCCGACAGTAATACGAGCAGGGCGATGACGACGCCCATCATTATATCGGAATTCAATTGATACACACTCCAATAGTATATTTATCCTAATCTTACTATAATTCTATAAAATAATTATTATTTTAAGGAAATATAAAAGGAAAATCTTGAAAAATATTGCTGTTAATGATATAATCAAAAATGGTTTATCAGCGCATAAAATTTCCCTGCGTTTCTGCCGTCTGACAGCGCATGTTACCGTCCTCCTCGGAAACAATAAGAGCGGAGGTGTAACATGTCAGAGCAAACGGAACATGAGGAGGAATTTGCGGAATTGGGGTGTGAATCGTCCGCATCGCAGGACAATCCGCTGATGCAGACGGGCTCGATTCTGATTTCCCACAAGGGGAAAATACTGGACTGCCTGACGATCATCGGGCAGATCGAAGGTCATGACGTCCTTCCGCCGCGCCACAAGACGACGAAATATGAGCACATCATCCCGCTGCTCGTCTCTATCGAGGAGGATGAGCGGATCGACGGGCTGCTGGTGCTGCTCAATACCGTCGGAGGCGACGTGGAGGCAGGCTTGGCGATCGCCGAGGTGATCTCGGGCATGAAAAAGCCCACCGTCTCGATCGTCCTCGGGGGCGGTCACTCGATCGGCATCCCGTTGGCGGTGGCGGCTGACAAGAGCTTCATCGCGAAAAGCGCGTCGATGACGGTGCATCCCGTGCGCACCACGGGGCTGACGCTCGGCGTGCCGCAGACGTTTGAGTATTTCCGCCGCATGCAGGACCGTATCACGGGCTTTGTGGTGGAGCACTCGCGCATTTCAGCCGAGCGGTACGGTGAGCTGGTGCTCAATACGGGTGAGCTTGTCACCGACGTCGGCACGATTCTCGACGGAGAGGACGCGGTGCGTGAGGGCTTGGTCGACGCGGTCGGAACCGTCTCGGACGCGATCGAAGCGCTTCACGCCATGACAACAGCGCAGTAAAGCCAACGGCAGCCGCCGTTGGTACATATAAATTGACATTACATCGTCAACTGAAAATGGAGGTACATATGACAATTCTAGACGCGATTATTCAGGGCATCGTGCAGGGACTCACCGAATTTCTGCCCGTATCCAGCAGCGGTCATCTTGCCATTACCCAGCATATTCTCGGCGTGAGCGGCGAGGGCAATCTGTTCTTCAACGTCATGCTGCACATCGGCACGCTGGTGGCGGTGGTGGCGTTCTACCACAAGCTGTTCTGGAACCTGATCAAAGAATTTTTCCGCATGGTCGGCGATATCTTCACGGGCAAGTTCCGCTGGAGAGAAATGAACTACGAGAGAAATCTGATCGTCATGCTGATCATCGGTCTGATTCCGCTGTTCCTGCTCTTTATCCCCATTCCCGGCACCGATATGAAAGTAAAAGATCTGGCGGATGTGTTCTCGGCAAGCCCGATTTTGATTGTCACGGCGGTTTCGCTCTGCATCACGAGCGCGCTGCTGTTTATCGGCATTATCTGCAACAAGCGCAACTCGCAGCGCGTGTTCCGTCACCTCAAGGGCAGCTCCGCGGACAGCAAGGGCAGAGAGACCTATACCGTATTTGACGCGCTCTGCGTCGGTCTGATGCAGGTCGTCGCGGCGCTCTTCCCGGGCATTTCGCGTTCGGGCTCCACCCTCGCGGTTGGAGAGATGCGCGGCATTAACAAGCAGAAGGCGCTTGACTACACCTTTGTGCTCGGCACGCCCGCGATCATCGCGGCTGCTCTGCTTGAGGGCGTGGATGCGATCAAGAGTCCCGAGGGTCTGCAGATCGAGTGGGGTCCCACCCTGATCGGCGTAGCGGTTTCCGCAGTCGTCGGCTATCTCGCTATCTGGATCTTCAAGTGGTTCCTCAAGACCGACAAGATGATGATTTTCGTTGTCTATACCGCCGTTGTCGGCGTCGCGCTGATCGTGGTTTCCGTCATGGAAATCGCGTCGGGAAACAACCTCTTTACGGGCGCGCCGCTGGGCAATAATCTGTTCCCGGTTCCCGTGGGATAATATCACAAGACGGTCGCTGCCTGCTTTCGCGGGCAGCGTAGCTTTTCAATATGAAAAAATAGGAGTGAAAGCTTTGTCAGCAAAACAGCAGACAAAAGGCAAAAAAACAGCCTCACGCGGCAAGAGCGCGTCCTCTGCAAAACGTCCGAAATCCGGTACGCGCACGCGGACTGCCTCCAAATCAGCGCCGAAAGCAGCGGCAAGACCCGCTGTGCGGCTCAGTCCGCGCATCCGTTCCATTCTTTATATCGCGCTTGCGATCGTGTTCGGCGTGATGGCGTTCATCCCCGGCAGCAACGTCTGGACGATGATCCGCTCGTTCTTTTTCGGCGTGTTCGGACTCGGCATGCTGCTGATTCCCGCGGTGTTCATTTATCTCACCGTGATGAACGAGAAGGAACGCTATGTCGCGCACTTTGAGGCAAAGGTCGCGCTCTGTGTGCTCACGGGCTTGTTTGCAGGCTCGTGCGTCTATATGCTCGGCGGCGCGAAGTTTCAGGACATGAACTTTTTCGCGTGCATGGGCAACCTTTACCTCGACGCGTTCAACGATACTGCCTACATACCTCTCAGCTGCGGCTTAGTCGGCGGCTTGCTCGGCTATCCGCTCGCCTTCCTTTGCGGCAGCACGGTGGCGATGATCCTTTCGGTGATTTGTCTTGTGGTGCTGATTTTCGTGCTCACGAATCTCAGCGTCAAGGACGTGGCAAGAGCCGCGAGCCGTACCGTGGACAGAGCAAAGGCGCAGCGCCAGCGGTATATCGAGCGCAATGAGGAACGCCGCGCAAGAGCGGAGCAGCAGCGTGAAGAACGCGAACGGGAACGTCAGCAGCGACAGACCGACGGCGAGCCTATTTCGACCGCGGTCAGACGCAGGAGACGCCGCAATGATCTGATCGACATTCCGCTTGACGAGACGACGAAGAAGCGCAAAACAAAGGCGGAGGACATCGATCCGGCGGAAACCGACGAGCCGGTTGCGCCTATTGAGCCGCAGCCCGACAACTCGGTGCTCGACATCGCCGATTCCAACGAGGAGAACGCCTCGGAGCTTGAGCTCAGCGTCGATCTGATCAACATCATCAACCGCGCGGAGCGTTCCTATGACAACAACACCGACTCCACGGTGGAGCATATCGCGGATAATATCTCGCAGGAAAAACGCGCGCAGGGCGAGCTGACCTCCGACCCCGACCCCGTCGAGGAGAGAACCGCGCCCAAAAAGGCGGAAAAGCCTGCCGAGACCTCGGAATTTGACGGCAAGGGCTATGACGCCTTCGCGGAGCCTGAGGAGAAGAAAGAAAAGGTCTATCACTATCCGCCGGTTCAGCTGCTCCGTCTCAACGAGAACTCCAACGACGCGAGCGCGCGTGAGGAGCTGGAGCAGAATTCGCGCAAGCTGATCGACACGCTCAACAGCTTCGGCGTCAACGCCAAGATCGTCAACATCTGCCGCGGCCCGTCGGTCACGCGCTATGAGCTGCAGCCCGCGCCCGGCGTCAAAATCAGCAAAATCACCAACCTTTCGGATGATATCGCGCTTAACCTTGCCGCCAACGGCGTGCGTATCGAAGCGCCGATTCCCGGAAAGGCGGCGGTCGGTATCGAGGTGCCGAACAAGGTCGTCAGCATGGTTTCCATGCGTGAGCTGATCGATTCCGACAAGTTCCGCAACGCCAAGAGCAAGCTGACCGCCGTGCTCGGACGCGACATTTCGGGTGAGATCGTCGTCACCGATATCGCGAAGATGCCGCACCTGCTGATCGCGGGTACCACGGGCTCCGGTAAATCGGTCTGCGTCAACTCGATTCTGATCAGTATTCTGTTCAAGGCGACGCCCGACGAGGTCAAGCTGCTGCTCATCGACCCGAAGATGGTTGAGTTTTCCAAATATAAGGGTATTCCGCACCTGCTCGTCCCGATCGTTTCCGACGCGAAAAAGGCGGCGGGCGCGCTCGGCTGGGCGGTCAACGAAATGCTCAACCGCTACAAGATATTCTCGGAGTTCGACTGCAAGGACATCGACTCTTATAATTCTCTGATAGAAAAAAATCTCCGCTATATCGACACGCATCCGCCCGTCCATAACGACGAGGGCGAGCTGATCCAGCCCGTGATGGAGGTCGGAGGACTTCCCGTTGCGAAGGAGAAAATGAGCCGCGTCGTCATCGCAATCGACGAGCTGGCTGACCTGATGATGGCGGCTCCCAGCGAGGTCGAGGACAGCATCTGCCGCTTGGCGCAGATGGCGCGTGCCGCGGGTATGCACCTGATCCTCGCGACGCAGCGACCGACCGTCAACGTCATTACGGGTCTGATCAAGGCGAATGTCCCGAGCCGTATCGCGCTCAAGGTAAGCTCCAACATGGACAGCCGCACCATCCTCGACACGGGCGGCGGCGAAAAGCTGATCGGACGCGGCGACATGCTGTTTTCACCCGTCGGCGCGCCGAAGCCCGTCCGTGTACAGGGCTGCTACGCCTCCGAGGAAGAGATCGAGGGCGTAACGGGCTATATCAAGAAGTCCGCCAAGGCGGAGTATAACGCCGAAATCGAGGAGACCATCAAGCGCATCGCCAGCGAGGAGATTGCGCAGGGCAAGAAGGCAGGCGGCGGAGATAACGCCGACGATCTCGCCGTGGATGCGAAGATGGAGGAAGCGATCCAGTTCGTCATCGAGTCGGGACAGGCTTCCACCTCGATGCTGCAGAGACGTCTGAAGGTCGGCTATGCCCGCGCGGGCAGAATGATCGACGACATGGAGCAGCTCGGCATCGTGGGCCCGCACCAAGGCTCCAAGCCCCGCGACGTGCTGATGACCTATAACGAGTGGCTCGAAAGACGAAACGTATTACAGAACAAAGAATAAGTACATCAAGAAGCAGGAGGGAAACACATGGCTTTTTTGCCGATGAACGCCGCCGAAATGCGTGAGCGCGGCTGGGACGGCGTCGATTTTGTATACGTCTGCGGCGACAGCTATGTGGATCATCCCTCGTTTGGCGCGGCGATCATCACCCGCGTGCTCGAGGACTGCGGCTGCCGCGTGGCGTTTCTCGCGCAGCCAAACTGGAAGAACGACGCGGATTTCACGCAGTTCGGCAAGCCGCGTCTGGGCTTCATGGTCTCGGCAGGCAATATCGACAGCATGGTTGCGCACTACACGGTCGCTAAGCGCAAGCGTCACGACGACGCCTACACCGCAGGCGGCAAAAACGGCAAGCGTCCCGACAGGGCGGTGACGGTCTACTGCAGCATTCTGAAAAGGCTCTATCCCGACAGCCCGGTCATCATCGGCGGTCTGGAGGCCTCCCTGCGCCGTTTCGCGCACTACGACTACTGGAGCGACAGCGTCATGCCGTCGATTCTCTTTGACAGCAAGGCGGATATTCTCGTCTACGGCATGGGCGAGCTGCAGACCGTCGAAATCTCACGCCGTCTCGGCGAGGGCTATCCCGTCGAAGCGTTGCAGGACATCCGGGGTATCTGCTACAAGGTGCGCACCGAGGACTATGTGCCGAAATCGGCGGTCGATCTGCCGAGCTTTGAGCGCGTCCGCGAGAGCAAGCGCGACTACGCGGCGGCAGCGGCAAGGGAGCTGGAGGAAGCCGACGCGGTGCGCGGCAGGACGCTGATTCAGCGTCACGGAAAATATCTGCTGGTGCAGAATCCGCCCATGCAGCCGCTCGGCACCGAGCAGCTCGACTGGGTCTATTCGCTGCCCTATGAGCGGTGGTATCCGCCGTGCTACGAATCTCTCGGCGGCGTACCGGGCATCGCGGAGGTGGAGTTTTCCATCACGCACAACCGCGGCTGCTTCGGCGCGTGCAATTTCTGTTCGCTCGCGTTCCATCAGGGACGAACGGTCACCGTCCGCAGCGAGGAGAGCGTGCTTAAGGAAGCGGAGAGCTTTCTTGAAAATCCGCGCTTCAAGGGCTATATCAGCGATGTGGGAGGTCCCACCGCGAACTTCCGCCTGCCCTCCTGCGAGAAGCAGAAGAAGCTCGGCATGTGCAAGAACCGAAAATGTCTTGCCCCGACGCCCTGCCCCAACATGCAGGTCTCGCACAGCGAGTATCTCGACCTGCTGAGAAAGCTGCGGCAGCTGCGCGGCATCAAAAAGGTCTTTATCCGCAGCGGCATCCGCTTTGACTACCTGATGGAGGACGAGGACGACGCGTTCTTTGAGGAGCTGGTGCGCTATCACATCAGCGGACAGCTCCGCGTCGCGCCCGAGCACTGCTCGGCGGCGGTGCTCGACAAGATGGGCAAGCCGCATATTCAGACCTACAAGCGGTTCTGCGACAAATTCTACGCTCTCACGGGCAGGGAAAGGAAAAACCAGTACGTCGTGCCGTACCTCATGAGCTCCCACCCCGGGGCGACGCTCAAGGACGCGGTGGAGCTTGCGCTTTTCTGCAAGGCGGAGAACATCCATCCCAAGCAGGTGCAGGACTTTTATCCCACGCCGGGAACGATTTCTACCGCGATGTTCTATACCGAGCTTGACCCCTACACGCTCGAGCCGGTCTACGTTCCCAAAAAGGAGAGCGACAAGGCGATGCAGCGCGCGCTGCTGCAATATTTTATCCCCGAGAACAAGCCGCTCGTCACCAAGGCGCTGATCAAGGCGGGCAGACGCGACCTGATCGGCAGCGGCAAAAAGTGCCTTGTCACGCCGATGGCGGGTATGACGGACGGCGGTTATCCCAAAAACACCGCTCCCGCGAAAAAGACAAAAAAGAACTACTCCCGCTATTCGCGGAAGAAAAAATAGCAAGATAATTTTACATTATTATGCACTTTGCATTAAAAAAGCCTTGACCGCGACGCGATTAAGGGCTATACTATAAAAGGCGCGACGCGCCAGTTCACAAGAAGAAAGGAATAGTCAGATGGGTGTATATGAAGAACTCATTGCAAGAGGTCTGATTGCTCAGGTAACAGACGAGGAAGAAATCAGAGAATTAGTGAATTCGGGCAAGGCGGTATTTTATATCGGCTTCGACCCCACGGCGGACAGCCTGCATGTCGGTCACTTCATGGCGCTCTGCCTGATGAAGCGTCTCCAGATGGCGGGCAACAAGCCGATCGCTCTTCTCGGCGGCGGCACGGGCATGATCGGCGACCCCTCGGGACGCACCGATATGCGCCAGATGCTCACCAGAGAGCAGATTCAGCACAACGTCGACTGCTTCAAGAAGCAGATGAGCCGTTTTATCGACTTCTCCGACGGCAAGGCGCTGATGGTCGATAACGCCGAATGGCTGCTTGACCTCAACTACGTGGAGCTGCTCCGCGAGGTCGGCGCTTGCTTCAGCGTCAACAGAATGCTGACCGCAGAGTGCTACAAGCAGAGACTGGAGAGAGGTCTCAGCTTTTTGGAATTCAACTATATGATCATGCAGTCCTATGACTTCTACGCCCTCTATCAGAGATACGGCTGCAATATGCAGTTCGGCGGCGACGACCAGTGGAGCAATATGCTCGGCGGTACCGAGCTGATACGCCGCAAGCTGGGCAAGGACGCCTACGCTATGACCATCAACCTGCTGCTCAATTCCGAGGGCAAGAAGATGGGCAAGACACAGTCGGGCGCGGTATGGCTCGACGCGAACAAGACCAGCCCCTACGACTTCTATCAGTACTGGAGAAACATCGACGACGCGGACGTTGTCAAGTGCCTGAAAATGCTGACCTTCCTGCCGCTCGAGGAGATCGAGGAGCTTGCGAAGCTCGAGGGCAGCGAGATCAACAGGGCGAAGGAGATCCTCGCACACGAGCTGACCGAGCTGATTCACGGCAAGGAGGAAGCGGACAAGGCGCAGGAGGCGGCGAGAGCGCTCTTCGGCAGCAAGCAGAACACCGACAACATGCCCTCCACCGAGCTGTCGGCTGACGACGTAGCGGAGGAAGGCGTCGCGATCCTCGACCTGCTCACCAAATGCGCGCTGATTCCCTCCAAGAAAGAGGGCAGACGTTTGATCGAACAGGGCGGCATCTCCGTTGACGACGGCAAAATCACCGACGTGAACGCGAAAATCGACCGCGCGGCGTTTGAAAAGGGCTTCGTCGTCATCAAGAAGGGCAAGAAGGTATTCCACAAGGCGCTTCTGAAATAAGGATGTTGGCAGGTTCACTGCTGAAAAATATAAGGAAAGAGGGAAACATCAAATGAAAAAATTTATGGCTGAATTCAAGGAATTCATCAGCCGCGGCAACGTCATGGATTTGGCGGTCGGCGTTATCATCGGCGGCGCGTTCGGTGCAATTGTCACCTCGCTCTGTAATGATATCATCACCCCCGTTATCCAGCTCATCATCAGCAAGGCGCTCGGCGTAGAGTCCATCGACGAGATGACCAAGGTTCTCAACGTCGGTCCCATCGCGTTCGGCAACTTCATTTCCGCTGTTATCAACTTCCTGATCATGGCGCTCATCATCTTCCTGATGGTCAAGGGTATCAACAAGCTCATGACGCTCAAGAAGAAGGAGGAGAAGGAAGAAGCTCCCACCACAAAGGTCTGCCCCTACTGCTGCAGCGAAATCGACATCAAGGCGACAAGATGCCCCCACTGCACCAGCGAGCTCAAGGCAAAAAAATAATTTACATAACAGCAAAAGGTCAACTCTATTCCGAGTTGACCTTTTTTAAAACGCGTACTTCAGGAATGATGTGTCGGCAGCTGCACGTTTCCGCGGCAGACGTTCATCGTATCAAACGAATCCCGGTTCTCTGTCATAAGCTGAACATTGTCCACAGCGGCGTTTCCGAAAAATAGAGCAGTCCGAAGCCGATTCCGAACGCCGCTCCGACCAGCACGTCGCGGATAAAATGCGCGCCGGCAAGGATTCTTGACGCGGCGATCAGCGTCGCGATGACCAGCGCAATTATTCCCAGCGGAATGTTGACCGCGAGAAACGTCATCGCGAGAATATAGGCAGAAGCGGTGTGACGGCTGGGCATACTCTTTCCGACGGTCTTTTTGTGAAAGACAGAATCCGTGCCGTATTTCTCATACGGACGCTGCTCGTTGATCGCGAGCCGCAGCACCGATACCGTGATCAGCACAAAAAACGGCATGATCGCGAGATTTGCCCATTCCATGTTCACGCCCATGATGAAAAATTCCGTGACCAGCAAAATGGGGTAGGCGATAAAAAGCACGTTCGGCAACACCTTGTAGATAAACCATAGGAACCGATAGGCATTTTGATTGTCGGAAAAGTAGCCCACAGCGGCTAAATAGCGTTCTTTGTTCATCCCTCATACGTCCTCATGTGATGATACGTCTATTTTACCACATCAATCGCTATATTTCAATCTGTACGTTGTATTTCTCAAACCAGTCGTCCAGCTCGATGAGGTACGCCAGAATCTGCGGCGCCTGCATCAGCTGACCGTACCACGGCTGCGTGATGCTCTCGGGATGTTCGATGATTCCCTCAATCGCCTGCCTGTCGAGCAGCTCGGTGAGGGCATTTTTCTTTTCGAGAATTTTTCTGACGCGTTTCGCGCACTCCTCAAAGTAAATCGGGTTGTGCGTTTTGGGATAGGGGCTTTTCTTGCGCCATGCGATTTCCTCGGGAAGAATGCCCTCGAACGCCTTGCGGACGATGCCCTTTTCTCTGCCGCCCCAAGCCTTGAGCTTCCACGGCATGTTGTAGGCGTACTCCACCAATCGGTAGTCGCAGAACGGCACGCGCACCTCGAGTCCGCTGTACATTGAGCAGCGGTCCTTGCGCTCGAGCAGGCACTGCATGAACCAGTAGAAGTTGAGGAAGAACATCTCGCGCATACGGCTGTCGCGCTTGCTGTCGGATGGGAGCTTCGGCGCGAGGGCAATCGTGTCGAGGTAGCGCTGATGGGCGTATTCCTCACCTCTGTCGAGCACGCCGCCGCGAAGCACCATCCTTCTCACGTCGGAGCTGCGTGACCACGGAAAGCAGTCCTCAAAGAGGATACGCTCATCGTGGTACCACGGATAGCCGCCGAACAGCTCGTCGGCGCATTCGCCCGAGAGCGCGACCGTGTAGTCCTTCTTGATTTCGCGGCAGAAGAGCAGCAGGGACGCGTCCACGTCGACATAGCCGGGCAGATCGCGCGCGGTGACGCTGTCGTACAGCGCGTCGGCAAGCAGGGTGTTGTCGAGTATCACCTCGGTATGGATGGTGTCGGCGCTTTTGACCATCTTTTGGATGTATTCCGTGTCGGCGTTCGGCTGAAAGCGGCTCGCCTGAAAATACTGCGCGTTATCGCGGTACTCCACCGAGTAGGTGTGCACCCTGCCGCGCTTGTTTTCCTTGCTGTAACGCGAGGCGGTCTGCACGATGATACTGCTGTCCAGCCCGCCCGAGAGGAACAGGCACAGCGGCACGTCGCTGACCAGCTGCCGCTGAATCGCGTCGGTCAGCAGACAGCGCGTCTTTTCGATGGTTTCCTTTTCGCAGTCGGTGTGCTCGCGCGCCTCGATCGAGAAATAGGTTCTCCGTGTGAGCCTGCCGCTTTTGTAGACGGCGCATTCGCCCGGATTCAGCTCAAACACGCCCTTGAACACGCCGCAGGACGGCGTGCGTGCGGGTCCGAGGAAGAAGATCTCATTCAGTCCCTGCTCGTCGATGATCGGCTTTACAACGCCGCTCGCGAGCAGGGCTTTGATTTCGGAGCCGAAAATCAGTCCGCCGTTGTATTCGCAGTAAAACAGCGGCTTCACGCCGATTTTGTCGCGGCAGAGAAAGACAGAGCGGTCGCGCGTATTGAACACCGCGAACGCGAAAATGCCGTTGAGCCGCTCGGGACAGCGTTCGCCGTACTTGATAAAGGTTTTGAGCACGACCTCGGTGTCGCTGTGACCGCGGAAATGAAAGCCGTCGGCTTTCAGCTCCTCGCGCAGCTCGTCGGTGTTGTATAGCTCGCCGTTGTAGACGATGACATACGTCGTGTCGCCGTGCCGCGCCGACATCGGCTGCTTGCCGTTTTCCTTGTCAATGACGATCAGGCGGCGGTGAATCAGCGCGGTGTCCCCGTTGATGTAAATGCCGTTTTCGTCGGGTCCGCGGCGTTCGAGCGTCCGCGACATCGCGCTCAGCGTTTTGACCCTGTCGGGCATCTGACAGCCCGTTTCTATCCAGCCTGCAATTCCGCACATAAAGAATCCTCCGTTACTGTTTTTTGAATGTGAACAAAAAGCCGACCGCTACCGTCAGCAGCGCCGCTCCCGAGAGGACGCTCCCGCCGTAAAAACCCGCCTGCGTGACGTCCGCGGTCGAAAAGACAGCCACCTCCCTGCCGAAAAGCATCATTCCCAGGTGGGTGAAAAGCGCCGTCAGACCGCCCTGAACAAAGCGGACGGCGAAGAACAGCAGCTTGTGGGCGGCAAGCTCGCGCAGCGCGGCGAAAATCTGGAAGTGGACGCAAAGTCCGCCGAAGCCGACCGCGAACGCGGTCATCGTCAGCGGAAAGCCACTCTGCAGACGGCACACGCCCGTGCTCACGTCGAGCAGCGAGAGCAGGATCTCGCTTTCGTCACACGCGGGCAGCAGCTCCTCGCAGATACCCGTGAACGCTGCGAACAGCACCACCAGACCGCAGATCGCCGCCATGCCTGCCGAAGCGTCGCGCGTCGCCTCTACCAAGGCGGCGGAAAACGGCTGCGTGACGATTCTTAATTCTTTTTCGGAATTATCACTGATTTTGCCGCCGATTATCCGCAGCGCGATGCCCGAGAGTATCACCGCGAGCACCTGCGAACACAGCAAAATCAAGCCGATTTCCTCGCTGCCGTACAGCGCGCTTCCCACGAAGCTGATCAGAAACGCGGGACCCGAACCGACGCAGAACAGGGCGGCACGCTCCGCTTGTTTACGGCTGACCTGACCGCCGATGTAAAGATCGGCGATCGCTCTTGCGCCGACGGGATATCCTCCGACAAGTGAGAGGAGCACTACAGGCGCGAACGCGCCGCTCAGCCCGAACAGCACGCGCGTCGGCTTTTCAAGCAGCCGACCGATGCGGCGGCAAAGCCCTGTTCTGACGGTAAGACCGCTCAGCGCCATCATCGGAAAAAGAGAGGGCGTCAGCACGCGCAGGCACAGCTCCAAGCCCTTTGCCGCGCCGTCCTTGCACTTCGGTGAAAAGACCAGCGCCGCTGCGCAGAGAGCGAGCGTCAGGACAGCGGTCAGGGCGGTTTTTCCTCTGTGAAGAGTCATTGGCATCACCGATAATATATATGACGTCCGCCGCATAAATATTATTAGCCTATGATTCAAGGGGAGAGTGACAACATGAAAAAACCGTCGACCGCGCTCATGCCCGACCTCGGCAGCGCGCCGCTGCTCGAGATGGTCGGCAACCGCCGCGTCACCGTGGAGGGTTCCACGGGGATTTTGCTCTATGAAACAAGCAACATCAAAATCAATACCGCCCGTATGGTGCTGTCCTTCGAGGGCAGAGGGCTGAGCGTGCGCTGTGTCTCCGGTTCCTGTGTGGAGCTGAGCGGCTTCATCACAAAAATCGAATTTCTGAGCTGAGGTGCCTATGATCGTTCTATCTTTTCTGCGGTTCTGCAGGGGCTACGTGACCTTCACCGCGAAGGGCAGGTTCCCCGAACGCTTGCTCAATCTCGCCGCGGGCAGAGGGATTAATCTGTGGAATCCGCAGCCTGTCGCGGGCGGTATCACGGGTGCGATGTCGGTTTCCGATTATAAGCGCGTGCGTCCGCTGGCAAGACGCTCCAAATGCGTGCTCCGTATTGAGAAGAAGCGCGGAGTGCCGTTCTTTCTGCGCAGATGCAGGGGCAGGGCAGGGATTCCCGTCGGAGCGGTGCTGGGTGCGCTGCTGATCGTCTTTCTCTCGCAGTTCATCTGGTCGCTGCGCATTGTGGGCGCCGATAACCTCAGCGAGACCAAGGTGCGAGAATGCCTCGCGGAAAACGGCATTTCGGTCGGTATCTATAAGGGCGACATCGACGTCGACAAAATCGAGCGCGACACGCTGATGCAGCTCGACGACATCCGCTGGCTGAGCGTCAATCTGCTCGGCTGCACCGCCGATATCGAGGTCAGCGAAAAGGCGAAAAAGCCCGATATCATGAGCCTGCAGCCCTGCAACATCAAGGCGAGGGAGGACGGCGTGATCACGTCGGTCAAGGCACGCGGGGGCTTCGCGGAGGTCAAGGAGGGCAGCGGCGTGGTCAAGGGCGATCTGCTCGTCAGCGGCGTGAAGATGTCAAAGCTCGATACGCCGCAGTTCGTCCACGCCGACGCGGAGGTGATGGCGGATATTTATTCCGAAAGAGAATTAAAAATCCCGTGCCGATACTCTTATATTTCTATTTCGGAAAATAAAACGGAGCGCAGCCGTTTAAAACTCTTTCATCGGGAGTTTCCCGTGAGCCTGTCCTTCTTCGGCTGTGAAAACGCCGCCTATTCCGAGCGTGAGCAAACGCTCTGTCTGGACGATACCCTGCTGCCGCTGTCCGTCAGGACAGAGACCGAGTACGCGCTCGCAGAGAGCACCGTCAGTCTGAATACGGAGCAGGCGCAGCAGATTTTCCGCAATGCCGAGCTGCTCTACGAGGTATTCGAGCGTCCTGCGGGCGCGGTCAAGCAGCGGAGATTGACCGTCAGCGAGGAGGACGGGGCGTATGTCTGTCATTTCTCCTGTGTTTTTAATGAAAATATCGCAGAACCCGTCGAATTTAGCGTGACAGAGGGCTAGAAATATGATATAATCGAGGAAACAAGAGAGGGGGATTCAGATGCGAATAATGTGTATCGGCGACGTGGTGGGCAGCGTAGGCTGCCGTTTCCTGCGCGACAGGCTGCCGTCCGTCAAGCGCTTCAACGGCGTCGACCTGGTGATTTGCAACGGAGAAAATTCCGCCGACGGCAACGGTATGACCGCAGTGTCGGCGCACTATCTTTTTGACAGCGGCGTGGACGCGATCACGCTCGGCAATCATGCCTTCCGCCGTCAGGAGGTCTACGGGATGCTCGACGAGAACCCGTTCATCGTCCGTCCCGCGAACTTTCCCGACAGGGTACCGGGAAAGGGCATCATCAACCTCGACATGGGCAGGCGGATCGTCACCATCATCAACCTCATGGGCAACATGGGGATGGACGACGGGCTGGAAAACGCCTTCGACTGCGCCGACAGGCTGCTCGAGCAGGCAGAGAGCAAGATCATCCTGCTCGACTTCCACGCCGAGACAACCAGCGAAAAACGCGCGCTGGGCTATTATCTCGACGGCAGAGTCTCGGCGGTATTCGGCACGCACACCCATGTCCAGACCTCGGACGCGCAGGTGCTGCCGAACGGCACGGGCTATATCACCGACCTCGGCATGACGGGCACCATCCACTCCGTCCTCGGCGTCAAGACGGACATCATCATCAACCGCTTCCGCACCAAGCTTCCCGCAAGGTTTGAGCTTGCCGACGGCGCGTGCCGTCTGGAGGCGGCGCTGTTTGAAATTGATGACAAAAACGGCAAGTGCCTGAATGCCGAAAGTATGCGGATTGAGTAATAAAGACGGGCAATTCCCGGCATTTTTGTTTTGTCCGCAAAAAAATCATTTTTTTGTCATTTATATTTGATTTGACTATTGAAAAATTGGCGGAAAGCCTGTATAATAGTTGTGTTTGATAATGGCAGTGCCGCGCGTGGCGGACGTTGCCGATATGCTTTTCAGATTTCAAAAAGGACGTGCAGTAATTATGATTAACGGCGAGATGCTAAAGCAGGCGATTATTTCCGGCGCTCACAACATCAGCGCGCAGAAAAATCACATCAACGATCTCAATATCTTCCCTGTGCCCGACGGCGATACAGGTACCAATATGTCCATGACCGTAATGGCTGCTGCCAAGGCGCTCGAGGAATACGACGGAACCAACGCGGGCGAGGTTGCGGAAATTGCCGCAAAAGCGATGCTCAGAGGCGCCAGAGGCAACTCGGGCGTTATCACCTCCATTCTGTTCAGAGGCTTCGGACAGGGGCTGAAGGACATGGAGGAGGTCAACGGCAAGAATATTGCCGCCGCTCTCGGAATCGGCGTAGATGCCGCCTACAAGGCTGTCACCAAGCCTGCGGAGGGCACGATTCTCACCGTAGCAAGAATGGCGTATGAGGCGGGCGTTGAGGCTTCCAAGGAGAACCACGATGCGCTTGCCGTATGGCAGACCATCGTCAACAAGGCGAACGACGCGCTGGCTCTCACTCCCGAGCTGCTCCCCGTACTCAAAAAGGCGGGCGTAGTTGACGCGGGCGGCAAGGGTCTGTGCACCATCTTCGAGGGTATGCTCGCAACCTTCAAGGACGGCGAGGTCATTCCCTATGACGAGAGCCCCGAGGTGACCGTCGATAACTTTGACAGCGCCGCCGCCGAGTTCGACGACGACATCGAATTCACCTACTGCACCGAGTTTATCGTCGGCAGAGACCCCGAGATCGAAACCGATCCCGAGGAGCTGCGCGACTTCCTCAAGACCATCGGCGACTGCGTCGTCGTGGTCAATGACGACGAGATCATCAAGGTTCACGTCCACACCGAGATTCCCGGCAACGCTTTGTCAAAGGGTCTCGAGTTCGGTCAGCTGCTCACCGTCAAGGTCGAGAACATGAAGGAGCAGCACAAGAACGCCAAGAAGTCCAGAAAGCCTCCCAAGGCGAAGCCCGAGGCGCTGACCTTTGCCGAGCCGACCGAGCAGTTCGGCTTTGTCGCTGTCGCGGCAGGCGAGGGCGTCAAGAACCTCTTTATGGAGCTGGGCTGCACCCACGTCGTATCGGGCGGTCAGAGCATGAACCCCAGCACCGACGACATCTATGAGGCGATCCTCGCGACTCCCGCCAAGAACGTCATCGTGCTGCCTAACAATAAGAACATCATCCTCGCGGCGGAGCAGACCATTCCGATGGTCAATGACAGAAACGTCGTCATCGTGCCCACCAGAACCATTCCGCAGGGCATGACCGCGATGCTCAACTTCGACCCCGAGATCTCAGCCGAGAGCAACGCCCAGCTGATGATCGACGCGGCTCACGCGGTCGGCACGGGTCTTGTCACCTTTGCGGCGCGCAACAGTGAGTTCGGCGGCAGGAAGATCAAGGAGGGCGACATCATCGCTCTCGAGAACGGCAAGCTCACCATCACCGAGAAGAGTCCCGTCAAGGCGGTCGTCAAGCTCGCGAAGAGCATGGTGACCCGTGACACCGCTTTCCTCACCCTGATTGCGGGCGAAGAGATCGAGGAGGAGGACGCGCAGAAGGCGTTTGACGAGCTTCAGGATAAGTTCGGCTCCCGCTGCGACATCTCTCTCGTCAGAGGCGACCAGCCCGTTTACTACTTCATTCTCAGCGTAGAATAATTCAACAGAACACATTGCGGTCAGTGGTCAGTGGTCAGACAAATGCCACGCCACTGACCGATTTTTATTTCTAATCTTGCTTATGCCATCATTATACAGAACGCCGATGACCGTCCTGAGCGGCGTCGGTTCCAAACGCGCCGAGCAGTTTGAGAAGCTCGGCGTCTGCAGCGTCGGGGAGCTGATCAATTTCTATCCCCGCGCCTATGAGGACTGGACCTCGGTCACCGCGATCGCGGATATCACCGAGGAGGGCGTCTACTGTGTCAAGGCGAGGCTCGCGACCTCGATTTCCGACGCCATGATCGGCGGCGGAAGGATACTGTCAAAGGGCAGCATCAGCGACGACACGGGGACGCTCAAGGTTGTCTTTTTCAACAACCGCTATATCAGCCGGATGTTGGCTTATGGCGGAGAATATTTCTTTTACGGAAAAATCACCTTTGACGGCTACGGCGCCCAGATGGTTTCTCCGACCTTTTCGGCGGCGCGTGACGGCGTGGGAATCCATCCGGTTTACCGTTCCACCGCGGGACTGCCGAGCAAGACCATCGCCAACGCGGTCAGAAACGCGCTCAAAATGCTGCCTGAGACGGTAGGCGACCCGCTGCCTGAGCAGGTGCGCAGGCACTTTGACCTCTGCGGCTTGCGGCAGGCGCTCTGCGATATCCACTTCCCGAAAAACTCCGCCGCGCTCGAGAGGGCAAGACAGCGGCTCGTGGCGGAGGAGCTGGTGGTGCTCAATCTCGGCATGCGCAGCCTGCGCGACCACAGCCGCACTATCAGCGGCGTAAAAATCCAAAGGGATTGCTCTGCCGATTTCGAGAAGCTGCTGCCGTTTTCCCTGACGGGCGCACAGAAGCGCGCGATCGCGGACTGCGTGCACGATATGCTCGAAAAAAAGAGCCAGATGAACCGTCTGGTACAGGGAGACGTCGGCTCGGGCAAGACAGTCGTCGCCGCTTCGGTCTGCTATACGGTCATCCAGAACGGCTTTCAGGCGGCGTTTATGGCGCCGACCGAGATTCTCGCAAAGCAGCACTATGAGACCTTTTCCAAGCTGCTGAGCGGCACGGGCGTGACCGTCGCACTGCTCACGGGCGCGCTGAAAGAGAGCGAAAAAAAGCGCGTGCGTGAGGGACTTGCCGACGGCACCGTTCAGCTTGTCATCGGAACGCACGCTTTGATTACCGATAAAACGACCTTTCACAATCTCGGCGTTGCCGTGACCGACGAGCAGCACCGTTTCGGTGTAGCGCAGCGCGCCAAGCTGCTCTCAAAGGGCGACAATCCGCACCTTCTCGTCATGAGCGCGACGCCGATTCCGCGCACGCTGGGACTGATCATCTTCGGCGACCTCGATATCTCCGTGATCGACGAGCTGCCGCCGAACCGCAAGCCCGTGCGCACCGTCCTGATGTCAGGCTCGCAGCGCGGCAGGATCTACAACTTTATCCGCGAGGAGGTCGGCAAGGGCAGACAGGCGTATATCGTCTGTCCGCTTGTCGAGGAGGGTGAGACGGACGGCGTCGCTTCCGCCGAGGAATACGCCGCCGAGCTGATGCTGCGGGAGTTTTCCGATATTCCCGTCGGTCTGGTTCACGGCAAGCTCAAGCCCGACGAAAAGGAGCGCGTCATGAGCGCGTTCGCGGCGGGAGAATACAAAATTCTCGTCGCGACAACCGTCATCGAGGTCGGGGTTGACGTCCCGAACGCTTCGGTGATGGTGATCGAGAACGCCGAGCGCTTCGGGCTTTCGCAGCTCCACCAGCTGCGCGGCAGAGTCGGCAGGGGAGAAGCGCAGTCCTTCTGCGTTCTGATCAGCGACCATCTCAACGCGGCGACAAAGCAGCGGCTCGAGGTCATGTGCGCCACCAACGACGGCTTTGTGATTGCCGACGAGGACCTCAAAATGCGCGGACCGGGCGACTTCTTCGGAGAGCGGCAGCACGGACTTCCGCAGCTTGCCATCGCAGATTTCGCCGAGACAAGAAGTCTGGAGCTTTCTCAGAAAATCGCCGAATATATCTTATTTATATACAAAGACCTCCGCAACGAGGAGCTGCGGCTGCTCAATGCCGAAATCGACAGGCTCTTTGACCGCGGCGGTCATAACACCATGAATTAGGAGTAGTGACATGAAAAGAATTGCAGTCAAAATGATTTCCGTGTTCTGCGCCCTGTGCGCGCTGGTATCCGTTTCGGCGGTGTCGGCGGGCGCGATGACTTTTTCCAACAACGTCGACCTTCACTGCGAGTCGGTGCTGATGATCAACACCGACAACGAGCAGGTTGTATTTGAGAAAAACGCCGACGAAAAGCGCTATCCCGCGTCGACGACCAAGATCATGACCTACATCGTCGCCTATGAGCACATCGACGACCTCGACAACACCAAGATACCGATCAAGCAGTCGGTCATGAATCAGCTGAAGGACACCGACAGCTCGCTTGCGAATGTCGCGGCTCACGTCGGCAGCACCATGTCCGCCGTTGACCTGCTCTACAGCATGATGGTTCCGTCGGGCAACGACGCGGCGCTGACGCTCGCGGACTATGTCGGCGACGGAGACGTGAACAAGTTCGTGGATATGATGAACGAAAAGGCGGAGGAGCTGGGCTGCGAGAATACGCACTTCCAGAACCCCGACGGTCTGCACAACGAGGATCACTACACCACGGCGCGCGACCTCTACAAAATCACGACCTACGCGAGAACGCTCCCGCTTTTTGACGAGATATGCAACACGACCGAGTACTACTGCAAGGGCGACAACACGCCGCTGATCACGACAAACTATCTGATCGATTCCGCCCGCGGCGGTCAGTATTATTACCGTTACGCCAAGGGCATCAAGACGGGCACCACCGACGAGGCGGGGCGCTGCCTTGTCACGACAGGCTCCGCGGACGGCAACTCCTACATTCTTGTGCTCCTCGGCGCGCCCTACAAGATGGGCGTTCAGGAGGAATATTACACCTTCATCGACGCGGCGGCGCTGTTCCGCTGGGCGCTTGTCGAATTGCAGATGCAGACCGTCAAGTCAAAGGAAACCCCGATCTGCGAACAGCCGCTCAAGCTCGCGTGGGGTAAGGACAAGGTGACGCTCGTCCCCGAGAAGGATCTCAACGCGATCGTGCCCTCCGAAACCAAGCCGGAAAATATCGTGGTGGAAACCGAGCTGCCCGAGATCCTCGAGGCGCCGCTGTCGACTGACAAGCCCGTCGGAAAGGCAGTCGTCTACTACGTCGACAGCAAGGGCGGTCAGAAGCAGCTGCTCGCGACGGTCAACCTTGTTCCGATCGAGAATGTCAACAGAAGCGCTATTCTCGCGGTGCTCGACGTCATCGGCACGATATTCAAGTCCTACTGGTTCATCGTGGTGATTTTGCTGATCCTCCTGATTATGGCGATCTACGTCATCGCCGCAAAGGTACACCGCTCCAAAATGAGAAAGAGAAGAAAAGTCAAAAAGTACCGTAATTTTTAAATCGCGTTTTTTGATTCGCGTTTTTTGA
>FMUA01000009.1:87260-139455 GCA_900100595.1 Ruminococcaceae bacterium P7
ACGGGTGTTCATCAGACTTTTACTATTCCCATTTCTCGAGGATAAGTTTGGTGTTGTCAGTCTGTTATTCCGACGTTTCAATCAAAATTTCAATCCGACGTTTCCAACTGAAATGGGATTCGTGCGAAAAGATGAACATGTGCCGCGAAAACGCGTTGCAGGAAAACAGCCGCCCCATAGTACGCGAAAAAAGTGCCCACCGGCACCCTGCTGTAATTAATTTGTAAATAAAATGTAGTTGTAATTTGCTGATAGTATGCTATAATTATTTTATGGAATTATAGGGGGGATATTCTGTGAAATGTCCGTATTGCAGCTATGAAGAAAGCAAGGTCATCGATTCACGTTCCGCGGATGACGGCGAGCGTATCCGCCGCCGCAGGGAGTGCCTGAAATGCGGCAAGCGCTTCACGACGCATGAGGTGATCGAAACCGTTCCCATCGTTGTGGTCAAGCGCGACAAGTCCCGCGAGGTTTTTGACCGCAACAAGCTCACCGCAGGTATTCTGAGAGCCTGCGAAAAGCGTCCCGTCTCGCTCAAGCAGATCGAGCAGATGGTCGACCGCATTGAAGCGAAAATCCAGAGTATGCTCGACCGCGAGATCACGTCCATGCAGATCGGCGAGCTTGCGATGGAGGAGCTGAAAGCCGTTGACGAGGTCAGCTATGTCCGTTTCGCATCCGTTTACCGCCAGTTCAAGGACATCAACACCTTTCTGGACGAGCTCAACAAGCTCCTTACCGAGAAACAATAACACATCAAAGGAAAAAATCCGACTCGCTATGAGTCGGATTTTTTGTCAGCTGTATTTCTGAGCTGCCGCGACGGCAAGGCGGTCGCAGCGTTCGTTTTCGGGATGACCCGCGTGCCCCTTGACCCAGTTGACCTCAACCTCATGCTTCTCGCAGAGGTTGAGCAGCCGCTCCCAGAGGTCGGGATTGAGGGCTTTATCCTTCTTGTTGCGCATCCATCCCTGCGCGCGCCACTTCTTTGCCCATCCGAGCGTGAGGGCGTTGCAGACGTACTGCGAGTCGCTGTAGAGCTTGACACGGCACGGCTTCTTGAGCGCTTCGAGCGCGAAAATCACCGCGCAAAGCTCCATGCGGTTGTTGGTGGTGTTCGCTTCACCGCCCGAAAGCTCCTTTTCGTGTCCGTTATAGCGCAGCACCGCACCCCAGCCTCCGGGACCGGGATTGCCGCTGCACGCGCCGTCGGTAAAAACTTCAACCTGTTTCATGTGCCTCTCCTTTTGTTTTTCTCTCTATATTTTGCCACAAAAGGCGCATAATAACAAGCGGGCAGGAGAAATATGGAAAAAATATTTATTATTCCCGCAACGACTTGACAGGACGGGCAAATTCGGGTTAAAATATAATGTAAATGTATGCTGGGAAAAGCATATCTGAAACGGTCATTATCCTGTAAGGATTCACATATAGAACGGAAAAATCTTTAGAAATACGGAGGTAAACTTTCGTGAGTACAGACCGCAAAAAGAAAAATTACAAGCTCAGACAGAGCAGGTACTCAAAGAACACACCGCAGAAAGGACAGAAAAAGAGCCTCAGCCAGAAGAACGCGCAGAAGCCGAAGAAGACCGTGAAGCCTTCGGTCAAGGTATCGTTCCTCGGCGGACTCAACGAGATCGGCAAGAACATCACCCTGATCGAGTGCGAGGGCGATATGCTGATCATCGACTGCGGCATGGCGTTCCCCGACGGCGACATGCTGGGTGTGGATTTGGTCATCCCCGACTTCTCCTATATTGAGCAGAATGCCGATAAAATCAGGGGCATTGTCCTGACGCACGGTCATGAGGACCACATCGGAGGACTTCCCTTCCTGCTTTCGCGTGTCAATATCCCGCTTTACGGCACGCCGCTCACCCTCGGACTGGTGGGCAACAAGCTGCGTGAGCACAGCCTTTTCAACAAGACAAAGATGACGGTCGTCAACGCGGGCGACACGATCAGGCTCGGCTGCATGAGCGTCAAGTTCATCCACGTCAACCACTCGATTCCCGACGCGGTCGCGTTCGCAATCCACACACCGGCGGGTACGATCGTCCACACGGGCGACTTCAAAATCGACTGCACGCCCATTCTCGGGGAAACGATCGACCTCTCGAGCTTCGCAAAGGTCGGCGACGAGGGCGTTCTCGCGCTTCTCGCGGAGAGCACCAACGCCTCGCGTCCGGGCTATACGCGCACCGAGATGATGGTGTCCGACAGCCTGAACATGCTGTTCAGCAAGGCGGAGCAGTACCGCATCATCATCGCGACCTTCGCGTCCAACGTCAACCGCGTGCAGCAGATTATCAACACCGCGCACAAGTACGGCAGAAAGGTCGCTTTCTCAGGCAGAAGCATGGTCAACTACATGGAGGTCGCCAAGAAGCTCGGCTATCTCAACATTCCCGAAAATATCCTGATCGACCTCGATATGCTCGACAAATATCCGCGCGAGCAGATCGTCCTCGTGACGACAGGCTCACAGGGTGAGCCGATGAGCGCCCTGTCGCGCATGGCGTATTCCGACCACCGCAAGGTGATGGTCGGGGAGGGCGATTTCATCATCATCTCCGCCAACCCCATCCCCGGCAACGAAAAGACCGTCGGCAACGTCGTCGACGAGCTGCTCAAAAAGGGCTGCAAGGTCATCTATGAATCCATGTACGACGTGCATGTTTCGGGTCACGCCTGTCAGGAGGAGCTCAAGCTCATCCACAGGCTCGTCAAGCCGAAATTCTTCATTCCCGTTCACGGCGAGCAGAAGCACCTGCGCAAGCACGCCGAGCTTGCGGAATTTCTGGGAATGGAGCGCAAGAATATCTATATCGGCGACGTCGGCAGCACCGTCGAGCTGAATCAGGACTACATGAAGGAGCTTTCTCCCGTACCCGCGGGCAAGGTATTTGTGGACGGTCTCGGCGTCGGCGACGTCGGAAGCATCGTCCTCCGCGACAGAAAGCATCTCGGTCAGGACGGTCTGATCATCATTGTCGCTTCTCTCGACGTCTACGACGGTCACGTCATCAGCGGTCCCGACGTGGTATCGCGCGGATTTGTCTATGTGCGCGAGAGCGAGACGCTGCTCGACGAGGTGCGCAAGCTCGCTCTTGACATCCTCGAGGACTGCGCCGAGAAGAATATTCACGAGTGGGGCATCATCAAGAACCGCATCAAGGACGAGATATCCAAGCTGATTGCCCAGAGAACCCGCCGTGCCCCGATGATCCTTCCCATCCTCCAGGAGGTATAAGCGGGGAGGTTCACTCACCACGCGGAGGCGTTTTGCTTCCGTGAAACAGAACAGAAGGAATATACATGAGAAAGAAACACTGGATGTTGTCGCCGTGGTTTATTATCTTCGCGGCAGTCATGCTGCTGATGACGACGATTTCCGCCAACTACAATATGGCCGTCTTTTATACGGAGCTGGGCGTCACCATAGCCGCTACGGCGGTGGTGTTTGTGCTGAGCCTGCGCTTCAGCGCCTATATCCGCGGCATCGTCAAGAGCACCGCCGACAGGATCGACGGCGTCGACCGCGAGTATCTGGAGCGGTATAAATATCCCGTCGCGGTCGTGGGACCCGAAGGCGATATCGCGTGGTGCAACGCGCGCTTCCGCAAGGCGATCGGAGGGCGCAGTCCCGAGGGCGACCACATCAACAACTATATATCCGGCTACGACTACGGCGATATTATCGACAGCGACGGCATCGACGTCGCCGTCGACGGCAGGGAATTTACCGTTTACTGCATGTCGGCGGATAACGCGGCGGTCTGCCACTTCATCGAAAACACCTACTATAAAAGCACGGTGCGCGAGTACCACGCGTCCATTCCGTGCGTAGCGCTGATCACCTTTGACAACGCCGAGGACTTTGTGACAAGCTCCGAGGAGTATTACTCCACCGTCGCGATCTCGCTGGAGGCGAATCTCCAGCGCTGGGCGAACGAGTATCAGGCGATGTACAAGAAAATCAGCAACAACCGCTATATGATCATCTTCCGCGACGCCGATATCGACAAGATCGTGTCGCAGCGGTTCCCGATTCTCAAGGACGTCCGCTCCATCGGCACAGCCCGTCATATCGCGACGATTTCCGTCGGACTGGCGAGAGGCTGCAAGACCGTCCGCGAGTCGGAGCTGAACGCCCGGAAAGCGCTTGAAATGGCGCTCGGACGCGGCGGCGACCAGGTCGCGATCATTAAGGACAACGCCTATGAGTTCTTCGGCGGCACCGCGGCGGCGGCGGAAAAGGTCAGCAAGGTGCGCATGCGCGTCATTGCCAACGCGATCAGCCGCGCCGTTTCCGACGCGGATAAGGTCTATATCATGGGACACCGCTTTTCCGACCTCGACTGCGTGGGCGCGGCGATCGGCATGCAGTGCATCATGGAAAAGACCTTCAAGCGCTACTGCAAGGTCGTCGTCAACAAGGAGACCTCTATGGCGCGTCAGCTGATCGACTATGTGGACGAGAAGCTGGAAAACCCCATCTTCACGACGCCCGACGACGCCGTGCGCAACGCGACGCCCAAGTCCCTGCTGATTATCGTGGATACCCATATCGCCGCCTCTCTCGAGAGCCGCGAGCTCTATGAGAAGTGCAAGCGCGTGGTGGTCATCGACCATCACCGCAAGGCGGTCAATTACATAGACAACGCGCTGGTGTTCTGTCACGAGCCGTCCGCGTCCTCCGCCTCCGAGATGTGCAGCGAGATCATCAGCTATCTCGACGATAAGCCGCTCGGCTTTATTCAGGCGGACGCGCTGCTCGCGGGCATCATGCTCGACACCAAGAATTTTGTGCTCAAAACGGGCGTGCGCACCTTTGAGGCGGCGGCGTACCTGAGGCGCAAGGGCGCGAATACGCTGACTGTCAAGGAGATGTTCTCGGGCAGCATCGACACCTACCGCGAGAAGGTAGAGATCGTCGTGCGCAGCGAGGTCTACCGCGCCTGCGCGATCTCCACCTCCGACAAGCTCACCGATGACATCCGTCTTGCGGCGGCGCAGGCTGCCGACGAGATGCTGACGCTCAAGGGCATTTCCGCCTCCTTTGTCATCTTCGGAGACAAGGAGAAAATCAATATCTCCGCGCGGAGCTACGGACGCGTCAACGTCCAGCTCATCATGGAGAAAATGGGCGGCGGCGGTCATCAGACGATGGCGGCGACCCAGCTCTACAACACCAATCTCGAGGACGCGCGCAAGCAGCTGACCGAAGCGATCGACGCCGTGCTCGACTACGCGGAGAAGGAATAACACAAATCACCACCTGTCACTATCATTTTGAAAAGGAAGGATAATATATGAAAGTCATTCTCTTACAGGACATCAAGGCGCTCGGCAAGAAGGGCGAGCTTGCGGAGGTTTCCGAGGGCTACGGCAGAAACTACCTCCTGCCCAAGAAGCTCGCGAAGGAAGCCAACGCGCAGGCGATGAATGAATACAGAAACGCGGAGAACTCCAAGAATTTTAAAATTGCGTCCGCAAAGGCGGAGGCGGAGAAGAGCAAGCAGGCTCTCGAGGGCAAGATCCTCCGCATGAAGGCGAACGGCAACAACGGCAGACTGTTCGGCAGCGTGACCTCCAAGCAGATCGCCGAGGAGATCAGAAAGCAGTACGGCATCAACGTCGACAAGCGCAAGGTAGTGCTCGACCGTGACATCAAGGAATTCGGCACCTACAAGGCGGAGGTCAAGCTCTACACGGGCATCTCCGCGATGATCGACGTGCAGGTAGGCGAAGCGTAAGCATGGCGGACAGCGGTTTTTCAACGGACTTCGGCACGCTGCCCTATGACGCGCGCGCCGAGCAGGCGGTGCTGGGAGCCGCTCTGATTCGCAGCTCCGTCTTTGACGAGGTGCTTGACTTCATCAAGTCGCCCGATTATTTCTATCAATCCATACACAAGCGCATTTTCGAGGAAATGCTGCTGATGGTAAACAGCGGCGTTCCGATCGACCCCGTTCTGCTGATCGACCGTCTGCGCGGCGACAGCGACTATGAAAACAGCGGCGGTCAGGAATATATCATCAACCTCGCGGACGCCTGTCCCGCGCCGAGCAACGCGAAGTATTACGCGCAGATCGTCTCGGATAAATACAAGCTCAGACGGCTGATCACCGCCTCCCGCGCGATCATCGACGACGCGACCGAGCAGGCGGAGAACACCTCGCTGATTCTCGACGCGGCGGAGCAAAGGCTCTTTGACATCCGCAGCGAGGGCGAGGTCAAGGGACTCGAGCGCATCAGCTCGGTCATTCTGCAGACCTTCGACCGCCTCGACGACCTCAACAGCGAGGCGGACAGCAATACCCGCGCGATTCCCACGGGCATCGGCGACCTCGACCGCATGATCACAGGGCTGAACCGCTCCGACCTGATCATTCTCGCGGCGCGTCCCGGTATGGGAAAGACGAGCTTCGCGCTCAATATCGCGCGCAACGTTGCCTGTCAGGCGAAGAAAACCGTCGCGTTTTTCTCGCTCGAAATGTCCAAGGAGCAGCTCGCGAGCCGTCTGCTCTCCTCGGAGGCGATGGTCGGCGGAACCAAGCTGCGCACGGGCAAGCTCACCGACGAGGAATGGCAGCGCCTGATTCCCGCGAGCGACGTGCTCAAAAACGCCGATATGTACCTCGACGACACCTCCACCATCACCATCACCGAAATGAAGGCGCGCCTGAGACGGCTCAAGCAGGTAGATCTGGTGGTGATCGACTATCTCCAGCTGATGGCGAGCGGCAGGCGGATCGACAACCGCGTGCAGGAAATCTCCGCCATCACCCGAAACCTCAAAATCATGGCGAAGGAGCTTAACGTCCCGATCATCACGCTCTCGCAGCTTTCCCGTGCCTCGGAGCAGCGCACGGGCGACCACAGACCGCAGCTCTCCGACCTGAGAGATTCGGGTTCGATCGAGCAGGACGCGGATATCGTGCTGTTCCTCTTCCGCGAGGGCTACTACGACCGCGAGAACGGCGAGGAAAACGCGCCGCAGGCGGACGTCAACGCGGGCGAATGCATCGTCGCGAAGAACCGTCACGGCGAAACCAGCACTGTCAAGCTGCATTGGCAGGGCGAATTCATGCGCTTCACGGGCGTGGAGCGGTCGCGTGACCAATAAGGCGGCGCGTGACTGCGCGCGCTTCGGACTGCTGGAAACGGGAGACAGCGTGATCGCCGCGCTCTCGGGCGGCGCGGATTCCGTCGCGCTGCTGCACTTTCTTTATTCGATAAAAGAACAATACAACCTGACGCTCTACGCCGCCCACCTTCATCACGGCATCCGCGGCGACGAAGCGCAGAGGGACGAGAATTTCTGTAAAATTCTCTGTGAGAAATATAATATTCCGCTTTTCTGCCGTCACCGCAACATTCCCGCGCTTGCGAGGGAGCGCGGTATCAGCGAGGAGCTGTGCGGCAGACAGGAGCGCTACGCGTTCTTTGAGGAGCTGGCAGAGACGCACAACGCGAAAATCGCGCTGGCGCATACCGCATCCGACAACGTCGAGACGCTTCTCTTCAACCTCAGCCGCGGTTCCTCTCTCAACGGCGCGTGCGCGATCGTGCAGAAGCGCGGGAATATCATCCGTCCGCTGCTTTCCTGCACGCGCGCGGAGATAGAAGCCTACTGCGACGCGCATCATCTGAGCTTTATGACGGACAGCACCAACCTCAGCGACGACTACACGCGCAACAAAATCCGTCATCATGCGGTTCCCGTGCTCAGGGAGCTGAATCCCGACCTCGAGGGCGCAATGCTGCGCTTTTCGCGTGATATGAGCGAGGTCGGCGCGTATCTGACGCGGCAGGCGGAGAAAGCGTTGTCAGACGCGCAGAGCGACTACGGATACCGCGCGGAATCGCTGCTCGGCTGCGATATCGCCGTTTTGAAAGCGGCACTGATTCTTCTGATAAAGAAATATAATATCATGCCCACCCACCAAAGAGTCGATTTATTGCTGGAGATCCTGCAAAACGGCGGTGCGGTGGAGCTTGACAAATCGCATACCTTTGTATGTGACCGCGGCTTGCTGCGGATGAGAACCGCGGCAGGGGAGAGCTTTGCGCTTGCGTTCGACAAGCCGATGCGTTTTTCCTGCGACGGCGAAGAATACGCCGTCAGCGCGGATAACTCCTTATTTGAAAACAAATCCCTGACCTTCCGCAACCGACGTGAGGGCGACTCCTTTTCTTTCCAAAAAAGAAAAATAGCCAAACCTCTCGGTAAGGCGCTGCGTGAGATCGATCTGCCGCGTGAGCGGCGTGACCGCGTGCTCTGCCTGTGCGAGGACAGCGTCGTGCTGTGGTGCGAGCCGCTCGGCTGGTCGGAGCAGGGTAAAATATATCAACAGACCCAACATTTATCCATTGAAAAACTGCAGTAAGGGGTGCTATTATGTTACACAAGGACGTGGATTCCGTATTGATTTCGCAGGAGAAACTTGAAAAGATTGTGAAGTCTCTTGCAAAACAGATTGAAAAAGATTATAATGACAAAGAGTTTATGATGATCGGTCTGCTCAAGGGCAGCGTCGTGTTCATGGCGGATCTCATGAAGAAAATCAACCTCGACTTCCCGATCGATTTCATCGTCGCCTCCAGCTACGGCAGCGGCACCGAAAGCTCGGGCAGAGTCAAGATCGTCAGCGACCTCACCCTGCCCGTCACGGGCAAGGACGTCCTCATCGTGGAGGACATCGTCGACTCGGGCAACACCCTCAACTTTGTCATGAACTATCTGATGACAAAGGGCTCGAATTCCGTCAGAATCTGCACCCTCTGCGACAAGCCTGACAGGCGGAAGGTGCCCATCACCGTCGACTACTGCGGAACCGAGATCCCCGACGAATTCATCGTCGGCTACGGTCTCGACTACGACGAAAAGTACCGCAACCTGCCCTATATCGGCATTCTCAAGCGTTCGGTTTATGAATAACGGATACCCCATTGCGGGTAGTTCGGTGTTTTTCCATAAATACAGCCCTTGCGCCTGCGCAAAGGCAATCTATCAAGGAGTGTGAAACAATTTGGACAATAAGAAGAGAACACGCAATCTTCTGCTGTATCTCGCGATTCCCATTGTTCTGATTATTGTCGCGGCGATTTTCCTCAGTACGCGCCAGTCAGACAGTCCCAAGACCTCCGAGCTTGTGCAGTATTTCATTGACGACAAGGTCGAGAGCTATACCATCAACTATGGTTCGGGCGCGATTGAGATTACCCTCAAGGAAGGCGAAAAGCCCTATCCCAAGACGGACAGCTCCGCGGCAAATTCGCCGCTCGATATCCTCGCCAACTCCGCGGCGGGCACGACCGACGCTTCGGGCAAGTCCAAGACCGTCATCAAGGGACAGCTTGCCGACATCCGCCTGTTTATCGAGGAGATCAACGCGAAGTCAAGCCCCGACGAGCCTGTCAAGTACAACTATATCCGCGCGTCGGATAATTCCTTTCTCTTTGAGCTGATTCCCACCATCATCATGGTCGCGATCTTCATCGGCGCATGGATTTTCCTGATGAAGCGCATGGGCGGCGGCGGAATCGGCAGGGAAATGAACTTCGGCAAGGCGAAGATCAAGAACACCAACGACGAAAAGCGCAAGACCACCTTTGACGACGTGGCAGGCGCTGACGAGGAAAAGGAAGAGCTTGCCGAGGTCGTCGAGTTCCTCAAGAACCCCGAGAAGTTCAACAAGCTCGGCGCGAGAATCCCCAAGGGCGTGCTGCTCGTGGGACCTCCCGGCACCGGTAAAACCCTGCTCGCGAGAGCGGTCGCGGGTGAAGCGGGCGTTCCCTTCTTCTCCATTTCAGGCTCCGACTTTGTAGAAATGTTCGTCGGCGTCGGTGCATCGCGTGTCCGCGACCTGTTCGATCAGGCGAAGAAGAACGCGCCCTGCATCATCTTCATCGACGAGATCGACGCCGTCGGCAGACAGAGAGGCGCAGGTCTCGGCGGCGGCAACGACGAGCGTGAGCAGACGCTCAACCAGCTGCTCGTCGAAATGGACGGCTTCGGCGTCAACGAAGGCGTCATCCTGATCGCGGCGACCAACCGTCCCGACGTCCTCGACCCCGCACTGCTCCGTCCGGGCAGATTTGACCGTCAGGTCGTCGTCAGCTATCCCGACGTCAACGGCAGAGAGGCGATCCTCAAGGTTCACGCCAGAAAGAAGCCGCTCGCACCCGACGTCAAGCTGCGCACCATCGCAAAGACCACCGCAGGCTTTACGGGCGCGGATCTGGAGAACCTGCTCAACGAGGCGGCGCTCCTCGCGGCGAGAGCCGACAAGAAGGCAATCACCATGAAGGAGATCGAGGAGGCGACCATCAAGGTCGTCGTTGGCTCCGAGAAGAAGAGCAAGGTCATGAGCGACAAGGAAAAGAAGCTCACCGCCTATCACGAGGCAGGTCACGCGATCCTCTTCGACAAGCTCGAGACGCAGGATCCCGTTCACGAGATCTCGATTATTCCGCGCGGTATGGCGGGCGGCTATACCATGCCCCTGCCCACCGAGGATAAGTCCTATAACTCCCGCAAGGAGATGCTCGAGGATATCGTCGTCAGTCTCGGCGGACGTGTCGCCGAGGCGCTGATTCTCGACGATATCTCCACAGGCGCGTCCAACGATATCGAGAAGGCGACCAAGACCGCCAGAGCGATGGTCACCAAGTACGGCATGACCAAGGAGCTTGGCTGCGTCAACTACGGCTCCGATAACGGCAGCGTGTTCCTCGGCAGAGATTACGGCAGAATGCAGGATTATTCCGAGGCGACCGCCGCCAAGATCGACGAGCTGGTGCTCGGCATCGTCAATGACGCTTACGCGCAGGCGGAGCGTCTGCTCAGCGAGAACATCGACAAGCTGCATGAGATCGCCGCTTACCTGATGAAGCACGAGAAGATGGGCGAGGCTGACTTTGAGGCTGTGATGAACGGCACCTATGTCGAGCCCGCCGAGGAAGAGGACGAGGAAACCGTCCCCGAAAATGCGGAAACCACTGCGGAAGCTCCCGTGGAGCCTGCGGAGGATAATTCTGTAGAAGAATAATAAACAATATTGTGGGAACAGCGGAACCTGTTCCCACATTTTTACACAAGGCGGAAGCTTTGGAATACGATGGTATACGACCGTAGAAGCTTCCGATAACGCGGTACGAAAATATGTCACTGGAAAAAATCATTGTAAAAGGCGCAAAAGAACACAACCTGAAAAATATCGACGTGGAGATCCCGCGTGAAAAGCTCGTCGTAATCACGGGACTTTCCGGCTCGGGCAAAAGCTCCCTCGCGTTTGACACGATCTACGCGGAGGGTCAGCGCCGCTATGTCGAGAGCCTGTCCTCCTACGCGCGGATGTTTCTCGGTCAGATGGACAAGCCCAACGTCGAGAGCATCGAGGGACTGTCTCCCGCGATATCCATCGACCAGAAAACAACCTCCAAGAATCCGCGCTCGACGGTGGGCACGGTGACGGAGATCTACGACTATCTGCGACTGCTCTACGCCCGCATCGGCGTGCCGCACTGCACCGTCTGCGGCAGGGAGATCCGCCAGCAGACGGTTGACCAGATCGTCGACAAGATCATGTCCTATCCCGTCGGCACCAAGATCCAGGTCATGTCGCCCGTGGTGCGCGGACGCAAGGGTGAGCACGCCAAGGTGCTCGACAGCGCGAGAAAGGCGGGCTTTGTCCGCGTCAGAGCGGACGGCATCATCTATGATTTACAGGAGAAAATTCCTTTAGAGAAAAATAAAAAGCATAATATCGAGATCATCGTTGACCGTCTGGTGATAAAGCCCGAGATCATGTCGCGCCTGTCCGACAGCATCGAGACAGCCTCCAAGCACAGCGGCGGACTCGTCGTCGTCAATTTCGGCGAGGAGGATGTGACCTTTTCGCAAAAATACGCCTGTCCCGACCACGGAGTCAGCATTGACGACCTCACGCCGCGCATGTTCTCCTTCAACAATCCCTTCGGCGCATGCCCGAAATGCACGGGTCTGGGCGTTTTCCTCAAAATCGACGAGGACAAAATAATTCCCGACAGGAATAAAAGCATCAAGGAGGGCGCGATTAAAGGCGGCGGCTGGGCGATGGAGGGCAGCACCATTGCGGCGATGTACTATGAAGCGCTCGCGCGACATTACAAATTCTCGCTGAGCAAGCCCGTCAGGGACATCCCCGACGACGTGGTGCAGAAAATCCTCTACGGCACGGGCGACGAAAAGCTGACGGTTCACCGCCAGTCAGTCTACGGCAAGGGCACCTATGAAACGCCGTTCGAGGGAGTCATCACAAACCTCGAGCGCCGCTACCGCGAGACCTCGTCGAACTGGATCAAGGACGAGATCCGCACCTACATGGCGGAAATTCCCTGCGACGCGTGCCACGGCGAGCGTCTGTGCAAGGAGAGCCTTGCCGTCACGGTCGGCGGCATCAACATCTCCGACCTCTGCAAGAAGAGCGTCACGGACGCGATCGCATTCATGCAGAACCTCGAGCTGACCGAAAAGGAGCGCATCATCGGCGCGGAGATCCTCAAGGAGATCATCGAGCGGCTCAACTTCCTCAAGAGCGTGGGACTGGGTTATCTGACCCTTTCGCGCAGCTCGGGAACGCTCAGCGGCGGCGAGAGCCAGCGCATCCGCCTTGCGACCCAGATCGGCAGCTCGCTGATGGGCGTGCTCTATATCCTTGACGAGCCGAGCATCGGACTCCACCAGCGCGACAACGAAAAGCTGCTCGCGACGCTCAAACGCCTGCGTGATCTGGGCAACACGGTCATTGTCGTTGAGCACGACGAGGACACCATGTACGCCGCGGACTGGATCGTGGACGTCGGTCCCGGGGCAGGTATTCACGGCGGTCAGATCGTCTGTACGGGCGCTGTTGACACGATCAAGCAGTGCGAAGGCTCCGTCACGGGTCAGTACCTGAGCGGCAGACGAGGGGTTCCCGTGCCTGCTGAACGGCGCAAGGGCAACGGCAAGTTCCTCGAGGTGATCGGAGCGGAGCAGAACAACCTCAAAAAAATCAACGTCAAGATTCCGCTCGGAGAGTTCGTCTGTGTGACGGGCGTATCCGGCTCGGGCAAAAGCTCGCTCGTCAACGAGATCCTCTACAAGAGCCTTGCACGCGAGCTGAACCGCGCCAAGACGACGCCGGGTGCGCATAAGGCGATCCGCGGCATGGAGAATCTCGACAAGGTCATCGAAATCGACCAGAGCCCCATCGGCAGAACGCCGCGCTCGAACGCCGCGACCTATACGGGCTTGTTTACGGACATCCGCGCGCTGTTTGCCTCCACGCAGGACGCGAAAATGCGCGGCTTCAGTCAGAGCCGCTTCTCGTTCAATGTCAAGGGCGGCAGATGCGAGGCGTGTCAGGGAGACGGCATCATCAAGATCGAGATGCACTTCCTTTCGGACGTCTATGTGCCCTGCGAGGTCTGCAAGGGCAAGCGCTATAACCGCGAGACGCTCGAGGTGCGCTACAAGGGAAAGAATATCTCGGACGTGCTCGATATGACGGTCGAGGAGGCAATGGACTTCTTCTCCAATATCCCGAAGCTTTACCGCAAGCTGAAAACGCTCTTTGACGTGGGACTGGGCTATATCAAGCTCGGACAGCCTGCCACGACGCTCTCGGGCGGCGAAGCGCAGCGCGTGAAGCTCGCGACGGAGCTGTCAAAGCGCAGCACGGGCAGGACGATCTATATTCTCGACGAGCCGACGACGGGTCTGCATATCGCGGACGTTCACCGCTTGGTCGACGTGCTGCAGCTGCTTGTCGAGGGCGGCAACACGGTGGTTGTCATCGAGCACAACCTCGACCTGATCAAGACAGCCGACCACATCATCGACCTCGGTCCCGAGGGCGGCGATATGGGCGGTCAGATCGTCGCACAGGGAACGCCCGAGCAGGTCGCGGAGAATCCCGCTTCCTTTACGGGGCAGTATCTGAAACCGTTGCTGGAAAAATAAGAAAATGAGGACAGGCATTTCCCGTATGTCCTCTGATTTTTTATAAGAAGGCGCCGAAAAATTGCAGTGTACTATGCAATTGCACGTTTCGGGATGCTTTTCGGGAATGAACGGGGTATGTTTTTTCTTACCGACCCGCATCGAGTGGATACGACCGTATACGAAAAGCAATGCGTCGCATCGAGTGGGTACGACCGTATACGAAAAGCAATGCGCCGCATCGAGTGGGTACGACCGTATTCGACTCGTAACAAGAAGAAGAGAAAGAAGAAGAGAAAGAAGAAGACAAAGAAGAAGACAAAGAAGAAGACAAAGAAGAAGACAAAGAAGAAGACAAAGAAGAAGACAAAGAAGAAGACAAAGAAGAAGAAGAAGAGAAAGACACTTTTGCTTCCGTGAGAGAGTGGAGTTTGTTACCTTTGGTTTCCGGCGGAAAAACCCCATACGACTGCCGGAAAAGGGAGTGTCGCCCTGTTTGAGGACAGAAAAATGTATTACAAAAGATTACAAAGTTGTTACTAATAAAGCAATTAGCTGTATAAAAACAATAAGTATTGCCTAATCTTTTTATACAGAATTCACAAATCTGAATTGGATTTTCTCAAATCGCTTGCTTTTTTTCAATCTTTGTGAAATAATAGATTATGAACTACTGTAATATTTTTGAGGCGTTTTGTGAAAAACAGGTGCTATCGTCCAGAAGGATAAGTGCAGGATAGCAAATACCAGTTTTTGGCAAAACAGACTGAGGGCACATAGATCGTTCGTTCCTTGAAGAATCCTCATGGTGCATCATCCGTTCCATAGGCAGCAGACGCAGAAGGCGCAAGTCCGGAAAAGTTCCTTTTGCGGTGCGCGTGGTGATGGAGATGTTTTCTGCCCCTTCGCAAATTTGAACCGAAAGGAGGAGATGCCATTGAATGTGTATGACAGAGTGTTGAATCGAATTGAAAAATATGCGCTGGTTTTTAGTGCCGTCGTATTGTTTTTTATCATCGTTTCCACTGTGTTCTCAACCAGTATCATGCGTGTCGGTGACAGAGATATGGTACTGGAAAAACCGAAAAGTCATTACGGTTATGCCGATGATATCGTCGATTTTCAGAATGCTTCCACGAATCCCGAATCAACGGCGAATGCAATACAGAATATTCCTGCTATTGTGTCAAACCGCAGCTTTGCGCAGCAGGCTCAGGCAGTCAGCGCGACGAGTGCGGCGCAGCGCAGTACCGCAGCGCCGACAGCAGCGCCCCAGACAACGGCTTCTCCTTCGTCGTCAGCTGCTGAGGAGACGACAGAACTGACAACGGCTCTTGCCTCAACGGCAGGCTCCACGGCAGCTTCTTCTTCGCATCACTCCACCACGGCTGCCGCTACGAGCACTTCGCCTTCTTCAACGGCGACGGATTCTTCGGAAAGCACGTCGCCCTCGGGCGTCACATTACCGTCGGGCTTCACACTGCCGTCGGGAAGTACGCTGCCGTCAGGCTTCACGTTACCGTCAGGCTACACACTGCCGTCCGGCTATACACTGCCGACAGAGCAGACGTTGCCGTCGGGTTACACGCTGCCTTCAGGCTATACGCTGCCGTCAGGCTTTACATGGCCGGCGGGCTACACACTGCCGTCGGGATGCACACTGCCGACAGACTTTACATGGCCGCCGGGCTTCACATTACCGTCAGGCTGCACGCTGCCGACAGGATGCACACTGCCGTCAGACTTCACGATGCCGACGACGCTCAACACAGAGCCTGCGGAATCGACAGTTCCCACCGAGATCACCACAGAGCCTTACGAGGACACTGCTTCGGCTCCGGAAGATAGCTCAGCGCCTGAAGAAACCGAACCGACGGAAAGCAACGAGACATCCTACCTGATCATCACTACCGATGATCCGAGCACCGCGATTCCGATTCTTGCCCCTGTTGCTACTGACGCGACTTCGCTGAAAAAAGAGATCATTATCAGGGCAACTCTCCCCATTGCTGCGAAGAATGTCGGCGCAAAGGCTTCCGGCAAGGCTGCAGCAAATCAGACACCCGTTCCCACGGGCAGCGCATCCTATGCGGGAATCGTATTGATTCTGATGATTGCGGTCACCGTCTGCATCTATTTCTTCTATCGGAAGAAAAGATAATGCGGTGAGTGCTTCATAACACAGAGAAAAGAAAAAGACCTCACACAGATGAACGTCTGTGTGAGGTTTTTTTATGCCGCATTGACAAATAGACGAAACAACGGAAATATCCTTTGCATTCTGTGCGTATCTGTGGTAGAATAGACGTAATCAATCGGAGACAGGACTCCGAAAATTCGACAGGAGGTTTTTTCTCATGAAAGACTGGAGAGAATTATTCGAGGACGACGCATTGGTAGACGGCTGGGAGCTGTATCTGGACGGAAAGGTGGAAAACCTTGAGGTCTATGAGGAGGACGACGGAAAATACGCGGAGATTTCCGCGGTGGTATATGACGAGGATCCCGAGGATGATTCCGACGACGACGAGACCGAGGAGGCAGAGGAGTTCGAGGTATATTCCGAGATAGAGGGTGACGACATCATCGAGATCACCTGCGAGTGCCATGAGTCGCTGGAGGGCGGCTTCTGCAAGCATATGGCGGCAATGTACTACGAATTTGAGGACGAGCACGGCACAGTCTGGGAGGAAAACAAGGATAAGGAAGCCGAATAAGGCATTATTTACAAAAAACTTCAACAAATTAACTTAATATTCCAATAAAGACTTGCAATTTCTGTTTTAAGTGATTATAATTTATTATGGAATCAGATTCAGGTATCTGAATCTGGTTCCATAAAATTTTTGAGGAGGAACATTCTTTGGAAAAATTATTCAAGCTCAAAGAGAATGGCACCACCGTCAGAACAGAAATTGTGGCAGGTATTACGACCTTTCTGGCTATGGCGTATATTCTCGCGGTAAACCCGAATATCCTTTCGGCTGCGGGTATGCCGAATGACGCTATTTTTGCGGCGACGGCGATCTCCGCAGCTTTTGCGACGTTGATCATGGCGTTCTTCGCGAACTATCCCGTGGTTCTCGCTTCGGGCATGGGACTCAACGCCTACTTCGCGTTCTCCGTTGTACCCCAGCTCGCGGAGCAGGGTATTACCGACCCGTGGAGGGTTGCGCTGACCGCGATCCTGTTTGAGGGCGTTATTTTTATCATTCTCTCTATCTTCAAGTTCAGAGAGACCCTCGTCAACAAGGTTCCCAAGAACCTCAAGCTCGGCATCTCGGCAGGTATCGGTCTGTTTATCGCGATCGTCGGACTCAAGGGCGCCAACATCACCGTTGACGATCCCTCGACGCTCGTCACGCTCGGCGACGTCGGTTCACCGCAGGTCGTTCTCGCGGTTCTCGGACTGCTCATCATCGCGGCTCTGTGGCACTTCAAGGTCAAGGGCGCTATCCTGATCGGCATTGTCGCGACATGGATTTTCGGCATGATCGCGCAGGTGACGGGCTGGTATCAGGTTGACCCTGCGGCAAGCGCGTTCTCGGTCATCCCCGATTTCAGCAACTACACGGTATTCGCGCCTGTTCAGTCGATGGCGACGACCACCTTCTTCAAGTTTGATTTCGCTTATGTGGCTTCCAACGCGGTCAACTTCGCGGTTATCGTGTTCGCGTTCCTGTTTGTCGACCTGTTCGACACCGTCGGCACCCTGATCGGCGTGGCGCAGGAGGGCGGTCTCCTCGACAAGAACGGCGAGCTTCCCAAGGTCGGCAGAGCGCTGATGGCGGACGCTGTCGGCACCGTAGGCGGCGCAATGCTGGGTACCTCCACCGTTACCTCCTATGTTGAGTCCACCACGGGCGTTGCGGAAGGCGGCAAGACCGGTCTGACCGCGCTGACCTCGGCGGTACTCTTCCTGCTGGCGCTTCCTCTGTACCCGATTTTCCTCGCGATCCCGTCGTTCGCTACGACTCCCGCTCTGGTATTCGTCGGTCTGCTGATGGTCAAGAACGTCACCAAGATGGACTTCGATTCCGATATCGCGGACACCCTCGGCGGCTTCTTCGCGATCATTATGATGCCCTTTACCTACTCCATCGCGAACGGTATCATGTTCGGCATCATCGCATGGGTCATTCTCAAGGTCGTAACCGGCAAAATCAAGGACATTCATCCCGTTATGTGGGTGTCGTTCGTACTCTTCGCCGTGCGCATCGTCACGATCATCATGGGCGTTTCTTCATAACTTCAATAATACTAAAACAAGGGTTGGCTTCTTTATCAGCCAACCCTTTCTTTGCGCATGAAACAGAAAAAGAGCGGCTCACTGAGCCGCTCTTCATTTTCTTGTGATTATTCCTCGTAGGGAACGAAATCCTCTTTGCCTACGCCGCAGACGGGGCAGCACCAATCCTCGGGGATATCCTCGAACGCGGTGCCGGGAGCGATACCGCCATCGGGATCGCCCTCTGCGGGATCATAGATGTAGCCGCAGGGCTCGCACATATACTTCATGCTTCAAAACTCCTTTCTTTTGGTATTTTGTTCCTTGATGCTACAATTATACACGATAAAAGGAGGTTCGTCAATAAGCAGCTTAGAGCAAATGCGCTCTCATTTCGTCGCCCGACATGCGGTTGAGGTAGGAGGGAGCGATGTCAAAGACGGTCTTTGCGCCCTTGACGCCCTCAGCGTTCAGTCTTGCCGCCGCTCTCGCGTAGGCGACCAGCACGGAGCCGGTGAACTCGGGGTTGGAGTCGAGGGTGAGGCTGTATTCGATGACGTGCTTCACGCCGTCGCTGGACTCACCCGAATAGATGACGGAGCCGCCGTGGGGCAGACCGCTGTGGTTCTTCTTCATTTCCGCCTCGTCGATGAAGTGGACGGTGGTGTCGTAGTCGGAGAAGTAGTTGGGCATGGTCTTGATCTCGTTCTCGATTCTCGCGAGGTCGGCGCCCTCCTCGGCGACGACAAAGCACTCTCTGGTGTGCTTCTCTCTGGTGGTCAGCTCGGGATTCTCACCGCTGCGCACCTTTTCGAGAGCCGCGGGAACGGGGATGGTGTACTGACGGCAGTCCCTGACGCCCTCGATTCTTCTGACCGCGTCGGAGTGTCCCTGACTGACGCCCTTGCCCCAGAAGGTGTACGCCTGACCGTCGGGCAGAACCGCGGTCGCGTACGCTCTGCTGATGGAGAACATACCGGGATCCCAGCCGCAGGAAATGATGCCGATGGTGCCCGCTTCCTTTGCCGCCTTGTCGACGTTCGCGAAGTGCTCGGGGATTCTCGCGTGGGTGTCAAAGGAGTCGATGACGTTGTACATTGCCGCGTACTTGGGGGTCATCGCGGGCAGGTCGGTCGCGGAGCCGCCGCAGATGATGAGTACGTCGATGTCTTCCTTGCCTGTGTCGAGGTCAGCGGTGCTTTTGACCGCGACGCCTTCGGTGTTGATGGTGAGGGTCGAGGGGTCGCGTCGGGTGTAGACCGCGACGAGCTCCATATCCTCGTTTTTCTTGATGGCAGCCTCAACGCCTCTGCCGAGGTTGCCGTAACCCAAAATACCGATTTTCATGTTGATTCCTCCTGTGGATTCTATCGCAGGGGCGGATAACCGCCCGCCTGACGTTGTAATGATATGCGGTCAGTCCGCAATTTTGAGCGAGATGTCGAACGCCTTGACCGAGTGGGTGATCGCGCCGAGGGAGATGATGTCAACGCCCGTCTCGGCGATCTCGCGGATGGTTTTCTCGGTGACGTTGCCGCTCGCCTCGAGCAGCGCCTTGCCGCTCGTGATCGCGACGGCGTCGCGCATCATTTCGCAGCTCATGTTGTCGAGCATGATGACGTCAACGCCCGCCTCGAGCGCCTGTCCCAGCTCGTCGAGGTTGCGCACCTCCAGCTCGATCTTGGTCATGTGACCGAGCTTTGCCTTGAGCTTCGCGACGGCGTTCTGAATGCCGCCGCCCGCGTCGACGTGGTTGTCCTTGAGCATCGCCGCGTCGGAGAGATTGAAGCGGTGGTTCCTGCCGCCGCCGACGGTCACGGCGTACTTCTCGATCGCGCGCAGACCGGGGAGCGTCTTTCTGGTGTCCGCGATGGACGCCTTGGTGCCCTCGACCAGTCTGACCGCGCGGTTGGTGGCGGTCGCCACGCCGCTCATATGCTGGATGAGGTTGAGCGCGGTGCGCTCTCCTTTGAGGATGGTGCGGGTTTTGCCCTTGATTTCGGCGATGATGTCGCCCTTCTGCAGCCTGTCGCCGTCATGCTTGTAGACGGTCGCCTCAAAGCCCTTTGGCTGCAGTATTTCAAACACGCGCAGCGCCGTGTCAATGCCGCAGAGAATGCCGTCGTCCTTCGCGAGAAAGCGCGCGCGGTTCTCCTGCTCCTCGTCGATGAGGTAGTCGGTGGCGGCGTCGAGGTAGTTGATGTCCTCGAGCAAGGCGGTGCGGATGAGGTTGTCCGTGTAGATGCTGTTGATCATTGTTGTCCCTCCCTGACTTCGTCAAGAATGATGCTCGCCACAACGGCGATGCTCTTGGCTTCAACGAGATCCGAGGTGATCTCATAGCTCTCGCTGAACAGCTTTTCGATGATTTCCTCGACCTTTTTGTAGCTCTCCTCAAACTTCTCGGGCTTGGGAAGCACAAAGTAGGCGTCCTGCAGGATTTCGCGGATCTGTGAGCGGCAGCCCGAGGGCATCTTGCTGCCCGTGATCGGACGGTGCGCAGGCTCCAGACCGAGCGGCTTTCTTCCGTAGCGTCTGAGCTTGCGGGTGATATCCTCGGCGGCGGTACGGGAATAGACCAGCGCCTCGAGGAGCGAGTTGCTCGCAAGGCGGTTCGCGCCGTGAACGCCCGTGTGGGCGCATTCACCCGCGGCGTACAGACCGTCGATCGAGGTCTCGGAGTTGAGGTTCACGTCGATGCCGCCCATCAGGTAGTGCTGACAGGGGAACACGGGGATCCAGTCCTTGGTGATATCCACGCCCTCCTCCAGGCAGCGCTCGGAAATCATCGGGAAGCGCTCTCTGAGGAAATCGGCGGGCTTGTGGGTGATGTCGAGATAGAAGTTCTCGCTGTGCGTGCGCAGCGACTCGCGGATGATCGCGTCGGAGACGACGTCACGGGGAGCCAGCTCGCCGCGCTTGTCGTAGTTGTGCGCGAAGCGCTTGCCCTCGCAGTTGAGCAGCACCGCGCCCTCGCCTCTGACAGCCTCGCTGATGAGGAAGCGCTCACGGTTCTCCGCGGCGGCAAAGGCGGTGGGGTGGAACTGGACGCGCGAGAGGTTCTTGATCTTCGCGCCGAGCATATAGGCAAAGGCGATGCCGTCGCCCGTGGCGATCGCGGAGTTGGTCGTGTACTTGTAGACTCTGCCGATGCCGCCCGTCGCGAGGATGCAGTAGTTGCAGCCGAAGTAGCGGCTCTCGCCGTTCCGGAGCACGCTCAGATAGAAGCCGCCGAGCGTTTTGTGCATCGAGTAGAGCAGGGCGTTGTCGAGGATCTCGACGTTGGGCAGCGTCTGCACATACGCGAGCAGACCGTCTACGATCGCCTTGCCCGTGGAGTCCTTGTGATGTACAATGCGGTGGCGGCTGTGACCTGCTTCGAGCGTCTTGCACAGACTGCCGTCGGGGTTGCGGTCGAGGTCAACGCCGAGCGCGTTGATATGGAGCACGTCCGCGGGACCCTCCTCCACCAGCTTTTCGACCGCCTTGAGGGTGTTTTTGTACTTGCCCGCGACCAGCGTGTCGGTGATATGCAGCTTGTAGTTATCGTGTATCGTGTCGAGCACGCACGCCACGCCGCCCTGTGCGAGCGAGCTGTTGGAGAGCGTCAGCTCCTTTTTGGAGAGCAGCAGCACGCTGACGTCCTTGGGGAAGCTGAGCGCGGCGTAAAGACCTGCCGCGCCTGTGCCGACAATAATCACATCGTATCGTTTGTCCATGATGTCACCTTTATAATTTGAGAAGTAAAAAAACTGTTTGAAAAACTTTACATTCTTCCAAATTTATATTATACTACTGATTAAGCAATTAGTAAATAATAAATTTGCGATAAAATTAAGAAAAAAGGAAACAAAACCATGGATATGATTTGCAACGAAGAAAAAATCACCCGCGCGTTGCTTGTCAGTGTCGATACGGGCGGCTTTGACGCGGAGGCGTCTCTCGCGGAGCTGGAGGAGCTTGTCAAGTCCGCAGGCGCAGAGCCTGCCTTTACCGTGACGCAGAAGCTGCAGCGCCCCGAAAGCGCGACCTTCGTCGGCTCGGGCAAGCTCGAGGAGATCAAACAGATCTGCGAAGCGCAGGAGCTTGACCTCATCGTGGTGGACAGCGAGCTGTCTCCCACCCAGATCAAAAACATCGAAAACTACACCGACGTGCGCGTCATCGACCGCACCACCCTGATACTCGACATCTTCGCGCTGCGTGCGCGCTCCAAGGAGGGCAAGCTGCAGGTCGAGCTGGCTCAGCTCAAATATCTCCTGCCGCGTCTGACGGGAAAGGGCGTCGAGATGTCCCGTCTCGGAGGCGGCATCGGCACCAGAGGTCCCGGTGAAACCAAGATCGAGACCGACCGCCGCCACATCCGCCGCCGCATGGAGACGCTCAAGGACGAGCTTGCCGAGGTGGAGAAGCACCGCAATATGCTGCGCCGCCGCCGTGAAAAGGACGGCGTGATCACCTGCGCGATCGTCGGCTACACTAACGCCGGCAAGTCCACCCTGATGAACACCCTCACCGACGCGGGCGTGCTGGCGCAGGACAAGCTGTTCGCCACGCTCGACCCGACCTCGCGCGCCCTGAAGCTGCCGGGCGGCGTCAGCGTCATGCTGATCGACACCGTCGGACTCGTCCGCAGACTGCCGCACCATCTGGTCGAAGCCTTCCGCTCTACGCTGGAGGAAGCCGCGCAGTCGGACATCATCATCAATCTCTGCGACGCGTCAAGCGAGGAAGCGCGCGTACATCTTTCCGTCACCAATGAGCTGCTCGAATCCCTCGGCTGCGGCGATACGCCGGTCATCACGGTGCTCAACAAGTGCGACCTGCTCGACGACAGCATCCTCACGCCCGATTTCGGCGGCTATATCCGCATCAGCGCCAAGACGGGCGAGGGCATTGATAAGCTGCTCGACGCGATCGAGCACAATCTGCCCGTGCGCATGAAGCGCGTCCGTCTGCTCGTGCCGTTCGCGGCGGCGGGTATTGTCAGCGAGATCCGTCAGAAGGGTACGCTGCACAGCGAGGAGTACGTCGCCGAGGGAGTCAGCGTCGACGCGACCGTGGATGAGGCGCTCTACGCAAAGGTCAAACAGTACGAAACAGAGGAGGAATGACCGATGGAACTGATCTATTCAATCGACTTTGCGATTCTCGACTTTATTCAGCAGTTCATTAAATGCGCCTTTCTCGATATCCCCATGCTGATGCTCAGCTATATGGGAGAAGCGGGCGGCGTCTGGATATTCATGGCAATCATCATGCTGTTTTTCAGGAGGACACGCGCCACGGGAGCCATGATCCTCGCGGCGATCGCGGTCACCGCCCTCATCGGAGAGGCGGCGATCAAGCACATCGTCGCACGTCCGCGTCCGTTTGTGTTGAACACGGATATCACGCTCAATATTGCCGCCCCGTCGGGCTACAGCTTCCCGTCGGGTCACAGCAGTCTGGCCTTCACGTCGGCGGTCATCATCTTCCTGCGCGAGAAAAAAGGCTGGGGCATCGCCGCACTGGTCTTCGCGTTTTTGATCGCGTTCTCGCGGCTCTATAACTACGTCCACTTCCCGACGGATGTGCTATGCGGCATCCTGCTCGGCGTCGGAGTCGGCGTGCTCACGTACTTCGTGTTCCGCAGGACGGGTCTGGACAGACGCCTTTCGGGAGAGAAAAAGCCGAAGTAGGCGACCAAAACACCAAAGCGGAGGTTTTTTATGTGCGGAGAAATGTCACATAAAAAACATCTTGATTTTCATGAAATAGTATGCTATAATTAATATTGATGCAAGCAGTCAAAGCGTGCAGATAAGCGAGCGGCAGGCCCTGTGCGATTGGGGCCTGTGAACCATGTCAGGCGGGGAACCGAGCAGCATTAAGCAGTGTTTCCGATGCGATACAGTCAGTCTGTCGTTCACTTATCTGCATGGTGCCGTCAGACGGCAGACGGCTTGCATTTTATTTTGGTGAAAAGAGGTGGCGTAATGTATCAGGCGTTATACAGAAAGTGGCGTCCCAAAACCTTTGACGACGTCGCGGGACAGGAGCATATCACGACGACGCTCCGCAATGAGCTGAAAAATGACCGCATCAGCCATGCCTATCTTTTCACAGGCTCGCGCGGCACAGGCAAAACCACCTGCGCCAAGCTGCTTGCCAAGGCTGTCAACTGTCTCAATCCGCAAAACGGAAGTCCCTGCGGCGAATGTGAGATCTGCCGTGAGATCGACAACGGCACCTCCATCGACGTATTTGAGATGGACGCTGCCTCTAACCGCAAGATCGACGACATCCGCGGCATCATCGACGAGGTGCAGGGCACGCCCTACAAGTGCCGTTACAAGGTCTATATCATCGACGAGGTGCATATGCTCACCGCCGAGTCCTTCAACGCACTGCTCAAAATCCTTGAGGAGCCGCCAAAGCATGTCGTGTTCATCCTCGCAACAACAGAAGTCCACAAGATCATGCTCACCATCCAGTCGCGCTGTCAGCGGTTTGATTTCCACCGCATTCCGCCGCGCGCCATCGCCGACAGGCTGCTCTATGTGGCAAATCAAGAGGACATCGCGCTCGACGACAGCGCCGCCATGCTGATCGCCTCGGTTTCCGACGGCGCGCTCAGAGACGCGCTCTCGCTGCTCGACCGCTGCATTTCCATCAGCCGTGACGTCAGCGACGAGGTCGTGCGTTCTGCGGCAGGTCTTGCCGACAAGGGCTATCTCTATGACCTCGCGGCGTGTGTGATTCACAAGAACGCAGCCAAGGCGCTCGAAATCGTCGACCGTCTCTACGGCGAAGCAAAGGATATGCCGCTGCTCTGCGACGAGCTGCTTACGCATTTCCGTTCGCTGATGCTGATCAAGTCCGTCAAAAACCCGCGCGACATCGTCGTTTTTACCGACAGCGAGTTTGAACAGGCGCAGACGCAGGCGGATTACCTCTCGCTTGCGGACATCGTCTACTATATGGACATCCTCTCGCGCTCCTATCAGCGCATGGGCAAGGGTACGGGCGACCGCGTCGAAATGGAAATGGCGCTGGTCAAGCTGACCGCTCCGGAGCTGGACGTCACGAACGAAGCGATCGCCGCTCGCATCACCGCGCTGGAGAAGGCGGTCAAACGCGGTATCACCGTCGTAGCGCAGCCCGCCGTGCAGACGGAGGAGCCAAAGACGGAACCGAAAGCGGAGACAAAAACCGAGGAATCAGCTCCCGAGGAGACGCTCATCGACCCTCCCGCAGAAAAGGAACCGCCCAAGCAGCCCGCGAAAAAGCCGCAGCCCGCACCTGCTCCCGTTCCCGCGAAGGGCGGCGGTGTGGATATTGTCGCACTCAGCAAGAATGCCAAGCCCTTCCCGCAGTGGACGGAGATCGTCGAGAGCTTCCGCACCGTCTCCAAGTCGATTTCCGCGGCGCTGACAGGCTCGCAGGCGTTCGAGAACGGCAACTATCTGCTGATTCAGGCGGACAGCGATATGGCGTTTGAGCTGCTGCGCAATTCCGAGCGGCGGCGTGACGTACACAATGCGGTTTTTGAGCATACAGGCAAGCATTACCGGCTCGGTCCCTATAAGACAGCCGAGAAAAAACAGGAAGAACAGGACCCGCTGCAAAGCCTGAAGCAAAGGCTGAAGGACAGCGGAATTGACTATACGGAAGAATAAATTTGAAAGGAAGAGAATAATCATGAAAGCAAGATTACCCAAGGGCTACGGCAACGGCGGCGCCAACAACATCCAGCAGCTCGCGCGCCAGGCGCAGAAGCTCCAGGACGATATGGAAGCGGTATCCGCCGAGCTGGAGGTCAAGGAATATGAGGCAGCTGCAGGCGGCGGCGCGGTAAAGGTCACCGTCACAGGCAAGATGGAGCTTGTCAAGGTTGAAATCCAGCCCGAGGTCGTTGATCCCGAGGATGTTGAAATGCTCTCCGATCTGGTGATGGCTGCCGCGAATGAAGCGCTCAGATCCGCCGCGAAGGAAAAGGAAGAGAGAATGGAGTCCATCTCGGGCGGTCTGAATATCCCGGGAATGTTCTGATATGGCGCGTTATAACGTCGCGCCGCTGGAAAATCTCGTCGACCAATTCGAGAAAATGCCCGGTATCGGACATAAAACCGCCCAGCGGCTTGCATATTATGTGCTGAATCTGTCAAAAACAGAAGCAGAAGCGCTTGCTGCCGCGGTCACCGAGGCGCACACCCGTATCCACTATTGCAGCCGCTGCTGCAATCTGACCGACAAGGAGCTGTGTCCCGTGTGCGCGTCTCCGTCGCGCGACCACAGCGTGATCTGCGTGGTCGAAACGCCGCGCGACGCCACCGCTGTCGAGAATACGCACGAGTTTCAGGGTGTGTACCATGTGCTTCACGGCTCTATCTCACCGCTCAACGGCATTTCGCCCGAGGAGCTGACCGTCAAGGAGCTGCTCGCGACGATTGCGCAGGGCGGCGTCAGCGAGGTCATCATGGCGACCAATCCCACCGTGGAGGGCGACGCGACCGCGCTCTATCTCTCGGGGCTGTTGAAGCCCATGGGCATCAAGGTCACACGCCTTGCCTACGGTATTCCCGTGGGCGGCGATCTGGAGTACGCCGACGAGTACACGCTTGCAAAGGCGCTGGAAGGCAGGAATGAGATTTAATGGCTGAACAACTCAAAACCATCGCTCAGAATAAAAAAGCCCGCCACGACTACTTCATCGAGGAGAGCTTCGAGGCAGGTATCGAGCTCTGCGGCACCGAGGTCAAATCCATCCGTGGCGGCAGGGTGAATCTCAAGGACAGCTGGTGCTCGATCGTCGAGGGAGAGATTTTTGTCAACGGCATGCACATCTCGCCCTACGAGCACGGCAACATTTTTAACCGCGACCCGATGCGCGTCCGCAAGCTGCTGATGCACAAGAAGGAGATCAACCGTCTCTACGGCACCGTCAAGCAGACGGGCTACTCGCTGATTCCGATCAGCCTGTACTTCAAGGGCAGCCGCGTGAAGCTGCAGGTCGGACTGTGCCGCGGCAAAAAGCTCTACGACAAGCGCGAGGATATGGCAAAGCGCACTGCCAAGCGCGATATCGAGCGCGCGCTCAAGGAGCAGAGCAGAGGATAAGTTTTCATTATATATAGTATACAGTATTATTTAGTATTATTGCGAAGCGCTGCTTCGCAAATATATGGGGATGTAAAGGCTTCGACGGGGAGCGTGAACCCTGATAAGCGAGCGGCGGTGCGGAACCGCCATAAAATCCGCAGCTTAAAAATAACTGAGAAAAATACAGTTGCTTTAGCAGCGTAAGCTGCTCGTCCCTGTGCGGAGTACCTCGGCCGCACAAGGGGCGTCGATCAGAGGTAAATGTGAACAGGGGAGTGCTCCGACTCCTGTCACACATCAGGAGCTGCCGAGCCGCGTAGCCTGTCAACGGGCGCCGCGGTAAGGGAGATTCAAAACATTGACTGCGCTCGGAGAAAGTCAGGGCAAATACTTTTCGGACGGGGGTTCGATTCCCCCCATCTCCACCAAACAAGTATTGGATGAACACCTACTTTTTCAGCGGCGGATTTGCCGTAAAATGTGTTCTCTGATACAACAACAGAACGCCGTTTCAGTGTAAAAGCTGGAACGGCGTTTTTCTGTTTATTAGGACTTTTTTGATCCGCACATTCGATTTATTGGTAATCCCCGTTTATAATGGAATCATCAAATGAAACGGAGGGAAAAAATGAGAAATCCAAAGTATCACATTTATCTAACGCACGATGAACGACGCACGGTCATCAACAGCCTGATTGATTTGAGGAACGACCTCATCTCACGGGGCAAATACACCGACATCATAGATGAACTTATAATCAAGCTCACGAAAGCCAAAGTCAAGAAAATCAAGGTCGAGGAGGTCTGAAAATGGAAATCACATATACAATGCAAGGCGACTATTTGCTGCCAAACTTAACACTGCCCGAACAGGATAGCCGACCAATCGGCTTGTGGGGGCAACAACACCTTCGCTATATCAAACGTAGCCGCCCGATTCTCTATACCAACCTGCTCACTAAATGCAAGCTGAATGAATACCTTGCCGACATTAATGAGCAGGCAGAAAAGATGTACGAGCAGCTTGTAGCCGTCTTTGCCAAAGAGGAAGGCTGCTCGGAGCAGCTGAAAGCAACGAATCAAATGCTTTGGGTACGCAAGATAAATAACGCTGCTCAACGAGCGAGAGAAGTTGTCAATGCAGAAATAATTTATAACTAACAAAAAGGCTGATGTAGTCAATCAAAACATTACATCAGCCGTGTTTCTTATTCTTTTGTATTATTGGTTAGCTGTGGTAGAGATGATAAAAATAACGATTGACACCTCGGACTAAATTATTGTAATACGGGTGGCTTAGAGATTAATCAAAATTCAAACTGTTGATAATGTTATGTTGCATCGTCGGTTTGGTTATGCTAAAATATAAGTACCATATTTTGAGGAGAACCATATGGAAACTTTGTCTCTTAAAGAATTATTAAGAATAACAATCCCTGATTCAAATAGATTTGAAAATTATTGGGCTGGAACCAGCAAGACTTCGTTTAGCTTATCAAAAGTGTGCGGCAGACATTATTTATATTCGATAGAAGATTTTGACGAGTTACTTGCAACATATTTAAATGAATATCCCGCTTCATCAATTTACAAAGAACGTTCTGTAAGGCCATTTATTGTTCATTGGTACCAGAACACTGTCGATTATTTGGGAGAGTATGATGATACGGAAGGTCATCTCTTGCCGAAGGAAACATTCCAATAACAACAGGGCAGCCGCAAATCGAAAGATTTGCGGCTGCCCTGTTGTTCTGTATGAATCCGACTACCATACCCAGAAGCGTTTTCCTGTCACGCCGGCGCCGTCAAGCTCGGCGATATATTTCTGGATGCAGGTAGCGTCCGTGATATCCACCGCGCCGTCTCCGTTGACGTCGCAGGCGAACAGCGTTCTTTTGTCGGGAGAGATCACTTCGGCGGAGATTTTCTGCGTGTCGGTCACGTCGCTGACGGAAACCCCGTCGTCGCAGTCCGCGTCTCCCATTGTGACGAACGCGAACGCGTAGCTGTCTCCGTACTGTGCCGAAAGCCACGCGGCGCGGCTGCGGCACCAGTCGACCGCGTAATCAAACATATCGTCATAGTCGTTCCGGTCGTACGTTTCGGCTGAGGACTGCAGCGTCACGCCGTTTTCGTCAACGCTGAACGTGAGCTTATTGAGCTTCGTGTGGTCGGCTATCTAGCTGCCCGTATTGAGCAGCCATCCGCTCGTATAGTTCATGGCGGCGCTGTCGCGCAGCAGGCTGCGGTACTCGTCAACGGTGTATAACTCGTTTTCAAGCTTATTGCTCGGGAATACGCCCGTAAAGTGATAAAGCGCGGGAATGAACTCCTCAAACCAGATCTTGGGAGCCGCCTCCTGAACCTCGGCGTTCAGCGCGATGCGCGCCATGATATTCGTCGGTGTTTTGGTTCCCTTCGGCGTTTCCTTGCAGCGGCACCACCAGCCCGTCGGCTTTTCGTAGTCCGTCACGCCGATGTTGCGCAGGTCGCGCGAAACGCCCGTCGCGTTGCCGAGGGAATTGTCGTAGTCCCAGACGGGAGAACCGTAGAATTTGTAGGTGCCGTTTTCGTCCTGTCTGTAGGTGAAAAAGGTGCTCGAAACGCCGCTGTCCCAGTTCTTTCCCAGCTCGTTGATCAGGTAGAGCTTTGTCACGGACGCGACGTCCGCGTAGTCCGAAAGCTTTTCGCGGCTTGAATAGGTCGCGTCGTAGAACGCGTCAAACTTGCTTTTGACGTACGCCTTGACCTCCTCATAGTACGGCTGATCTGCCTCCAGCTCGGGTGACTTTATCGTGAGCTTCAACTTTTTGGTGCTGATGTAGTAGTCGCCGTCTCCCGCGCTCGCGTCAATCTCCGCGATGAAAGAGAAGTCGTCCTTCAGGCTGCCGTCCTCGTTGAGATAGCCCTCGTCGTCGACCTCGGGCACAAGGCTGCCTGCCTCGACCTTTTCGCACATCTGATAGCTGCCCCAGTAGAAGCCGTTGACATAGAAATCCACCGCGCGCGAATCCGAGGCGTAGGGCATGCCGACCGCGTCCGAGAGGTCGTAAAGAATGCGGTTGCGCGCGAGCGAATCGTCCTGGAAGTTCGCGAGAATGGAGTATTTCTTGTTCTTCTCCATGCCGGCGATGCTGACCTTCTTGTCGTAGGTGATGTTGTAGCCCTTCTTGGGCTTTCCCCAGGAGGTGTTTCCTCTGCCCTTGATTTTTTTGATCGCGGTGTTATCCACCTTGCCGTCGGGCGTAACGATCGCGCCCGTCGCCTTGGCGCTGCGGCTCTTGTCGTCGTTGAGATAGCTCATGAGGTCGGTGCCGTTTCCGTCGGCGTTGCTGTTGTTGATATAGACCGCCGCCTCTGCGCCCGACCGCATCACGCGGAGCGTGTAGGATGCTCCGTCCGCGAGGACGGAATAGCTTTCGTCTGTCGAATAGGGAACGGCCGCAGTGCTCTGAGATGCGATGTCAACGCCGTTTACCGTGACGGTATCGCCGTAGCCGTTGAATACGTCGATCGTTTCCTTGTCCGCCGACGACGGCAAAAAGAAGTACTTCTCCGAGGGATTCGGCTGATAGAGGGATTTATCGTGGACGCTCTGCCACTTCTGCCACGCCTCGCCGTCCGCGGAGCTGCTGACCGCGTGGACATAAAGTCCCGCGTCGGTCGAAAAGCCCGATGGTTTTCCGCTTTCAGCGGCTGAAACCGTGACGAACGGCAGCGCGCTCAGCATCAGAATCGTAATGAGTAGGATGGAAAGTGCTTTTTTCATTTTTCATACCTCCTTTATATTCAAATCATAGCATAAAAAATATCCCTATTCAACAAGAATAGGAATAAAAAATCCTTGGTGTGTGAAAAATGAAAGACGATAAATGCACATCATTCTCCGTGAGTTCATTTCGGCTTGCGGAAGGATACGGCTGCCGTCGCTCTGTCCGTCCGCAGCTCAAAACGACCGATTAATTGGCAATTAGACCTTGCAAAACCTGCTGCTTTGTCCTATAATATAGAAAGAAAAAATCGGAATCGGAGAGATACTATGAAGGTCTTTTTTACCATTTTGATCTGCAGGCTCCTGCGCTTTGTCGGCAAGCTGATCGGCAAGGGCAGCAGCTTTCCCGGACAGGTCGCGCTCAAGCTCTGCCCCGACATCCTCAGCAGGGTGCAGCTTCCCGCCTATATCATCGCCGTCACGGGCAGCAACGGCAAAACCTCGACGGTCGAGATGATCGCCCATATCCTGCAAAAGAACGGAAAGCGGGTCGCGTGGAACCGCGAAGGCTCCAATCAGATCGAGGGCGTCACCACGCTTGTTCTCGGCAGCTCCACCCTCGGCGGCAAGGTCAAGTGCGACATCCTGCTCATTGAGAGCGACGAGCGCTTCGCACGCTATACCTTCCGCTACATCAAGCCGACGCACTACGTCATCACGAATCTCTACCGCGACCAGCTCACGCGCAACGGCCATCCCGAGTGGGTCTATGACGCGCTTGCCGACAGCATCTGCGACGGCACGCAGTTGATCCTCAACGCCGATGATCCGCTCGTGTCCTGCTTTGGTCAGGGCAGGGAGGACGTCATCTGGTTCGGCGCGGACAAGCTGTCCTCCGATACCGACACGCTCCAAAGCGCCTACAACGACGGCGCATATTGCCCTGTCTGCAAAAAGCCGATGACCTACAGCACCTATCACTATAACCATATCGGTCATTATCAGTGCACCTCCTGCGGCTACAGACGTCAGGATACCGCCTATACCATCACCGCCGTCGACCTCGACCGCGGCGAAATGGAGATCGACGGCAAGTACCGCATTTCTCTCGCGCTCAAGTCGCTGTATAATATCTACAATATTCTTGCCGCCTATACCGTCGCGCGGATCGTCGGCATCGACGGCGCGGAAATCGCCGCCGACATGAGCGACTATGTGCTCAAAAACGGCAGAGTCATCACCTTTACCCTCGGTAACCGCCACGGCACGCTGCTGACCTCCAAGCATGAGAACAGCGTGTCCTACGACCAGAGCCTGCGCGTTGCTTCCGCCTTTAAAGAGGGCTGCGACGTGCTGATTATCGTCGACGCGATCAGCCGCAAGTATTTCACGGGCGACGTCTCGTGGCTGTGGGATATCGACTTTGAGATGCTCAACTGCGATAACGTGCATCAGATCGTACTTGCGGGCACCTATGTCAACGACCTCGCGCTGCGCTTTGAATACACCGGTATCCCTGCGGAGAAAATCCGCTGCTTTGCCGATATCAACGAGGCGGCGGACTACCTCGGGAACGACCGCACGGAATATATCTACGCGATCACCTGCTTCTCCGACAAGGGCAAGCTGCTTGCACGCGTAAAGGAGGACTGACATGAAGCTTCTGCATCTGTACCACGATATCATGAACCTCTACGGCGAATACGCCAATGTTCTCGCTCTGCGCGATATTCTGCGCAAGGGCGGTGCGGACGTAATAACAGAGAAAAAGAGCTTTGGTGAAGCGGTGGATTTTGCCGATTACGATTTTGTCTACGTCGGCTCGGGCACCGAGAGGAATCAGAAGCTCGTGCTGGAGGACTTCCGCAGACTGGAACAGGGCTTTCGCGAATATGTGAAAAGCGGCAAGCCTGCGCTCTGGACGGGAAATTCCTTTGAAATCCTCGGCAGCTCCGTCACCGACGCGTCGGGAAGGAGCTATGACGGCATCGGCATGTTCGGCTTCCGGACAACCGAGCAGAACAAGACGCGCGACACCTCCGACGCGATATTTGAGGCGGACTTCCTTGACAGACCGCTTGTCGGATTTGTCAACAAGTGCAGCGAGATACAGGGAATCGATCAGCCGCTGTTCCGCGTGAAGATGGGGCTGGGCAACACAAAGGACGGGACAGGCGAGGGCGTCCGTCTGAACAATCTGTTCTGCACGCACCTGACGGGTCCCGTGCTGATGAAGAATCCCGATTTCCTCGTCTACGTCGCCAAGCTGATGACGGCCAAGGCTTTGGAGCCGAATCCGCTCGCGGAAAACGGCTACGCGATCACGCTTCGGGAGCTGAGCGGACGGCTGGAAAACGGAACAAATTAATCCAAAATTTTAGAGCGGGAGCAAAATCCCGCTCTTTTTGTCGTTTGATATAAAAATTACGTATTTGTTACCGAATATTTTTCATTTTTTCTGATTTTCGCACAATTTATACAAAATGCGTGCAGACACGGCAAGATTCGCGGAAAATTTTATGTGAATTTCCCGTGAAAATATTACGAAAACGGTTGACTTTTGTAACCAAATCGGCTACAATAAAATGGAAGTTTCTTTTACGGAATTTTTTATGAGAATAATGAAGGAATTGGAGGTGAGCTTTTGAGAGGTTTCTACAGAAAAATCACAGCTGCCGCGCTTTCCTGCGCGCTCACAATGGGACTCTGCGGCGTCGCGTTCGCGTCCACCGACGGCAGAGAGAATATCGGCGGTCAGACCGAGCTTTATGTCCGCGCGTCCCAGATCAAGGACCTCGGCACCTATGTCGCGATTCAGGCGGCGCTGGACACCGCGCGTTATGCCGCGAGTGAGAGCAATGTCTACCGTGTGGCGGTAGAGCCGGGCAGCTATGACCTCACAAGAGCACTTCACATATACAGCAACACCGTCCTGCAGCTCGACGGCGTGACACTCAACCGCAATCCCGAGGCGACAGCCAACATGCTGCGCACGGGCGATTATGACAGCGAATCCGAGGGTGCGACGGGCTACAGCGCACATTCCAACATCACCATCGAGGGCGGCGTCTTTGACGGCGGCGGCACCGAGAACACGATGATCAAGGTTGCGCACGCCAAGAACTTTGTGATGAAGAACATCACGTTCCAGAACGAGCAGAACGGTCACATCATGGAAATCGCGGGCGTCGACGGCTTCACCGTCAAGGGCTGCGAGTTCAAGGACCACCGCATGGATGTGGACGCGGTGGGCTATGAGGCGATCCAGCTCGATATCCTCAAGAGCGGCCACATCGTGCAGTGCCGTTCCGAGGCGCTCACGATGAAGAATATCCTGATCGAGGACTGTCTGTTTGAGGATTGTCCCCGCGGCGTGGGCACCCATACCGCGATACTCAACGCGCCGTTTGACGGCGTGGTGATCCGCAACAACACCTTCCGCAACATGGGCAGCGCGGCGATTCAGGGCATGAACTGGAAGAACTGCGAAATCAGCGGCAACGTCATCGACGGCACGCCGCGCGGCATTTCGATTTATTCGATGTTCGACGGCGGTCAGGGAACCTATCCCGCAAGTGTTCTCGCGGAGGAGGGCAACACCTCGACCACTATCTCCGAGAGCTATATCCGTCCGACCGACAGCAACATCGTGATCTCCGACAACACCATCACCAACTGCGGAACCGTCAAGGATATTTACGCGCCCTATGAAAGCGCGGCGATCTCCATGGTCGGCAAGGTGATCGACAAGAATTACTCCACCTTTGAGGACGGCAGCGGCGCTCTGCCCAAGGGTGATTACTACATTACGGGCGTCAAGATTTTCGGCAACAACATCGAGACGAACGGCTACGGCATCCGTCTCAGCGACATCAGCTCCGTCACGATGGGCAGCAACCGCATCCGCTGCGCCGCCAACGAGTTTGACAAGGTGAAATATCACGGCATTTCTCTCGGTGAGGACACCATCGTCAAGTCCATCAGCGGCTGCGACATCGAGGGCAGCGTCAACAGCGGCATCCAGGTCAGCGCCTCTCAGGTCGGCACGATTTCCGACTGCCGCGTCGTCGATTCCGTCGCGGACGCGGTGCAGTTCAGCAATTCCAGCCGCGGCGGCGACATCGTCAATAACTACATCAGCGGCACCAAGGACTGCGGCGTAGCGGCGATGGACAAATCCAAAATCGACAACGTCAGCGGCAACACCATCCGCGACTGCAAATACAAGACCGTCTATGAGGCGAAGGAAGCCACCGCAAAGGCAGGCAAGAACTATTCCGAGGCTTCCGAGCTGGAATCCATCGCGCTCAACTGGGACACCGTCAACATGGGACTGGGTGAGAGCTATGTGTTCAACATCACGTCGTCGCCCGCAACGGCAAAGACCTGCTATTTCTGGTCGAGCGCCGATACCGGCGTCGCCCGCATTGAGTACGACGGACGCATCCGCGCCGTGGGACAGGGCAGCACCGAGGTGACGGTCACCGCCAGCAACGGTCTGACGGCGACCTGCAAGGTCAACGTCTACAACGCTCCCGACAGCATCACGCTCAACAAGAACATGCTGGTGCTCGGCGAGGGCGAGCAGTTTGACCTCAACAGCACCATTCCCGAGGGAACGGCGGCGCAGAAGGTGTATTACTATTCCAACAACGAGAACAGCGTAGCGGTCGAGAAGATCGGCGGTCTGGTAACGGCGAAGTCCGTCGGCACCGCGACCGTTGTCGCCAAGACCTATAACGAGAAGCCCGCAAGCTGCAACGTCATCGTCAAGAAGGCGCCGAACGCCATTTGGCTCGACAAGACCATCCTCAGTCTCGGCACGGGTGAGAGCTATTCGATACACGCGAGCATCCCCGACGGCACAGCTTCGGCGATCACCTACACCTCGAGCAATGAGGGCGCGGTCAGAGTGGATGAAAACGGAAACCTCTTTGCCGTCGCGATGGGTACCTCTCTGATTACCGCCTCGACCTTCAACGGCTACAGTGAGACCTGCGCCGTCACGGTCAGCGAAGCGCCCGAGTCCATCTCCTTTGCGGAGAATACGGCGGCAATCGGCGTGGGAGAGAGCGTGCAGATTCCCGCGCAGCTCTCCAACGGCATGTCGAACCTCACCTATAAATCCAGCGATCCCAACGTCTGCAAGGTGGACAGCGCCACGGGTATGCTCACGGGCAAAACCAAAGGCGGCGCGGTGATCACCGCGACCAGTCACAACGGCAAGACCGCTTACCTCGACGTAACGGTAGAATGATGGTAGAATAATTGAAATAGAAAGAAAAGCGGAAACGTGCTTCAACACGTTTCCGCTTTTCCTTTACCCATTTGAATATCAATAGGCTTGCAGTCTGCGAATGACCTCCGCAGGATTTTCCGCCTTGAAAACCGCGGTGCCTGCGACGCTGACGTCAACGCCTGCTTCCGCGGCCTGCGCGATGGTGGCGTCGCCGATGCCGCCGTCCGCCTCGATCAGCACGTTCAGACCGCGCCTTTGGATTTCGGCTTTCAGCTCGCGCACCTTCGGCATCATGTCCGCCATGAAGCTCTGACCGCCGAAGCCCGGCTCGACGGTCATGACAAGCACCAGATCGAGATTCTCGAGATAGGGGAACACCGCGCATGCGGGAGTCTTGGGCTTGAGCACCAGACCTGCCTTGCAGCCGCGGCTCTTGATTTTGGCAATCGTCTGAGCCGCGTCGGAGTCGCTTTCGATGTGGAAGGTGATGATATCCGCGCCCGCGTCGGCGAAGTCGTCGATATAGCGCAGCGGCTCGCTGATCATCAGGTGAACGTCAAAGGGCTTTTTGCTGAACGGACGCAGCCACCTGATAACGGGAGCACCGAAGGTGAGGTTCGGCACGAAGTGGGCGTCCATCACGTCGAGGTGCATCCAGTCCGCGCCTGCCCTGTCCATTCTTTCGATTTCCGCGCCCATTTTGGAGAAGTCACAGGAGAGCAGTGACGGCGCAATCAGCATAACAATTCCTCCCTATGGTTTTTGGACGGCGGGAGCGGCAATAGCCGCGACGCCCCAGAAAATCGTGTAAATCAGTACCTCAAGCGAACCCATAACGCCGATGTTGGCGTACAGCGAAAGCGCTGAGGCAACCAGAATACCCAGCACGACAGCGACGAGCTGGATAATGATAGCCAGCGAGATGTTGCTCTTGATTCGCACACTGCCCGAAACGGCGCGCGCAAGGGCGCTCGTCTTGCCCTGCGTGATCAGATAGGAGCGTGAGCTTTCCTCGATCACGCTCTGCGCTTCCTTGAGCGCGTGACCCAGACCTGTCGGCAGCACCTTGATGCTGCGGTAAAACAGCCCGTAGAGCTTCGCGACGAGGTCGTCGGTGATGTTGAAGTCGGTGGTGCGTATCAGGAAGCTGATGCCGTTCGCCTCGGCGCGCTGCAGCTCAGCCTGCAGCTCCTGATCGGCGTGGTACTTCGTGACGACCATCGCGACCAGTCTGCCGGCGCGGGAGATGTAGGTGACCTGACTTCCCGTCGAGGTGTAGCGTTCCTCGTACTCGGGGGTAGGCGTGTCGACGCGGTACTTGTCCATCAGGTTGCGCGAGCCGACAAGGATACGCTCGCCGTTGATCCAGCCGACCAGTCCGAGACCGTCCTCGTAGAGCACGGATTCCACCTCGGGAAGGCTCTCTCCCGTCTCGGAGATGACGGAATCAAACGCGTTGGCAAGGGGGTTCTGCGCCTCCTTGAGGATCGCGATGCCGCAGAGCAGCGACTCGTCGACGTTGTATTCCTCATAGGTTTTGATGCCCTCCAGCTCGATGCAGTCAGTGGGGAACAGCTCGTTCGCATCGAGCATGATCGCGGTGCTGTCGCAGAACTGCTTGATGGAGGGATAGCCTGCCAGCATGGAGCCGTAGCCGAGAAGCCGCTTGCACAGCTGCCTGACAGGCAGGTTGACCGCAAGCAAGGTCGAAATGGGGATCGCCAGCGCGGTGATGACCGCCAGCGTATTGATGCCGCCCGCGAAGTTGAGCTTGACGACGCCGTAGAGCAGTCCGATGATCAGCGCGACGAGCGTGGTGATCGGCGCGAGCTTGGAAGCGAGATCCTCGCTGGGGTCGGGGGCGTAGGAGATTTTCAGGAAGTTCGCGGGGAAGCCCGTGCGGTGCTGATAGGCGATGATGGTCTTGTCGGCGGCGGTGCCGCTGAGCATCTTGTTCGCGACGTATTCGTTGTTATAGATCTTCGCCGCGTATTTCTGCCCCTTGGAGCAGACAAAGCGGAAGTTGTCCTTGACGCGCAGCACCATGATCAGCTTGCCGAGGTTGTTGGTGAAGAATGCGAGCAGCGCGATGACGCAGTAATAATTCACGTTGAAGGCGGTCATATCGCCGAGCGTGAAGAAGGATACCAGCGTTTGCAGAACCGAAACGGCGGCTGCCACGGCGACGGCGGTGTCGGAATTGCCCTTGAATCGGAGCAGCGGCGTCAGACCGCTGACGACCGCCACGCGGTTGAGAAAAATGGACAGACCGACCATCAGGAAATTGAATACCGCGTAGGCGGCAGGCGCGACGGGAATCGCGGAGATGATCGCGCCGGGGAAGATACGCGTCACGACCGTCAGGGCGATGGAAACCAGCGCGATAATGCCCATGATCAGGGTGCGCGTAAAGAGCTTGCGGATGTTGTGGTTCAGCTCAAAGAGGATGCTTTTTTCATCCTCCTCGTCGGTGTAGTCCTCGATCGTCTTGGCTTTTTCGTGCGGCGTGTCGTCATCGTCGCTCTCGTCGCCCGAGAAGAAGCCGACCACAGCGGAGAGGATCTTCTCCTTGGGAGAACGGGTGTCCTCTTCCTTTTCGTCCTCGGGGTCGGTGTCGGGCTTAGGCTCGGGACGGATGACGTGCGTGAGCACGGAGGGGTTTTTGGAGCGGATGTATTCCTCGTATTCGTTGGTGACGACCTCGGAGAAGCGTCCCGCTTTGACGTTGATGGTGTCGCCCTTTTGCTCGGGACGGTAAATCGGGACACGCGCGACGATCTTGTCCTGCGCGCCTGCCGGCTCGCTCTCCTGAACGGGAGGCTCCTCCTGTTCGGCGGCGGACGCTTTGGGCGGTTCGGGTTCCTTGGGCTGTTCCGCCTGCTCCGTTTGTTCGGCGGACTGCTTCGGTTCGGGCACGTCGATATCGATGCCAGAAAAGCTCTCAACCACAGGCTTCTCGCGGAACGCGTCAGCGGTGCTGAGCACCTCTCCCGAGAATTTGGTGCCCTCGGCATATTCGGGTGTGAGGGTGACGATCTTATCAGGCTCCTGCGGCTCAGGCGCATCCTCTGCATCGGGCGGCGTCGGTTCCTGCGGCGCTTCGGTATTTTCCTGCGCCTGCTCGGGGGTGTGCACCTGCTCTGTGCTGCCGTCCATCAGCAGCTCCGCCTGAATCGTGGTGGCGGTTTTTTCGCCGACGATCGCGTTGCCGTCGTCCTCTTTCTTTTGTTCCTTGTCCAGTTCAAGGGGGTTGGCATTGGTCAGACGCGGCTTTTTGTCCGCGTTGCTGAAAATTTCAGATAACTTCGGCTTGACGCGGTACTTTTGCGCAGTGCGCTTCATCTTTTCACGGTCAGCCATCTCGTGCGTTTCCGCGAGGATGCTTTCTATTTCAAGCTCCTTGAGCAGCTGTTCCTGCTTGTCCGTGTCTTTATTCAGCTCTGACAAGGCGTTACACTTCCTTTCACTTTGATATTTCTGTTACCTTCCTTTCATCGCCTGGTACATCAGAATGCCCGCGGCGACGGAGGCGTTGAGGGAGTTGATCTTTCCTTTCATCGGCAGCGACACGATGACGTCGCATTTTTCCCTGACAAGGCGCGAAATACCCTTGCCCTCGTTGCCGATGACGATCGCGCATGGTCCGGAAAAATCACATTTTTCGTAGTCGGTGCCGTTCATGTCGGCGCCGAACACCCATACGCCCTTTGCTTTGAGTTCGTCGATGGTGGCGGCGATATTCGTCACCCGCGCGACGTTCATATATTCGATTGCGCCCGCGCTCGCCTTTCCGACCGTATAGCTCAGTCCCGCGCTGCGGCGTTTGGGGACGATGACCCCGTGAACGCCCGCGCATTCGGCGGTGCGGATGATCGCGCCGAGGTTGTGGGGATCCTCCAGCTCGTCGAGAACGACGATAAACGGCGGTTCACCGCGGCTCTCTGCGCAGGCGAGGATGTCCTCGACTGAGCAGTATTCCTTGACGGCGGCAAAGGCGATGATGCCCTGATGCACCGCGCCTCCGCTGAGAAAGTCGAGCTTGGTGCGGTCGACCTCCTTGACCGGGATCTTCTTTTCCCGCGCCTTGGCGAGGATGCCGACAACAGCGCCGCTTTTTTCACCCCTTGCCACCATGATCTTGTCGATGGGACGGTTGCCGCGCAGCGCTTCGCTGACGGGATTTCTGCCCGAAATCACCTCGGATTTGACTTCTTTTTGCTGTTCAGCCATAGCTTTTCCTCTGTCTTTCCACATATTCCTTTTTATTATAACACAAAAAAAGAGAAATTAACAGCTTTTTTGCGAAATTCTTTCCGCCAATGCGTCCAAGATTACGGCACCTTTATCCATATAAATCGGTATGATGCCGAACATGCCCGTTTCGTCGTCGCGGAAGAGCGCGAGCTGCGGCGGAAACGGCGTGAAGCTGAAATACAGGCTGACAAAGAGAAAGAGCAGCAGCACGCAGGGCGCAAAGAGGTTTTTGAGATACAGCGGCGAGCGGTAGAGCCACAGCGAAAACAGCGAACAGAACGTGACAGCCGCGAGAGAAAAGGCGGTATTCGCGGCGGCTCCGCAGGGACGCAGCAGCAGTCCGCCGCCGCAGAGAAGACCGCCGAGCAGATAAAGCGACAGTGTTTTCGCGGCGGTCAGACGCTTCATGGAGGGCTGCACGCTGAGCAGCTCGAGCAATCCCCAGAGCAGATAGGGAAGGAGCAGCGTTTTTGTCTGCTCCCACACGCTGTTATTGACCGCGCCGAACAGCACGCCGATCAAGTGCCCGTCGGTCAGTGCATAGAGCTGCTTCATCAGAATGGAAACAAGAAAACAGAACAAAATTCCGCCCATTTCCAGTTCTGTCAGATATTTCGTATGCTTATGCGGCATCTCGTTCACCTCGTAATCATTATGACAAAAAAGTTATATATTCTAAAAGAATCAAAAGGAGAGGAAAATATTTCCGCAAAAGAACATATACAAATCGTATAATTCCTCAGTTTCAAAAAAATGTGGATAACTATGTGGAAAATGTGTAAACAACTGTGTGGAGAGAGCAGAAACGGTTCGATAGGGGTGGGATTTCTAAAAAGTCAAGCCTTTTTTCCTAATTCCACATAAATTTTTTTGTGGAAAGGTGGAAAGAATGGATTTACAAAATGTAATAAATGGATGTCAATGCCCTTTTTTGCTGTTTTTCCGACAAATTACAAATTATTTAAATTTCATAGAAATTAATAAAAAAACAGTCGAACTGTCACAATGCTCATCACCAGAGCGGTGAAGTCCGCGGCAAGCGCCGCAGGAAGCGTGTGCCGCGTAAATTTGACGCGGATGCTGCCGTAATACATCGCGACGGCATAGAAGGTGGTTTCGCTCGAGCCTGCCAGAACAGACGCGACCCTTCCGGCGAAGCTGTCGGGGCCGCAGTCCGAAAAGACCGAGAGCAGCAGCGCCGTCGCACCGCTTCCCGAAACGGGTCGGAGCAGCGCCATCGGAACGATCTCGGCAGGAAAGCCGATCGCGTCTGCAAGCGGCGTTATCATTTGGCAGAGCGCTTCCATCGCGCCGCTTGCGCGCAGCAGGCTGACAGCGAACATCAGCCCCATGATCGCGGGTGCGATATGGTAGAGCGTTTGCAGCCCGTCCTTCGCGCCCTCCAGAAAGAGGTCGAACACGGGAACGCGGCGAACCAGACCGAATAATACGATAATAAGCGCGAACAGCGGCATCACAAGCGTCATTTTCTCACCTCGGCGTCCTATTATTTTTCTTGTTGAGAATAATAGCGATGCTCAGCGCGACCGTCAAGGCGCTTGCGGAGCTGAGCCATACGGGAACGAGTATCTCAAACGGCGCGGTGCTGCCGCTGCTTTGCCGCAGCGAACCGAGCATCGTAGGAAGCAGCTGGAGAGAAGCCGTGTTCATCACAACAAAGATGACCATTTCGTCGCTCGCTGTGTCGCCGTGACCGTTGAGGCGGTCAAGCTCCGCCATCGCGCGCAGACCGAGCGGTGTGGCGGTATTGCCCAGACCGAGCAGATTCGCCGTGAGGTTCATGGTGATGAACCCGAACGCTTCGCCGTCTTTGTCGAGCGCGGGGAACAGCAGCCGCAGCAGCGGCGCCGACAAACGCGCGAGCAGCGTAGTCAGTCCGCTTTTCTCCGCGATTTTCATAATGCCCGACCAGAGCGTCAGGATGCCCGCAAGCGTCAGAAGAAGCTCTACCGCGTCCGCACCGCTGTCCACCATAGCGGCGGAGAGGTTCTCGCTCTTTCCAAACAGGAAGGAACAGACCACGCTGACGATGACCAGCAGGCTCCAGATGACATTCAGCAAAAAAAACACTTCCTTTCGCAAGTATCGACGAAATAATAGCAAAATAATAAAATTTTTCAAGTAGAGAATTGACAATAAAACCATAATATGGTAAAATTATGTCAAAAGAAGAAAACACCTGCAGTTCATGGAGAGCATATTATGATTTTTACCAACTTCAGAGAAATAGACAAGCTTGGCAGAATTGTCATATCCAAGGACATCCGCAGGCATCTCAACATCCATGCGGGCGATGTGCTGCAAATCAACGCCGAGGGTGAAAGCATCATCATCAAAAAGGCGGAAAAGAAATGCCTGTTCTGCAACGCCGATGAAAACCTTGTGGAGCTTGACGGCAAGAGCGTGTGCCGTGATTGCGTCGAAAAGCTCCGTGCCCTCACATAAGTATATTGGCATCGGGGGAAAAATATGAAAATCTATCTCGCGGACATCGCGTCTGTCCTGCCGCGCCACAGGGAGTATATCTCTCCGCAGCGGCTGCAGAAGACGCTCCGCTACCGCATGCCCGACGATCAAAAACGCTGTATCGCGGGCAGCGTATTACTGCGGTATTTTTTAGGCGATACCGCTATTCTGGACAACGGCTTCGGCAAGCCCGTAGCGGAAAACGGCGTCTGCTTCAACCTTTCCCACAGCGGCGGGTGGGTGCTGCTCGCGGTGGATGACCGCGACGTCGGCTGTGATATCGAGAGTGTGTGCTTCGTTGACGCCGCGCGCATGGGAAAAATCGTGTTCACCGACAGGGAATGCCGTATGGTGGAAACCGCACCCGACAAAACGGGCGTTTTTTTTGATTTGTGGACAAAAAAAGAAGCCCTGCTCAAATGTATGGGCAAGGGCTTTCACCGCGAGGCAAAGTCGGTGGAGGTCTGCGGAGATCGCTTTGCGGACGGAGAAATAACCTACTATATGAAAACAAAGCGCTTTGCGGACTATACCGTTTCGGTCTGCTCCGTGAATCCCGATTTTCAAATGAAGGTGGAGTTTGTCGATTTAAAAAGCATCGGATAACAGGGGGTTCGTCAGGAAAAACTCTCCGGGAACCTCTAACAATTCCTTACCGCGCATAAGCACGGAATCTTCACGGCATAATCTTCCGCACTTTTGCACGACATTGAATTATCAGAGATTCTCCTCTGTTTTTTCTTTCATTCAAAAAAATGAAAAAAAGACTTGCTTTTTTCAAAACGCTGCGTTATAATAGTCACCAGTTGAATAGAAACTTATCAAGAGCGACTGAGGGACAGGCCCTGTGAAGTCCGGCAACCTGCGCAAGCAAGGTGCTAAATCCTGCGGTATTACCGAAAGATGAGTGAAATACAGCCCTTTCGGAAGAAGGGGCTTTTATTTTTGTAATTTTGAGTATGGAGTGAGGCACAATGGCAAGACATTTCTTTTCATCCGAGTCCGTCACCGAGGGACATCCCGACAAGGTGTGCGACTGCGTCTCCGACGCGGTCCTCGACAAGATTCTGGAGCAGGACAAAAACGCGCACGTAGCCTGTGAGACCACCGTCACAACGGGCATGGTACATATCATGGGCGAAATCAGCACAACGGCGAACGTCGATATTGCGTCCGTCGCGCGCGACGTGATCAAGGAGATCGGCTACGACAATCCCGCATGCGGCTTTGACGGCAACAGCTGCGCGGTTCTCGTTTCGATGGACGCGCAGTCTCCCGATATCGCGATGGGCGTCAATGAGAGCTATGAGCGCAAGGACGGCGAGCAGGACGAGGACAACCGCATCGGCGCGGGAGATCAGGGCATCATGTTCGGCTATGCCTGCGACGAAACCGAGGAGCTGATGCCGCTGCCGATTTCACTCGCGCATAAGCTCGCGAAGAAGCTCACCGAGGTGCGCAAGAACGGAACATTAAGCTATCTGCGTCCCGACGGCAAGACGCAGGTCACGGTCGAGTATGACGATGATACCGCGGTCAGAGTGGATACCGTCGTTGTCTCCACCCAGCACGATGAGGACGTCACCCTCGAGCAGATTCGGGAGGATATGATTCAGTATGTGATCCGACCCGTTATTCCCGAAGCGCTGTTGGATGCGGACACCAAGATTTTTGTCAACCCTACAGGCAGATTTGTCATCGGCGGACCCGTCGGAGACGCCGGTCTTACGGGCAGAAAGATCATCGTTGACACCTACGGCGGATTTTCCCGTCACGGCGGCGGTGCGTTCAGCGGCAAGGACCCGACAAAGGTCGACAGAAGCGCGGCGTATTACGCGCGCTATATCGCCAAGAACATCGTCGCGGCAAAGCTCGCGAGAAGATGCGAAATCCAGCTCGCCTACGCGATCGGCGTAGCGAAGCCCGTGTCTATCCGCGTGGATACCTTCGGCACCTCCGGCTACAGTGAAAAGCAGCTCGCGTCCGCGGTGGCAAAGGTGTTTGACTGCCGCCCGAATTCCATCATCCGTCAGCTCGGTCTGACCGAGACGAAATACCGTCCGCTTGCGGCGTACGGTCATATCGGCAGAGAGGACCTCGGCGTCAGCTGGGAAAAAACCGACAAAACCGAAGCGCTCAAGGCGGCGCTGCAATAAAAAAGGGGCGGACTCATTCGAGTCCGCCCTGATTTTCGTTATCTTGATTTTGCGAAGGTGTGTTCGGAGGTGCGATGTTCGGGATTTGGATCCTGAATACATAATTGTTGCTCAATACTGCCTCCGCATTGAGCGGCGCGCCTGCCACTTCGGCAATAGCGGAGATGGAAGCCTCCAAGGCGGTCTGTGCACACAGATCCCACTGACTGTAGCGCATGGCATGCACCGAATCGGTGTAGTTTCTGTCTCTCACCTGAGGCGAATAGCAAATCTGAACCTGCGCGTTGACTTGCGTATAGCAGACGGTGATATAAATATAAAACAGTCCGCGTTCAATAATCGAGATGACGCGGTTCTCACCGCCGATTCCCTGCCAAAATCCCGCGGGAGCAGCAAAGCTGAGGGCGGATTTGAGTCCGCTTTGCTGGAGCTTCGCGCCGATTGCGTTGAAAATCATCGAAATGTCGATTCGTTTGCACGGGTAATAGAAAGTGTAAGTATTCGTTTCGTATGTCTTAAATGTCATTTGGCTGCTCCTTTCGTTGACGGGCGCAAATTTCAAAACCGTATTTCAAAAAAATAAAAACCTCTTTTGTCAACCAAGACAAGAGAGGTTTTTATTGGTGGGAGAAGGTGGATTCGAACCACCGAAGCATGACGCAACAGATTTACAGTCTGCCCCCTTTGGCCACTCGGGAATTCTCCCATATTAAATTGGAGCTGGTGGACGGACTTGAACCCCCGACCTGCTGATTACAAATCAGCTGCTCTACCAACTGAGCTACACCAGCGTGCTCTTGTTTTTCGAGTGCCTAATTAATATACCACAGAATCGCCCTTTTGTCAACACTTTTTTCAAAAAAAATTACGCATGTTTTTGACACGGTTGTTTATACTATATAATAACCAAAAACAGGAAGGTGATTGTATGGCTGTCAATGCTGTTCAAAAAGAGAAGCGTTCCGCAGCACGCGGAGGCTTTTCCTTTTATCACAGGCTGGCGCTTTTGTATGTACTCAATCTGACCGACTGGCTGTGTACGAGAGTACTGCTTGCGAGCGGCTTTTTTGTGGAGGCGAATCCGCTGATGAAGTCCGTTATGGGAGGCTTTGGGACATCGGTACTCGTCAAATGCGTGCTTCCGCTCGTGATGATTCTCCTTTGCGCGTTGCTGTGCAGGCTTGCGGGCGCGGAGAAAAATAAATTCGCAAACGTGATGCTCATTGTCGGAATCATCGCCTACTCTCTCGTGAATGTCTGGCATATTTTCAATTTTGTATTGCTCTTTTCGGTGATTTAAGTTACAATAGAAAAGAATAACTGACAAGGGGAGTGATTGTGTGCCTGCATTATCAGTGCGCGGACTCGGCGTAACTTTTATTGAGCGCACGCTGTTCTCGGACGTTTCGTTCGATGTGGAGTTCCACGACAAGGTGGGCTTTATCGGTGCGAACGGCGTCGGAAAAACAACGCTGTTCCGCGTGCTCAACGGAGAGCTGGAGCCGACCGAGGGCGTGCTTGCGTTTGAAAAAAGCGTTCGCGTGGGCTACATGGAGCAGCACGCCTGCAACAATCCGCGGATGGATATTTTTCACGAGCTGCTTTCTGTCTTTGACTGGCTGAGCGAGATGGAGGACGAGATCGCGTCCCTGACCGCGGCGATTGACGCGAAAAGCGGAGACCTCGACGCGCTGGTAGAGCGTCAGACGCAGCTCATAGAGGAATATGAGGCGCAGGGCGGTCTGACCTACAAGAGCCGCACGCGTTCCGCACTGCTTGGTCTCGGCTTTTCGGAGAGCGATTTCACCATGCCCGTCGGCAGTCTGAGCGGCGGACAGCGCTCCAAGCTGAGCCTCGCGAAGCTTCTGCTTTCACGCAGCTCGCTCTTATTGCTCGACGAGCCGACCAACCATCTCGACATTCAGTCTGTCGGCTGGCTGGAGGACTTTCTGCGGGATTTCAAGGGCGCGATGATCATTATCAGCCACGACCGCTACTTTCTCGACCACGTCACGAACAAGACCATCGAGCTGGAGCACGGCAAGGTGATGTGCTACAAGGGCGCCTATTCGGAATTCATCCGCAAGAAGCAGGCGTACAACGAGGCGCTGAAAAATAAATACGAGAACGACATGAAGGAGATCAGGCGCATAGAGGGCATCGTGGAGCAGCAGAAGCGGTGGGGAAGAGAGCGCAACTTCATCACCGCCGCGAGCCGTCAGAAGGAAGCCGACCGCATCAAGGCGCAGCTGGTAACGCCCGAAAGCGAGCTGGAGACCATGCGCATGCGGTTTGAGCCGAAGTTTGAAAGCGGCAACGATGTGTTGATGTGCCGCGGCTTGGAGAAGTCCTTCGGCGACAAGCACCTGTTCCGCGACGTCAACATACATATCCGCAAGGGCGAGTGCGTCTTTATTCTCGGCACGAACGGCTGCGGCAAGACGACGCTGTTCCGCATTCTCAACGGCAAGATGCCGCAGGACAGGGGAGAGTTTGACCTCGGCACCAACGTGATGACGGGCTATTTCGATCAGATGCAGCAGAACCTCGACATGAGCAAAACGGCGATCGACGAGGTCTGGAACCGTTTCCCGAACATGACGCAGACCGAGGTGCGTTCGGCGCTTGCGTCGTTTCTGTTCAAGGGAGAGGATGTTTTTCAGCCGCTTTCAAAAATGAGCGGCGGCGAGAGAGCGCGTATTTCGCTGTTGAAGCTGATGCTGCAGGGCAGCAATTTTCTTCTTCTCGACGAGCCGACCAACCACCTAGACGCCGCCTCACGCGAGGAGCTGGAGAAAACTCTCTCGGAATACAGCGGTACCATGCTGATCATCAGCCACGACCGCTACTTCATCAATAAGCTCGCCGACCGTGTTTTGCTGATGACGCCCGACGGCATGCGCGAGTATCTCGGCAACTATGACTATTATCTTGAGCGCACGAAGGCGGAGCGTGAGACCGCCGCGGAGGTGCAGACGGGCGGCAAAAGGGAGAAGCCGAAGAATGAATACTTCCTCAAAAAGCAGCAGCAGAGCGAGGAGCGGAAGCGTCAGACGCGTTTGAAGAAGGCGGAAGCGGAGATCGAGCGTCTTGACGGAGAAATCGAGGCGGTACAGCAGGCGCTTTCGAGCGAGGAGGTGCTTTCCGACTATGAAAAGCTGATGGAGCTGAGCAACCGCATGGAGGAGCTGCAGTCGGAGCAGGAGCACTGGTACGAAATCTGGGAAGAATTGTCAGACTGATTGACGTTTCCGAAATAATGTGTTATAATAATATACGCGCGGAAAACCGCGCGGTATCCGCCCGTGGCGCAGCTGGATAACGCAACGGATTCCGATTCCGGAGATCGGGGGTTCAAATCCCTTCGGGCGGGCCATCTTAGGTGAGCAATTTTGATACAATGTATTAAAGTTGCTCACCTTAGTATTTATGCGGTTTTTTGAGGGTTCGTACTTCAAATAGCGGTCGAAATAAACACCAAACAGCCCTGTTTGCCGAGGATTTGGCCTCCTTGGCGAACAGGGCGTTTTCATTTTTGGGTATATGCGGTCGATTTAAGAGCTTATGCGGTCGGTTTGAAGGCTTATGCGGTCGATTTGCGGGTATATGCGGTCGATTAATATCCCTTACCATTTTTTGGGGTATCCCCTTCAATCGTAACCGATATGTTAGCAAGTAGTATATATACTTTATTATTTATAATACGTTTACCTGTTTAATCTTTTTATCATCTGCTTCCTAGTCTCAGCATATTCCTCTCCAGTAAGGCCAAGCTGTTGGAGCCATGCCCTGAGTTTTGTCTTGTCGTCAGCTTTACTTCTAGAACAGTAGGCTGCTCGTCTTCTCAGCAGTATAGCGTAATTACATATCGCACGTACAAGATTGAGATAAGCTAGTATTTCGTCCGCGTCAGTTGTGCTATTAAACAGTCGAAATTCAATTCCTTTCCCTTGCCAATAGCTATGTAGGTTAAGTGCGTGATAGCGCGATTCGTGATAATGCGCTAAAGTATCATGACTGGTTCCAGCATACCATTCATTTTTCAATTCTGTGATAGAAACCGCTTTTTTACTGTTAACTGCCTTAATGAAGTTGATATTTACACCTTTGCACCATCTGTTACGTCTTACCTCTGGTACATCTAAAGCTCTAAACAGCAATTCCTCTTTATTTGCCATGATATTCACAATATTTATCAAGCTGGTATCATTCCACTCAGAACAGTCGATATGAATATGCAACCCGCAACTCGTGTTGACTTTCATGCCTCTCTCCCTGAGTGCAGTAATAATTTGATGAATAGTTGGAATATCTTTGTCGCACAAAATCGGAGTAACAAGTTCAACTTTGTATATGTCTTTAGGTTTGGAACGCTTTTCAGGAATAGGTGTGATACTACTATCCCTCATTATTGTCCAGCATCTTCCTGAAATATCGTTAACTATATGCTTACAATATACTCCGCCAACATATCTTTTTTCAGATCCGAGTGCTTTTGCTAGTACATTTGCTGCACTCCCTCGGGCAATACCCGTAAACTCTACCTCAAGTCCAAACTTAAAGCGCTGTCTCATATCTTTTGCTTCTTGAACCAGTTTTTTATATTCGCCACTATATAAAAATTCAAGCAAGAGGAAGATATCTAACGCAGGAAGCGTTTTACGAACTCTTTCGCCGAATGGAATGGCATTCAAGAACGAATTTAGATAATCTTTGAAATATACAGCATTTGGTTCAGAAAAGTACGTGATTCTTTCAGCAACATCAAAGTTTTTTTCTTGGTTGAACCAGTATTTTGCAGAACCCTCGCCTTGTTCTGTGTAGCACATATTGCTCAATGAAAATTCAGAACTGAAAATAAGGTTCCAGTTAAGCCCGTGTTTGGAAATGGAATTTGCACTATACACATTAGCAGTTACGGTTTTGCTAGAAAAATCAACTGCATAAGTAAATAGTGGTTTCAAAAGCTTTTTATTTACACGTGTCACTTTCCCGTTTTTCTTATCTTGCAGAAAGCTGTTACTCTCTTTATCATATTTGAGACGGATACCAGTTTCTGAATCGGCGTAAATACCTGCAGATTTGCAACGAACAGGGAAGCTTTTGCAGTAGTCAACCAACTTGGTGACCATATTATCACCTCATTTTTACTTAATATTTTGTTTTGTATAGAAAACATGCAATTAACCCTCACTTAAAAAATACGAAAAATAAAATCATTATCAAAAAAATAATGAGTATTTTCGGACAAACAACATTTTTTTCATATATACATAAGTGAAGGATAAAAAAGGAGGTAACAATATGAAAATTACAATATTATCTAAGGAATCAGTGCTTGAGGTTGCTCACTCAGCATTGAAAAAGGCTAACAAAAATGACTATACTGCTATTGAAAACATCTGCACCTGTATTGGAACCATTAAACGCTACTGTATAAATAAGGGCATTAGGATAGCTATCCCTATTATGGAGCTCAGTGAATTTTATCCTTTCATTCGACAATTACTAATCAAAAACGGAGCGGAAATGATCGTCACAATGCCAAGGAACACACCGCAATCGGCACTCACTACATCATTATGAGATATATTCGTGTCAAGGTCAGATAATTCGGCTTTAACCTCTTCGGCGTTAAGGTTATTTCTTTGTGAAACCTGATCCACCACATACGAAAAAGCGTGGTGAAAAGTATTGTTTTGAATAAGCGCGGCGATTTCACGCGGCTTCATAAATGAGCACGCAAGGAGAATAAACATCATTACTACTTCTTCCTTAAAATCATGAATGGAGTTGAAGAAGAACTCACGGTTGTCTTCTTTTCTCTTTCTAACAGCAGCACGCGCGAAAACCCAATCCTCTGTGCTGCCATTAGGGTCTTCGATACGGTCAAGAAGAGAAAAATCGTCTTCATCAGCTGAAGCTTCCGAGGAATGAATATGCTTGTCCAGACTCTCAACAAGCCTGTTTTTTCTCAATTGTTCATTGAGATAATTGGTGGAAATGACCTGAATATATGCCATTTGCGCTAATACAGGGCGGTTCAGAACAAGATGAATCTTGTCTAATGTGTGAATAACCGCATCCATTACAAGTTCATCCTTGCTATACAGGCAATAAGCTTCTGTAAGAACGGCAACTCGATCTTTATTTCCTACCTTGGTGCACTCGCCATTTTTGTTATAAAGACTTTTGCCGTTGAAGACTATTCCGATAAAAGACGTCAATGCATAGAAGAGGTTGTAGTATGACTCATGTGCTTTTACCTCTTCCAGAGTCTTAACACCAGCCTCGTTGATTTCCTCCAGAACGGTCTTAAGCTTATGGTTGTTGTAGAAAATGTTGTTTTTCATGGTAGAACCCCTTTCAAAGAATTGTTTTGAGGGATTCCATCAAGTAAAACGTGATTTCTTACCCTCTGGTGTTTTTATACACCAGAAAAATAAGAACAATATTTAGTACATATTTGATTTATGTGAGAATGATATGTGAATCATTTCTAATGATAAAAGGAGCATTGTTTGATTATGGATAAGACTGGAAAAGTATCAAGTTCAACCTTGAATTATTATAAAACTCTATGGAAAAAACACTGCCGAGGTTATGTAAAGGATCATCCTTGGACAGATTCACAGACAAACACACGCGAAATAATTGATTATTATGTATTGCCAAATATCACTGACCTCGATAATAATACTTTAATTACTCCTTTCTCAGAAGATAATTTCCGTATATTTGTTACTAGTGGAAGCGGCTACGGCAAAACAACTCTGTTGCATATGATATTATTCGCAAATATTTTTCCTGAATTATATAATTCTAACGACAAATGCCTAAGTGAGAATTCAAAAGCTAGAATCTTCTCTTCGACGTCCTGACTGATGCTGGTCTGATTCTTTTTCAGAATCTGCGGATCGAATTCGCCTTTCCGATCGCGAGGCACTGACACCTCAACATCTCCGAAGCTGGTGCGCAGTGTTTTGCTACTGTGGCCGTTCCGGCTGTTGTCCGTGTCCTTGTTCTTGTAGTCATACCTGCTGTAACCAAG
>FMUA01000010.1 GCA_900100595.1 Ruminococcaceae bacterium P7
CCAAGAAAAAGCGCGGCAGAGTGAAACGCGGTAAAATTCTCGCGCTCATCGACAGGCTTCAAAATTACAAGGGAGCAGTCTGCCTGTTTTTAGAAAAGCTCTGTGTTCCGTTCGACAATAACCAAGCCGAGCGAGACATCAGAAATATCAAAACAAAGACCAAGGTCTGCGGCTGTTTCAGAAGTAAAACCGGCGCAGAGGAATATATGGGCTTAATGTCATTCATCAGCACCGCCCGCAAAAATGGGATTGATTCCTATCACGCGGTTAAGATGGCTTTGTCATGTCAAACCGATCAGATCTTTGTGGGGTGGCTCTGAATAGTTACTTCTCGTCTTATTATTTCTTCTGAGATCATTATTTACGAAACATTGGAGAGAGCGTTTCCGGCAGACTGACCGAGCGGATATCGCTCTTACTCATAAAAGCGCCGTCGCTGAACACTGTCGCCGCTGACGCGCTGACTGCTGTCATCCACATTGCGGCAAATAGAAGTATGATAGGGATTATTCTCTTTTTCATCATTTCATTCACCTACTCAAAGCCCCACGATGAACCGACCGGGAGTTCGGAACCGTAATCCGCGTGGATACTATTCTCGGGATTGTAGATTGTCGAAGGCTCACCTCCGCTTGTTGTGATCACATCCTCAGCATCGAAGGTCGTGACAGTAACTTCCAGTCTTTCGTATTTTTCCATTAATATCGTTCCTCCTTACTGCGAATTTGCTTCGCTGACCGAGTTTCCGATATCATAAAGATAGAAGTAAACAGGTTCCGTCATTTCAAATTCACCTGTCGTGACATTCCATACGTAGTAGTAAGCGCGCAGGACAAAATGTCTTGCGGTGGGGGAGTTGATGAAGGTTATTACCCTGTCAACACGGTTGTGGTTATTATACTTATCATTTGCGACCGCGAAACAGAAGTAGCGATGATTCAGCGAAACCGCTTCATTGTTGACCAGCTTTTTCGCGTCCTCTTTGTTCAATACATCATTGCTTTCGTAGACAACCTCTTTCTTGTCGTCGTCTGAAAGCGTCGCTCCCGCCGCATCCGGTTTCGTGAGCATCTTGTTTTGATCGTATTCAACAATCACGCCTGTTTTGTATTCGTCCGATACCCTGTTATCATAGTTCGGATTCAGCAGCTTGCCGTTCTTCTCCATATACGCAAGGATGAAGTCGGCGTAAAGCTTATCTGTCACCTTACCGCCGGCATCGGTTGTCTGCTCACGGGAATAAGAGGGATTGCCGATAAAGATCCTCTGCGCTTCGGCAGAATAGCAGGCGGTCACGGTAATATCGCCGGTAACGCGAAGATCAAACGCGCGGTCAAAACAGCGGGAAATCTCCTTGCCGGTGCTCTTTTCTTTTACGCTCCAGTACGCAAACGGATTGTCGCCGTCCTTCTCGGGAGCCTCCACAAACTTGCCGTCCTCCTGCGTTACCCAAGAGTTCAGGCTGACGCGCTCGATCTTAAGGAGCGTGCTGTTGTTCAGGAAAAATTCAACCGTACAGAGCTTTGGCTTCTGCACCGCGGTGATGGTCACGGTGTGATTTGCGTCATCCACCGTAACGTGACTATCATTGATTACCCACACACAGTCCTTGTAGAGGTCGTCAATGTCGGGAGCGTAATCCACAAGAGTCTGCGCAAACGATGTTTTGTCCTCCGTCCATGCACCGGGCTTCAGATCGACGGTAACGGAATATATCTTCTCGTCGTACTCTGCGTCATCGCCGCTATAGTTATTGCCGTTGTTGCCGCCCCTTCTGCCCTGATATACATAATTAAGCGTGTACGGCACTGTATTCATTTTGAACAATGCATAGTAGACGATACTGTAGTCTACAAGCTCCGCCTTCCATACCGCTTTGTAATAGCTGTCCTCATTGGGTACAACGCCGCTGGTAAACGGATCGGCATAGTTGATTGCCTGATCCTCCGATATCTCATTGCCCTGATCGTCGACAAAATTGCCGTCCTTGTTGCAGGGCGCCCAACCCGCGAACAGATAACCTTCCTTTTGCGGTTTGGCAATGGTAAAGGGTGTGTTGTACTTGGCGTAAACGGAATCTACACCGAATCCGCCGTTCAAGTCAAGATTGATCAGATAATAATTGCGGTTGAAATAGACTTCATACTCTGTCGAGCCATCAGCAGCAATAAACTCGTAGTCGTGAGACTGCCTCGTGAAGCCGGAAAAATTTTCGTCACTGTCCAATTCGTCCGGAAAACCGGGCTTCTCACCGGTTAAGCCCATTTTGTTGTAATAGGGGCCGGGAAGCGTGATCGATTCGGTGTAATCATCATCGTAGGCATTCTGCAGATAATACTTGACCTTATAGGGAACCTCAACGGGAACGTAGTAAATCTTGAATTCCCGGTTCTCTGTCAGCTCACCCTGCAGCTTGAATGTCGGTGCAGGCTGCTGTGTGTCCTGATCCAACGAATCAACCGCTTTGTAGCCCTGGATAATCGGATTGGTAACCGTACGGTCCATAATAACCGGACTGTCCGCATCGCCCTTTTCAAAGACGGCAATAAACGGATCGTGTGCTTTTTCGCCGTTCTCAAACAGATAGTCGATTTGTACCGTATAATACTCTTGCGCATAACCGACAATCCTGGTGACGAATGCACCGGCAACCAGCAAAACTGCAGTCAGAAGAACCAAGGCCGTTTGTCTGATGTGTCTTTTCATAATAACTCCTCCTTGTCTTGAATATTTGCTAAATACCATTGGAAATGATGTACAAAAATCACTCTTCTATTTTGTTGAAAGAGCACCATTATAACAATATCATGTTATAGTAATCCAATTTATCACTATATCTAGCATTAAGCATTATTATAACAAAAGAAACAAAAAAATCCCGACTTGCACACAGCACCTAATAATCAAGTGTTTAAGCCAAATTGTTCGCGATATTTAAGCGATTTAGGATTTTTAAAAACCAATTCAATGATTTTCTCTACTTTTTCGAGGTGGTCTGACGGTGGATTGATAACGAAGGAGTAGAGATTCAGGTAGTCCTGTATATCATCACGGCAGAACCCACTGTGTGCGTTAAGAAACATTTTGAGTAGCATATGTACTCTGTTCACAGGGTCGAGAGGGTTTTCACTATCGGCAAGACCTTTCAAGTCTTTTGAAGCGTAACAAACGCTTTGCAAAGATAATTCACTGACTAATTTCTTATGCGTGTTTTCTTTGTCGTGAATCAAAAGCGAATTAGGTTGTATGTGGCTTTGAAACGCTTCATAGCTTCGTTTCTGCGAAGGTTTACCGTATCCTTCCATTATGCAAACGGTATGCTTTTTGTCTGTTGCGACTCCTATACAGATTTGATTGCGTGAAAGACCTCTCGGCAGTGTTCCGTCTTCTTTGTGCTCTCTATCGCTCATAATAACGGAATAGTAGGTTTCATCAAGCCAGACAGTATCGGATAAAACAATGTTTTTCTGCCATTCTTCCAACGTTAAAAATAGTTTTTTAAGCCAATATTTTGATGTTGAGATAGCATTGCGATTGTTCCATGAATCTGCATTCAAGCGGACATACCGAAATATGTTTAAGCAGTACTCAATCCATTCACTAATCGGAATCTTTCTTGAATCAAAGATCGTTCCTGTTGTTGGCTTGAAATACTTACCACATCTACACTTGTATCTTCTTATCCCGATAGAATCAAAACCTTTGCACACAAAATCATCGGAACTGCAATACGGACATTTTGCCGGAATATATGAATTTATCATGTCTGCTTCACCGGCATCAGCTAATCTTGGGTGCCGTTCTTCATAACGTGCAACATAATGCATTTGCAAATACTCCTGTGTAGCGGTTAAATCGTTGTGCTCGTCCCATGGTGTTCTTTTGCGTGATCTGCTCCTGTTTTTCATGCATGTCACCTCCTGCCGAAGTGACTTCATTATACTATCGTTTAGGTGCTGTGTGCAAGTCGGGATTTTAAACAAAAATAATCCAGTATTGAAATTGCCAAAGTGTCACTAAACATATGCTTATAATATAGCAAATAACTACAAATATCTTGAAATATAGGCTTACATCAATATATTGCTTCTGCAAAAGTCTTTTCTTCCAATAATATACATATCTAGTGATACACCGCTTTTTTTGCTTTTTTCATGCATGCACAGTACTTAAGTAATGTTTATTTCGCAAGTGGAAAGAATGTGAACAAATCCTCCTCGATACTCCATAAAATTAAAACATACGACCCGAACTAAACGAGCAATTCCGGTGTACATCGGCTGAAAAAACTGACAGAAAAAAAGAAACCGCTGCACCCATCTTATGATTGGGGAACAGCGGTTTATGCTTTTCGCAATGACGACGATTTGTTAGTTGATGCTCCATTTTTTGTGAGCTTTGTTCTCAAATGCGAAAAAGGCTTGAAGCAAATGCTTCAAGCCTTTTCCGTGATGAATAAATCCGTTGAATCAAAAGTGGTCAATGATTTCCGCGATGTATTTTTGGATCATCGTCGCGTCGGAAATAGTGATTTTTCCGTCGCCGTCGGTGTCAGCGGCCTCTCTCTGCTCGTCGGTAAGCTCGACCAGCTCCGCTATAGACTGCTGCACCATCGTCGCGTCGGTAATGTTGATCTGACCGTCGCCGTTGACGTCGCCGATCAGGCAGCTTTCCACGATCGTCTCGGTCGTTGCTTCGGCAGCGACGCCGCTGTAGCTCTGTGCAGCGTCTGTGATGTTGAATTTGATTTCCTTCTGCTGACGTTTGCCCGTAACTGTAAAGGTATCGGCGTATTCATCGCCCGCGTTGAGATAAACGGGTTCGATGCTGACGTCCGCGAGTCCTTCGATTTTTACCGTTTCCGTCGTTACGGTGCCGGGAATCATATACTTGCTGAATTTGAGGGTATATGCTTTCTTTTCCTCGTCCTTCGTAACAGTCGCGGTCGGGTGCGTGGTCTTGTCAACCAAGCTGAAATTCAATCCCAGCTTTTCAGGCGGAATATCAAATTCCTCGGAGGTCTGTGTTTCGTAACCCTCCTTGGAGATGGTAACCCTGAATTTGCCTTCGTCGGTGAGCCATGCATAAGCGCCTTCGCTGTTTGTCAGCAGGGGATTCTGCTGCTCGTAGTCAGCGGCGTTCCACTCAGCCCATTCGTTTGTTTCTTCGTTGAGCTTATAGATTGTCGCGGTAGCGCCCTCAACGGGATTGCCCTCGACCGCCTCGTAAACGATACCCGACGGGTCGATCGCGTTGCGCTGTCTGCCGTCCTTTGAGGCGTTGCGGTTGTACATATCGCAGTCTCCGGGGAGAATGGGGAGTCCGTCAGGACCGATGCGAACGCCGCCGTGGGTCAGGCTGAAGAAATTATCGTTCGTATTTCCCCATTCCCACAACGTCTGGAGTCCGCCTGTGGTGGCGTCCTTCGCGGCGTCTGTCCATTCGCCTGTAATAATATCCACGATAACGTTGATGATGGTGTTTCTGCTTGTTTCGTGATAGTCGCCGAGAGTTCCGTGGGGCTTGCCGTCCGCGTCGTAATAGAATACGTCATCCTTACTTACTTTCGTTCCTACGGTGTCGCTGTTCTCAGCGTTCTTTCCATAGAGGAGCGATCTGTAGGTATCCTGTCTTTCACCGCGGACATAGAACAGATTCAGAGCGCCGGGCACATAGTTGTGAGCCGGATCAAGAGTGCGGTTGGGTATGTTAAAGTAACCCTCGCCGATCCACTGGTCGGTCTGCGCATCGTAATAGAGCATCATGAATTTCCAGTCGTTGTTCCTGTGGCTGATCAGGACTATGTGAGAAACGTTCTCGTCATTCTCAAATTTGAATTTGAACTGCAGCATCTCTTTGGGATTGATCATGACGACAGGACTTGTTCCCTTCGTGAAGATGCCTGTGATATCGTAGGTGTTCGCCTGGCTGCCGTGGGAGAGGTTGGTCTCAAGAGGACCGATAAATTTGGTGATGTTAACCGTTTCGGTCGCCTTGACCAGCTTGAGGGCGCCGGGGGTGTAGAGGAAGGTGACAACGTCGCTTCTGATTCCGTTGCACTCGGCGGAAACCTCAAACTTGTCTCCGTTTACCGCGGTTTTGTCCTCGGGGAGAATGTTCAGGGCGTCGGAAATGTACTTGCCTGTGTACTTGTTGGGTGTTACGGTATAGCTGACCGTTGCGTCCTTGGTGCCGTCGTCCTTCACGCGGGAGATGGTAACGGTGACGTCCTTGTCGGCAGATGCGGTATAGCCGGAAACCGTGACCTTTGGTTCCGTTACGGAGGAGGGAGCAAAGAGGGAAAGCTTCGCGGTGGTAAACTGAAGCTCGCCCAGCGGCTTGTTGAAATAGGTTCCCTTGTGACGGAACTCAACCTCGGCGCTCATATTCTTGAGCGATTCGTTGGAGCTGTTGAGATACGCCGAGAAGCGCAGCTCGCCTTTCGATTTGCCGTTTCTCAGGTCAAAGCTGTCGTAGTTGCCCGAATAAGTCTCGTTGTCAAAGTCAAAGCCCTCGGCAGCGAACGAGTTTGTGATGAGCTCGAGGTTGTTGGGAAGATGGAGATACAGTCTGTTCATCTCGATATCTTCCTCCTGCCAGTCGTCGCGGATATCATACTTCACGGTAAAGTGAACGAGGGTGTGATCCATGCCGATGCTGCCCGTTGACTCAATACCGGTGTTGGCGGGATTGAAAACATAGAAACGCTTGTCCATGAATTTCGGGCAATTCATAAAGGTGGTGTTGTTAAAGGCAATATCCTCCACGGAGGTTTTCAGCGTAGTGAAATTCTCGCATCTTTCAAAGGCGTTGTCACCGATGCTTTCAAGAGCGTCGGAGCATTCTACGGTAGTGAGGTTTTTGCAGTCCTTGAATGTCCAGCCCGCGATGTAGCGCAGCGACTGCGGGAGCTTCTGGTAGCTCAGACCCGATCTCTCAAAGACGCTGGTTTCCATGTCGAGGACGGTTTCGGGAATAATCACGTTCTGCAGCACGTCGCAGCCGTAGAAGCAGGCATAGGGAATCGTTCTGACGCCTGCGCCGATCTTGACGGCGTAGAGGTTGTCGCATTCCTCAAACGCGCTTTTCTCGATGACCTTGACGCTGTCGGGAATGATGATGGCTTCAATGTTTGTGCCGAAGAAGCAGCCGCTTCCGAGTCTGACGACCGTATCCGGGATAGTCACGTCGGTGAGCTTTCCCGCTAGCTTGAATAAGTCGGCGGTCAATTTGGCGATGCCGTCGCTGAACGTCACATCGGTGATGTTGGATTCCGCGAAGGGACAGTCTGTTGATGACAGAGTTTTGGGAATATAAATGGAGGTAAGCGCGCTGCCGGAAAAGAGTCGGTCACCCAGCGTCTGAAGACCCTCATGGAAGGTGCAGTTCTTGAGAGAAGAGGTGTTCGAGAAGGCGCGGTATTCAATCTTTTTTACGCTTTGGGGAATATCGATCGATTCGAGCTTGACGCAGTCCGCAAAGGCATATCTGCAGATAGTCTTGAGCGTGGAGGGCAGTGAAACGGATGTCAGCTGCTTGCAGCCGCTGAAGATATCGGGAGGCAGCTCGGTGATTCCCTCGGGAATGGTAACGGTTTCGACTGCCGTATTACGGTAAAGACCCTGGGGAAGCGTCTTGGTGCCTTCGGAGAAGTGGATTGTCTTGAGCTTTTGACAGTTATTGAACGGATAACTGCCGCTCGTGAGAGAAACAGGAAGTGTTATCTCTGTGATAGCGGTGTTCGCGAAAGCGTGTTCACCAATTTTGGTCAAGCCCTCGTTGAGAGTGACATTGGAGAGCATCGTACATCCGTCAAACGCGTTGTTGTCGATTGTGGTCACATTCTCGGGAATGGTGATTTCTCTCAGCCTTACACAGCGGGTAAAGGCGCAGTAGGGAATCGTGGTCACGCCTTTGCCGATGGTGACGCTCGCAAGGTTCTTGCACTCGTAGAGCACATAGCTGCCCATTTCGGTAACGGTGTCGGGAATGACGATGGATTCCAGCGCACCCATCTGGCACAGGGAATCATTTCCGAGCTTTGTTACGGTGTCGGGAATGGTCAGCTCGCGCAGAGAATTGTTGTCCTCAAACATATCGTTGGGGATAGAGGTGATTCCCTCGCCAAAGGTTACGGTTTCCAGCAAACCTGCGTCCGCAAACGCCTCCTCCGCCCATGTTACGGTAGACGGGATATAGATTTCGGAAACGGGCGTGCCTGCAATAAAGCGGTTACCCATTCTTTCAAGACCCTCATTGAGCTTGACCTCGGTGAGAATCGGGCACGCGTTGAAGGCTCTGTCGCCGAGCGTCTTGACGGTAGAGGGAATCTCAACAGACTGCAGAGCACGGCAGTTGTTAAAGGCATTATTGCCGATCGTTGTGAGGGTGGAAGAGAAGTTGATCTCCTCGAGCAGATCGCAGCCATTGAAGGTGTATCTTCCGATTTTGACGTTGCCCTCGGAGAAGGTGATGCTCTCGATGTCGTCGTTGTTTTCAAAAGCCTGGTCGCCGATCTCGGAAACGACCTTGTCTCCGATCGTCGCGGGAATGGTCACATTCGCGGCTGTGCCGTTGTAATGTTCGATCCGGATGGTGCCGTCATCCTTCGTCACTAAGTCATAGTCGCCCTCGCTCCACATCTCGGCGGCTGAAGCCTTGGGGCCGAACACATTTCCGATGGTGACCATACCCAGAAGCATGGTCGACGCAAGCGTTACCGAAAGGGATTTTTTCAGTAAGCGTCTTGCAAAGTAATGCTGTTGGTTTACCATTATAAATCCTCCTGTAAGATTTTTTATTGTGACAGGCACGACTCCAAACTGTGCCTGTTTCACGTACTTTGTTAATTTAATATCAAATATGTTTGAAAACAGTTTGCAATTAGCATACTTTTTAGCGATTATATTGTAGCATATCTACCTGTATTTTGCAACCGCTTTTTGTAAAACTGCATCGGAAGTTTCCTGCTTGACAAACTAACGGTATTAGTATTATAATGACTAACACTATTAGTTTTGCTGTTCAGGAGGTAAAAATGAGATCAAGAGGATTAACAAAGGAAAAAATTATCAAGGAAGCGATTGCCTATATTGAAAAAAGCGGACAATCCAGGATTTCTATGCACGAGCTGGCGCGGAGACTGGACATCAAGACGCCTTCTCTCTATAATCACGTCCAAAACTCGCGTGATTTGCGGCATCAGATTTTCAGATATGCCATCACGCTGTTTGTCAACAATCAGAACGCCGCAACCGAGGGAAAGGAAAAGGATGAAGCTGTCAAGGCGTTTGCGGAGGCTTATTTTTCGTTCGCGCATAATAACAAGGGACTGTACCGGCTGATCATGTCGATGCCGCAGGACAACGACGACACTGAAAAGGAGCTGGCGGTTCCGCTGCTCGAAACCGCGATAAAGCTGCTTTCGGACTACGGTCTGAGTGACGAAGCGTGTATTCACTGGCAGCGCGTGTTCCGCGCGACGCTCCACGGCTATGTTTCGCAGGAGGATCTGGGATATTTTTACTACTATCAGGACGCGGATTTGAATAAGAGCAGAGAGCTTGCGGTGCAGTGCTTCCTGACGGGACTTCACGCGGAAATTGAATCATAAGAGAGGCGCAGCCATGCAAAAGAAAAACGAACTATTCACCACCATGCCTGTGGGCAAAGCCGTCGCGAAGCTGGCGGTTCCCACGGTCATCAGCAAGATCGTCGTCATTCTCTACAGTCTGGCGGACACCTTCTTTGTCGGACAGATCGGCGACCCGAATCAGCTGGCGGCACTTTCCATCACATTCCCGATTTTCACCCTGCTGACCGCTGTTGCGAACCTTTTCGGCATCGGCGCAAACAGTGTTATCGCAAGAAGCTTAGGCAAAAATGACCAAATCACTGCAAAAAAAGCATCCTCCTTCGGTTTTTGGGCATGCATCGGCGTGACAGCGGTACCGGCTGTTATTCTCGGCGTGTTCATGAAGCCGATCCTCACGTTTTTCAAGGCGGATGACTTTACATTCAGCTTTTCGGCGAGATACCTGCTGTGGGTCTTTGTGATCGGCGGTATCCCGACAGTCGCGAGTCTGATGCTCGGGCATCTTGTCCGCGCGGTCGGCAAGACAAAGGAAGCGGGAATCGGACTGTCCCTCGGCGGAATTATGAATATCATTCTCGATCCGATTTTCATTTTCGAGAAGGGTGACGCCCTGCTTGGCGGAGCGATCACGATGCCGTTCGGTTTTGGCATGGATGTTTCGGGCGCGGCGTTTGCCACAATGATATCCAACATCATCTCGATGCTGTATTTCTTCTTCATCCTGCTGAAAATCAGGCGAAGCACGGTTCTGACCGTCAACCCCGGGTACTTCTCCTTGGAGAAAAAGGTCGCCTTCGATACCTGCGCGGTCGGTATTCCCGCAGCGATTTCAGTATTGCTGGTATCGGTTTCGATTGCGGTGCTCAACGGACTGCTGCTCGGTCACGAAGGAGGCAATATTCTCTCTGCCGCTTACGGCGTCACATCCAAATGCGGCACCATCGCGCTGCATATCAGTATCGGCATTGCGCAGGGCGTCATGCCGCTGATCGGCTTCAACTACGGCGCGAAAAACTATCGACGCGTACATCAGGTATGCAGCCTCTCGTTTAAGATATTGTGGGTATTTTCGGTAATCTTCCTGATAATCGTACAGCTTTTTCCTACCTTTATCGCGGGAATCTTTACTCCGCACGAGGAAACGATCCGCGTCGCGGCAGCCTTTATGCGCTGCTGGTCATGGTGCGTTATCGGAATGAGCCTTTTTAATATGTATAACTCTGTCTTTCAGGCGGTCGGCAAATGGAAAACCTCACTCCTGCTCGCTGTACTGCGTCTCGGCGTCATCTTCAATGTGCTCGCGTTTTCGATGGACGCTATCTGGGGCGTGACAGGTCTGATGTGGGTGCAGGCTGTGACAGATACGGTTTCCTTTATCATCGCGGCAATTCTCTATGCACGCTTCAAGCGTTCGATCATCAAGGAATCAAAAGAAGATGCGGCAGAACCTGTCACACCGACGGCGAACAGAGTTGTTGCCATCAGCCGTGAATTCGGCAGCGGCGGCAGAACCATCGGAAAAGCGGTCGCCGACGCGCTGGGAATTCCCTGCTATGACAGTGAGCTGATTGAGAAAATCGCGGTGGAAACGGGCTTTGCAAAAGAATATGTCGAAAAATTCGGCGAGTATGCCGTGTCAGACAGCTTGTACGACAACGCACTCGCGGGCAGAACCTACGACGGACAGTCCGACGCAGACAAGCTGTGGCTTGCACAAAAGGACGTCATTACGCGGCTCGCAAAGGAAGGCTCCTGCGTAATTGTCGGCCGCTGCGCGGACTTTATACTGCGCGATATTGCGGATTGCCTGTCCGTATTCATTCACGCGTCCGACGAAAAACGCGCGGAACGGATCGTATCCGTTTACGGTCAGCGTGAGGAAGCGCCCGCAAAGCGACTGCACGACAAGGACAAAAAGCGAAGAGCGTATTACGAGCTTTACACGGGCACCTCATGGGGTGAAACCGACAACTACGCGGTCTGTCTTGACAGCGGCGTGCTGGGAACGGAAAAATGCGTTGAGATTATTAAGGATTTATATTAAGGGAACCTCAAAAACAATAAAACATGCAGATCATGGAATGACATTATACATAGAAAAGAAAAAGATGATTCTCGGATCATCAAAGAATTGCCGGCCGGACAAGGTCGGCTTCTCTTTTGCCTGTTTTGGAAATACGTCGGAAAATGCCTTGTATTTCCGCTGAACTTCTTCGAGAAAGTTCAAATGAAAGTATTGAAAACCGCGGATGAAGATGCTATAATAGCAATAACTATGTGATAATATCTGTAATGATGTAAAAACAGGGAGGTTTTTGTATGGCGGTCAAGGTTACGCTGCTGAATTACACGCCCAATCCCGAGCAAACGGTTGCAATGGCGGCAAAGCTCTGCTATTCGCCGTCGGGCATCGAGGATATCCGTGATGGACTGACCGAGGAAAAGACGGCGTCGTTTATTGAGATGCTGGCGGATTTGGGTCATGCGAGTCCAACGGAGCATGTTTCCTTTACATTCGGCATCGAGGGAATATCCCGTGCCTGCTCCCATCAGCTGGTACGTCACCGCATCGCCTCCTACAGTCAGCAGTCCCAGCGCTACGTTGACGGAACGAAATTCGATTTTGTCACACCGCCTGAGATCGCGAAAAACGAAAAGGCGCTCGCCGCATTTAACCGTGTCATTGAACAGCAGACCGAAGCGTACCGAGAAATCCGCGACGCGCTAGCCGCCGGATATATCCGCGGGCTGACGGGAGACAGCAATGATGACGACGCCGCGGTCATGGAGCGCTTCAAGGCCGAGAAGCCCAAGCAGTTTTCCGCTTTTGTCAAAAAAGCAAATGAGGACGCGCGCTTTATTCTGCCGAACGCCTCTACCACTAAAATCGTCTGTACCTTCAACGCAAGAAGCCTGCAAAACTTTTTCGCGCACCGCTGCTGCAACCGCGCGCAGTGGGAAATCCGCGAGGTTGCGGAGCAGATGCTCTTGCTTTGTCTTGAGGTCGCGCCGCACCTTTTCAAAAACTGCGGACCGTCCTGCCTGTTCGGACCCTGTCCCGAGGGAGCGATGAGCTGCGGAAAGGCGAAGGAGGTTCGCGCAAAGTACAGGAGAGGAGAATAGCATGGGAAAGATCATCGTCATCGAAGGACTTGACGGCAGCGGAAAGGCAACTCAAACCAAGCTGCTCTATGAAAAGCTGCTTGCCGCCGGCAAACAGGTCAGACGTCTCGAATTTCCGGACTATGAAAACCCAAGCTCCGCTCTGGTGAAAATGTACCTCAGCGGCGACTTCGGCAAGGAACCTGCGGACGTCAACGCCTACGCAGCCTCTGCGTTCTACGCGGTCGACCGGGTTGCGAGCTTCCTGCAGTTCTGGAAAAAGGACTATCCGGCTGATACCGTTTTTCTCTGCGACCGCTACGCCACCTCAAATATTATTTATCAGATGGCAAAGGTGCCTGCGTCCGAACGCGACGCGTTCATTGCGTGGCAGCAGGACTTTGAATACGACAAGCTCGGCTTGCCGCGCCCCGACGCGGTTATCTATCTTGACGTTGAGCCTGCGGTGTCGCAGAAGCTGATGGAAAAGCGCTACTGCGGCGACAACTCCAAAAAAGACCTGCACGAGAGCAACCTTCAATTCCTTCTCAGCTGCCGCGAAAGCGCTCTCTATGCCGCTGAAAAATGCAGCTGGCAAATAATCAATTGCTGCTCTGACGGCGATATCAAGCCGATCGGACAGATCGCCGAGGAAATCGAAAACAAACTCAAGGGAGTTTTATGATAGACTTTCAATATCTTGAAAAAGATAAAATCACCGAATACCGACATTATTATAATGATACCGAGGCGCTCGGCTGTGAAGCGAACTTTGTCGCCGCCTACCTCTGGTCAAAAGAATACGAGATTAAGGTCGCGGTCGTTGACGACACGCTGATCAAGGTCTATTTCCGCGACGACGGCTCGATCTGGGGCTACTGCATGCCGTGGGGCAAGAATGTTGAAGGCGCGGTCGAACGTATTTTTCAGGACGCGAAGGAGCGCGGACAGCAGGCATGCTTTGGCTATCTTTCGCAAAAGGAACGCGACAGACTCGAGACTCTCTGTCCCGGCCGCTTCACGTTTGAGCGCAGCGACACGACGCAGGATTACATCTATTTCTCTGAGGATCTGGCGAATCTCAGGGGCAAAAAATATCACGCCAAGCGCAACCATATTTCCCGCTTTTTCCGAACCTACGACGACGTTCTGGTGGCTGACATCACGTCTGCAAACAAGGGCGATGCGCTCCGGGTAACGCGGCTGTGGTGTGAGGAAAACGCCATCCGCCATATCGACCACACGGAATACGCTATTATTGCAGAAGCGCTTGATAATCTCGAGACGTTTCAAATGCGCGGCGTTTTGCTCTATGTAAGCGGAGAACCAATTGCAATGGCTCTGGGAAGCGAGATATCGCCGATTTGCTTTGATATCAACTTTGAAAAAGCGCTGACCGCCTACGAGGGCAGCTACGCGGTGATCAACATTGAATTCGCCAAGAGGCTGCTGGCCTACCGCTACATCAACCGCGAGGAGGATTTGGGACTTGAGGGCTTGCGAAAAGCAAAGCTGTCCTATCATCCCGCTATCATCTACGACCGCTACGACGGAGCACCCAAATGGTAATCTTTGAAAAAGCCGTGAGGGAGGACATCCCCTTATTGAAAGAATTATGGCTGTGCTGCTTTGAAGAAAAGCCGGAGGCGGCAGAATTATTCTTTGAAAGAACAATAGATTACGTTCATGCCTATAAAGCGACTGTCGGAACACGCATCATTGCCGCTGTCTATTGTGTTGACTGCCGGCTCAACGGCAAGCGCGCACACTATCTCTGCGGTGTTTCAACGCATCCCGATTTTCGCAAACAGGGCGTCATGCGAAAGCTGATGCGATTTGCTCTTGCGGACGCAGAGCAAAGGGGAGACGCGTATTCTGTACTGTTCCCGTCAAACGCGGGACTATACCGTTTCTATGAGCAGTTCGGCTATGTAAGCCGATGCCGCGTCACGCAAACTGTGCTGAAACACGAGGAACTCGGCGTTTACAGCGAGATGGATCCCGTTTTTCCCGACACCGATGAACTGCAGCGGGTTTGCAGACAAAATAATTTTCTTTTTTGGAATAAAGACTTCATCCGCTTCGCGATGGACTATTATGCGGTTTATGATGCGAAAACCCTGTTTTCTTCCGACGCGCTGGCAATCGCGGAGGTTGAAAACGGCACAGCTTCCGTGCTTTACACGGTATACCGCGACTTGGATTCGTTAAAAACTCTGCTTTCGGCATTGAAAGCGGAACGCTATATACTGACAAGCGCGGGCGGCGACCTGCCCTTTGGCATGATCGCGCCGCTCGGACACAACCGGCTGCCCGATAACACCTTTATCGGCGTCACATTGAATTGAAAGGAGTATTCATATGTTTTATTTGTTTCTTGCGGAAGGTTTTGAGGTAACCGAAGCGCTCACAACGCTGGACGTGATGCGCAGAGCAAAGCTCAGCGTACAGACCGTCGGCGTGACGGGCGAATATGTCACCAGCTCTCACGGCGTAACCGTAAAGTCCGACATCGTTCTGAGTGACATCAGCCCCGATGATATGGAGGGTGTGATTCTTCCCGGCGGAATGCCCGGTACGCTCAACCTCGAGCGCAGCGAAAAGGTCATTGCGTGCGTCAAGTCCTGCTATGAAAACGGCAAGCTGACCGCAGCGATCTGTGCAGCGCCTTCCATTCTCGGTCATCTGGGAATACTCTGCGGCAGAAACGCGACCTGCTTCCCGGGTTTTGAAAATGAGCTCAAGGGAGCGAACTATACTGCCGCACACGTCGAGATCGACGAACATGTGATCACCGCAAAGGGCGCCGGCTGCTCGATCGAATTCGGTCACGCTATCGTCAGCTTTGCGCTGGATCGTGCCGCTGCGGACAGCGTCATTGAGGCAATGCAATGCCTCTGATGAATGTCAGGGAGCGCAAACGCGCGCTCAGAGCGCAGTTCCGCAAATACCGCACGGAGTGTTCTCCCGAATTGAAGCGGGAGATGGACAGGAAGCTGTATGAAAGTTTTGTTTCCATAAAAGAATTTTCGGATTGTGACACAATATTTGCCTATATCTCGGGGAATATTGAGTGCGATACCGAGCAGATAATAAAAATGGCGCTCTCAGAGGGAAAGCGCGTTGCGGTTCCGAAGTGTGCCGCGCACACGAATGAAATGGACTTTTATTTCATAAAATCCTACGACGACCTGTCTCCGGGAAAATATGACATTCCCGAGCCTGTGCCCGAAAAGTGCGAGCAGGTGAGGGACTTTTCATCGGGACTGTGCCTTGTCCCCGGACTGAGCTTTGATTATCAGGGGTATCGGCTGGGCTTCGGCAAGGGATATTACGACCGGTTTCTCAGCCGCTTCGGCGGCATAACCGCTGGCATCTGCTACGCGAAATGTACGGTCAGCGAGCTGCCGCGCGGCGTCTATGACAGAGCGGTGGATATTCTGATTACAGAACGATTTATCAACCGAACGGGTATGTAGCTATCAGATAAAGGAATGAGTTTATGAGTAACGACAACAATTTCAATTCGCTCGAGGAGCAGCGCCGCCGCAAGGCGGAAAGCTTTCGTCTGAATATCAGCGATAACTATGACGACGACGGTGTGAGAGGCAGCTCCGAGCCTGAGGAAATCAGCTCCTACAGCGGCGAAGACGTCAAACACCAGATTGCGCGTGAATCAAAACGCTCCCTCAAGAAAATCCGCAAGGAGGAGAAGCGCGAGCTGAAAGCACGCAACAGACGTAACAGACGCGTTTTCCGCATTGCATGGCTGGTATCTGTCGCGATCATCGGCAGCGCCATCGCGGTGTTTTTGATCACGGGCATGAACGATCTGCTCGCGATCAACCGCAAGGATGACAACGCGACCGTGACGGTGGATATCCCGAAGGATCCGACGATCGACAGCGTGACGGAGGTGCTGGCAAAGAACGGCGTTATCGGCGAGCCTGATTACTTCCGCATGTATGCGACCTTGACAAAGTCCGACACCTTCTCGCAGGGCAGCTATGAGCTGACTAAAAACATGGACTATCAGGCGATCATTTCCAATCTTCAGGGTAATTCGCGCCGTACCGACACCGTTGAGGTAACCATCATCGAAGGTATGAGCGTCGTCGAGATTGCGGACAAGCTCGTGGAGGAAAAGGCGCTCAGCGACAAAGAGGATTTCCTGCGTCTGTGCAGCTCCACGGATTTTGACAAGGACTTTGACTTTCTCTCCGATATCAAGAACAATTCCGAGCGCTATTATAAGCTCGAGGGCTATCTCTATCCGGATAAGTATGAGTTCTACCAGAACGACGATCCCAAGAGCATTATCTATAAGCTTCTGAACAACTACGAAAACAGAATGTACCAGAAGCAGGACTTCGGCTACGACAAGCTCTATTCCGTGCATAAGGTCATGGACAAGTTTGAAACAGATTACAGTCTTGACGAGATTATGACCATCGCCTCGATTATTCAGGCGGAAGCTGCGAATAAAGAGGATATGTACTACGTTTCCTCCATTCTGCACAACCGTCTGGACGCGGACAGCTCGATGGGCGTCTCCAAGCTCGGTCTGGATTCCACCAAATACTACCCCTACCGCAGCGAGGAAGCGCTGCCATCCGACGTTTCTTCCAATTATAAGAGCCGTTACGATACATATGACAGCGACGGACTGCCGCCGGGACCGATCTGCAACCCGGGTATGGAAGCGATCAAGGCGGCGCTCAAGCCCTACGATACCAGCTACTACTTCTTCTGCCACGACAAGTACGGCAACGCCTACTACGCATCCACCATCTATGAGCACGAGGCGAATCTGGAGTACATCGATGATTAAGCGGCCTGAGCTGCTCGCACCTGCGGGCGATATGGACTGCCTGCGTGCCGCGCTCCACTACGGAGCGGACGCGGTCTTTCTCGCAGGCAAGCTTTTCGGAATGCGCTCGGCGCCGAAAAACTTTGATACAGACGAACTGCGTGAAGCGTGCGAACTGGCGCACGGCATGGGGAAAAGGATCTATCTGACCTGTAATGTGCTGCCGCGCGAGCATGAGTTGAGCGCACTGCCTGCATTTCTGAAAGCCGCGCAGGACTGCGGCGTGGACGCGTTCATCATCGCCGACCTCGGCGTGCTGGAGATGGCAAAGCAGTACGCGCCGAATGTGGCAAGGCACGTTTCCACACAGGCAGGCGTCACCAACTCCGCCGCCGCCAATGCGCTCTATCACCTGGGCGCGTCGCGTGTGGTGCTCGCAAGGGAGATTCCGCTCAGCGAAGTCGCACAAATCCGTGCGCAGATTCCGGAAGATATGGAAATCGAGTGCTTCGTGCACGGCGCGATGTGCGTCTCGTTCTCGGGACGCTGCCTGATTTCAAGTTACCTGACGGGAAGGGACGCCAATCACGGCGACTGTGCGCAGCCCTGCCGCTGGAAGTACCATCTGTTTGAGGAAAAGCGCGAGGGACAGTTCTTTCCCGTGGAGGAGGACAGCGACGGCACCTATCTCTATAATTCCCGCGATATGTGCATGATCGAACATATTCCCGAAATGGTCGCGGCAGGCGTTTCGAGCTTCAAGATCGAGGGCAGGGCAAAGTCTGCCTATTATACGGCTGTCACGGTCAACGCTTATCGGCACGCGATCGATGACTACCTCTCTGAGGGCGAAAACTTTATCTTAAAGCCGTGGATCCGCGAGGAGCTGGAAAAGATCAGCCACCGCGAATACAGCACAGGCTTCTATCTCGGCGGAGAGCCGGGACAGGCGGTGCACAGCGGCGGCTACATCCGACATTACAATCAGGTTGCCGTCTGCGAGGAATACCTTGATAAAACAACCTCCGTCATCACGCAGCGCAACAAGTTCCTCGTCGGCGATACGCTTGACATTCTGCCGCCCGACGGCGTTCCCTTTGAAACAGTCTGCCTTTCCTTGACGAACGCGGAGGGAGAAGCGGTAGAGAGCGCGCCGCATCCGATGGAGAGATTAATCATAAAAGCTGACAAACCGATTCCCGCAGGCTCATTGCTGCGCAAGAAAGCGGATTAAACATATCAATCAAGCAAGAATAAAAGGAGTAATCAACAATGCAGTGGACAGGATTAAATGAACTCAGAGAAAAATTCCTGGAGTTTTTCGAGTCGAAGGGATGCCTCAGGCTTCCCAGCTTCTCGCTTGTTCCGAAGGATGACAACAGCCTGCTTCTGATCAACAGCGGTATGGCGCCGATGAAAAAATACTTCACGGGCGAGGTAACGCCGCCGCGCAAGCGCGTCACAACCTGTCAGAAGTGCATCCGCACGCCCGACATCGAGCGCGTCGGCATCACCGCGCGTCACGGCACGTTCTTTGAGATGCTCGGCAACTTCTCCTTCGGCGACTATTTCAAGAGGGAAGCGACCGCATGGGCGTGGGAGTTCTTTACCAAGGTACTGGAAATGCCCGAGGACAAGCTCTACGTTTCCATCTATCAGGATGACGACGAGGCGTATGACATCTGGACAAAGGAAGTCGGCGTCGACCCGTCCCACATGGTCAGACTCGGCAAGGAAGACAATTTCTGGGAGCACGGTTCAGGCCCCTGCGGTCCCTGCTCCGAAATCTATTTTGACCGCGGCGATGAGCACGGCTGCGGCAAGCCCGACTGTCACGTCGGCTGCGAGTGCGACCGCTTTGTCGAGGTCTGGAACCTCGTATTCACCCAGTTTGAGAACGACGGCAAGGGCAATTACACACCTCTCGACCATCCCAATATCGATACGGGCATGGGACTGGAGCGTCTTGCCTGCGTCATGCAGGGTGTGGATAACCTGTTCCTCGTCGATACCGTTCAGAACATCATGAAGCACATCTCCGACATCATGGGCGTGGAGTACGGCAGAGATCCCAAGAGCGATATTTCGCTGCGCGTCATTACCGACCATATCCGTTCGACAACCTTCATGATCGGCGACGGCGTCATGCCGTCCAATGAGGGCAAGGGCTACGTTCTGCGCCGGCTGCTCAGAAGAGCGGCACGTCACGGCAGACTGCTCGGCTACACGGAACCGTTCCTCTACAAGGTCTGCGACACCGTTATCAAGGAGAACCTCGCGGCATATCCCGAGCTGAAGGAGAAACAGGAGTTCATCACCAAGGTCATCCGCGTCGAGGAGGAGAGCTTCGCCAAGACGATCGACCAGGGCTTCAAGATGCTCCAGTCCCTGATTGAGCGCGAGGATATCAAGGAAATCAGCGGAGAGGATGCGTTCAAGCTCAATGACACCTACGGCTTCCCGATCGACCTGACCCGGGAGATTCTCGAGGAAAAGGGAATCGAGGTCAACGTCGACCGCTTCTATGAGCTGCTCAAGGAGCAGAAAAAGCGCTCCCGCAGCGCGAGAAAGAACGCGGGAGCCGACGCGTGGATTTCCGACACTACCGACCTTTCCGATATTGCCAAAACTGAGTTTATCGGCTATTCCGCGCTTTCCTGCGACGCGAAAATCACCGCGATCGTCAGGGACGGTGAGAGAGTTGAGACCGCAGGCGAGGGAGAGAGCGTTGTTGTCGTTCTCGACAAAACACCTTTCTACGCTGAGAGCGGCGGACAGGTGGGCGATACGGGTGTAATCACCGCAAACGCGCTGAACATCGAAGTCGAAAATACCACCAAGGATCCCTCGGGCAATATCTTCCTGCATTCCTGCGTGATTCAGGAGGGCGGCATCGCGGTAGGCGAGACCGTCGGCGCGCAGGTAGACGAGGACAGACGTGCCGATATCATGCGCAACCACACCGCGGCGCATCTTCTGCAGGCAGCGCTCCGCGAGGTGCTCGGCAACCATGTCCAGCAGGCAGGTCAGATGGTCTCTGACGACTTCTTCCGCTTTGACTTCACCCACTTCGAGGCGATGACTGCACAGGAGCTGCTTGACGTAGAGGAGCTCGTCAACAAGAAGATTCTCGAGGCGATTCCCGTTGTTGTCCGCGAGATGCCGATCGAGGAGGCCAAGAAGCTCAACGCGATGGCGCTTTTCGGAGAAAAATACGGCGACGTTGTCCGCGTTGTCAGCATTGATGATTTCTCGGTCGAGTTCTGCGGCGGCACACATGCCGCAAGCACCGCCAACCTCGGACTGTTCAAGATCCGTCAGGAAGGCTCCGTCGCGGCAGGCGTCAGAAGAATCGAAGCGCTCACAGGAAAGGGCGTTCTCAATTACATCAACAAGGCAAACGCGATGATGATCGGTGCGGCAACGATCATGAAGGTAAATCCAAGGCTGCTTGTTGAGGGCGTGCGCAAAGCGGAGCAGCTGATCAAAGCGCAGGCAAAAGAGATCGCCGACCTCAACGCAAAGCTGGCATCCGCACAGCTCGACAGCTTCTTTGAGAACGCGGTCACCGAAAACGGCGTCACCATCGTAACGGGCACCGTCAAGGGAGCCAACGCGGATGTGCTCCGCGATATGTGCGGACGCGCCAAGGATAAGAGCGGAAATGTTGTCGCGGTATTCGCGTCTGCGAACGACGGCAAGGTCACCTTTGCTGCAGGCGTCGGCAAGGAAGCGCTCTCACTGGGAGCCAACGCGGGAAAAATTGTCAGAGCGGTCGCTCAGGCGGCAGGCGGCAACGGAGGCGGAAAACCCGACATGGCAATGGCGGGAGCCAAGGACGAGAGCAAGATAGCGGAAGCACTTGCTTTGGTCAAGGAAACTGTCTATAGTATGCTGAAATAAACCCCAACCACTAAATATAGTAAATACTTACAAAGAATTATAAAAAACAAATGAATCTTAGCAAAGAACCTTGTGCAAATTGGTAGAACAAAAAATTTCAAAAGGTATTGAAGTTTTATGACTTTTATTGTATAATGTACTTACTGAGATTATATTTCTCGGATGAACGAACGATTTTAGGAGGAGAAAAAAATGTTCAAGAAAGTTGCAAGCATTATTCTTGCTGCAATGATGGTTTCCGCAACTGCTGTTGTTGCGAGCGCTGCTGAAACAGAAGAAACTGCAGCGGCTGCTGATGATTCCGTAGTTGCTGCTGCTGACGATTCCGCTGTTGCTGCTGCCGATGATTCTACCGTAGCGGCTGCTGATGATTCCGGTTCTACCGTAGGCTCAGGCAACAAGGTTTACTTCAAGCTTGATCCCAGCGTATGGAAGTCCGCAAAGCAGGTTACCTGCTATGTTGGCACACATAACGGCGGCGACGCTCCCTTTGCTTGGGGTTCCAAGAAGGGTAACTGTGAGGACGAGGGCGACAACCTCTGGTCCTATGATTTCGACGACAAGGGCATCTCGATTGAGTCCGGCAAGCAGTACAGCCTGAACTTCACAGGCGACTGGGGCGTTCAGACCTGCGATATGCTGTTTGACTCCAGCATCATGGGTTCCACCTGCGTTCTGACCTCTGAGACAGTTGAGAACAACGTTGACTCCAACAAGCTCAGCTATGTCTGCACATGGGAAGGTCAGGATTCTTCCAAGTACGGTCCCGTAAAGCTCATCACCTCCATCGGTAATGTTATCGGTACCGCTTACTGGGCTGACACCACTCCTTATGACATGCTCTTAACCTTCATTAAGTCCGATGGTAAGGACGGTCTCTCCAACGCGCTCAACTTTAACGGCAAGACTGCTCAGCAGACTCTTGATGATACTGCAAAGGCTCTTGGTCTGACCTCCGCTGACATTCAGAAGGCTATCAAGGAATCCGGCAAGCCTGTTGACTGGAAAAATCCTGACGGCGGTAACGGCGGCGGTTCCAGTTCCGGCGGCAACTCCAGCTCCGGCGGTTCCAGCTCTTCCGGCTCCAGCTCCAGCAGCTCTTCTTCCACAACCAAGACCACTTCCACCAGCACCACAGGCACAAGCTCTGTAAAGTCCGGTGAGGGTGAGACTCTCGTATTCCTGTTCGGCGGCGTTATGCTCGCAGCTGCAGGCATCATCTTCCTCGCAAGAAAGAAGAGAGAAGAGTAATTTCCATTACTTGAATGATTAAAGGGAACGGTTCATCCGTTCCCTTTTTGTTTGTTTATTTTTCATAACCAAGGTATCTGAGAAATCCCTCGCAGCCTCTGACAATATCCTCATACGTCCGGTCAAAGTTCCCGCAGTACCACGGGTCGGCAATATCGCCGCCGTCCGCATAGGAAAGCAGCAGCCGCAGCTTATTTTCTCTGTCCTGACCGACGATCCGCTTTGCGTTGCGCAGGTTGTTTCCGTCCATGCAGAGAAGATAATCATACTTCTCATAGTCCTCTCGTGTGAGCTGTACCGCGCGCTTGCCCTCGCAGGAAATACCGTGAGCCGCCAGTTCTCTTTTTGCGGGAGGATAAACGGGATTTCCTCTGCCATCCCGGATCTCCTCTCTGCTCGTCGCGGAGGAAGCTATATAAAAGTCTTTTTCAATACCGCGTTCGCATACCATCTTTTTGAGAATAAACTCCGCCATCGGACTTCTGCAAATATTGCCGTGGCAGATAAACATCACCTTGAACATTTCATCACTTCCGTTGCTTTTTACCGATATCATACCATAAATCACGTAAAGGCGCAATATTCGTATTGTATTTTTATGTAACCTGTCGTATAATGGAGCTATAACAAAGGAACGGATGTGAACATATGTATCGGATTTTGATGGTGGAGGATGACAGAAACATCCAAACGCTGGTAGTCAACTATTTTACCAAGAAAGAAAAAGGACTGTATGAGGTCGAGGTCGCCGAAAACGGACAAATCGGACTGGAAAAGGCGTATGAAAATCATTACGATTTACTGCTTCTTGATGTGATGCTGCCTGAGCTGGACGGCTTTGAGATCTGCAAGGAAATGCGGCAAAACAGCGACGTCCCGATCATGTTCATCACCGCGCGCGCCGATGAAAGCGATATCCTCAACGGCTACGCGCTTGGCTGTGACGACTATGTTGTCAAACCGTTTCCGCTGCCCGTTCTCTATGAAAAAGCAAACGCGCTGATCAAGCGTTCCAAGGGCTTAGTACGCTCCAAGGTATTCACCGCAGGCAATCTCTCGCTGAATCCCAACAACGGCATGGTGATCTGCAACGGGGAAGAGGTCAAGCTGACCGCGCGGGAATACGGTATTTTAAAAGTGCTGATGGAAAACAAGGGCGTGATCATCAGCCGTGAAAAGCTGCTGGACATGGTATGGGGCTATAACAGCGACGTCGATGAACGCGTGCTTGATACCCATATGCGAAACCTCCGCAAAGCGCTGGGTGCGAACGGAAAACAAATCAAAACCGTTATCCGCCGCGGCTACAAAATCGAAAAATAACAGAAAATTCATGCCGCGTTCATACAGCCGTCAAATTACGGTGCTATTCTTGACCCATCAAAAGATTTAGAAGGTGTTTCCCATGAGAAAAATCGGCGCAATCCTCTTGTCCTTTGCGATGCTGTTCGGCGTCTGTATGACAGGCTGTCAAAGTCAAAGCCCGTCCTCACAGACGGAAACCGCAGATGAACCCGAAAAGAAAACCGCTTCCGCCGGCTATGCGGATACGCTGTGTGACACAAGCACTGTCCACGAAATCAACGTCGAGCTTGCAGAGGACGACTGGAAGGATTTGCTTGCCAATCCGCTTGAAAAGACCAAATACAAAGCTGATGTGACAATTGACGGCGAAAAGATCGAAAACGTATCTTTCGCGACAAAGGGAAACACCTCTCTTTCTCAGGTGGCTTCCTCCGATTCCGACCGCTACAGCTTCAAGATCAATTTCGGAAAATATGAAAAAGGACAGACCTATCAGGGACTGGACAAGCTCAATTTGAACAATATCATGTCCGATGCCACCTACATGAAGGATTACCTGTCCTATAGGATCATGCGCGAGGCAGGCGTGAGCGCTTCGCTGACAAGCTACGTCGCGCTTTCCGTCAACGGTGAGCTTCATGGATTGTATATTGCGATAGAGGATGTGTCGGATTCCATGCTGGAGCGCAGCGGCAAGTCCTCGGACGGCGCGCTCTATAAGCCCGAAACCGAACGTCTGGACAACGCGAACGGCGGTCCCGACAAAAAGCAGGACGGAATGCAGCCCCCGTCGGGTGATGAACAGATGCAGCAGGGCGGAATGAACCCTCCGTCGGGCGACGGACAGATGCCTCAGGGCGACTTCCAGCCTCCCACCAACAGCGACGGTAAAATCGAAATGCCTCAGGGCAACGGACAGATGCCGCAAGGCGGAATGAACCCTCCGTCTGGTGACGGACAAATGCCGCAGGGTGATTTCCAGCCTCCCACCAACAGCGACGGCGAAATCGAAATGCCTCAGGGCGGCGGACCGCAAGGCGGTCCGATGGGCATGGACGGCGACAGCAGCGGAGCCGATTTGGTATACTCCGACGATAACCGCGACAGCTATTCCGACATCTTTGACAACGAGGAAAACGACGTCTCCGAGGACGATGAAAAAGAGCTGATTGCCGCAATCAAAGCCCTCAACAGCGGTGAAAATATTGAACAATACTGGAACATGGACGAGGTCATCCGCTACTTCGTCGCCCATAATTTCGTGCTGAACTACGACAGCTACACCGGCACCATGCTCCACAACTACTATCTCTATCAAAACGACGGAAAGGTTTCCATCCTTCCGTGGGACTACAACCTCTCGTTTGGCGGGTTCCAGGGCGGTTCCGACGCAACCTCTGCGGCAAATTGGGCGATTGATTCACCCTTGTCGGGAACGACCGAGGAAAAACGACCGCTGTGGAACGCGATCGTTTCCAATGAAGCCTACTTAGAGAAGTACCATCAATACTATAATGAGCTGCTCGCGAATTTCTTCAGCAACGGCAAGTGCACCGAGGAAATCGAGCGCGTTTACAATATGATTCGTCCTTACGTTGAAAAAGACCCGACCGCGTTCTATACGCTCGACGAATTCGACGAAGCCGTCACCACCCTGAAAGCCTTCTGCGAAAAACGCGCGGAGAGCATTTCAAAGCAGTTGAACGGCAAACTCGGCAGCACCACCGACACCCAGAAATCTGAGGACAAAGTTGACGCGTCCGACCTGACGCTTTCCAAGATGGGCTCTCAGGGCGGCGGCAAGGATGGCGGTAAAGGCTTTCCGAATGGAGAAATGCCGCAGAAACAGGATAATACGCAACAAAAGAACGAATAGTGTAGCATAAAATACATATCGACGCATATTGCCCTTTGTAATTTATCTGAAAACCGTTATAATAAGTAAATGGATATCATTTTCCGATAAAGATAAGAAAGGGTAATGAAAAATGAATATTGAAATTGCACAGAAAATCAAGACAATGCTGGTAGAGTCGCTGAGAATCCCCGAGGATCAGCTTGAATTTGACTCACAGCTGTTCGGCGAGGACATAGGACTCGATTCCATTGATTCCATTGAGATCATCGCGGGCATCGACGAACTGTTCGGTATCGACATGACAGGCGCTCCCCGTGAGAATTTCCAGACGATCGAGAGTCTGACCGCCTTTGTTGAGGCAAACAAGGGAGCCTGATGATGTCTGAGAGGAAACGAATTGTTGTAACAGGACTCGGTCTTGTCTGTGGTCTGGGCAATGATGTGGACACCTGCTGGCAGAAACTGACGGCAGGTGTTTCTGCGATTCAGGAGGTCAGGAGCGTCAACACTGCCAATTGTTACGCGCACAAGGGCGCGGAGGTCGATCTGCAATTTGCCGCTGATACGCTTGACCGTTCTTCTCTGCTCTGTATTCAGGCAGCAGAGGAAGCCGTCGCGGACGCGTCTATACCGGATGATAAGAAGAACATCGGCGTGATACTCGGCAGCTGCGTCGGAGGAGCGGCAAGCATCGACAAGTACTATTCCGACATCAAAAATACAGGCAAGGGTGAAAAAAGCGATATTTACAAAATGCCCGCATCCGCGATAGCCAACAATGTGTCCGCACATTTCGGACTTGACGGCGTGACGGCGAATATCGTCAACGCCTGCGCCGCCGGAACCATCAGTATCGCATACGCGTGCGATCTGATTCGCGCCGGCAAGGGAGATTGCTTCCTCGCGGGAGGTACCGACAGCTTTTCCTCATTGGCGTTCAGCGGGTTCCACGCGCTCAAGGCGCTCGATGCGGACGCCTGCTCACCGTTTAACCGCAGCAGCGGCATCTCGCTCGGAGAGGGAGCAGGCGTACTGGTTGTCGAGGACTATGACCATGCGGTAAAGCGAGGAGCAAAAATCTATTGCGAGATTCTCGGATCGGGCGTAAGCAGCGACGCGTACCACATCACCGCACCGCGTCCCGACGGAAAGGGGCAAATGAGCGCGATTTCGCGCGCGATGGAAAACGCGGGCGTCAGCACAAACGAGATCGATTATATCAACGCTCACGGTACGGGTACCGCGAAGAACGACGAAGCGGAGTTTCTCTCGCTTCATACGCTGTTTGACGGCAATCCCGATTTGTCCGTCAGCTCGACAAAGTCCATGACGGGACATTGTCTTGGCGCAGCCGGCTCGATCGAGGCGGTTTTCTCGGTCAAGGCTCTTTGTGAAAACACCGTACCGCCGACCATCGGCTACAGCGATGCGGATTTGGAAAAACTCGCGCAAAAAGCGGGAGCGCTCGATTTTGTCGCCAATCAAAGCAGAGAAAAGGAAATGCAGACCGTCATGTCCAATTCCTTCGCATTCGGCGGTACCAATGCTTCTATCATCTTTTCCAAACAGCAAAAGGAACCTGCCGCTGTACCTGCATGTAAAAAAATTGTCATCACGGGTATCGGAAAGCAGTTTACAATTGACAACGCCGATTTCAAGGAACAGAATATAAAAATGGCGTTCTACCGCAAGCTCGACCGATTCAGCAAGCTACAGCTGCTCAGCGGCGTAAAGGCGCTCAGGGACGCGCAAATCAATATGGACGGGCAGAATGCCAACGCGGTCGGTATCGTGATCGGCACCGCTGACGGTCCGATGAAGGAAATCGCGGATTTCCAGAAAAACGTCGTGGAAAACGGCGTCGAAAAAGGCAGCGCGTTCGCGTTCCCCAATACCGTTTATAACGCGGCAGGAGGCTATCTCAGCATCTTTACCGGCGCAATGGGATATAACGCCACAATTGCCAATAGTGTGCAAGCGGGCTTGCAAAGTCTTTGCTTTGCTTCCGATGTAATAGAAAGCGGCGCTGCGGACGTCATTCTTGCCGCCGGCACCGATGAAAACAGCGATATTGAAACCTCTCTCTATGAGACACTCGGCGTACTCGGCGACGGAACGCCCTATCAGGGCAACGGTATCAGACTCGGCGAGGGGTCCGTCACGTTGGTACTCGAATCCGCAGAAAGCGCACAAAAACGCGGAGCGACCGTTCTCGCGGAGCTTGCCGGAACAGCGACGGCACATCACGCGGTCGAAAGCAATACCGTTGTCGGTTCGGAGCAGGCGCTCAGGGATGTCATCAAAAAGGCGTGTCAGGACGCAGGTCTTTCTCTCGGCGAAATTGACGCGGTTTGCGGTTTTGCAAACGGCAGTCCCGTCATTGATGATCTGGAAATCAAAACCTATCGTGAATTGTTTGCTACGATTCCTGTATTTTCCGTAAAAGAAAAATACGGTGAAGCAAGAGCCGCCGCCGCGATGCTGCAGGCTGCGTTTGCATCGGAGCTTCTGGGCGGAAGCGCGGAACCTGTCACATGCTGCCAAATAAGCGCAAACGGAACTGTGCCGACGAAGGTGCAGGCAACTGAGATGAAAAACATTTTGGCGGTATCGTTTGGACTCGGCGGCAGCTATTCCGCCGTAATAATCAGAAGGGCAGAGGAGAGTGATGGAAATGTCAGACAATAAAGTCGCTCTCATAACGGGAGCCTCACGCGGCATCGGCAAAGCCTGTGCGCTGGAGCTTGCGCGCAGGGGCTGCGATATCGCCGTCAACTATCACTCCAACACGGAACAGGCAGAAAAAACCGTCGCGGAGATCGAAGCCCTCGGCAGGAAGGCGGTCGCTTATCAGGCGGACACCGCCGATTTGAGCGCGGTCAAGCAGATGTTCCGCGCGGCTGTCAAGGATTTTGGCAAGCTTGACATTCTCGTCAACAACGCCGGCGTAGTGGACGACGCGTATTTACTGCTGATTCGCGAGGATTCTCTTTCCCGCAGCCTCGACATCAACATCAAGGGCTATTTCCATTGCGCCCAGCAGGCGGCGCTCAAGATGCTGAGCAAAAAGCAGGGCGTCATCATCAACATTTCTTCGGTCAGCTCGGTGCTCGCGGTCGAGGGACAGTCGGTCTACAGCGCGACAAAGGGCGCGGTCAATTCCATGACGGCTGTAATGGCTAAAGAGCTGGCTCCCAAGGGCATCCGCGTCAACGCGGTTGCACCGGGATTCATCGCAACCGAAATGCTCGACAGTATTCCCGACGACCTCAGACAGCAATATCTCAAAACAATTCCCATGAAGCGCTTCGGCAGCGCGGACGAAATCGCGCGAACCGTCTGTGCGCTCTGTTCGGATGATTTTAGCTATCTGACAGGGCAGACGATTATTCTGGACGGAGGACTGAGCCTGTGATGAACCTACTCGAAATCAACCGCAGAATCAAGCAGCGTCCGCCGTTCCAGATGATAGAGCGCGTCACGGAGTGGGAGCCGAATCAATCGGCGACGGGAATCAAATGCGTCTCCGTCAACGAGCCGTACTTTGCGGGACACTTTCCCGAAACGCCTGTCATGCCCGGCGTGCTTCTGATAGAAAGCGCTGCGCAGCTGTGCAGCCTTGTCTTTGAACCCGAGAACACCGCCGCAGATGAAACCAAGCTGAGCGTCTTGTTAAAGGTCAAGGATTTCAAGTTTCTGCGTCCCGTTATTCCCGGGGATAAGCTGACCATTCATGTTTCGGTCGTCCGTGCAACAGCGGCAGCGTCCGAGTTCTCCGCGCTGATCAGCGTGGACGGAGAGCCGAGAGCCAAGGGGAACCTCCTTTTTACGACCATCGACAGGAGCGTTGTCTATGACGGATAATCGCAGAATCCTGCTGCTCAACGGCAGCCCCAAAACAGAGCGCAGCAATACGCTGCGCGTTGCCAAAGCCTTTCTCAGCGGTTTTCCCGAATCGGCTTCGGTTGAGCGAATCGATTTGTACCGCAGCGATATTCAGCCGTGCCGCGGCTGCTTCTCCTGCTGGGGAAGCAGCGCCGGGCACTGCGTGATTCCCGACGATATGGAGAAAAATCTCGCTGCTGTCCGTCGCAGCGATATCATCATCCTCAGCTTTCCGCTCTATTTCTTCGGCATGCCCTCACAGGTTAAGGCGTTTCTCGACCGCTGTCTGCCGCTGATGCAGCCCTATCAGGGAAACGTGTTAGACAGCCGCCCGTCCTTCCATACGCTGCGGGACGAAAGCCTGAAAGAAAAGCATTTTGTCGTGATTTCCTCCTGCGGATTTGTCAGCGCGGAGGAGCAGTATCAGCCGCTGAAAAAACAGCTTGATTTACTGCTCGGATGTGAAAAATACACCACACTGTTTTGTCCCGAGGGAGAGCTGTTCGTGGTGCCGCAGCCCGTCCGTCAGCGCGAGAGATATCTCGAAGATATCAAAAAAGCAGGTGCGGAATTTTCCGAACACCTGCTTTTAACCGAACAAACCAAGAAAAAAATCGCCATGCCCATGCTCTCGCCGCGCGGCTTTGAAGCGGTCACGGCAGAGCACTGGCTCTCGCTTCACTGATAGAACCGCAACCCCTGCGCAATCAGCCGCTTTGCGGTGGTCGTGAGCGCGTCGAGATCACCCGTACAGCCGTTTTTGAACCAGTCGGTATAGAGGGCGAGCGTGCCGTTGACCATAAAGAGCGAAATGTATTCCGTTTCTTTGGCAGAAAAATCATAGGGGAGACGCTTGACCGAAATACGCAGCGTGTGGTGCAGCATATCCCGCAGCTTTCCCTTGCTGAACATATCGGGCGTTAGACGGGTAATACGTTCAAGCGTCGCCTTGTTTTTCAGCACAAACTCCTGAATACAGTCGAGAATTTTGAACGCCTCCAGACAGCTTGTATCCTTATCGCGCATCACGCGCAGAAAATCCTCCACCAAGTCGTTTTCGATATCCGCCAGAACCGCGTTGACTGCGGAATAGTGGCGATAAAAGGTTTTACGGTTGATCATCGCCGCGCCGCACAGCTCGGTGATAGTCACGTCCTCCAAAGGCTTCTGTTCCAGAAGCGACAGCAATGTATTTTTAATATTGCGCCGTGTTTTGTACACGCGCAGATCCATCATTTCCTGATTCATGGCAACTCCCGGCGCGGCTTCCGACCGCGCTATTTTTGCACCGATTTCATTTTGCGTCATATTATGATTATATCACACTTCTCTTTTTTGTAAACCGCGATTTTCCCGGAAATTGCATACATCTATGCAATTTTTACCGATTGTGGCATATAGTGAACCACCTGTCACATCTCTGAGGAAAGGAAAAACACAATGAAAGAAACATTGACGCAGACACTGTTCGCGGCAGCGCTCGGCGCAGTCGCGGCATACTTTCACGTCCTGATGATTCCGCTTTGCGTGATGATCGCGGTCATGCTGCTCGACTATATCTCGGGCATGGCGGCTGCATGGAGCCAAAAAACGCTCAACAGCCGCTGCGGTGTGATGGGAATCATCAAAAAGGTCGGCTATATCGCTCTGGTAGCGGTGGGAATAGCAGTGGATTATCTCATTACCTCCGCATTGATCAATGTGGGCATCTCGCTGCAGGTCAACTACTGCTTCGGCATGATCGTCACCATCTGGCTGATTATCAACGAACTGATCTCGATTCTTGAGAACCTCAAGCGGCTCGGTATTCCGCTGCCCGATTTTCTCGTCAAAATCGTCAGCCGCCTGAAAAACAACGTGGAAGACAAGACAAAGGAGGACTGAGCATGAAGGTAGATTGTGTGGATATCTCCACATGGAACAGCGGCGTGAACTATAACGCTGTCAAAGCTGACGGCATCGTCGCGGCGATTCTCCGCGCCGGCTACGGACGCGAGGTATCGCAGAAGGACAGTCAATTTGAAACGCATTATCGCGGCTGCCGCAACGCAGGCATCAAGGTCGGCATCTATTGGTACAGCTACGCCGACGGCGTTGACGACGCGGAGCAGGAAGCCCGCGCATGTCTTGCCGTACTGAACGGCAGGGAGATCGACCTGCCCGTTTATTTCGACATGGAGGAAGCGTGGCAAACCTCTATGGGCAGCACCAAGCTCACCGCAATGGCAAAACGCTTCTGCGAAACCATTGAAAAGGGCGGCTACCGCGCGGGTGTGTATTCCAATCTGAATTGGTTTTACAATTATCTTGACTACGACTATCTCAAGTCGCGTTATTCCATCTGGCTGGCGCAGTGGTCGGGCTCGTATTCACTCGGCTGCGACATCTGGCAGAACAGCGAAACAGGAGATATCAGCGGAATCAGCGGCAATTGCGACACGGACATCATTATCAACCGCGCGCTGCTTGACGGCGACATTCCCGAACCCTGCGACAAGGAAATCGAGAAGGTTCAGCGCTGGCTGAACGAAAGCTATCACTGCGGCATCGCGAAGGACGGCATCTACGGCTATGAAACCAACAAAGCGCTTGTCAAGGCGCTGCAGACCGTTCTCAACGACGATTACGGCGCTGATCTGGAGGTTGACGGCATTTTCGGCAGACAGACCGAGAAAGCCGTCCGTAATCTGGAACGCGGTGATTACGGAGACTACGTCCGCGTCCTGCAGGGCTTTCTGATTTGTCACGGCTACGACACGGGCGGCTTTGACGGCGACTTCGGCGCCAGAACCGAGAGCGCCGTCAGGACGTTCCAGCAGGTCAGAGGGCTGTATGTGGACGGCATCGCGGGCAGATACACCTTCAGGGAACTGAGCGAATGACAAAACAGGGCGCACCGAATCGGTGCGCCCGTACTGCTTTAAAATGAAAAAACACGCCCGAAAGCGTGTTTATTGGCGGAGAGAAGGGGATTCGAACCCCTGGTACGGTGATTACCGTACACATGATTTCCAATCATGCTCCTTCGGCCAGCTCGGACATCTCTCCATAAACCGTTAGTTATTATAACAAATAAAAATAAAAAAATCAACCCTTATTTTAAAATTTTTCAAAAATTTTTTTCTGAAACTAGTGATTTCATGCCAAAGCTGTGATATAATAATACAACATAAGGAATCAACACAGGAAATCATTTATGCCGATAAAAAACAGAGGTGACAACATGCTTCCGAATGATCCGATGATACTGCTCAGCTATGTCAACACAAAGCTGCGCGATTATTACAGTACGCTCGACCTGTTGTGCGATGATTTAAATGTCAATCGCGAGGAGCTTGAACAAAAGCTTTCCGCGGTAGATTATCGCTATGATTCAAAGCTGAATCGCTTTATCTGACCGATGGAAAGCTTCCGTATGAAACTTGCGGGAATTGCCTTTGAGGTAAATTGCTCGTATTATTCCACAAAAGAATATTGCGCAAGCTATTTCACAGAAGACGCTCCCTTGTTTGTGCTCAACATTACACAAGAGGACATTGAACATGAGCATAGTCTGTTGGATTATCCTGCAAGCGCCCCTTATGCGGAACAGCTCGCGCTCTACCGTGCCATCTGTGAAAAGCTCTGCGCATATGACATTTTTCTGCTTCACGGCTCCGCGATAGCCGTCGACGGAGAAACCTATATTTTTATCGCTCCCAGCGGCACGGGAAAATCGACACATACCGCTCTCTGGCGAAAGGCGTTACAAGGTCAGCATGATATTGTGATGGTCAACGACGACAAGCCGCTGATCCAAGTGACGAAGAATGGCGTTTTTGCCTGCGGCACCCCGTGGTCGGGTACATACGGGCTGAACACGGACGTCAGCCTTCCCGTCAAAGCGATTTGCGTACTGCACCGCGACACGGAGAATCATATCGAGCCGCCGGCAAAGGACAAAGCCTTTTTAGAACTCTATCAGCGCGTCTATCTTCCGCATCACACAGAAGGAATGCAGCGCGTGCTGGCACTGCTCAATCAGACGATGCGCATGGTTCGCTTCTGGTCGCTTGGCTGCAACATAACAGAGGAAGCCGCATTGACGGCATACCGCGCAATGAAGAAAGGAAACAACACATGAAACTTAAATCTGAAATGATCGCCCAAAATATGGACGACTCGCTGATAGTCGTCTCGCTTGATAAAAATGTCTTTCCGGGAGTCGCCACAGCGAACAAAACAGCGGGATTCATTATCGAACAGCTCCGCAGGGACACCACCCCCGAAAAGATCAAACAAGCCATGTTCGACAAATACAACGCACCGTATGAAGAAATCTCCGCTGATGTGGACGATGTGATCGCGAAGCTTCGCGAAAACGGCATTATCGAAGAATAATTTTTTGACCGACAGAAAAATCTGTCGGTTTTTCTTTTTAAACGCTTGAAATAATCGAACAGACGTGCTATAATGTAACAAAAAGGACGGTGAGCATATGAACGGCAGACAATATATCGCGATCGATTTGAAATCCTTCTATGCCTCCGTCGAGTGCGTGGAACGCGGACTTGACCCACTTGCCACCAATCTGGTAGTTGCGGATGAGAGCCGCACCGAAAAGACGATTTGTCTCGCGGTATCGCCGTCACTCAAGGCGTACGGTATTCCGGGCAGGGCAAGGCTGTTCGAGGTGAACCAAAAGCTCAAAGAGGTCAACGCCCTGCGGCTTTCCAAAACGCCCGAGGGCAAGTTCACGGGAGGCTCTCACTTCAAATATTTTCTCGATCACTATCCCGCGATGTATGTGGATTTTATCATCGCCAAGCCGCGCATGGCGCGCTATATGGAGGTCAGCGCGCAGATTTACCGCGTCTATCTGGAGTATTTCGCACCCGAGGACATTCATGTCTATTCGGTCGACGAGGTGTTTATCGACGCGACGGATTACCTGAAAACCTACGGCATGACCGCGAGGGAGCTTGCCGACACAATCATCCGCGACGTGCTGGCACGCACGGGCATCACAGCCACGGCAGGTATCGGCACGAACCTCTATCTCGCGAAAATCGCTATGGATATCCACGCCAAGCATATTGAGGCGGACAGAGACGGCGTGCGCATCGCGGAGCTGGACGAAATGAGCTATCGCAAACACCTCTGGTCGCACCGTCCTCTGACCGACTTTTGGCGCATCGGGCAGGGATATGCCTCCAAGCTGGCACGCTACGGGATGTTCACGATGGGCGACGTCGCGCGCTGCTCAATCAGGAACGAGGATCTGCTCTATCAGCTGTTCGGCAAAAACGCCGAGTTGCTCATTGACCACGCGTGGGGCTGGGAACCGTGCACCATCGCGGAAATCAAGTCCTATACGCCCGCGAGTACCTCGCTGAGCATCGGTCAGGTACTCGCGGAACCGTATGATTTTGAAAAAGGGCGGCTGATCATCCGCGAGATGGCGGAGCAGCTCGCGCTCGATTTGGTGCGGAAGGGATTGAAAACCGATCAGGTAGTACTGACCGTCGGTTATGACGTCGCAAATCTCAGACAAAAGTTCAGCGGCGAGGTGACGTATGATCATTACGGCAGAGCCGTGCCCAAGCGCACCCACGGCTCTGAAAACCTCGGCGGTTTCACTTCATCAAGCCAGCGCTTCACGGAAGCGGCGGTCAGGCTTTTTTCGCGCATCGTCAACCCTGACCTGCTTGTACGGCGCATGTATATCGTCGCGAACCATACCGTTCCAGCTTCAGAGATACCGCAAATCAGCGTTGCGACGCAGCTCAGCCTGTTCGACGCTCCCGCGGCGGAGGACAGTAAAAAAGAGCGAGAGATTCAGAGGGCTGTTCTTTCCCTGCGGCAGCGTTACGGCAAAAACGCCGTGCTCAAGGGAATGAATCTCAAAGAAGGCGCTACCGCCAAGGAGCGCAACAGGCAAATCGGCGGTCACAGCGCGTGAGGAAGGAGGATAATATGCAGCAGGACAGCTACAGCGATATTCTGCATCTTCCGCACTACCAATCCAAAAAGCGGCAGCCCATGCCGCTGCATGACCGGGCAGCGCAATTCGCACCCTTTGCGGCGCTCACGGGCTATGACGCCGCTATCAGCGAAACCGCCAGACTGACGGACAGACGCATTATTCCCGATGATGAAACAGAGCGTGAGCTGAACCTTCAAATCCATCTGCTGGAGGAGCGCATCATCGAGAAGCCCTCGGCGGCAATCACCTATTTTGTGCCCGATGAACGAAAGGAAGGCGGACAATATGTCACGCTTCACGGCAGGGTACGTCGGATAGATTATTTTGACGAAATGCTCATTCTGACGGACGGCAAAAAAATCAAACTGGGGGATATTCTTGAAATCCGCCTGAAAGACAGGGCGGAGGATGTATGAAAAAGAAAGAAACAGGCGGCTTGTCCGTCTGTTTTTTGTACATAAAGCCTTGCTTTTTGGTAAACAATGTTATATAATGAAAATATTGTGAATTTTGATTATGTTAAAATGGAGAAAGAATGTATGCTGGAACTCAAAAATCTCTCCTTCAGCGTAGAGGAGAACGGACGGCAAAAGCCGATTTTACGCGGATTGAACCTGAAAATAGACAACAGCCGCTTTGTGGTCATCACAGGTCCCAACGGCAGCGGCAAGTCCACACTTGCCAAGCTGATTATGGGAATAGAAAAGCCCACAGAAGGTCAGATATTCTTTGACGGCGAAGATATCACCGACCTGTCCGTGACCGAGCGCGCCAAACGCGGCATCAGCTTTGCTTTTCAGCAGCCTGTCCGCTTCAAGGGCATCCGTGTCCACGACCTGCTGCGCCTTGCGTCGGGCAAGGATATCTCCGTCGCTGAAGCGTGCGACTATCTCTCCGAGGTAGGACTCTGCGCGCGCGACTATATCCAACGCGAAATCAACGCGTCCCTGTCGGGCGGCGAGCTCAAGCGCATCGAAATCGCGACGCTGCTCGCGCGTCAGACGAAGCTCAGCGTCTTTGATGAACCCGAGGCGGGCATTGACCTCTGGAGCTTCCAGAAACTGATCCGTATTTTCGAGAACATGCGCAGCCAGATCAAGGACAGCTCCATCATCATCATCTCCCACCAGGAGCGTATTCTCCGCATCGCCGATGAAATCGTCCTGCTCACGGACGGAGGAATCCGCAAGCAGGGCAGCGCGGACGAGATTCTGCCCGCATTGATCGGCACAGCCGCGGCGGTAGACGCCTGCGAAAGACTGAAATAAGGAGGATCCCATGTTAGGCTTAGACGATATTTCCAAGATGATTCTCTCCGAGGTCGCCGATATCCACGACGAACCGAAGGGTGCGTATAACTTCCGTGTCAACAGCCAGCTCGCAGGCAGACACACCACGGATAACATCGATATCAGCTCCAAGGAGGACGGCTCCGGAATCGATATCTTCATCAAACCGAATACCAAAGGCGAAAACGTTCATATTCCCGTCGTTGTGAGCGCCAGCGGCATCAAGGAGACGGTCTACAACGATTTCTATATCGGCGACAACTGCGACGTCACGATCGTCGCGGGCTGCGGCATTGACAACTGCGGCGCCCACGACTCGCAGCACGACGGTATCCATCGCTTCTACGTCGGCAAAAACGCCCGCATCAAGTACGTGGAGAAGCACTACGGCTCGGGCAGCGGCGAGGGAAAGCGGATCCTCAATCCCGTCACCGAGGTCTATATGGAAGAAAACGGCGTGATGGAGATGGAGATGGAGCAAATCAAGGGCGTAGACTCCACCGACCGCATGACCATCGCGGAGCTGAAAGCGGGCGCAAAGCTGCTCATCAAGGAGCGCCTGATGACGCACGGCAGCCAGACGGCGGTCAGCGGCTACAAGGTTTCTCTCAACGGGGAAGGCTCCACCGCCGACGTCGTGTCACGCTCGGTCGCGAGAGATACCTCCTCCCAGACATTCAACGCCTGCATCGCGGGCAACGCGCCTTGCAGCGGTCATACCGAGTGCGACTCGATCATCATGGACAGCGGCAAGATTCTTGCGATTCCCTCGCTTGAGGCGAACAACGTCGACGCAATGCTCGTGCATGAAGCGGCGATCGGCAAAATCGCGGGCGACCAGCTGATCAAGCTGATGACACTCGGACTCACCGAGGCAGAGGCAGAGGAACAGATCATCAACGGCTTCCTCAGCTGAAAAGCGGCAGTCAACGACCACCGCTTTGTCAATAATTATTGATTGAGAATCCAGACCCCGAAGTTCAGATAGGTGGCGAACAGCACCCAGATGGTGTACGGAATCTGCAGCCGACCCGCGGTTTTGTCCTTGCGGCAGAACCGCAGCGCCATGATAATGACCAGCGCGTCGAGCAGCAGCAGCCAAAAAAAGGCAAACAGCCGCCACTTCAGCACAAAGAACGCCACAGGCCAGAGCAGATTCACGCCGAGCTGCAAATAATAGACCAGTGAATCGGTGGAATCGGGCGTACTCCTGTCCTTCACCAGCCCGTAAGACACGCCCATCAGTACATACAGAATCGTCCAGACGATGGGGAAGAGTATCGCGGGCGGAGACAGCGGCGGCTTTTTGAGCATATCGAAGTCCATTGAGCCGGAGGTCAGCAAGCCGATGGCGGCTCCCGACAAAAGAGGTAGAGCTATGGTCGGCGCGTAGATTCTGAATTTTGACATAATATCGCTCCCATTTGTTTTTTCTGTATTACTATATGAACAAACGAGCGGTTTTATACGGATAATATTTTAATTACCGGAAAGCTTTTCATTTTCATCAACAGGAGGCACCATTATGAAAAAGCATTATGTTGTCGCAATTGCTGCGGCGCTGATTGCCGCAAGCACGGCAACGGCGGCTTTCGCGGCGGAAACAGGAGAATTGCCTGTTTCCGTTCAGGCAGAGCAGCAGGTAGGCGCGGCAATCAGCGAAGAGGACGAAACGGGCGCGAATTATCCCGTTATCACAGATTTTTCCTGTACGGGCACGGGCATCAAGGTCTATTGGTCGGCATATCCGAAGGCGGCACGCTACGGACTCTTTTACCGTGACGCAAGCGGCTGGCACGGAATCGCGACAACCACCTCACTGAGTATGGAATATGAGGGCTTGCAAAACGAGACGGAATACACCTTCACCGTCAGGGCGCTCGACAAAAACTACGATTTCATCAGCGACTTCAACCGCGACGGCTGGAGCTGCACCTATATCGCACCGCCTGTCATCAATTCGCTTTCCGCCGCGTCCGACGGAGTGAAAATCAGCTGGAACAAGAGCAACGCCGCAAGCCGTTACCGCGTTTACCGCAAGGACAGCAGTCACGGCTGGGCACGTATCGGCGATACGAAAGACACGACCTTTACAGACAAGAGCGCGTCCTCAGGCACGCGCTACACCTACACCGTCCGCACACTCACGGACGACGGCAGCCGCGAAACAAGCTTCTATAACGACGGAAAATCCATCACCTTTGTCGCAACTCCCGTTGTGACGGAGATTTATAACATCAACAACGGCTCGGTCATTTATTGGAACGCCTGCAAGGGCGCGGCACGCTACGGCGTATTCTATCACGATGACAACGGCTGGCACGGCATCGGCACCACAACAGACACCGAATACACCGTAAAAGGGCTGAAAACCAACACAGCCTACACCTACACGGTGCGCTGTCTTGACAGCGACGGCGCCTTTGTCAGCGACTTCAACCGGGAAGGCTGGACGAACACCTATCTTGCGCCTCCCGTGATTTCCTCGCTGCAGCACACGGAAAACGGCGTGACGATCAACTGGAAAAAGTGCGCAGGTGCTGAGCGCTACAGAGTGTACCGCAAGGACGACAGCCACGGCTGGGCGCGCATCGGAGAGACGGCCGGCACTTCCTTTGACGACAACAACGCGCAGTCGGGCGTTCGCTACAGCTACACCGTCAGATGTATCTCGGCGGACAGCAGCAGGGAAACAAGCTATTTCAACGAGGGCAAGTCCATCAGCTTTGTCGCGACGCCTGTTGTGACGGAGATTGAAAACGGAAACGGCAGCTCGACGATATATTGGAAAGCCTGCGGCGGAGCGGCACGCTATGGCGTCTTTTACCGCGACGCACAGGGTGAATGGCACGGAATCGCCTCCACCTCCGACACCTATTACACCCATAAGGGACTCAAACACAACCAAACGACCACCTATACCGTCCGCTGTCTTGATAAGAACGGCGACTTTGTCAGCGACTTCAACCGGGAAGGCTGGACGAACACCTATCTTGCGCCGCCTGTCATCACGCGCGTAAGCAGCGGCGTTGACGGCGTTGACGTCGAATGGAAGAAACTCCCCGGCGAAGCGCGTTTCCGCGTCTACCGCAAGGACGCGAGTCACGGCTGGTCGCGCGTCGGAGAAACCGCCGAGGGCTTCTTTACCGATAAATCCGCCCAGTCCGGCAAAACATACAGCTATACCGTCAGAAGCATCACCGCCGACAGCAGCAAGGAAACAAGCTACTACAACGAGGGCAAGTCGCTCTACTATGTCGCAACTCCCAAAATCAGCGCTGCGGAAAACGGCAGCGGCTCCGTAACGCTCTATTGGAAAGAATGCAGCGGCGCAAAGGCGTACCGCGTATTCTATCTCACTGCAGACGGCTGGAAGGGACTCGGCAATACATCGGGTACAAGCTACACGCATGAGGGTCTCAAAAGCTCTCAGACCGTGACCTATACCGTCCGCTGTCTGGACGGCAGCGGAGACTTCGTCAGCGGCTATGACAAAACCGGATTTGTTCACCGCTACATCGCGCCTCCTGTGATCAACAGCGTCGTAAAGGCTGCCAAGGGCTACACCGTCAGCTGGGAAGCCGTAGAGGGCGTCAGCTCCTACCGTCTTTACAGAAGAACCGTCACAAGCGGATGGGCAAGACTGAGCGATGCAGTTGAAGGTACATGCTACACCGACGCGGCTGCAGAAGCGAACCACCTTTACACCTATACGCTGCGCTGCCTTGACGAAAAGGGCAACACGATTACCGACTACATCGACGACACGGTTTTCTATATTAACGGAGCTGTCGCAAACGGCAACGTGACCGACAGCGGCAACACCTATTATTTTGAAAACGGACATTTCCGCAGCGGCTACCAGAGAATCGGCGGAAAGCTCTATTACTATGAAAACGGCAAGGTGCAGAAGGACGCGATCGTCGGCTCCTCGTCCGAGGGCTGGACATACGCGGGAGAGGACGGAGTTTGCTGCGAAAGCGAGGAGATCAAGCTCGCGGCAAAATTCATGATGGAGAAGTGCAAAGGAAATACCCGCTATGAAAGACAAAAGTACGGCTTCCTCTATATGGCAAAGAATTTCCCGTACCGCCGCTCCTATGACCATCCCAAGAAGGCATCGGATATCGCTCCTCTGGCGATCGACCTCTATCAGAGGGAAAGCGGCAACTGCTACCGCTACGCGGCGGCCTATGCCTGCCTCGCGAAAATCGCGGGCCTGCGCACGAGAATGTGCATCGGCACCACCTCGGGACTGCCTCACGGCTGGACAGAGGTCATGGTCGACGGCACATGGTACATCTGCGACGTGGACGCGCAGCTTCCCGGCTACGGTTATGGCGACTATAAGGCGTATATGATGAGAAGCCACTTCTGGGGCATCAGCGCCACCGACAAATTTGAACTTACCATAAAAGATGGCAAGGCAATCTGGGGTTAATCCATACAATCCGCGCTTTTGTGCGGATTGTACTATTTTAAATACAAAAAAATTACATCAAAAGGGGTATCATTATTTTGAAAAATGTAGTATAATAAAGGATAATATTATGAAAGGGAGGTTTTGCATGAAATCATATAAAAAAATTATTGGCATCCTGCTCACTTCACTGATAACGCTCTGCCTGACTTCCGCGCTCGCCTTTGCCGCATCCGCTGCGGAAAGCACCTACCTCAGGGGCGACGCTGACGGCAACGGCATTGTCGATGTCAAGGATGTAACCACGATCCAAAGCGTTTTGGCAGAAATAACGGACGACTCCGACAAAAAAATCGAGCTGAGAGCCGATATCAACGGCGATGGCTTGGACATTTCCGACGCAACGGAGATCCAGATGAATATCGCGGGATATGAAAACATCTGGCACATCGGAGAAAAAGCTGCGTATCCGCAGCCTACTACAGAGCCGCAAACGACAAAAAAGCCTGTTCCGACCAAGGATCCCTACGAGTTGCCTATTATTTTCAACTGATAAGAATTGTCCAAAGAAAGGAGTCAACAGTTATGAGAACAACCAACAACGGAAGTACAAAGAAGAAAAGCTCTTTGCTCGCTTCCAATCCCGTCATGCGCCGGCTCGACAAGGTTAACGAGTACGCGGATGATAACGCCGCAACCTTCGGCGGTATAACGGGAAAAACCATCTATTTTTTGCTGTTCAGCGTTGTCGGAATCTTTCTGCAGCTGATTCTCGCGAAAACGCTCGCGGGCGGTCAGCTTGTCAACTTCAATATCAAGGGCTTTGAAGTATCGCTTTACATGTACGAAATTTTCGCTCTGCTCGGCGCGACGATTCTGGCAATTATATTCCAGCTTCTCGCGTTCTTCGCGCGCGGTACAACACCCGTAACAGGCGCGCTGTACTGCGTCACCCAGGGCTATTTCATCTCATTCCTTGTTTTCAAGGTGCTGAGAGGCTTTGAATATCTCGGCGCGCTCGCACTGTTGATCACCATGCTCATCGTCGTGGTGATGGCAGTCCTGTATTCCACGGGCATCATCCGCGTGACGAAGAAGTTCCGGATGGTCATGCTGACGCTGTTCATCACGGTCATAGCCGTTTCGCTGTTTACCTTCATCGGTTCCTTTATTCCCTTTACACAGCCGATGATAGCCGCGCTGCGTCAGAATTTTGTTTTGAGCATTGTTTTCGGCGTCATTTTCATCATTATCGCCGCGCTCTTCCTGATTTGCGACTTCAACACCATTGACCACGTTGTCAATGACAGACTGCCGAAAAAATACGAGTGGCAGGCGGCGTTTGGTCTTTCCTTCACCGTTCTGTGGCTTTACCTCAAGGTTCTTGACCTGATTATCACGATTGCGGGTCACAATAAAAACTAATAAATGATTTTTGCGGTCATGTGATTTACTGATTACCTGACCGCATTTTCAGGAGCAACTCATGCCGACACGAAAATTTGAAGATGTCATCTCCGAAAAGGGGCAGCTGATTTACACCAACGTCGGCGACAGCATGTATCCGCTGATTCAACCGCGTGATTTACTGGTGATAAAAAAGCTCAGCCGTCCCATCCGACGCTTTGACGTACCGCTCTATAAACGCGACAGCGGGCAGTATGTGCTGCACCGTGTCATGAAAATCAAAAAAGACGGCTCCTATGTTATGTGCGGCGACAACCGAAGCCAACTGGAGTACGGCATCACCGACAGACACATCATCGGAATCCTGACGGATATCATCCGAAACGGTCAGACGATTCCCGTCACAATTCCAAAACGGACGCTTTGGTTCCGCAGCGTCCGATACAGAAAAGCAGTGTTCCGACTGAAAAAGAAACACTGATCAAACGGAGGTCATTATGAAAAGAAAAATCGCACTCCTCATCGCCCTGCTCGCGGCGTCCGCCATGATGCTGACAGCATGCGGTGAAAACAAAGAGGAAGGAAAGACAGAACAAACAACCACTGCCACACAATCAACCGCAAAGGACGCTCAGTCCAAGGAAGGAGCGTCCTCCAAGAACGACAGCTCCTCAAAGGCGGACAGTTCGTCCGACAGCAAAACCAAAAATGACAGCAGCTCCGCTGCCGCAAACGGCGTCTCGGCTGACAACGGCGCTGTCAACATCCAGCAGGACGGGGAACAGTCCGCCGAAAGCAAGGACGGAGAAGGTCAGCAGTCACAGCAGACCCAGCAATCTCAGCAGGGAAAGAGCGGCTCCGACAGCAGCAAGACTTCGTCCTCCTCGGGTGAAAGCTCTAATATTGACATCACGCTGGACGAGTACGAGCTTCCCATTATTTTTGAATAACGGGAAAACGCTTGAAACAAGCGGCAGTGTCCGACAATTCGATACGGACATGCTTTTATGGGTATATTGAGTAATGAATAGAAATAGAAGAACAGGCAGACAGGCAAGACGCAGAAGAACCAAAAGGCAGCGGAACATCATCGTCACCACAGCTGTTTTTCTGGCTGTGCTGATTGTGATTTCCATTATCCTCGGACAAACCTGCTCGGGAAAGCGGAATACGCAGACGGAGGTAATGGCAACCGCACCCTCCACAGATGCGGACACGTCCTCTGAGGATTCGTACATGATCCAGAACGTACATGTCATCGAGCAAAAGGAGCTGAAGGCAGGCTGCGAAACCTACGCCTGTACGATGCTGCTCCAGATTCTCGGCTTCAAGGTGGACGAGTTCACGATTGCCGACAACTACCTTGACTGTCACTACGTCTACACCGACGAGGACGGCACCAAGTACGGGCCCGACATGCACAGCGGATTTGCGGGAACCGCCTACGGAGGATGGGGCGTTTATGCGCCCGCAATGGCAAAGAGCATGAACCGCTATCTCAGCGACCAGAAGTCGAAGCTCAAGGCTTATGACCAAAAGGATATTCCGCTCGAAACGCTCTGCGAGGAATACGTTTCCAAGGGTGTTCCCGTCATGGTGTGGGCGACGACCGATATGGACGAGCCGTATGTGTTCGACAAGTGGATCGTCAACTATGTGGATGAAAACGCCGAAGCCAAGATGGGCGACGAGGTGCCGTGGTATATGCACGAGCACTGTCTGGTGCTGATTGGCTACGATAAAACCAACTACATCTTCGCGGATTCAACCCACGGAAAAATCTCCACCTTTGAGAAAAGCCTTGTCGCCAAACGCTACGAGCAAATGGGCAAGCAAACCATTGTTGTCAAATAGTTATTTTAGGGAACAGATTTGGCAAGATTATGCCGTGAAGATTTCGTACTTATGCGCGGTAAGGAATTTTTAGAGATTCCCATTACAAGAGCTGACGTTATTCAAGCGTCGGCTCTTTTTTTGCGCGCGATTCCACACAGATTCCATATTTGTTCCCAACAGTTTCCATACAGTCATGGTATGCTTCTCTCAGAAAACCGAAAGGATGATTCCCATGACCGTCACAAGGCAAAGGATAGATACAGTATTTTTCGCAATGGGTACGGTGTGCCGCATAGCCGTTTTTGAAGATGGCCACGAGGACGCTGTCCAACGTGCGAAGGATAGAGTGACGGAGCTTCACAACAAGCTCAATGCTTACGACACAAAAAGCGAGATATCCGCGATTAACAACAACGCAGGACGCTGCTCTGTTACCGTATCCGACGATACACGCGCTCTGATTGAGCGCGCCGTCGCGTTTTCCAAGCTGACGGACGGCATCTTTGATATCACCACCACACCGCTTTCTCAGCTGTGGAAAACAGCGATCAAGATTCATTTCCTTCCTCTCTTCTATGAGGTGGAAAAAGCGAAGGAGTTGGTCAGCTACCGCGATATCCTTATCAACGGCAACAAGATCATGCTCCGCCGCGAACAGCAGAAGCTCGATCTCGGCGCGACGGCAAAGGGCTTCGCCGCGGATGAGGTCAAGCGGATTCTCTCTGAAAACGGCGTGACCGACGCGATCATCAACCTCGGAGGCACCATCTTTGTCATGGGAGAGGCGCAGAAGGTCGGCATCCAGAATCCCTTTGAAAAGACAGGCGTTTCGTTCGCGTCGCTCGAACTCAGCGGCAAGGCGGTGGTCACCTCGGGACTGTATGAGCAGGGCTTTACGATGGACGGCAAGACCTATCATCATATCATCAATCCCCGCACGGGCTATCCGTCCCAGACAGAGCTGGCAGGCGTGACGCTGGTCGGTGAAAGCGCGGAAAAGCTCGACGCTCTCAGCACAACGGCTTTCATGTTCTCTCTGCCGCGCGCGGTTGATCTGATCCGCAGCGCGGACGCAGAGGCGGTATTTGTCAACAAAACAGGCAACGTCTATGTGACAGACGGACTGAAACCGCACTTTGCCTTCATTGAAAAGGAAGTGACAATATGAAAAACGAAAACACAAACACAAGCGGAAAATCCAAAATTCCTCCAATTGCGATTGCCCGGGCAGCAGTACAGCTCGTCGCGTTCATTCTCGTCCCGGGACTGTTCATCAGCGTTTTTTCAGCGCTCGGCGCTATCTGGAAATCCATTCTCAGCAGTACGTTCCGTTTTGACGAACAGGCGGCAAATATTCTCCTGCTTGCCGTGGTGTTCATCGTCACCGCTGTTTGGGGACGCTTTTTCTGCGGATTCATCTGCTCCTTCGGCGCGTTGCAGGATTTGCTCTGGTTGGGCGGCAGAAATCTGCCTTTCCGTCCTGTGTTCTCGCAAAAGGTTGACCGCGTATTAAAGTATCTGAAATACGCCGTGCTGTTATTCATTGTGATCGGAGTGTGGACATTCGGCATCACGGGAGACACCGTCTGGAGTCCCTGGACTATTTTCGGTATGTATGCAAGCCCTTGGAAGGGCGTCCCGTCGCAGGCGATGTTCCTTTCGGTCGGGGGACTGCTGCTCCTTCTCACGATTATCGGCTCGCTGCTGATCGAGCGCTTCTTCTGCAAATATCTCTGTCCGCTCGGGGCACTGTTCACGCTCGCCTCTCATTTCCGCGTATTCAAGCTCAAGAGGGATTCCGCATCCTGCAGCGGCAGCTGCAGAGTCTGCAGCAGAAAATGTTCCATGTCCATCCCTCTTTATCAGTACGACAAGGTGCGCTCCGGCGAGTGCATTGACTGTATGAAGTGCACGACCGCGTGTGCACGCGGCAATATCAATGCGGAACCCGTCGCGGCAGTCTCTGGTACCCTCGCGGCAGCGGCAATCGCCGGCGTCTCCTTTGTGGGCACGCTTCCGATAATCTCGACATCCTCCGCTGTCAGTGCCGACCCCAACGAGTCCGCAACAGCTGCAATCGAAACGGCAACGCAAGCCGGCAAGTTCAAAAACGGCAGCTATGTCGGCTACGGTACAGGCTTCCGCGGTTCGATTGAAGTCACTGTTCTTGTCAGCGACGGTGCAATCTCCGAAATCGCCGTCAATCATAGCAGCGACGACTCCGAGTTCTTCGCACAGGCAGAGCAGAAGGTTATTCCCGCGATCATCGCGGCGCAGGATACCAATGTAGCGACCGTCAGCGGCGCGACTTTCAGCAGTCAAGGCATCATCGACGCGGTAGCCGACGCACTCGGCACGCAGCTGACAGCGGCAGCCGTGACAGAAACCAAGCAGCCGTCGACCGCAGCCGCGGCTGAACCGACCACTGAAGTTACTGAGGAGACAACTCAAAGTTCCCAAAGCAACGGCACCTTCACCGACGGCGTTTACAGCGGTTCGGGAACAGGCTTCCGCGGTACTACCGATGTTTCCGTCACGGTAGAGGGCGGCAAAATCGCCGACATCACCATCAACTCCTATCAGGACGACGAGCAGTTTTTCAGCCGCGCACAGAGCGGCGTCATCTCCGAGATTCTAGCTGCACAGGATACCAACGTAGCAACCGTCAGCGGCGCGACCTTCAGCAGCAATTCCATCATTGAGGCGGTCTCCAATGCGCTCGGAAAGGAATTCACCAATCCCAACAGCACCATGAGCAGGGGACACGGTCACGGTCACAGTCACTGATGTTTGGCTACACACAATTTCAGATTATTTTTTGAAAACTTCTCCCTTGCTCTTTGCAGGGGAGCGGTTTTTGTGTATAATAGAAGCAGCAACAGTGAGGAGGAGTCAACATGCCGAAAATTCTGATAGCCGACGATGAGCCTGATATCATCGAACTGATCAAACGCAGCGCTCTTCGAGAGGGCTACGAGGTCACCGCAGTGAGCGACGGAACACAGGCGATAGACGCCTGCATGAAAGAGGACTTCGACGCGATCGTACTCGACGTGATGATGCCGGACACCGACGGCTTTACCGCCTGCAAAAAAATACGCGCTTCAAAGGATATCCCTGTACTGATGCTCTCGGCACGCGGCACGGAATACGACAAGCTTTTTGGCTTTGAGGTAGGCGTAGACGATTACGTGACAAAGCCCTTTTCACCAAAGGAGCTGATGGCGCGGCTCAAGGTGATCATCTCACGTCACCGTCACACGGCTCCCAAGCAACAGGACGGCGTCCTGCGCATCAGCGGCATCGAGCTTGATACACTCGGTCACATGGTCAGGGTGGACGGCGTAAAAACCGAGCTGACTGCCAAGGAGTACGCGCTGCTCCTGACGCTTGCGCGCAATAAGGGCATCGTACTCACGCGTGACCAAATTCTTAACGAGGTGTGGGGCTACGACTATTTCGGCGACGACCGCACCGTCGACTGGCAGATAAAGCTTTTGCGCACCAAGCTCGGAAACAGGCGCGACTGCATCAAAACCATCAGAGGGGTGGGATATAAGCTTGAAGAAACCTAAGTCCTTTCAGACAAAGCTGTGGCTGTACTTTGTCCTGTTCACGGCAATCATCTTTATCGTGCTCTGGCTTTTGCAGACAGTCTTTCTGCAGAGCTTCTACAACAGTATGCTGATTGAAAACACCAAACGCGCGGCGCAGCAGGTGATCGCGGCGGCATCCTCGGACGAGCCGGTTTCCGCTATTGACGCGCTCACACGCGAAAATTCGCTTTTGGTCTATATCACCGATACCGAGGGAAATGTACAGCTGATTTCGGACGAATACAAGAGCACCCACGGCAAAAAGCACGGCGCGACTGCAGATGAGGGTGTTCCGCCGCAGGGCGAAAATCAGGGTGAAAAACCCCGCAAGAATTACCGCAGTCTGCCCGAAAACTACGATACCTTCCTCCAAAACCTAGCCTCGTCCGAAAATGGGGAAACGGAGTACAGCAACAGCAGCATCTACGTCTACGGCACCTACGTAGACTTCACCTACTCTGATACCAAAAGCGTTCTCTATGTCAGCGTAACGCTCAACGCGGTTGGTTCCACTGTCACGATTATCGGCATCCAGTTAGCAATCGTCACCGCTTTCTCGCTTGCGGCAGGATTTGTTCTCGCATGGTTTATTTCGCGCCGCTTTGCCAAGCCTGTTTCGCAGCTCTCCCACAAGGCGAGCCAGCTCGGAGAGGACGGCTATTCCGCAGATTTTCAAAAAGGCTTTTGCAAAGAGCTGGATGAACTGAGCGACACGCTCGACAAGACCTCCGAAAAATTCAAGCAATCCAAGACCTTCCAGAACGAGCTTCTCGCGAACGTTTCACACGATCTGCGCACACCGCTCACGATGATCAAGGGCTATGCCGAGGAGGTCGACGAGTATTCGTGGCAGGATGAAACGCAGCGGCACGCGGATATCGCGGTCATTCTGCGGGAGGCTGACAGACTCACGGAGCTGGTCAATGAAATCCTCGCCTATTCCGAGCTTCGCTCTCAGGAGGGCGCACAGGGCTTTTCAACGGTCGATTTCAGTGCGATCGCGAACAAGGTCGCAGACACCTTTGAGTCGCTCTACAGGCGCGACGGCTACATCTTGGAGAGAGAAACAGAAAACCGCCTCTATGTCAGCGGCAATGCTTCTCAGCTTGAGAGAATGGTTTTCAACCTCATGGATAACGCCATCCGACACACAGGAGAGAGTAAACGGGTAAGTGTTTCGCTTCGCGACGAGAACGGTTGGGCAGTTCTGCGCATCACCGACTACGGCAAGGGTATCCCTGCCGACCAGCTGGATTCCATCTGGGAACGATATGTAACCGCACGTCAACGCGACGGCAAAGGCGCTTCGGGCTTGGGACTGGCTATCGTGCGTCAAATCGTCCTGCTCCATCAGGGTGACTGCACCGTGACGAGCAGCGAAAATGTCGGCAGTACCTTTATCATAAAACTCCCCATTCATTTCCCCGAGAGGTAGGTCTATGAAAGAGAAATATTTCAGCATCAACGAGGCAGGCAGCAGCATCCGCTGCAAGCTCTATTATAACGACCTCAAAACTGTCAGCCGCGCGGTTATCTGCGTTCACGGCTTCGGCGGTCACAAGGACAATAAAGCAGCACAGCGGTTCGCGGAGCATCTTCTGAAAAAGCATAAAAACGCGGTCGCGGTAACTTACGACGCGCCCTGCCACGGCGACGACGTCAAAAAGACACTGACGCTCGGCGACTGCGACGTCTATCTACGCGAAGTGATTCGCCGCGTAACGGAGCACTTTACCCCTGAGAAATGCAACGCCTACGCCACAAGCTTCGGCGGCTATCAGATATTGAAATACATTGCGGAGCACGGCAATCCGTTCGGTAAAATCGGGCTGCGCTGTCCCGCGGTCAGGATGTATGATGTTCTCTCGCAGCGCATTATCAGTCCCGACGAACAGAGGATGCTTATGAAAAATAAGCCCGTCGCCGTCGGCTTTGACCGCAAAATCAGAATCACCCGACAGTTCCTCGACGAGCTGAAAACAGCGGATATTACCTCTTGGGACTTCCGACCCTTTGCGGACGATATCCTGATTCTGCACGGCACAAAGGACGAAATCGTGCCGATAGAGAGCACGGAGGACTTTGCCGACAGGAACGATATTCTGTTTCTTCCCGTTGAAGGAGCCGACCACCGTTTTATTGATCCTCTCAAAATGGACGCTGCCGTGAATGACATTATCGAATTTATGGAGTGAGTCTCACAGTGAGCATGATGGTCTCTGGCAGTTTCGTCAAAAAAAACAAGGACACCCAATGGTGTCCTTTATTATTGGAGCGGATGATGGGAATCGAACCCACACGATCAGCTTGGAAGGCTGAAGTTCTACCACTAAACTACATCCGCTTATTTACAACATTGTTATTATAGCATCAAACCGTTAGTTTGTCAAGATTTTTTTGCTATTTTCCAATGCGAGATTTCATGCGGACTTTTTATTATCAGACTATTGACAAACAGGTTAAAAACCTTTAAAGTTGAAGTAGAAATTGTTATCGGTATATTGGGTGACATGTATGAGAGTGAATATTATCGGTGCGGGTCTTGCGGGGCTTTCCGCAGCGCTTACACTGGCAAAGGACGGCGTTGAATGCAACCTGTTTTCCGTTCAGCAGTCAGAACGTGCGCAGTCAGTCATGGCAGAGGGCGGCATTAACGCCGTGCTCGACACCATGAACGAGGATGACAAAATTGAATATCACATCAAGGACACTATGGACGGCGGCGCCAATCTCGCCGATCCGAATGCCGTCGACGGACTTTGCCGCAACGCACCCGACATTGTCAGAGAGCTCGAGCAGCTCGGCGTTCCGTTCAGCAAGAACGAAAAAGGCATCGTTCAGCGCAGCTTCGGCGGTCAGAAGAAGAAACGCACCGCCTTTGTCAAAAGCAGCACCGGCAAGATGCTGATGACCGCCATGATTGACGCGGTCAGACAATATGAGGCGCAGGGACTCGTGTATCGCTATCCGCACCACCGTCTCGAGGATTTGATCGTCCGCGACAATGAGTGCTGCGGAGCTGTTCTTTCCGACTTTTTCACCGGCGACGTCTATGAATTTTACGGTTCCGTCATTATGGCAACAGGCGGAATGAACGGTCTCTTTGAAGAAATGACAACGGGTTCCATGCTCAATACCTCCGACGCAGCTGCCATTGCCCTTGAGCGCGGCGTTGAGCTTGCCAATCTGGAATTTATTCAGTATCATCCCACCACTATCGCTATACAGGGCAAACGTCTCCTCATCAGTGAGGCAGCAAGGGGAGAAGGCGGCAGACTTTATGTCAAGCGCCGCGGCTATAAGTGGTATTTCATGGAAGAAAAATATCCCGAGCTGAAAAATCTCATGCCGCGCGACGTCGTTTCCGCTGAGATGGTCAAGGTCACCTCCCGTGCCGAATGCGATGACCAGGTTTTCCTCGATATGACCGAGATTCCACCCATGATTTGGGACACACGCCTTTCCGATTTACGCGAGCAATGCGTCAATTATCTGAACATCGACCCTGTTTCTCAGCCCGTTCCCGTGTCCCCGGGCATCCATTACTTTATGGGCGGCATCCGCGTTGACGAGGAACACCGTACCTCCTTGTCAAACTGCTATGCGGCAGGAGAGTGCGCTTGTCAGTATCACGGAGCCAACCGTCTGGGAGGCAATTCCCTGCTGGGCGCGATCTACGGCGGCAGAATTGCCGCACAGTCCGTATTAAAATACGCTGACCGTGACGCGCTCTATCGCAGAAACGCGCTGGAGGACGTTCCTGCGCAAAATGTTTCGCCAAATCTGTCTAAGCGCATCACAGAGATTCTCGCGTCATCCCTGCAGATCATCCGCCATGAGGTGACACTGAATAATTCTATTCATGAAATAAAAATGCTGCTCACCCACGATATCAACAGTGCGGAACGCCGCAGACTCCATCTGGCGCAGGCGGTATTGCTGTCTGCAAAAAGCAGGCGGGAGAGCAGGGGAGCGCACAAGCGCACGGATTATCCCGAGAAAGACGACGTCAATTTTCACAAGCAGACGGTCGCCCGTATGAACGGCGATGAAGTGGAAATCACTTTCCTCGACATCCCCGAACGGAGAGAATAATGGAAATACTGGTAGAAGTCAGACGACAGCACAGTCCTGCGGATGTGCCGTATTATCAGACAATTAAATATCAAGCGGCGTCCGACGAGGAAAATGTCGCGACGGTTCTGCGCAACCTGAATGCGACGCCCGAATTGCGCGATACCGAAAACAGAGAGGTGGGCGAAATACACTGGCAATGCAGCTGCCTGCAAAAAAAATGCGGCGCCTGCGCGATGCTGATCAACGGCTTGCCGCGCCTTGCCTGCGATACGAAGCTCAAAGACTTCCGAGAGAACCGCCTTCTCCGACTGGAGCCGCTCAAAAAATTTCCTATTGTCCGCGATTTGATGGTGGACAGAAGCATCATGATGAAGAACCTCCGCGACATTGCCAACTGGCTGGAACGCGAGGCAACGCTCACGGATAAGAATGAGGAGCTGGCATATGACGCGTCACGCTGTCTGCAATGCGGCTGTTGCCTTGAGGTTTGTCCCAATTTTGAGGTCGGAGGAAAATTCTACGGCGCTGCTGCCTTTGTACCCGCTTCCCGCATTCTGTCAGAGCTGCCGAAGGCGCGGAAATATCAGCTCATCAAGCGCTACAAAAAGCGGGTATACAGCGGCTGCGGCAAGTCGCTCGCCTGCCACGATATCTGCCCGGTCGGGATTGACGTCGAAAACAAACTCGTCAACTCCAATGCCGTCGCGGTCTGGCGCAGATTTTTCAGCAATAAAAAAACAGAAAACCCCTGACTTATGTCAGGGGTTTTATAAATGGTAATAACAATTTATACAATCGTTTCAAGATACGCAGTGATTTCCGCCTCTGTGGTCATCGCCATGACCTTATCGGCAACGGCGTCCGCTTCAGCCTTTGTCCACTTCGCGATATTCTTTCTCACCTTGAGAACCGATGGAGCGGAAACGCTGAATTCGGTCAGACCGAAAGAAATGAGCAGCGGAATCATCATTGGGTTAGCGGCTGCCTCACCGCACATGCCGACAGAAATACCCTTTTCTCTGCCGCAGCGGATAATACGGCGAATCATTCTCAGCACGCTGGGCTGGAAGGGAGAGTAGAGGTACGCAACATCGCTGTTGCCTCTGTCCGCAGCCATCGTGTAGCCCGTGAGGTCGTTGGTGCCGATGCTGAAGAAGTCGGCTTCCTCAGCAAGCAAATCAGCGATTACGCCCGAAGCGGCTGTTTCCGTCATGACGCCGACCTGTATATTTTCATTAAAGGCGATATCGGACGCTCTGAGGTCGTTCTTCGCTTCTTCCACAAGCTCCTTGCCTGCGCGCAGCTCCTCGACAGCGGTAATCAACGGGAACATGATACGGATGTCACCGAACGCGCTGGCTCTGAGTATTGCTTTCAGCTGCGACTTGAAAAGGTCGCGGTTTTTGAGACAATAGCGGACAGCACGGAAGCCCATGAACGGATTTTCTTCCTTTGCAAGTCCGAGATAGGGGATATCCTTGTCGCCGCCGATGTCGAGCGTGCGGATAATCAACGGTTTTCCGTCCAGAATCAGAGACGCCTGCTTATAGGCTTCAAACTGCTCGTCCTCGGTGGGGAGCTGGTTCCTGTCCATGAACAGGAACTCTGTACGGAACAATCCGACGCCCTCACCGTCAGCCTCGACTGCTTTTGTCGCGTCCTTCGGAGTACCGATGTTACAGAACAGTTCATATTCCTCGCCGCTGGCTGAAACAGTCGCCTGACCTCTGAGGTTCTCCAGCTCGCGGCGCTCACGGATAAACGCTTCCCGCTTGTTGGCGTATTCCGCGATCTGTTCCTCGGAAGGAGCGGTAATCACATCGCCGCTCTTGCCGTCCACGATGACCTGCTCACCGCTGGAAAGCTGCGATACTGCGTTCGGTACGCTGAGCACCGCAGGGATTTCAAGCGCTCTGGCAAGAATCGCCGAGTGAGATGTCTGTGAACCTGTTTCGGTGATGATACCGACGATGTTTTCCTTGTTGATGCCCGCCGTCATCGAGGGCGTCAGCTCCTTCGCGACAAGCACGGTGCCTGCGGGTGCGTCGCTGATTTTGACCTCCTGAACGCCGAGGAGAATCGAGAGAAGTCCGTCGCGGATATCCCTGACATCAGCTGCTCTCTGCATGGTCAGGTCGTCTCCTGTCGCGGAGAACATGTCAATAAACATCTTGCAAATCTGCTCAACGGAGGCTTCTGCGCACTGCTGCGCCTTGATCAGGTTTTCGATTTCGCCGCCCATGAACGGGTCGCGGATGATTGCGATGTGTCCGAGCAGGATCTCGGCTTCCTTTTCACCCGTTGATTTGCGGATATTATCCGCCTGTTCCATTGTATTGTCACAGAACTTGTCAACCGCGTTTCTGTAGCGTTCCAGCTCCGCGTCAATATCTGTAATCTGCTTTGGGGTGTAGTCAAGCGACTGTTCCGCAATGATCATCACTCTGCCGATACCGATACCGTCGGAAGCGCCTATACCTTTCAGCAATGTAATCACCTCTTTCAAATTATTCTGATACACAATGACAGCCTGAGCGGCTGTCATTGTTTTCATTATTCTGCTTTATCTTATTTCTCGCCCAGTCCGCTTTCGATCATCTGAACGCCCTCAGCCAGAGCCGCGTTCTCGTCGGGTCCGTCGCAAATCAGCTCAATCTCGCTGCCGCACTTGATGCAGGCTGCGATGATGTTGAGCAGACTCTTCGCGTTGTAGTTGTTGCCGTTAAAGTTGATCGTGACATTGCAGGCGTATTTTCCCATAGCGGTCGCGAATACGGAAGCGGGACGCATGTGGAAGCCCTGTGAGTTGATGAGTGTTACTTTCTTGGATACCATAGTGAAAAACTCCTTTCAAATTATGCTTGGTCGGGAGAGGCGGATGCCTCTCCCTGATAATATATTACGGAAAAATTATTTCTTGATTGGTCTCTTGAGGATCGCGAGCATCAGCATGCCGAGAACGGAGCCGATGATCAGCGCGAGGAAGTAGAGCAGCGGGTTGCCAATAGTGGGAAGTACGAAGATACCGCCGTGAGGAGCCATCAGGGTACAGCCAAACAGCGCGGAGAGAGCGCCTGCAGCAGCGGAACCGACGATGCAGCTCGGGATAACCTGCAGGGGATGACCTGCGGCATAGGGGATAGCGCCTTCTGTGATGAAGGAAAGACCCATAATGAAGTTGACGGGACCGTTCTTTCTCTCTTCATCCGTCCATCTGCTTCTGAAGATGGTGGTAGAGAGAGCAATGGCAATCGGGGGTACCATACCGCCGATCATAACGGCAGCCATGATCATATAGGTAGCGGTATTGGGGGAGTTCGCCAGCAGACCTGCAGCGGTAACGTATGCAGCCTTGTTGAACGGACCGCCCATGTCGATCGCCATCATGCCCGCGAGCAGCGCGCAGAGAGGAACGATCAGAGCAGGATTCTTCGCCATTTCGGTGACGCCGTTGGTCATGCCGGTGTTGATAAGACCCATGATCGGGTTGACCGCGCACATCATCAGACCGACGATGCCGAGACCGGCGAGCGGATAAATCAATACGGGCTTGATGCCTTCAAGGGCACGCGGAAGATGATCGCAGAGCTTTTCGAGCATCTTCATCAGCCAGCCTGCAACGAAGCCTGCGAGAAGAGCGCCGAGGAAACCGGATACGGAGGTGCTGTCTCCGCCGGGAGCGGCAAAGGTGGAGCCGACTGCAGCCAGCGAACCGCCGACAAAACCAACCAATAAGCCGGGACGGTCAGCAATTGACATTGCGATGAAGCCCGCGAGAATCGGGAGCATGAAGCCAAAGGCGACGCCGCCGATGGATTTGAACCATGCCGCCACGGGAGTAGCGGAACCGAAGTTTCCGTCCTGCGGAGCGCCCATTGCGGCGTCGATCAGGAACGCGATAGCGATAAAGATACCGCCTGCAACAACGAACGGAAGCATATGCGATACGCCGTTCATCAGGTGCTTATAGAGCTTTCTGCCGAAGCTCTCGTTGTCGGCGGGACCGGAGGAAGCGCTTGCCGCCTTGTCGGAATGGAAAACGGGCGCTTCGCCGTTGATGATCTTGTTGATCAGCTCCTCGGGCTTGTGGATACCGTCCGCAACCTTTGTCGAGTAAACGGGCTTGCCGTTGAAGCGCGCGGTCTCGACGCTCTTGTCAGCGGCAATGATAATGCCGTCGCAGTTCGCGATCTCCTCAGCGGTCAGGACGTTCTTCGCACCGCCGGAGCCGTTTGTTTCGACCTTGATCGGAACACCCATGCTTTCGCCTGCCTTGGCAAGAGCCTCAGCCGCCATGTAGGTATGGGCGATACCTGTCGGGCACGCGGTGACTGCAAGTACCCTGTAGCCTGTCTTTGCTTCCGCGGCGGGCGCCTTTGCCTCGTCGGGGAACTGCTTGGTTTCCTGATCGTCGATGATTTTCAGGAATTCCTCGGGCGTTTTTGCCGCCTTCAGCTTCGCGGTGAAGTCCTCGTGCATGAGCATCTGCATCAGTCTTGCGAGTACCTCGAGGTGAACGTCACCGTCGGTGGTTGCCGCAATCATGAAGATCAGCTTGCAGGGCTGTCCGTCGGGAGCCTCATAGTCCACACCGTTCGGGACGGTGATGGCGGTGAGAGCGGGAGCCTTGACAGCTTCGCTCTTGGCGTGGGGGATAGCGACCTCCATGCCGATAGCGGTCGTTCCCATGCCTTCACGGGCAAGGATGCCTTCCTTGTAAGCCGCAACGTCGTTGAGGTTGCCGCATTTTGCGTGCAGATCAACCAGCAAGTCGATCGCTTCGCGCTTACTTTGCGGGGAAGCGCCTAGTGATATGCCTTGTTTTTTGAGCAAATCGGTGATACGCATAATATGCCTCCTTTTATTGTGAATTGAATTTCTCCAATAGCTCGTCTATTTTTTCTCTGGTAGCCAATCCGCTGAGGAACGCTGTCGCGTTGCCGCAAACGCTGCCGAGAGTCAGCGCATACGCGTAGTCCTTCTTCTGTTCGTAGCCGGCGATGAAGCCCGCGACCATTGAGTCGCCGGAGCCGACCGTATTGATGACCTTCTCCTTGAGGACGCCCGCTTTATGCTTCTCGCCGAACTCGTCGATCAGCATCGCACCCTCGCCGCCGAGGGAGATCAGCACGTTCTGAGCACCCATCTTCTGCAGCTCCTTGGCGTACTTTTCGATATCGTCCTCGGTCTTGACCTCGACGTCAAAGATCTCCGAAAGCTCCTGACGGTTGGGCTTGATGAGGAAGGGCTTGTATTTCAGGGAGTTGACAAGCAGCTTTTTTGTGGCGTCAACGACGATCCTCACCTTTTTGTGCTTGATGCGCTCCATCATGTTTTCATAGATATTGTCGGGCATCGTGTTCGGGATGCTGCCCGCGAGCACCAGCGTGTCGCCCGAGGCGATCCTGTCGATCTTCTGCAGCAGTCTCTCCAGCTCTCTCTCGTCGATGTGGGGACCCTGACAGTTGATCTCGGTTTCTTCACCGGCCTTGATTTTCACGTTGATACGCGAAATGCCGTGCCTGAGCTTGATGAAGTCGGTGATGATTCTGTCGTGGCGGATGCCCTTCTCGATGGCGTCGCCCGTGAAGCCCGCGACGAAGCCATAGGCGGTGCTGTCCATATCCAGCTCCGCAAGCACGCAGGACACGTTGATGCCCTTGCCGCCGTAGTAGTACTCCTCGCTTGTTGTGCGGTTGGTGATACCCGTTACCAGCTTGTCGAGTCTGACAATGTAGTCGATCGACGGGTTCAGCGTTACGGTGTAAATCACTTCATTACCTCCTTTATTACGGTAGTGTTTGAAAATCTATTGTCGGGCATTTTGTCCGTGAGGATGCAGCACTTGCGAAGCGGTGCGAAGGTCACGGAAAAAACACGCCTGAATTTGGTGTGATCAGCGAGAACAAACGCCATATAAGCGCCCTTGACGGCGGCTTCCTTGATTCTCGCTTCGTCGAGATCCGGAGTGGTAAAGCCCGCGTTGACGTCGATGCCGTTGGTCCCCATGAACGCCTTGGAAAAGTTGAGCGATTTCAGATTGGCTATGCCGACCGTGCCGACAACCGCTTCTGTCAGCGGCTTGATTTTGCCTCCGACAATGTAAGCGTTAAACCCTTTCTGAATCAGCTTTCTCGCATGGGAGATACCGTTCGTCACAAAGGTCGCCTTGCTGTCCGTGATGAAGTCAATCATCCGCGAGGTGGTGGTTCCCGAGTCGATATAGACAAAGTCGGTGTCGTTGATCAGCGTAGCAGCGTACTTGCCGATTTCGGTTTTTTCCTCATACATCAGATGCTCGCGGTCACTGACGTTGTCCTCGAGCATTCCGACCGACTGTGTGACCGATGTCGCACCGCCGAAAACCTTGCGGATTTTCCCGATTTCATCCAACGCGTTGAGGTCCCTGCGGATTGTGGATTCCGAAGTGCTCAGCATTTGCGCAAGCTCCGCAACAGTAACGGCGTTCCTGTCATTGACGATACTTAAAATTGCTTGATATCGTTCCTGAGTGAGCATTTCAATCACCTCATATACCCATTATAGCACACAAATAGCCAAAGTCAAGCAAAAGTATTCAATATTAATCAAAAAATTTTGTAAATGTTTCTTATTATTATTTATTTTGCGAATTTACAAAATTGGCGATTTTTATTATAATATAATTACAATCAATACTGTGTATTGGGCTCTGAGGCGCATTTGTCTATCATATGATTGTGAAATATTGTGATTTACCAATACGTTCTTGGGGCTGTTCGGAAAGGAAGGGGGATTCCGATTATGACAGAGAAAATCAAGGTTGTCATCACAGATGAGCAGAAAACATTAAAGGTGCCGAAAGGTCTGAGAATGCTGGTGCGCCGCAGCTGTCTCGCGGCTCTGAGTTTCGCAGGCTTTCGCGGCTCCACAGAAATCCATGTGTACTTTACCGATAACGACGGAATCAGGGAGCTGAACCGGGAGCTCTTCGGAAGCAGCGACGTCGAGGAACTCCTTTTCCGCAAATCGGATCTCGACGGTGTGCTCGGGGAGATTTATCTCTCGCTCGAAGCAGCAGAGCAGCTTGCGTCCCGCCATTTCCGTTCGTTCCAGCGTGAGGTTGTATACCTCACCGTACACGGTATGCTCGGTATCATGGACTTCACCGACCCGGAGGAGGCAGAGGAACAGGAACAGGCGATCATGTATGAGCTTGGCTTCCCGCTGTCCACAGCATATTCTCTTGCACAGTAAAAAAACAGCGCCCTTCCAAACGGAGGGGCGCTTTGCTGCGTGAATAATATTTTTACGGGAGAAGGTGACCTGCCGAACAATAGAGACGGTACCATTCGTCGCGCGTGAGCGTGATGTCGGTAGCTGTCGCGATTTCCTTGATGCGGTCAAAATTCATGGTACCCGCGATGGTCTGGATATTGCAGGGGTGGCGGAGAATCCACGCTGCGGCTATCGCGGTTTTTGTCGTGCCATATTTGGCGCTGATTTCACCGAGCGCCCAGTTGAGGTCGGGATAGGTCTCATTGCTGTCGACAAAGGAGCCGTTTTTTCCCCTGAACGGCGCCCATGCCTGCACGGTGATATTGTTGAGGCGGCAATAATCAAGCAAGTCGCCGTTGCGGTCAGCGCCGCCCTCGGTGATCATATTCGCCTCGATGCCCGTGGAAATCAGACTGGAATAGGGAATACTGAAACGCATCTGATTGGCGTGGATTTTCTGCTTGACACAGGTTTTGAGCAGTTCAATCTGTGAAGGGCGGTGATTGGATACACCGAAATAGCGCACTTTGCCTTTTTCTTCCAACTCGTCAAACGCCTTTGCGACCTCCTCGGGTTCGCATAGCGCGTCGGGACGGTGCAGCAGTAATATGTCGAGATACTCGGTTCCCAGCCGTTTGAGGATCCCGTCCACCGAGCTGATAATGTGCTCATAGGAGAAATCATAGCGCATACCGCGAACGATACCGCATTTGGATTGAATAATCATCTTTTTGCGCGGAATTTTGGCTTCCTTGACCGCCTCACCGAACAGCGATTCACATTCGCCGTCCGCATACACGTCCGCGTGATCGAAAAAGTTGATACCCAGCTCCAAGCAGTGCTGAATATAATAGGGGATAGCGCTTTTTTCCATTTTCATCAATCTCATGCAGCCCAAGCCGATAACGGGCACCTCGAGATTGCTTCCGCCGAATTTTACGGTTTTCATTCTTGCTGTCTCCTTTTCATGAATTAATCGTTAACAACTCCGCCTGTCCATATGATGATTCCGCCGAACTCCGCTGCGTTGGTATAGCCGAGGTCACTGAGCTTACATGCCGTCCGCTGCGGCAGTAAACAAAAATCAGCTAATTCCGGTCTGACAGCGCGGGGATTTCATTATCGGAGATCGTTTCATGGGGAATACATACCGCGAACAGGCTCAGCAGCAGCTTTTACATGAAAAATCTCCGTATTTCTATCTATTTTTATTATATATTGCGGGAATGAACAAGTCAATCACCTCTTTGGCAATTTTTCAAAAAATTCCGATTCCGGCATAACTTTTTGATCCTCCCGAGCCTTTCCGACGGTCGCAAAGGCTTTTTGCCCTTGATTTTACATTTGTTTCATATTATAATGAAAACAGAAAACAAAAAGGGAGGGAGCTTATGCATCGTGTCATTTCAGCGGTTCTGGCAGCGCTTCTCTGTTTTATCTGCATACCGCGCACAAGTGCGGCAGAATCTCCCGCCTTTATCCGCGGTATGGACATTTCTTCCGTGCTGTCCTTGGAGAAGTCGGGTGTGCGGTTCTTTGATGAAAGCGGAAGGGAAGATGATATTTTCCGCATTCTTGCCGAAAACGGTGTGAACTACATCCGCGTGCGTGTCTGGAATCATCCCTTTGACGCTAACGGAAACGGCTACGGCGGCGGAAACTGCGATGTCAGCACTGCGAAGGAAATCGGAAGAAGAGCCGCAGAATACGGCATGAAGCTGCTGGTGGATTTTCATTATTCCGACTTCTGGGCTGACCCGCAAAAGCAGCAGTCACCAAAAGGATGGAAAGATATTTCCGTTAAAGAAAAATGCAGTTTACTCAAAGCGTTCACGCTTGATTCCTTAAAAGAAATAAAGCAGGCAGGCGCAGATATCGGCATGGTGCAGATCGGAAATGAAACGACGACAGGTATTGCCGGTGAATCGGACTTTTCCGCAATGGCTCAGCTTTTTTCCGCAGGCGCAGAGGCAGTCAGAGAATTTGACAAAAACGTGCTTGTCGCCCTGCATTTCACCAACCCGGAGCGCGAAGGGCATTTCAAATATCTTGCCGATATGCTTCATCGCTATCGGGTCGACTATGACGTCTTTGCTGCGTCCTACTATCCATTCTGGCACGGCAGTCTTGAAAACCTCACCGCAGCTCTCGGCTATGTCGCCGATACCTACGGCAAATATGTCATTGTAGCGGAGACCTCCTATCCTTATACACTCGATGATACGGACGGCGCTCCGAACACCGTTGCGAAAGGAAAAAACGATACGGGTGATAATCTGCTTTGGGCATTTTCGCCGCAGGGACAGCAAGCGGAGATCCGTGCAGTGATGAACGCGGTGCGCGAAATCCGCGGCAAAAGAGGACTCGGAGTGTTTTATTGGGAAAGCGCATGGATAACCGTCGGCGATATTTCCGGACTGTCAGGTCAGTCATATGAAGCGCAGCTTTCCCGGAACCGTCAGCTATGGGAGCGTTTCGGCTCCGGTTGGGCAGCAAGCTTTGCGTGCGAATATGATCCCGATGATGCGGGACGCTGGTACGGAGGCTCGGCGGTCGACAACCAAGCCTTGTTTGACGCGCAGGGAAGGGCGCTATCCTCTCTGCGGGCATTCCATCCCGCGCTTTTGGGCGACGTCAACGCGGATGATATCATCAATGTTGCTGACGCGACAAAAATGCAGCACATCGCAGCTGAGATGACATCGCCGCCTGACACAACAGCCCGCTTGTGCGCGGACGTCAATCATGACGGTGAGATCAATATCACGGACGCCACGCTGACGCAACAGTTCGCGGCAGAAATACATACAGGATATCCGATAGGGAAAACAATTTGAGGAGGAAAAAAATGAAAGCAACATTAAAGCGGCATTTGCCCGTGATTCTTTTGATTCTGTTTGAGATTGCGGTCGGCGTTCTGCTGCTGACCAATCCCGAAGCGTTCACGAACGCGGTTATCATTATTTTCGGCGCGGTCTGCGTCGTGATCGGATTGATATATTTCTTCAAATACCTGCGGGCACGCAAAAGGGAGGATGCAAGCGTACTCATGCTGATCGGCGCGATTTTCTCACTCACACTGGGACTGTTTTCCATAATCGCGTCGCCGTTGATCATCACATTCTTTACCTTTATCGCGATCATGTACGCAGTGATTATGATTGTCTCGGGTTTGATCAAAATTCAGAATTACATCATCAATAAACGATATCACCGCCCCGTGTCTGTTATCACTCTTATCAGTGCGGTCATCGCGGTGATCGTCGGCGTAGTGATTCTGTTCAATCCCTTTGAAACCACCCACATTCTCTGGATGTTTGTCGGAATTGCGATTCTCGCGGAAGCGGCAATCGATATCGCGGCGATTATCTATGCCTTTGTACTCGGCGCCCACCCGATAGACGACGGCGTTGCGACAGAGGTTGAAATATATGAAAGCAAATAAAACGCAGAAGAAAAGCCGACTCAGACGAGCCGGCTTTGTATTTTGGTTAATCGGAGAATCAGCCGAGGCTGTTCTGGATTGCAACGGCAACCGCAACAGTAGCGCCTACCATCGGGTTGTTGCCCATTCCGAGGAAGCCCATCATCTCAACGTGAGCGGGTACGGAAGAGGAGCCTGCGAACTGAGCGTCAGAATGCATGCGGCCCATGGTGTCGGTCATACCATAGGAAGCGGGACCTGCAGCCATGTTATCGGGATGCAGGGTTCTGCCTGTGCCGCCGCCCGAAGCAACGGAGAAGTACTTCTTGCCCTGCTCGGTGCATTCCTTCTTGTAGGTTCCCGCAACGGGATGCTGGAATCTGGTCGGGTTGGTGGAGTTACCGGTGATGGAAACGTCAACACCCTCCTTGTGCATGATTGCAACGCCTTCGCGGACGTCGTCAGCGCCGTAGCAGCGAACGTTGGAGCGCTCACCATCGGAGTAGGGGATTTCCTTGACGATGGTCAGCTCGCCTGTAAAGTAGTCAAACTGAGTCTGAACATAGGTGAAGCCGTTGATTCTGGAGATGATCTGAGCGGCGTCCTTGCCGAGACCGTTGAGGATAACGCGGAGCGGCTGCTGACGAACCTTGTTCGCGTTACGGACGATACCGATAGCGCCTTCCGCAGCAGCGAAGGACTCGTGGCCTGCGAGGAACGCGAAGCACTTGGTATCATTGCTGAGCAGCATAGCGGCGAGATTGCCGTGGCCGAGACCGACCTTGCGGTTTTCAGCAACGGAGCCGTCGATACAGAAGCTCTGGAGACCTACGCCGATATACTTGGCAGCCTCCTCAGCATTCTTTGCGCCCGCCTTCAGAGCGATAGCGGCGCCTACGCAGTAAGCCCAGCATACGTTCTCAAAGCAGATGGGCTGGATGCCCTTAGCGATTTCATAGGGGTCGAAGCCTGCAGCCTTGCAGATTTCACGGCTCTCTTCTACGGAAGCGATTCCGTACTGAGCGAGAACGCCGTTGATTTTTTCGATTCTTCTGTCGTAGTTTTCAAATAAGCTCATTACTGCACACCTCCTTATTCGTGACGCGGGTCAATGTACTTCGCCGCGTTGTCAAACTGACCATAGTGACCCTTTGCCTTTTCGAGAGCGTCGTTCGCGTCCATACCGCCCTTGATGAAGTCCATCATCTTGCCGAGGCTTACGAACTCGTAACCGATAATCTCATTATCAGCGTTCAAGGCAATGCGTGTGCAGTAGCCCTCTGTCATCTCGAGATAACGGGGACCCTTTTCCTTTGTAGCGAACATGGTGCCGACCTGGGAACGCAGACCCTTGCCGAGGTCCTCCAGAGAAGCGCCGACGAGCAGACCGCCCTCAGAGAATGCGCTCTGTGTTCTGCCGTAAACGATCTGCAGGAACAGCTCTCTCATTGCGGTGTTGATAGCGTCGCAGACGAGGTCGGTGTTGAGCGCCTCGAGCAGAGTTTTTCCGATCAGGATTTCCGAAGCCATAGCGGCGGAGTGGGTCATACCCGAGCAGCCGATGGTCTCAACCAGAGCTTCCTCGATGATGCCGTTTTTCACGTTGAGCGTCAGCTTGCAGGCGCCCTGCTGGGGAGCACACCAGCCGATACCGTGAGTAAAGCCGGAAATGTCCTTGATCTCTTTTGCCTGCACCCATTTGCCCTCTTCGGGAATCGGAGCGGGTCCGTGATACGCGCCCTTAGCGACAGGACACATATTCGTTACTTCTGCTGTGTAATACATAAGCATTTCCTCCTTAGAATTTAATAAAAGCCGATAACATCCGTGTGAATCGCAGATATTATCAGCTCAAAACAGCGGTTAGGATAACCGATAGGATAACGATATCCCTTGCCTTAATTATAGACGAACTCATTAAATAAGTCAATACCAAAAAATCAATATTTAGTGCAGATATCTAAAAAAAAGCCAAGCGGATTTCTGCCGGAAAAGCAAAAATCCGTTAATATTACCAGAATCTATTCAATTTGCGAAATCCTTTCGGAAAGCAGCATGTCATCGACGATTTCCGCAGCCTGAAAAACCAGCTTCGGACAGGGACGTTTTTTGTAATAGCTTTCCGTCCGCGCTTCGGGATTCCTGCCTTCGACGGTATTTACTCCGCTGAGCAGCTCGCGGCAGATGATGGAGCCGTTCGCTTGTCTGAACCTGCCGGCGAAGTCCTGAATCAGATGGTAATGCGCTTTTTTCGCTTCGGCAGCCTTCGGATCGTCATAGCCGCGCAGAATGCCCAGTACCATCGAGGCTCCGCTGACGGCTCCGCAGACCTCACGCATCCTGCCCAAACCTCCTCCGAATGAGGAGCTGAGCATCGCGGCGGTCTTTCTGTCCAGCCCCGTGACGTCCTCAAAGGCGAGCAGCACCGACTGCGCACAGTTGTAGCCCTCATAAAACAGCGCTTCCGCTTTTTGTGCGTGTGTCATCACAATCTCTCCTTTCCGTATGTTGCTATCTTTTGCATGATCCGTCCGTTTGAAAAGAATGCCAAAAACCATTGCCTGTTCAGGGAATCTCTGATCATTCAATGTCGTGCAGAAGTGCGGAAGAATCCGTACTTCTGCACGGTAAGGAATTTTTAGAGGTTCCCTTTAGTAAAATTATAGATAATCAACAGGAGAAAGTCAAGAACATTTATGAACAGTCCTCAAAGCAGCGTTTTTTCATTATTGACAATTGCCCGTTTTCATTGTATAAATAAAGTAGAAATCCGTAAAGGAGTGACGGCAATGGCTGAAACAATCAAGCAGACCGCTGGCAGGGAACAGCTCGGCAATTTTGCGCCGCAGTTTGCCCATATCAATGACGACGTACTGTTTGGCGAGGTATGGAACGAAAAAGCGATCGACCTCAAAACCAAATGCCTTGTCACGGTAGTGGCGCTGATGTCGTCGGGAATCACCGATTCTTCGCTGCGATATCATCTTCAAAATGCCAAAAGCAACGGTGTGACGCGTGAGGAAATCGCGGCTGTCATTACTCACGCGGCAATGTACGCGGGTATTCCGAAGGGATGGGCGGCGTTCCGCCTTGTCAAAGATATCTGGAAAAACGACGCGGCTGTTTCCTTTGAGGAGATTTTCGCATCCGAGGACAGCAAGGTGCGCGATATGTCGGAGCTTGCAAGCGCGATCATCAAGGATTATTACGATCCTCTGCTTGGTGAGGAGCAAAACGATTATATGATCGAGATGTTCCAGTCCTATACCTCCATCAAGAACCAGCTTGCGGCAGGAAAGCGCTATTTCTTTGTCAAGGAAAACGGCAGGAATATCGGCTTTATCTGTTTTTATCCCACCAAGAGCGCGATGTATCTGAGCAAGCTGTACCTGCAAAAGGACGCGCGCGGAAAGGGCTACGCCCGAAAAATGCTGCGTCTGATACGCGACGAAGCCCTCAAAATCGGACTCCACGCCATTGAACTGAACGTCAACAAGGGCAACGAAAGCAGATTCATCTATGAAAAGCTCGGCTTTCAGCTTGTGCGCTCGGAAAAAAACGACATCGGAAGCGGATTCTATATGGACGATTATGTATACCGAATTGAATTTTAACCATGAAAGAGAACAGACTGTCACCGCCGCAGTCTGTTTTTTGTTTAATTAGCCAAAAGTATTGTCAAATATTCATTCTTGTGATACAATTATAATAATTTTGATTTGAGGCGGTGCAAACCTATGATACGAAAAGCAAAAAAAAGCCTGTCTGTCCTCCTTGCTCTCGTCACGATGATAACCGCGCTGACATTCTGCGTCAACGTCGGCTCCGTGCAGGCGGACGCGGCAGGCTGGAACGGAACCAATTACGGCGGCGGCTCGGTGGCAGGCTATCGGACGTTTTTGGAGGCGTTCGGCATTGATTATGACACCTATATCAAGTGGATGGATGACCACGACGACGACAGCCCCAATCCCGACTATTATCTGGGAACGCGCTACGTCGGCTACGATCACCGCAATCCTCACGGCGACTGCGGCGGCGCATACGGCTCTCTCGATACCCCCGGAGTCGAGGCGCTGAACTGCACGGGCTTTGTTTGGCACGTGCTCTATAAAGCAGCTTATCACTCGGGCGCGTCACGCGCGCAGATCAACCGTCTGCCCATCATGGGCAATGTCACGCCCACATGGGCGAGTCTGGGCGTATACCGCATCTACTTCCCGACAAAGGAAGCTGCTCTTGCTTCCGGCGTTCTGGAAAAGGGCGATCTGCTCTGGATTTACGGCACCAAGGATAATCATAACGCGATATTCTACGGAGAGAACTCCCATCACGACCTCTTCTGGCACTCCGCGGGTCCCAACAGTCTCGGCCGTATCGACGCCCCGGGAGATTTCCGCGGCATGTGGGTAGCCAAGGTCACACAGCCCAACAAGATCGAACTGCGCGTCAACGCAAAGACACCCTACAATAACAACGGCGGCTTCGGCGCGAAATACTGCGTATTTGACAGCGCAGAAAAGGCGGAAGCGGCAAAACGCAATCCCGGTAATTCGACCGTATGGGACAGCCGTATCGGCACCATCGCGCTTGACGCCAGCGGCTGCGGCACCCTGCGAACCGAAAGCGCACCCTCTCAGAGCGAGCTTTGGAAAAATGACGTCCCGCAAACCGGTCTGAGCTATTTCAGCTCCGCAGCAAAGAAGGTGGACGCATCCAAGACCTACTACGCGGTTCAGTGGAGTCCCGCTAAGGGCATGGAGGCTGATACCGAAATCCGCACCTTCACCGATTCCGGCAAGCGAACCTCAACAGGCTACCGCATCTTCAACTTCAAGCTGCCCAAGAAAGTCACCACACCCGTAATTTCCAAGCTAAAAAGCACCGCCTACGGTGTAAAAATCAGCTGGAATGCCGTCAGCGGCGCGGAAAGATACCGCGTCTACTACAAGAACAGCTCGGGCGGCTGGACAAGACTCGGAGAAACGTCCTCCACCTCCATGCTCGACGACGACGTTTCCGCAGGTCACACCTACACCTATACCGTCCGCTGCGTCGATTCGGACGGAGACTTCATCAGCGACTTCTACCCGGCAGGCTGGAAACACACCTATAAACTGCTTGACAATCCGTTCATCACAACCCTGAAAAGTGAGGCGGAGGGTGTGCGTCTGACATGGCGCGCGGTTGAAGGCGCCCAGAAATACCGCACCTACTACAAGGGCAAAAACGGCTGGGTTAGAATGGGAGAGACCACCTCCACGGAGTTTGTCGACAACGTGGTAACTGTCGGCAACACTTACACCTATACCGTCCGCTGTGTGGACAATGACGGGGATTTCACATCAAACTACAACACCCTCGGCTGGTCACACACCTACGCAGGCGTGGCTGCTCCGCAGATTACAAGCCTGAACGGAGACGAAAACGGCGTACATATCAAATGGAATCCCGTCAACGGAGCAACGAGGTACCGCGTCTATTACCAAAACAGCAGCGGCGGCTGGAACAGAATGGGTGAAACGTCCTCTACCGAGTTCCTTGACGATATTGTCACAGCGGGAAACACCTATACCTACACGGTTCGTTGTGTCAACAGCAGCGGCAGCTTCATCAGCGACTATAACAGAAGCGGCTGGAGCTATACTTACAAGGGAGTTGCCACACCGATCATCTCCCGTCTTGACAGCGAGGATAACGGAATCCGACTCAGCTGGAATCCCGTTGCGGGAGCTGCGAAATACAGGCTCTATTACAAAAACGCCGCCGGCGGCTGGAACACACTCGGTGAAACCGCAGAAACCGAGTTTCTCGACGACGTAGTAACGGCAGGAAATTCCTATACCTACACTATCCGCTGTCTCAACAGCAGGGGCCGATTGATCAGCAGCTATATCGCAAGCGGCTGGACAGGCAAATACGACGGCGTTGCCGCTCCGCAAATCACAAAGCTGGAAAGCACCGCCTCCGGTGTGAAAATCAGCTGGGAGCCTGTGGAGGGCGCCAAGCACTACCGCGTATTCTACATGGGAAGAAACGGCTGGGTGCGTCTCGGCAATACCGACAGCACCGAGTATCTGGATACCGACGTCCGCAGCGGCGGTACCTACACCTATACTGTGCGCTGCTTCGGCGACCACAACAACTACACAAGCTCCTTTAACGCTCAGGGCAGCACGATCAAATATCAGAAATAACCACCCGACCTCCGATTTTTCGGAGGTCATTTTTTCACAAACCATTGCACATGGAATCAGGATTCGCTATAATAAAGATAAATAATACAGCACAGGAGGCATGAAATGGAATACAGTTTGTTTTATCCGCCGAACGCGGAGAAAAGGGTTCAAAAGCTGACAGCCGAGAGCATCAACGATTTATCGATCGATTTTCTGCTCAATGCGCTGACCGAAAACCGCAATGAGCGCGACCATATGCGCAAGCTGATGACCTGCGTCACCGACGATCCCGATGTCATCCGCTACCGCTGCGATGTGTTTGAGGATTTTCTGCGGTTTCCCGAGCTGCGCAGCGCGATGGAGGAATTGGTTGTCGAGCTTGCGGAACTGCGCGATCTGGAAAAATTCCAGAAGGATCAGGACAGCTCTGCGTTCTGGTCGCTCGTCAATCGTCTGAGAGAGGTCGACGAGTATGTGCGGTGCATCTCCATGCTCAAGGAGATACTTGACAATCTGGATATCCGCTCGGAGGGCATGCTCACGCTGAGAAAGCTGGTGACGGATATCTCCGCAGAGAGCGGTTTTCCCGAGCTGAGAGCGGATATCGACGAAACAATGGATAAGGTCAGACGGCTCAAAAGCATCACCATCGGCGTCAATCTCGACGATATGCTGCGCCCGAAATCAGCGGGCGTCATCTCACTCAACGACGCGGAATTCAAGGAGTCTGGTCTGATGCGACGTTTCATGAACTTCGCCGACAAGAAGAGCGAGCTGCATCACGGCACCAACGTCAGCGGCATCCGCAACTTCCATCCCGCAACACCGCTCACACCCGTCAATTTCGTGCAAAAGGCAGAGATGAACAGCAATCTGACCGGCGCCCAAATCCGCACATCAACCGTCACAGGTGCGGATTCTCTCTCAAATGCCATAAAGGACACCGTCACTAACATCATGAAGCAGACGGTCAACGACGTCAAGAATACCATCAAGCGCTATGTCAACATCAGCGGCTATATGCTGATCAATCTGCTGCCCGAGGTTCTGTTTTACATCCGCTGGGCAGAGCTGATGGACAAAATCATCGCGTCGGGCATGCCGCTTTGCAAGCCGGAGATTTTGCCTCCGGAACAGCGAGATTGTTCTTTTAAGGAATTATACAATCTCAAGCTCGCTATCAATAAGGCAAACGGTGAAGAATTGAGCATCATCACTAACGATATCGACTTCAACGACGAGATGCGCATTTTTATTCTCACCGGTCCCAACCGCGGCGGTAAAACCATCTTCACTCAGGCGTGGGGACTCGCGATGCTGCTTGCGCAGCTGGGCATCTATGTACCGGCGTCAAAGGCGGCGATCAGCCCGTGTGACAATATTTTCACGCACTTTCCCGCCGATGAAAACGATACGGTCGACCTCGGCAGACTGGGTGAGGAGAGCAAACGTCTTTCGGAGATTTTCAAGCAGGCTACCGAGCGCAGCGTGATGCTGCTCAACGAAAGTCTTGCCACGACGAGCGTCACGGAAGGTCTGTTCATTGCCAAGGACGTCGTCAAAGCAATGCGCTACATGGGCGTGAGGTGCATTTTCAATACACATATGCACGACCTTGCGCGCAGCGTAGACGAGCTGAACGCGGAAATTGAAGGCAAAAGCGCTGCTGCCAGCCTTGTAACGGGCGTGCATGACGGCGAACGCAGCTTCAAGGTCAGCCTTCTGCCGCCGCAGGGCATCAGCTACGCAAAGGACATCGCACTCAAATACGGCGTATCCTTCGCACAGATCAAAGAAAGCATCGACAGCAGGGCAGGGGAAGCTTCCGCAGAACAGACAGAGGAAGCGTAATATTCAGGGGGTTATTTTGGTTATTGATTTTCACACGCACACCTTTCCCGATTCCATCGCGGAAAAGGCTGTAGCACATCTTTCAAGGGTCGGACACACAGCGGCTTTCATGGACGCCAAACGCGACACCTTGGTGCAGTCCATGAAGGAGAATCACATCGATATCAGCGTGGTGCTTCCCGTCGCTACCGCGCCGACACAGGTCAGCGGAATCAACGCGCTGTCCGCAAAAATCAACGGCAGAGACGGAGTGTACTACGCGGGTGCGGTTCATCCCGACTGCGGGAACATTGACGAAACACTTGACTTCATCAAAGCAAACGGATTGTTCGGAATCAAGCTCCATCCCGACTATCAGGGCGTTCATTTTGACGACGTGCGTTACCTGCGCATTATGGAGGCGGCGGCAAAGCGCGGATTGTATATTATCACACACGCCGGCATTGATATCGCTTACCGCGACCACGTCCACTGCACGCCCGACATGGTGCTGCACGCACTCGACGCGTTGGGCGGTATCATCGATAACAAGCTGATTCTCGCGCATATGGGAGGCTATGAGCTGCCTGACGAGGTACTTGAGAAGCTGTGCGGAAAGCCTGTCCTGATGGACACCGCGGCGGTACTCGACCTTTATCCCGAAAAATGCGCGGAAATCATCCGCAGTCATGGCGCAAAGCGCGTTTTGTTCGCAACAGATTCCCCGTGGAGAAGTCAGAAACAGTTTGTCGAATTACTCTGCTCGCTGCCGCTGAAAGAGGAAGAAAAGGAAAATATCCTGCATAAAAACGCGGAAAGCATCCTGTTCGCAAACTGAAAACTGCGTGAAAAATGCGGCTTTTACTTGCTTTTTTGCCAAAATCCGTTATAATAGAATCAATCTCGCACAGTATCGGCAGATTGATTCTCAAAAGTTAGGAGTCAGTATATGAAAAAAATCATCAGTGTAATCATCGCAGGGGCTTTGGCTGCATCCCTGTGTCTGGCGTTTGCGGGCTGCGGCGGCTCCAAGGGCACCGAGATGCCCACGGCATCCACTACTATTGCTCCGACTACCAAACCCTCCGCCAGCGTTCCGACGACAAGAGCAGCGAATCCCAACAATAACGCGGCGGTATACAATAACGCAAACAATAACGCAAACAATAACGATAACAATAACGATAACATAAACAACGATACACAGGAATCACAGGTTCAGGACAGCCAGAGCAGTCAGGCAGAGCAGCAAAGCTCGCAAAGCAATCAGAACGCGAATCAGAATCCAAACAATCAGTCGTCCTATGAAAATTCCGCTCCGGGCGGAGACGCTGCCATTCAGGGCGAACAGGCGGCAATCAACGCTGTGCTGGATTATTCGGGCTATGACAATGTTGTTGACAGCGATATTCTCGTGGAGAACGGTCAGGAGCCTTATTACAAAATCAGCGCCGAGGACTTTGATACAGGAAACGTCAATACATATTATGTATACGGCGACGGCACGGTTGTCCCTGCGGGCGACTGATATAAAACGAAAAACATCGCTTCCGCGATGTTTTTTATTTTTTAAAAAATATTTTAGATTAATAAGAATTTTAAGTTTCATTTAAGCTATCGCGTTTATACTGAAGGCACAGTAAAGATAATACTGATGAAACAAAAACGGAGGTTTTTATGATGTTAAAAAAGATTACAGCCATTGCTATGATAGCCATTCTTGCTTCTTCTCTTGTAGCTTGCAATACAGCAGCAAACACCGACACTTCTTCCTCACAGACCGTGACGGCTTCTCAAAGCTCCCAGAGCTCACAGGCTTCATCATCAGGTACGACCGCTGAAAACGCGGCAAAGAGCGATTCCTCGCAGGACACGGTGCTCACAAACGCGAATGTGACCTCAACAGGCAAAATTGACGCGACCGACCTCTTTTCCAAGAGAGATCTGACACAAACGGCAGATCTGAGCAATGCCGAAACCATCACACTCAGCGACGGTCAGAATGTCAGCATCACCAAAGAAGGCGTGTATGTCATCAGCGGTTCCGCGAAAAACGTCACCATCACCGTTGAAGCGGCGGACGACGCGAAGGTACAGCTGGTACTGGACGGCGTCAGCGTTACCAACACCGATACACCTGTCATTTACGTCAAGAACGCGGATAAGGTCTTTGTCACCACACTGGGCGACAACAATCTCAGCGTCACAGGCAGCTTCACCGCAGACGGAAGCACCAACACCGACGCGGTCATTTTCTCCAAGGATGACCTCGTACTCAACGGCACAGGCACACTCACCATCAGCTCCACCGACAACGGCATCTCCTGTAAGGACGACATCAAAATCACGGGAGGTACCATCACGATCGACTGTACCTCCGACGCGATCGAAGCAAACGACTCCATCAGCATCGCGGCAGGCACTATCAACATCTCCAGCAAAAAGGACGGTCTGCACGCGGAGGACAGCGACGACAACACCAAGGGTTCAATCTATATCTGCGGCGGCACATTTACCATCAACGCATCAGACGACGCGATCCACGCGGAAACCGTAGCACAGATCGACGACGGCGCCTTCGACCTCACTGCGGCGGAATGTATCGAAGCGACCTACGTCCAGATCAACGGCGGCACTGTCAACATTTCCTCCTCCGATGACGGCATCAACGCGGCGCATAAGTCCGACGCCTATGAGGTCGCGGTCGAAATCACGGGCGGCTATATCACTATCAAAATGGGTGCGGGCGATACCGACGGCATTGACTCCAACGGCAATCTCTATATCAGCGGCGGCACCATCGACGTCACGGCGCAGTCACCCTTCGATTATGACGGTCAGGCGACCCACACAGGCGGTACGCTTATCGTCAACGGCACCGAGACAAATGAAATCACAAATCAGATGATGGGCGGCGGCATGCGCGGCGGTCAGGGCGGAATGCCGGGCGGCAACCGCGGCAACATGCAGGATATGCCTCAGATGAGATAATCACCACCATTAGATAACCTACTCAAAAAGACCTGCGGGAAGTTCAAATGAGCTTCCCGCAGGTCTTGTATATATATAATAGATATTTATTCGTTAATCATCTGAATCAAATGGGGGAGAGCCAGCTCGAAATCAACGCCGTACCATGCGCCGCTGTCGCTGTCCTTGGTGATGCGGATGCTCTCCGCCGTGAACTCGGCGGCAATGCGGATGCTGTCCTCGATGCTCTTTCCGCGAACCAGCGCCCCTGTGAAGGCGGAGCTGAAAATGTCGCCTGTGCCGTGATAAGCGGCGTCGATTTTCTCCTGAACGTAGCTGTAATACTCCTTCGTTTCACTGTCATAAAGCAGAACGCCGTAATGTCCGTCAAAGTTCGCGCCTGTCAGAACGACCTTCTTGGCGCCCTGAGCGGCGAGCTTCTCGACAACCTCCTTCGCAAACGCCTCATCATAGGTTTCGCGGTAGGGCGTACCCGTCAGATAGCATGCCTCCGTGATGTTCGGCAGCGCAATGTCCGCGACCGCGCAGAGCTTTGCCATTTCCTTGGGGAAATTCTCGTCGAAGGCGGGATAGAGCTTGCCGTTGTCCGCCATCGCGGGGTCAACAATCACAAGACTCTTGTCATTTTTCAAATCCTCAATCAGACGGATAACCTTGTCGATCTGCGCTGCGGACGCAAGGTAGCCCGTATAGAAAGCGTCAAAGCTGAGTCCCTCGCTTTTCCAGTGGTTGGCAATCGGAAGGATCTGGTCGTCAAGATCCTTGCAGGTGAAATTCTTGAACATGGTATGGGTGGAAAGCACAGCGGTCGGGATGATCGCAGCCTCCACGCCTGTAGCGGAAATGATGGGAAGCGCAACGGTCAGCGAGCACTTGCCCACACAGGAAATGTCTTGAATCGTAACAATTTTCTTCATGGAAATACCTCCTTTGGTATGGCTGTATTCTACCACACAGACTGTACTTTGCAAAATGCACAGTTATCACAAATAATTCGTGTACAGTTTGCTTTGTGAAAAAGAATTGTAAATATTTGCGGGAATCATTATTTACAATTACCAAAAGCTGTGATATAATTTCAGAATAGAAACTTATATTCATCAGTCATTTGGGAGAGTATAACAATATGAAACGAATTCTGACTGTCCTTTTGATACTGACCTTTCTGTTTTGTTCGGGCTGCTGCGGCGGCAAAAAAGCAATGATCATGCCAACCGCCGCGGAAACCTCCGCTGTTCAGGCGCTCAGCTACAGCGACGTTCACGCGCCCGTTGACGCAAAATGGTTTGACGACGCGGTTCTTGTGGGCGACAGCGTCACACTCAAGCTCAGCTATTATTGTGAAGCCCATCCTGAAGCGCTGGGACAGGCGCAGTTCTTCTGCGCGGGCAGTCTCGGCTATACAAACGCCCTGTGGGACCTCGACAGAGCAGACGCGGTTCATCCTTATTTCAAGGGAGCTACCCATCTAACGGAGGAATGTGCGGAGCAGACCGGAGCCAGCAAGGCGTTCATCATGCTGGGCATGAATGATATCGGCTTGTACGGCACGGACGGCGCGCTCCAGAGCGCAAAGACGCTGATCGGCAATATTCTCAGACGCTCGCCGAACGTATTGCTTTACATTCAATCCACTACGCCGATTCTGACGGGACACGAAAGCGGCACCTTTACCAACGAAAACGTCCGACTTTTCAACAAGAGTCTGGAGGAATACTGCAGGTCACAAGGCTATAAATATCTGGATATCAATTCGCAGCTCGCGGATGAAAAGGGTTACCTCAAACCCGAATATTGCAGCGACCCCGATGCGCAGGGCATTCATTTCACGGATGAGGCCTGCCGGATTTGGGCTGACTATCTGAAGAATAATGTGTAAGGAGAAAGAAAATGAAAAAGGTTACATCGATTTTAGCAGCGGCACTCGTACTCGCTATCATGCTCTGCGCCTGCGGCGGCGCAAAGGGCAACGGGAAAAAGCTCAGCGAGGTTTACAGCGCCGTTAAATCACAGGTCACACTGTCCGATATGAACGAATTCACTGACGTCAAGTCGCTTGACCGTTTCTACGGCATCTCCGCCGAATCCGTTGAGGATTTCGCCGGCGGCGTCAATAACTCGGGCGTCAACATGGAAGAAATCGTTCTCGTCAAGGCGAAGGATGACAATGCCGCGGCAAGCGTGGAAACCGCACTCAACAACCGCAAGCAGGCAAAATACAACGAAAACAAGAACTACAATCCCGAGCAGGCGGAAATGATTGAAAAGTGCGCCGTAACACGCGACGGCGTCTATGTCGCGATGATCCTTTCACCTAACGCCGCACAGATCACATCCATCTACAAGTCAGAGCTGGGACTTTGATTGCAATACAGCGGTTGGCACTTGCCGACCGTTGTTTTTTGCCGGCACAAAACAGGAGAACGATATGAACGCATTACTGATCATCAATCCCGCTTCGGGACGCAATCTGATCGGCGACTACGTGGACGACATTCTATCCCTGCTGCGGAAGAAAGGCTTTCAAACGGAGGTCTGTGAGACCCGTCGCAAGGATGACGCAAAATACTTTGCCAAAGAAAAAGGGGAGAGCTGCGACCTGATTGTCTGCTGCGGAGGAGACGGTACGCTCAGCGAGGTGACGAACGGCGTCGCCGAATTGCATCGCCGTCCTGCGATCGGCTATATTCCCACAGGCACCACCAACGACTTCTCTAAGAACATGGGTCTGTCGACGGATATTCTGCAATCCATCATCGACCTCAATCACGGCTCTCCGAGGGAGCTGGATATCGGCAAATTCGGCAGCAAATATTTTATTTATGTCGCCTCCTTCGGACTGTTCGCGGAAAGCTCCTACGCCACACCGCAAAACCTAAAAAAACGGCTGGGTCATCTGGCGTACGTCATCACGGGCACGAAGGAGCTGTTGAATCTGCGTTCTTACCACGTCAAAGTGACGGATGACAGCGGCAACACCTATGAGGACGAATACATTTACGGCTCCGTGAGCAATTCCACCTCCATCGGCGGACTGATGCGCTTCGACGACGCGCTCGTCGATTTGCAGGACGGTCTGCACGAGGTCGTGCTGATTCGCCGTCCGAAAAGCATCGCGGAATTCAACGACGCTGCCAGAGCGATCCTCAGCGGCAAAAACGATTCCGCGCTGATAACGGTATTCAGCGCACGCGAGGTTTCTTTCGAAAGTGAAACGCCGATCGACTGGTCGCTTGACGGGGAGCATGAGCACACCGGACAAACCGTGACTGTGCGGAATATCAGCCGCGCGATCAAACTGTTTTTTCCGAAATCCGCCTCAAAATAAGACAAAGTTATTGACATCCGCAGAAAATATACTATAATAATGAAGTAAATAAAATTGAGAAGGAGTACCAAAATGAAAAGATTTTTTGCACTTGTTCTTGCAGCGGTTATGGCTGTGTCCGTGTTCGCAGGCTGCGGAGGCGGCGGCAAAGACCTCAAGGAAACGATGAAAACCATCAATTCCACCTACAGCCTTTCCCTCAAGGAGCTGGAAAACAAGGACGATCTGAAGAAATATTATTCCATTAATCCCGACAGCGTCAAGCAGTTCGCTGCTGAGATTGACTCCAACAATAACGCGCCTGTGGAAATCGTGCTGGTAGAGGCGAAGGATTCCGCAGCGGCTGACGAGGTGGAAAAGGCGCTTGGCGGCCGTTACAACTCCATCATCAGCCAGTATGCTTCCTACACTCCCGAGAAGCTTGACATGGTAAAGGCGTGCAAGGTCAGCAAGGACGGCAATTATGTCAGCCTGATTGTGGCGGAAAACGGTCCTGAAATTCTCAAAACCTTTCAGGACAGCATAAAATAAACCTTGATTCGGGCGGCGCAGTTCGCCCGTTTTTCTTTCCCGCACGAAACGCGGCGATAATTCTACAGCAAAGGGCAATACACGATGACACAAAGCGAACTCAAACAACAATTTTCCTTTATGAACGACATGCAGCAGCAGGCTGTTTTCGCCACCGAGGGTCCCGTTCTCATTCTCGCGGGAGCAGGCTCGGGCAAAACGACCGTGCTGGTCAACCGCATTTCCTATATTTTACAGTCGGGACTGTGCAACCCTTGGAATATTCTCGCAATTACCTTCACCAACAAGGCGGCGGGAGAGTTGAAGGAGCGCATCTGCAATACCGTCCCCGAGGGCGGCTCCGATATCTGGGCGGCGACCTTCCACTCCACCTGCGCCCGCATCCTGCGCCGCTACGGTGACAGACTCGGCTATTCCTCACATTTCACCGTCTATTCCACCGATGATCAGAAGCGACTGGTCAAGGATATCATCAAGCAGCTGCAGCTCGACGAGCATGTATTTCAGGCGCGTTCGGTACTCACGGAAATTTCGCGCGCCAAGGACAAAATGCTCGAACCGAAGGATTTGCTGAAAAACGAGGAGTTTGATTTCCGCGCAAGCTCGATCGCGAAAATCTATGAAATCTATCAGGCAAAGCTCAAAACCTCTGACGCGATGGATTTTGACGACCTTCTCTGCAACGCGGTAAAGCTGTTCCGTCAGGAGCCTGAGATTCTCGGCTTTTATCAGAACCAGTTCAAATATATCATGGTCGACGAGTATCAGGACACCAACAAGGTGCAGTATCAGTTTGTTTCGATGCTCGCCCAAAAGTACGGCAATATCTGTGTAGTCGGCGACGACGACCAGAGCATCTACAAATTCCGCGGCGCTACCATTGAAAATATCCTCTCCTTTGAAAACACCTTCAAGGGCGCCAAGGTCATCCGTCTCGAACAAAACTACCGCAGCACACAGAATATTCTGGACGCCGCCAACGCGGTCATTGCCAACAACAATCTGCGAAAGGGCAAAACGCTCTGGACACAGAACCCGAAGGGCGACAACATCACGGTACATACCTGCGACAGCGAGCGCGATGAAGCGGCTTTTGTCACCAGAACCATCATGGACGGTGTTGCTGACGGTAGAAAGTATTCCGATTTCGCGATTCTCTACCGCACCAACGCCCAATCCAACGCCTTAGAGCAGGCGCTCTCCCGCAGCGGTGTTCCGCACCGCATCATCGGCGGTCACCGCTTTTATGACCGCGAAGAGATCCGCGACATGGTCGCCTATCTCCAGGTGATCAATAATCCGCATGATGACGTGCGTCTCAGCCGCATCATCAACGTGCCCAAGCGCTCCATCGGCGCAAAAACCGTATCCACCGCCGCAGAAATCGCGGCAGGTCTCGGAGAAAGCATTTACACCGTTATCAAGGACGCCGACGCGTATCCGCAGCTCTCCCGTGCCGCCGCGAAGCTCAAAGCCTTCACGGAGCTGATTGACGGTCTGATTGAAGCGGAACAGAGCGAAGAATATTCTCTTGCAGAATTATACAATCTGATTCTCGAGCATACCAACTATGAAAACTACCTGCGCGCCGAAAAGGAAAACGCGGATGTGCGCATTGAGAATATTGAGGAGCTTTCCTCCAACATCATCAAGTTTGAGGAGGATTACGGCGACGAAGCCGACCTCTCCAACTTTCTCGAGGAAATCTCGCTGATGACCGATATCGACAATTACGACGCGGACGCCGACACCTGCGTCATGATGACGCTCCACAGCGCAAAGGGACTGGAATTCCCCGTGGTGTTCATCACAGGCATGGAGGACGGATTGTTCCCGTCTATGGCGGCAATCAGCAGCGGTCCCGACGAGCTGGACGAGGAACGCCGCCTTGCTTACGTGGGCATCACCCGCGCAAAGCGCAAGCTCTATCTCACCAAGACCAAAACCAGAATGCTGTTCGGCTCCACAACCTACAGCAAGGAATCCCGCTTTGTTTCCGAAATTCCCGCACAGCTCGTCGAAAGAACGGGCGAGAGCCGTCTCTACGGCAGCAGCGGCAAGAGCAGTCCTTATTCCGCCTCCGCAGGCGCGGGCGCAAAGGTCAGCATCGGCGTCGCTCAGAAGCAGGGCTACAATCCCTCAAAATTCAAGGGATACCAGCCGCCCGCGGCAAAAACCGGCGTGACCTACAAGGTGGGAGACAGTGTCCTGCACAAGCTGTTTGGCAAGGGACTTATCCTGTCCGCAGAAAAAATGGGCAACGACACGCTGCTCGAAATTGCCTTTGACAAAGCGGGCACCAAAAAGCTGATGGCAAATTTCTGTAAAATGGAAAAACTATAAAAATCGTAAAACTTAGAAGGTGAAAAAAGTGCCGAAAAACCTGAAAGCCCTTGTTTGCCTGCCTATGGCTGCGCTTATGCTGCTGTGCGGATGTCATCCCGAGACATCCTCTCAAATCGAGGAAACCGTTGTCACAACCGAGGAACCAACCACGGTCGAGCCGACAACAAAACCCGTTGCCACCGCCGACAGCGCAAATGTAAAAAAATACGATTTCCTCGCAATCAAGCAAAAAAACGGAGAAATCACCTCAGACTTCAATGATATTGTCAGCGCGAAAAAATTCAAGGGCGTTATCTATGCAAAGCTCGGCAATGATTTTGAGTACATCAGCTCAACAGGCGCGTCCGACAATGCAAAGCACAAGTATAATTCCATCAATACCTGTTTTTACGTCGGAGGGCTGACGCAGCAGGTGACTGCCGCTGCGGTGCTTCTTCTGGCGGAGGATGACAAGCTGAGCCTGAATGACACGATCGACGCCTATTTTCCCGATTATGCATACGGCGCGGATATCACCGTACAGAACCTTCTCGACATGACCTCGGGAATCAAGAGCTATATTCTCCGCACGGATATCAGCGATATGGCAGCATATCCCGCGATCGATCTGGGCGACAAGCTCAGCAAGGATAATTCTTATGAGGAAAATAAATCTGCGGTTCTCGACTGGATTTTCCGTCAGGAGCTTGACTTTGAACCGTCCGAAGCCTTTGCGATATCGGACAGCAACTATTATCTCCTGGGAGAAATCATAGCAAAAGCAAGCGGAGAAAGCTATGAGAGCTACGTCAAATCCCACCTGTTCAAGCCGCTTGCGATGAATAACACGGGTTTTGAGGAAAACGACCGCCTTGCCGCGCCCTTTGATGAAGGCGCGGAGACGGATAAGCTGACCTTTGCGGGCGTGGGCTATTCCGCCTGCGGCATGATTTCCAACATGTCCGATATTCTCCGCTGGTCTGACGGTATTTTCACCGATGGCGTTTTGAGTGAAAAGTCGGTCAAACTGATGCAGGAGGAAAGCGAAAATAGTTATTCCTGCGGCGCAACCATCAAAAACGGCAGACTGTCCTCTTCGGGACGCTGCGGCGCTTATTCCGCGCTGCTCAGCTTTACGCCCGACAAAAGCGATATTTTCATTTCGCTGTCCAACTACAACTATTCCGACCCGTACTATCTGCACAGCGCTTTCCGCAATTATCTTGCGCGATTTGCCGTCAGCTAATCACCAAAATCACAAACCTCCATACTATGGTATTGTTACAGAGCAGATGCCGGCCTGCAAAATACAGACGGCGTCGCTGTAAATACTTATGTATGGAGGTACTTTTTATGTCGGAAGTTCATCTCGAAAACGACGCGCAGACCGTTCCGGATAATGATAATCAGGATTTCGGCTTTGATCCTGTCTGCATTGACGTTCCAAGAATTTACGATTCCTGCGGCGCGAAGGACTGTCTCAGAGATCTGACGGTATTTTTCACCGAGGCGGATCAGACGCTGGTTGAAAAAGCTTCGGCTGTCCGTGTAACAAAGGCGAGCGTGCTGACGTCGAGCATCACCGTGGACGCGGTGGCGTTTAACCGCGGCTATTATTCGGTGGACGTGGTATTTTACTTTGCCGTCTGTGTAGAGGTCTATGCCGGCACAGGCGCAATCCCTACCACGGCAACAGGTCTTGCGACAGCGTCGAAACGTGTCGTACTCTACGGCAGCGACGCCACCACCAAAACTTTCTCGAGCGGCGATACCGCTGCGGCGATAGACACCTCGGACTTTGATTGCTGCCCCGGCTGCCCCAGCACGCTGCCCGACGCTTCCGTGCAGGTTTCCTGCCCGATGGCGCTCGCAGCCTCAGTGACCGCTGTGACAGCGCCCGTGATCATGCCCTTCGTGCCCGAGAATGTCGCGGAATTTTTCGGTGAAGCGATGTCAGCGCCCGAAAATCAGCAGGTGCTTGTCACTCTCGGAACCTTCTCTATTGTCCAGCTGACCCGAAACGTGCAGCTGATGATTCCTTCCTACGATTTCTGTGTTCCGAGAAAGGAGTGCGCCGCCGACACGAGCGACCCGTGCGAGGCATTCAGCAAGATCGAGTTCCCGACGGATTCTTTCTTTCCGCCCAGCACGACCGACGCGGATGCGGGCACGCCGTTTCACTGCGGCTGCGAATAGGAAGTAAAAAGCGCCGGTGGGCGCGCTCTCCCGCCTTTTATAATGTTCATCTCCGGAAATGTTCATTAACGGCGGGATAAAGAAGTTTCCTATTAAAAAAGAGGTTGGCTCTGAGTAAAGAGTCAACCTCTGATCTTAAAATTGCCATTCACTGAGCTGTTCATCCTTGACAATATAAGCTTTTTCGGCAAGCTTTGCCAGCGGCGTATCGCTGTAGCTGTCCGAATAGAATTCATCGATTCCGCTGTCGCCGAATATCTCCCGGAAACGGCGCACCTTTTCTTCTCCGTGACAGTTGACACCGTCATAAGCGCCCGTATGAGGGTCGACGTTGGACGCCATCAGACAGCGGATTCCCAATCTTTCACAGACAGGCTGCAGCAAAAACAGGGGAGACGCGGAGATAATCACGTCATCCTCCCGCTGCTGAGCGAGATAAAAAGCTTTGATTTTTTGAATATGCGTTTCCCAGAAATCATTAACGTCTTTTTCCGTGTCGCAGCAGCGCAGGAAAAGGTACATTTTTTCCTTGAACTCGGTCTTGCTGCCCTTTTTGAATACATAAAACCTCACAAAAGCGCCGAAAAGAGAGGGTGCAAGCGTGAGGATTTTTTTATGCCTGCCAAGAGAAAACAGATAAAAATCAGCGGTGGAATCACCGTCATAAATCGTCTTGTCAAAATCGTAAACGTTCATAACCAAAGCCTTTCAATGGGATAGCTCCAGTATAGCACCAAACGGCGGGTTGTAATTTCGATAATAGAAAAAATAATCTGACAAAGTATTGAAAATAACGCGTCAATATGCTATAATAAAATACCATAATACATTCTGGGAGAGTATATGTTCGGGTATCTACAGGTCGACAAAGCGGAACTCAAAGTCAGAGAATGGGAAGCGTACAAATCCGTTTACTGCGGACTGTGCAGGCAGATGGGCAGGGACTACTCCTTTTTGTCCCGTCTCGCGCTCAGCTACGACTGCACCTACTACGCTATGTTACTCATGTCCGTCCATCGCAGCTGCACGGGCTTTGACAGCGGCAGGTGCCGCTTCAATCCGCTCAAAAAATGCGGATTCGCGCGCTGCACGGATGAAAGCTACAGCAAAGCGGCTGCGCTCTCTGTGATTTCCGTCTACTACAAATTACTGGACGACATCCGCGACAGCGGCTTTTTCAAACGACTGGGAACACGCTTTCTGAAGCTCTTTTTCGGGCATTGGCGCAGGAAGGCGGTGCAAAAATACCCGAAAATAGACACCGTCGTTTCGGACATGCTTCAAATGCAGTTTGAAGCGGAAAGCGCCGACAACACCTCCTGCGACGCGGCGGCGCATCCGACCGCACAGATGCTTGCGGAGGTATTCGCTCTTGACGCAGCGGACGATATGGAGCGGCGCGTATTCCGTGAATTCGGCTATCAGCTCGGCAGATGGGTCTATTTCATGGACGCCGCGGACGATTATTTCAAGGACAAAAAGCACAGCGCGTTCAATCCGTTTTCGGCGATCGAAGAAAAAGAATTGCCTGATTTTGCGCAGAGTATCCTCAATCAGTCGCTCGCACGGGCATATGACGCGTACCAACTGATTACCATACGGGATTTCAAGGGAATCCTCGACAATATGATTCTGCTGGGCTTTCCGCTGAAGCAAAACAGCGTTTTGGCACAGCTCAGGGAGGAAATGAATGAATAATCCATATGAGGTGCTCGGCGTTTCGCCGGACGCCACAGATGAAGAAATCAAAAAAGCATACCGCAGCCTCGCGAAAAAATATCATCCCGACAACTACGCCGACAGTCCCTTGGCGGATGTGGCGGAGCAGAAGATGAAAGAGGTCAACGAGGCGTATGACGAGATCAACCGCATGCGCCAGAAGGGAAAGGGCACGGGCTCAACAGGAAACGCGGGCTATTCGGGCTACAACAGCTCCTATGGCAGCAGCTATTCCAAGTTCAACAACGTCAGAATCTACATCCAGCGCAACATGGTCAATGAAGCGGAGCAGATTCTTGAGAATACCACACCATCCGAACGCGACGCGGAATGGCACTTTCTCAAAGGAATGTGCGCCTACCGCAGAGGCTGGAACGAGCAGGCAAGGCAGTTCTTCCAGACCGCCGTCAACATGGATCCGAACAATCAGGAGTTCCGCATGGCGCTCAACAACATGAACAATCAACGCACCTACAACTACGGCGGTTATCAAACAGGCGGCGATACCGACTGGTCGGGCATGGGCTGCAGCTGCTGCGACATCTGCGCGACCGCGCTTTGTGTCAATTGCCTTTGCAATTGCTGCAGGGGCTGACGCGATGAAAAAGAATCCTCTCAGAAAGCTGCCCTTTAAAATCGCCCTCTGCGCCGTGATTGCCGCTCTGTCGGTCATCATGCTGATGCTGACCTCGGTCATTCCGTTCGGCACCTACGCACTGCCCGGATTTGCGGGCGCGTTCCTCGTGATTGTCGTCATTGAGCTGAACGCAAAATGGGCGCTGGGCGTCTATGCCGTCACATCTCTGCTGGGATTCTTCCTTGCGGGCGACAAAGAAGCAGCTGTATGCTATATATTGCTGCTCGGCTACTATCCCGTACTCAAAAACCTCATTGAGCAGAAAGTCAAGCTCCGGTTGTTGAGAATCATCCTCAAATTCGCGGTTTTCAACGCGGCGGCTGTCGGAACCTTCTATATTACGACGCTGCTGCTCGCGATTCCCGCCGACGAATACACGCTCTTCGGAATCTATATGCCTCTCGCGTTTCTGGCGGCAGGCAACCTTGTGTTTTTACTGTACGATTTGGCGCTGACGCAATCCGTTGTGTTTTATGTCAGAAAAATCCGCGGAAGGATATTCAGCGAATTTCGATAAATCCAAAAAGCAGGAAGGTGTAATTTATGAAAAGCAAGCTCATTGTCAGAATCGTATGTATCATACTTGCCGTGCTGCTGGTCGGCTCGGTATTTGCCATGATCATTCCTTATATTGCTCATGCCGCCGGCATGGAAGGCTATATTTCTGACGATTACGTTAATCTGCGCTCCGGCGCGGGAACTGGCTACAGTGTCGTTGCCTGTCTGCGCGAGGACACAAAGGTGACGTTTGAAAGTACGGAAACCTATAATTCCGACTGGTACAAGGTCACAGAGCAGGGTTCCGGCAAGACCGGCTATGTTCACAAGAACTATGTCAGCCGGACAGAGGATTCCTCCGGTTCCTCCGCAAGCTCCGGCTCGACGGGCTATATCAGCGACGATTACGTCAACCTCCGCTCCGGCGCAGGCACAGGTAACTCCGTTGTCAAATGTCTGCGTGAGGACACCAAATTCACCTTTGTCAGCACCTCTCCGACCAACGGCTGGTATAATATCAAGCTCTCTGACGGCACCACAGGATGGGTGCTCGGGGATTACCTGACCGCCGACAAAAAACAGGAGGAGAAAAAGGACGACGATACTCCGTCGACCTCCGCATCCACCGGCTATGTCAACACCGACTACGTCAATCTCCGCAAGGGCGCGGGAACAGGCAATGCGGTTGTCACCTGCATGCGTGAGAACACAAAGTTCACCTTGGTCAGCGAGAATCCCAGCGGAGACTGGTACCATGTCAAGCTCTCCAACGGCACAGACGGATGGGTGATCAAGGACTACATCACCATTCAGAAAAGCAGTACCAAAAAAGACGACGAGCCCGATTCGGGCATGATTCGCCTGTCCTCGTCAAGTGAGACGATTTATAAGGGCAACGAGTACGCGCTCACCGCTTACGGTATCAGGAATGTCACATGGAGCAGCTCGGACAGCTCGGTTGCTTCGGTCAACTCCGACGGCGTTGTGACCGCCAAGAGCGCCGGCACGGCAAAAATCACCGCGAAATCGGGCAGCGATTCCGCAAGCTGCAGCATCACCGTCAAATCGGGCAGCAGCGTCAATATCTCCTGCTCCGAGATCGAAAACATGCGCCGCGGCAAGTCGGTTCTGCTGAAATCCACCACAAGCGGCGTCAGATGGAAATCCTCCAATGAGAAAATCGCGACCGTCAACAGCGGCATCGTCGATACCAAATCCGAAAACGGCTTTGTCACCATTACCGCTTATACATCCTCGGGCGCTGCGACCTGCCTGATTGAAGTCATCGGACGGGATAACATCCGCTTTGCCTACGCGACGCCCAATTCCGCCTACAAGGGTTCGGAGGTCACCTTCCACGCGATCACAGATACCGACCGTGTTGACCTCTACTTCGTTGTTTCCAACGGAAGCACCAGCTACACCGTCGACGCGAAAAAGGAAAAGACCGAGAGCGGCACCGTTCTCTGGACAGCCTCGCAGAAGCTCAACGAGTCTGGTAAGTGGACATATAAAGCATATTCCAAGTTCGTCGATTACGACAAGTATCTGACTACTCCCGTCAACGGTGAGGGAGAGGTACTCGTCGCCGACACCACCGACCTCAAGACGACCGTCACGGGCGAAAGACGCGCCAGCGAGGACGTTATTGAAATGATTGCCGAGTTTGAGGGCTTCCTTCCTGACCTGATTCCCGATCCGATTACGGGCGAGAGCGATATGACCATCGGCTACGGTCTGGTGTTCTACGCGAACGACCAGTTCTACAACCATCTGACAAAAACCGAGGCTTACGCGTACCTCTGCCAGTCGGTCAACAAGGACGCCTACACTTCGCGAACCAACGCTTTTTTGACCTCCAACAACGTCAAGTTCAATCAGCAGCAGTTTGACGCGCTTGTCTGCTTCACCTATAACGTCGGCGCCTACGCGATCACCAATGACGACGACCTCCGCTCCATTCTGCTGAACACATCGACAGGCGCATCCTCAGCGTCCGTCACGGCAGGAGGAAACGGCTATGTCAGCGGCTCGGGCGTCAACCTGCGTTCCGATTCGTCCACCGGCTCCTCTGTCCTTACAACAATGGGTGAGAACACGAAATTCACCTTCGTGGACGGCAAGCTTGTCAATTCGCATTGGTATAAAATCAAGCTCTCCAACGGAACCGTCGGATATATTTACTCCGACTACGCAGCATCAGAAAGCGCAGGAGGTACGAGAGACCTTAACAATGTTGACGCCGGCAGATTCATTCAGAACCTGCTGCAGTACCACCACGCCGCCGGCGAGTGCTACTGGGGGCTGCTCTACAGACGTGTCGATGAGGCGGAGATGTTCCTCTTCGGCGACTACGAGCACGACGGCTCGCGCAACAAGTACAACTTTGATTTCACCTGCTACAGAAACAGCAGTTTCTCAATCTAAAATAAAGAAGGCAATAACAATGAAAAAAATCGGATTCATCGGCGCGGGCAATATGGCGACCGCGATCATCAAGGGCTTGATTGCCCAATATCAGACAGCTGATTTTATCAATGTGTTTGACGTCAGCGAGGAAAAGAAAGAGCAAATGAAAGAGTTGGGAGCCGCGGTATGCGGCTCCAATGCCGAGGTCACCGCGCAGAGCGATATCATCGTTCTCGCGGTAAAGCCGCAGAATTACGCGGAGGTCATCGAATCTCTCAAAGATGCGGCAACCGAGGAAAAGACATTCGTTTCCATTGCCGCGGGTATCTCGATTGCCTACGTGCAGAAGGCGCTCGGGAAGGCCTGTCCCGTTGTCAGGGTCATGCCCAACACACCGCTCCTGCTAAAAAAAGGCGCCAGCGCGCTTTGTCCCTCTGACAATATCACAGAGGAAAATAAGGAAATCATCTACCGCATGTTTGCGGGCAGCGGTGTTTGCGAGTATATCACCGAGGATCACATGAACGAGATCATCGCGGTCAACGGCAGCAGTCCCGCATATATTTATCTCTTTGCCAAAGCGATGGCGGACTATGCCGCCGAGCAGGGCATCGATTATGACAAGGCGATGAACCTGATCTGCGCAACGCTCGAAGGCTCCGCCGCGATGCTCAGAGAAAGCGGTGATTCCGCCGACGTGCTGATTCAGAAGGTCAGCTCCAAGGGCGGTACGACGATCGCGGCGCTCGACAAGCTCAGAGAGCACGGCTTCACCGAAGCGATACACGACGCGATGGAAGCGTGCACCAAGCGCGCCGAGGAGCTGGGAAGGTAATAAACAAAAAGCATTCCGCATACTCTTTAACGGACAAGTTAAAGAAAGGAATGTAGTTTATGAAAGGCATTATCTTTTCATTCAAAAAACCGTCTGCCGTCCATTCGCACAGGGGAGTGCGGATACCCGATTTGCGTTCGTTTTTCAAGCGATGGGGGATCACGCTTCTTTTTGTCGGTCTGCTTCTGGTCGGACTGGCTCTGGGTGCAGTCTATGCGCACGGCGCGGACAGCGAGCTTCTGCAGGCTCTCGATTTTTTGTTTACCACGAACCTGGAGGCACGGCTGCAAAAGGGCGCTTTGGGTATCTTTTGCGCCTGCTTTGCCTCGGATTTCATCTTTATCACGGCGGTCTATCTCTTTGGCATGGCGCCGTGGGGACTGCCCTTTGAGCTCTTCACCGTTCTGCTCAAGGGCTTCGGCACAGGGCTGACCGCAGCCTATCTTTTGCTGATGAACGGTCTGAGCGGACTGGGCTTCTATTTATTGGTGCTGCTTCCCGGAACCTTTCTGTTCTGTGTGGCGCTGACGGCTTTCTCTGCTTTTGCTTTTGATTTTTCCAAGCAGCAGTTCCTTTTCCTTCTCGAAAAGAACCCGCCTGCTGTTTGCGCGCGTGCGCGCACATTGCGGTACAGCTCGCGCTTTCTCTCAGCGCTGCTGATGACCTTTGGCGCGTCCATTCTCGACACGGTTCTCTGGACGCTCTTTGCGGGTACATTCCAATAAACCACTCGGAGGAAACTATGGCGAATCCAAATTCCACCCTGCCGATTGCAAGGGTGTTCAGCAACCTGTTTCGCGGTCTGCCCCGGCTCATTCTGACAAATATCTTGTTCGCGCTGCCGACAGCCGTGTTCTTTTCCATCTTCTATGCGATCAATACCCTCACGGGTCTGCATTCGGTTTTTATCCTGCTGCTGACCGTCATTCCCGCTTTTCCGTTTTACGCGGGAGTCGTCAAGGTGTCGCTTCACATCGCAAAGGGAGATGAGGATGTCGCCGTTTGCTCCAATTTCTTCGCGGCGGTCAAAGAAAACTTCCTTCGCTTTTTGATTCACGGCGTACTGTTTTATATCGCGGCGTTTTTTACCTGGTCCTCCACCACGATGTATTTTGAGATGGGCAAGGAGAACAACATCTTTTTTGCCCTCATGATCATTTCGATCGTCATCGGCATTTTGCTGATGTGCTTCTTTTTTCGCGTTCCGACCATGACGGTTGCGTTTGATTTGCCGATGAAGGCTATCTATAAAAACAGCTTGCTGATGGGTTTTATGGAGGTTAAATCCAATCTGGCTGCGATTTTCGGACTGTTTATCCTGTTTGTTATCTGCTCGATGCTGCTCGTATGCTGCGGAGGAAATGCCATCGCCATTGCGATTGTCACCGCTCTGCTCGGCGCGGTTCTTGTTCCCGCAGTAGCGGCGTTCATTATCAACGCGGCGGTTTGGCAGCGTATGTATATCATGGTAACCGACAGTGCGAGCGAGGCGCGTAACGTGGATAAAAAAATTCTCGAAAAGCGCCGCGAGCTTGAAGAATACAAGAAGCGGAAAAACCGTGAAAGCGTCAGGGAAGAGCTGAACAAGCTCGAGCTGGACGACAGCGCCGACGACGATGAATATGTATATTTCAACGGCAAAATGATGAAAAAAAGCGTCCTGCGCAAGATGAAACAGGACGCGGAGGAAAGTGAAGGTAATTGATATGGCAGGAAAGCATCTTCAAAAGCAGTCCAACAAGCCGCTGGTCATTTTGATTATTGTGGCAATTATTGTTATCGCGGCGATCGTTGCGGGCGTCATCTTTTTCATGAACGGCGGCATGTCCATGTTCAAAGGGGAAGAGCAGCAAACAACAGCTCCGGCAGCGGCAACAACCTCAGTCATTCCCGAAAGTACCGCTGCGCAGCAAGAGCAGTCTGAAACCAAAGCAGAGGATGAAAAGGAGCAGTCCGCTCCCACCGAAGCGGAAACGGGCGTTGCGCCGCAGGAAAGCAAGATCGATGTGGTCGTTCCGATGGACGATGGCGTTGAGCCGACCTACTTCAACGCGAGCTTTATCCCGAACGGCAAGGTGGAAGATACAACGTCAGGACAGTCCGTAACGCTGCGTGAGGCATTCGGACAAAGCGCCTCCGACGGTGTTCTGACCTTCAACAGCGACGGCACCTTCCGTGATACGCTGATTTCCGGCGAACACAATCAGGGCGCTTACGTGGTACAGAACCATATTATTCACGCTACCTATACCAACGATAAAAATATGATTATCGATGTCGTCGAATGGGATGGCGACACACCTGTCCGATTCACGGTTCTGTACGGCGATTTTCTCGTCTACTTCGGCAAGGGTGACTGATATGAAGCGGCAATCCGTCTTTCTCTCTATGCTCACATCGACGGCAATCGTGCTTTCCGCGGTTCTCGGTATGCTTGTTTTCAGCGCCTGTGACGTCAATGCCATTCCGCTAGGCAATACCGTTTGGATACCGCTGCGCGCGGTAGACGCAAGCGGTGACGAGGTTGAACTCAATACTATTTACAACGCTAACTACAGCAACTATCAGGGTTCGCTCAGCTTTCAGGAAAACAATACCTTTGAGCTGTGGATGGGTCCGGGTAACCCGAATGACGGAACACACTCGGGTATGTATGAACAAAAGGACGGCAAAATCAACGTGTTCTTTGACGATGACACTGTGGAACAATTTGATATTCAGCAGAACGGTGACAAAACGCTGATTGCGGTACCTTACGGCGGTTACGAAGTCTATTTCATCAAACAATAAGGGGTAAACAATTTGAAACAGGATGTAAAACATCTTTCCGCACCTGCGGTCAAGGAAAGAATCTATCTGTATGACAATGTCAAGTGTCTGGCAATTTTTCTGGTGGTCATCGGTCACGCAATCAATTTTCTGACGGACTATGACGGCAACAACTTGGAAAAAAGCATGTATTCCCTGATTTACGCGTTCCATATGCCGCTGTTCATCTTTATCAGCGGACTTTTTGTGAAGCCGATGAACGAGGAAACGAAATTTCCCAAGTACAAGGTTCTTTCCTTTGTTCTGATCGGCATTGTGCTGAGAATCATGACCTCCATTGTCAACCTTCTGCTCGGGACAAGTCCCGTTTACGCAGTGCTTGATATCTATGATACCTATGCGTGGTTCATGTGGGCAATGGCGGTGTTCACTGCGCTGACATGGCTGTTCCGCGGGCTTGACAAACGTCTTGTGCTGGGACTTTCCTTTCTGGTCGGCTGCATGGCAGGATATGACAGCAATCTCGGCGATCAGTTCGCGCTGATGCGCATTGTGGTTTTCTTCCCGATTTTCCTGATCGGCTATTACCTCGATCCCAAGACGTTGCACATCATGCTGAACAAAAACTGGATGAAGATTCTTGCGGCTGTGTTCATCGTCGCGATGATTCTGCTCTTTGTGTTCAACGGAAAGTTCGCTCTGTTCATGCGTCCGATGTTTACTGGCAGGAACCGCTTTACCGCGCTGGATAATTACTATGTTTTCGGACCGTTTTTCCGCATTCTGTCCTATTTGATCGCGGCGGCTTTCGGCGTGGCGATTCTGTGCCTGATGCCGAACAAGAACCTCGGTTATCTCACAACCATCGGCGCCAGAACACTGCAAATCTACTTCTGGCACAAAATCTTCCTGATCGCCGCGGAGGAGTTCCATATCTATGAAAAAATCGAGCATTTTACGGGCGGCACCATTGCCACGCTGATTTATATTCTGCTGGCTGTCGGACTGACCTTCTTCTGCTCACTCAAATTCTTTTCATTTCCTACTAAGCAGCTTCTGGCAATCGGCAAAGCCAAAAAATAGAACTTGCTCCCGGGTAACCGGGAGCTTTTTATTTCAAAATATACCAGCGTTGTTCCTCAAAATACAGCTCTCTGATTTTGCCTAGAATCACGCAGGTGAATTTGACGCCTCCCTTTACCGACTTGACAGTCGGATAAAACTTGACTCCGATCACATTGCTGATAGGGTATTCTGCACCGTTATCCCAGATGATTTTGACGGGAAACATGCTGCCATCGGCTTGAAAGCTCGCGTTGACTGTAACAAACCGTTTCATACTGCCACCTGATTCCGATAGTTTTATATTTATATTATAGAACGTGCGTTCGATGTTGTCAATAGTTCAAAATTGGAAGTTGCTCCGCGAGCGGAAAAATTATCAAAAATGTAACTTATATGGACAAAATGAAATTTGTGTGCTAAAATAATATGTCAAAGTATGCAAACAAATATTTGATGGAGGTATTGCAATGGAAGCTTATAAAAAAGAATTTATTGAATTTATGGTAGATTGCCAGGTATTGAAGTTCGGCGACTTTGTGACAAAAAGCGGCAGAAAAACGCCCTTCTTCGTCAATACGGGCTTCTACAGAACCGGTTCACAGCTGAGAAAGCTGGGTGCGTATTACGCCGAGGCGATCAACGGCAGCTTCGGACTGGATTTCGACGTGCTCTTCGGACCTGCCTACAAGGGTATTCCACTCACCGTAGCCGCGTCCATCGCCATCAGCGAAAAGTATGACACGGATATCCGCTACTGCTCCAACCGCAAGGAGGTCAAGGATCACGGCGACAAGGGCATCCTGCTCGGCAGCCCCATCCAGGACGGTGACAGGGTCGTTATCATTGAGGACGTCACCACTGCAGGAACCTCCATTGAGGAGACGCTTCCCATCATCAAGGCGCAGGGCGATGTGAATCCTATCGGTCTGGTCGTATCCGTTGACCGCATGGAGCGCGGACAGGGTGAGAAAAGTGCGCTTGCCGAGATCGAAGAGAAGTACGGCTTAAAGACCACCGCCATCGTGACAATGGCAGAGGTCGTGGAGCACCTCTATAACCGTGAATACAAGGGCAAGGTTATTATTGACGACAAGCTCAAGGCAGCGATCGACTCCTACTATGAGCAGTATGGGGTAAAGGCATAACACGGGAGAAGGACGATGGCGTCATCCAACGGCTCCGACCACAAGGGGCATAGAGAACGGTTAAGAAAAAGATTCATAGAAAACGGACTGGACGGCTTTGAGGAGCATCAGGCGCTGGAGCTGTTTCTGTTCTACGCCATTCCCCGAAAGGACACCAATCCGCTGGCACATCGGTTGCTGGAGCGTTACCGTTCCATCAGCGGCGTATGCGACGCGCCGATTGACGAGCTGCAGCGCGACTTCGGCATTTCAGAGAATGCCGCCGCGCTGCTCAAGCTGCTGCCCGAGATGTCGCGACTGTATAATGAGTCGCGGCTTGCCAAAGATAGTATTATCGATCTGGATACGCTCGGTGAAATCGTCAAGAAGAAATTCATCGGCAGAACCGCCGAGGTCGTCGTGCTGATTCTCGGCGACGCAAAGGGAAAGATGGTCTATTTCGACGTTGTCTCCAAAGGCTCCGTCAATTCCTCGGATTTTCCCGTGCGGAGAATCGTCGAGCTTGCCATCCGGCACAATGCCCGCATTGCCGTGATTGCGCACAATCATCCCAGCGGCAACGCGCTGCCGTCCAGAACCGACTTAAACACAACCAAGCTGATTGCCGATACCCTGCGCGGTGTCGGCGTCAGTCTGCTCGACCACTATATCGTCGCGGATAACGACTATATTTCGCTCCGCGAAAGCCATCTGATGTAGGAACACGCTATGGATTTCAAGATTCACTCCAAATACAAGCCCACAGGCGACCAGCCGCAGACAATTGAAACGCTGGTCAGAAGCATTGAGGAAGGCAATAAAGAACAGACTCTGCTCGGCGTAACAGGCTCGGGCAAGACGTTCACTATGGCGAACGTAATTGAGCGTTTGCAGCGTCCGACGCTTGTGCTCGCACATAACAAAACGCTCGCGGCGCAGCTCTGCAGCGAGTTCAAGGAATTCTTTCCCGACAACGCGGTAGAATACTTCGTTTCCTATTACGACTACTATCAGCCCGAGGCGTACGTTGCGCAGACCGATACCTATATCGAAAAGGACAGCTCCATCAACGACGAAATCGACAAGCTGCGCCACAGCGCCACACTTGCGCTGTCTGAGCGGCGCGATGTGATCATCGTCGCATCGGTTTCCTGTATCTACAGTCTGGGCGACCCGATCGATTACCGCAACATGGTGATTTCTCTGCGCCCGGGCATGGAAAAGTCCCGCGACAAGCTGGTCAAAAAGCTCGTAGAGTTGCAATATGAGCGCAATGACATTAACTTTATCCGCAACAAATTCCGCGTCAGGGGAGATGTGGTGGAAATTTTCCCCGCGTCCTCCAATGATTCTATCATCCGCGTGGAGTTCTTCGGAGACGAAATCGACCGCATCTCCGAGATCAATCCGCTTACGGGCGAGCTGAAAGCGATCTTGCGCCATGCCGCAGTTTATCCCGCGTCGCATTATATCGTGTCGCGCGATAAGATGCAGACGGCTCTCGCGGAGATTGAGCGCGAGCTGGAGGAACGTCTCGCGTATTTCCGTGAAAACGGCAAGCTCCTCGAAGCGCAGCGCATTGAACAGCGCACGCGCTATGATATGGAGATGCTGCAGGAAATCGGTTTCTGCACAGGCATTGAAAACTATTCGCGCATCCTCTCGGGCAGACCCGCGGGTTCTTCACCGTACACACTGCTCGATTATTTTCCCGATGACTTTCTGCTGTTTGTGGACGAATCCCACGTCACGCTGCCGCAGGTACGGGGTATGTACGCGGGCGACCATGCGCGCAAAAAGAGTCTGGTTGACTACGGCTTTCGCCTTCCCTCGGCGTATGATAACCGCCCGCTGAATTTTGACGAGTTCTACAGCCACATCAATCAAGCGGTATTCGTCAGCGCCACCCCGGGCGATCTGGAGCTGGAAAAGAGCAAGGTCGTCGCGGAGCAGATTATTCGTCCGACAGGTCTGCTCGATCCCGAAATCTCCGTCCGTCCCACCGAGGGGCAGCTCGACGATCTGGTTTCGGAAATCAATGTCCGCGCCGCCAAAAAGCAGCGCACGCTCGTCACTACGCTCACAAAGAAGATGGCGGAGGATCTGACGACATACCTCGAAACAATGGGCATCCGCGTGCGCTATATGCACCATGATATCGACACGGTGGAGCGCATGGAGATCGTGCGCGATCTGCGTCTGGGAGAATTTGACGTCCTCGTCGGCATCAACCTGCTGCGTGAGGGTCTTGACATCCCCGAGGTGTCACTTGTCGCGATTCTCGACGCGGATAAGGAAGGTTTTCTGCGCAGTACGCGCTCACTGATACAGATCATCGGACGCGCCGCGCGCAACAGTGAAGGCTTGGTCATCATGTACGCCGACAGCGTGACGGAATCCATGCGCGTCGCAATCGAGGAGACCAACCGCCGCCGCGAGATCCAGCACCAATATAACCTCGACCACGGAATCATACCGCAGACCATCGTCAAAAAGGTCAGCGACATCATAGAAATCTCCACGCACAGCGACAGCGAGTTCAAAAACACCAAAAAGCTCACAAAGGCACAGCGTCAGCAGCTGATTGAAAGTCTTACCAAAGAGATGAAGGCAGCGGCGCGTCTGCTCGAATTTGAACACGCCGCCTATCTGAGAGACAAAATCAAAAAGCTGCGCGGAGAAAAATAGGAGAAGTATTTGAATGGCAATAAAAAAGACGACTGAATACGGTAACGAAAGTATCATCACCCTCAAGGGCGCGGACAGGGTACGCAAAAGACCGGCCGTTATTTTCGGCTCAGACGGCATCGACGGCTGTCAGCACTCGGTATTTGAGATTCTCTCCAATTCCATCGACGAGGCACGCGAGGGCTACGGCAAAAAAATTGTCGTCACACGCTATTCCGACAATTCCATCGAGGTGGAGGACTTCGGACGCGGCATTCCTGTCGACTTCAATGAAAAGGAACAGCGCTACAACTGGGAACTGGTTTTCTGCGAGATGTACGCGGGCGGCAAATATAACAACAATGAGGGAGAGAGCTATGAGTTTTCCCTGGGCATGAACGGTCTCGGTCTTTGCTCCACCCAGTACAGCTCCGAATACATGGACGTCGATATCCGCCGCGACGGTTATCAGTACAAGCTCCATTTTGAAAAGGGTAACATCGTCGGAAAGCTAGAACGCACGCCCTACGCGAAAAAGGACACGGGTACCCGTATCAGATGGAAACCCGACCTCGAGGTGTTCACTGATATCAATATTCAGCCGGAATATTTCCTCGACGTCATGAAGCGTCAGGCGATCGTCAACGCGGGTGTGGAGTTCGTTTTCCGCAACCAGAACGGCAGGAGCTTTGATACCACCACCTACAACTATGTCAACGGCGTGGTCGACCATGTCACGGAGCTGCTGGGCGAAAACGGTCTGACGACTGTTCAGCATTGGGAAACCGAGGTCATGACGCGCGACCGCGACGATAAACCCGAATACAAGTGCAAAATGAACATCGCCGTCGCCTTTTCCAACAAGGTCAACGCCACCGAATACTATCACAACTCCAGCTGGCTGGAATACGGCGGCGCGCCCGACAAGGCGGTGCGCAACGCCTTTGTCTATCAGATCGACAGCTATCTGAAAGCCAATAATAAATATAATAAAACCGAAAGCAAAATCAAATACGACGACGTAGAGGACTGTCTGGTCTGCGTGATTTCCTCGTTTTCCAGCGTGTCCTCCTATGAGAACCAGACCAAAAAAGCGGTCAACAACAAGGGTATACAGGACGCGATGACCGCGTTCCTGCGTCAGAGTCTGGAAATCTATTTCATTGAAAACCCACTCGAGGCAGAGAAGATCGCGGAGCAGGTGCTTGTCAACAAGCGCAGCCGTGAGAACGCCGAGAAAACCCGTCTCAACATCAAAAAGAAGCTCTCGGGCAACCTCGACATGACCAACCGCGTAGAGAAGTTCACCGACTGCCGCAGCAAGGATATTTCCGAAAGAGAATTATTTATCGTAGAGGGCGACTCTGCGAAGGGCGCCTGTATTCTGGCGCGCAATCCCGATTTTCAAGCGATCATGCCCATCCGCGGCAAGATTCTCAACTGTTTAAAGGTCGACTACGACCGCATATTCAAGAGCGACATCATCACGGATTTGCTCAAGGTGCTCGGCTGCGGCGTCGAGGTCAAGTCAAAGGCAAACAAGAATCTCCATACCTTTGAGCTGGACGCGCTGCGCTGGAACAAAATCATCATCTGCACCGATGCCGACGTGGACGGCTTCCATATCCGCACGATGCTGCTCACGATGATTTACCGTCTGGTGCCGACTCTGATACGCGAGGGAAAGGTGTTTATCGCCGAATCCCCGCTCTATGAAATCACATCCAAAAGCGATGTCTATTTCGCGTATGACGAAATCGAAAAGGAACAGTTCATCAAGCAAATCGGCGACGAGAAGTTCACGATACAGCGCAGCAAGGGTCTCGGTGAGAACGACCCCGATATGATGAACCTGACCACCATGAATCCGAAAACCCGCCGTCTCATCAAGGTGATGCCCGACGACGCCGAACAGACTGCCGAGATTTTTGATATTCTCATCGGCAACAACCTGCAGGCGCGCAAGGACTATATCGTTGAGCACGGCTACGAATATATTGACAATCTCGACGTCAGCTGAGGAGGTGGAACGTATTGGCCAGAAAAAAAGCATCCAAGCCGCAGAAGTCCGAAAAGCTTCACGGCGTTATCAACGGCGCCGGTGAGGTGGTGGAGCAGCCGATTGTTTCCACCATCCGCGAGAATTTCATGCCCTACGCCATGAGCGTCATTCTCTCGCGTGCGATTCCCGAGATTGACGGCTTCAAGCCCTCGCACCGCAAGCTGCTGTTCACCATGTACAAGATGGGACTGCTCAACGGCGCAAGAACCAAATCCGCGAACATCGTCGGCGCAACGATGAAGCTGAATCCTCACGGCGACTCGGCGATTTATGATACGATGGTGCGTCTGTCGCGCGGCTATGAGGCGCTTCTGCACCCGTATGTTGACTCCAAGGGCAACTTCGGTAAGTTTTTCAGCCGCGATATGGCATGGGCGGCGTCCCGATATACCGAGGCAAAATTAGCGCCGATTTGCAACGAACTGTTCCGCGATATCGACAAGGACACCGTCGACTTTGTGGACAACTATGACAACACCATGAAGGAGCCGTCGCTGCTGCCGACAGTTTTTCCGTCTGTGCTGGTCAATGCCAACACGGGTATCGCCGTCGGCATGGCGTCGAATATCTGCTCCTTTAACCTCAGCGAAATCTGCGAGACGACAGCATCCCTGATCCGCGACCCCGGGCACGATCTTTTCTCCACACTGCCCGCACCCGATTTCAGCGGCGGCTGCCAGATTCTCTATGATGAAAAGGCGTTCCGTCAGGTCTATGAAACGGGCAGGGGAAGCATCCGTCTGCGCGCGAAATATGTCTACGACAAAAGCGCCAACTGCATCGATGTTTTGTCTATTCCCGCGTCGACGACCTGCGAGGTGATTATCGAAAAAATCATCGATCTCGTCAAGCAGGGAAAGGTCAGGGAGATTTCCGATATCCGCGATGAAACAGGTCTTGACGGTCTCAAAATCACGATGGACTTGAAGCGCAGCACCGATCCCGACAAGCTGATGGCTAAGCTCTTCAAGCTGACCACGCTCGAGGACAGCTACGCCTGTAACTTTAATGTACTGATTGCGGGTGTTCCGCGCGTCATGGGTGTCAGAGAACTGCTCAATGAGTGGATCGCATTCCGCATGGAGTGTGTCAAGCGCCGCACCTACTTTGACCGCACCAAAAAAGCGGAGCGGCTGCATCTGCTGCGCGGTCTGGAGAAAATCCTGCTCGATATTGATAAAGCAATCAAGATCATCCGCGAAACCGACGAGGAAATCGAGGTCGTTCCCAACCTGATGATCGGCTTCGGCATCGACAAGATTCAGGCGGAGTATGTCGCGGAAATCAAGCTGCGCCACCTCAACCGCGAGTATATCCTTAAACGCACCAAGGATATCGAGGATTTGGAAAAGGAGATTGCCGAGCTGGACGATATCCTCAAAAGCAAGTCGCGCATCAAGACCATCATCGTCAAGGAGCTGCGCGCGGTCGCGGAAAAATACGGTCAGCCGCGCAAGAGCATGATTATCTACGAGGACACCGCCGCCTATGTGGAAGAAGCGGAGGAGGTGCCCGACTACGCCTGCACGTTCTTCTTCACCAAGGAGGGCTACTTCAAGAAAATCACGCCGCAGTCTTTGCGCATGAGCGGCGCCCACAAGCTCAAGGAAGGCGATGAGATCACGCAGGAAATCGAGTTCTCGAACAACTGCGACCTGCTGTTCTTCACGGACAAGGCGCAGGTCTACAAGACAAAGGCGAATGAGTTTGCCGACACCAAGACCTCCGTTCTGGGCGACTACGTCGCCGCGAAACTCGGCATGGACGAAGGGGAAAACGCGGTTTACATGGTTGCCACCAAGGACTACAAGGGCATCATGCTCTTCGGCTTTGAGAACGGCAAGGCGGCAAAGGTGCCGCTGGAGGCATACGTGACCAAGAATAACCGCAAAAAGCTGATGGGCGCCTATTCCGGCAAGAATCCCATTGCGGGCATCCTTTGGCTCAATGAGGACAAAGAGGTGCTCTTCAAATCCTCCTCGGGCAGAATGCTGCTCGTCCACACAGGCGCGCTGCTGCTCAAAACCACCCGATCGACTCAGGGCGTCGCGGTGATGAAGCTCAAAAAAGGACATCGCCTGTTTGAAATGACGGAATATGCTGAGGGAACCTTCCAGAAACCGCAGCGTTTCCGCGCAAAATCGTTCCCGTCTATGGGCGCTCTGCCAAGCATTGAGGATACGGGAGACGAACAGTTGACATTAATTTAAAAAAATTCAAAAAATCTCTTGAAAACCGAAAAGTTTTATGTTAATATATATAAGTTGAATCATGCAGATAAGCGGATCTCCGCAATATGAAAGGACGATAAACATGAACGCTTGGGGTATTGTACTCGGCATTTTGCTCGCAATTGTATCAATCGCAATTATTGTAGTTATCATTCTTCAGGAAGGTAACCAGCAGGGTCTCGGTGTTGTCACAGGTGCGGCTGACTCTTACTTCTCTAAGAACAAGGCGCGCTCCATCGACGCTTTTCTTTCCCGCTGGACAAAGGTGTTTGCTGCGGTATTTGTACTTTTTGTCATTGCGCTCAACGTGCTCAGCTATTTCAACCTGCTCGGTTAATAGCATAATAAAAGAATTTCAAACATATGATAGACCGTCGGAATCCGACGGTCTGTTTTTTTGTTTGGGAGATGTTCATATGCCTTGGTGGGAAATCGTCTTGATCGCAGCCGGTACGCTGCTTTGCTTTACCGTTATCCATTTTATCGCAAAAAATAAGCACCCGTTCACACGGGCGCTTGTCAGTGTCGCGGTCGGTTTGGGAACGCTGCTTGCCGTCAATCTCAGCACAGGTCTGACAGGCGTTTCGATTCCCGTCAGTTTGCTTTCGGTTTTGATTTCCGCGATCGGCGGCGTTCCCGGGGTAACGCTGATTCTGGCGCTGAACCTTTTCTTTTAGGGGTTAAATTCAAACAATGCCTCGAGCGCCTCATCCACATTCTCACGGTTTTTCGTCATCAACGCAAGCATCGTTTTGTAAACGGTTGCAGGATAGCTCAGAAAGCTCTTTTTCATCAGCTCCGCCTGCTCCGTATCGGGCGCAAAAAGGGTAAAGGACAGCAAATCCACATTGCCGCCCGAGGACTTGCAGGTGACAAAGCAGCCGTGTTCATTCTTTGTGATCTCCACGGAGTTTTCACGGAGTGTCTTGCGCTCGGAAAGCAACTGCACCGCGCATTTCAGCGCCTTTTCCTTTACGGAATAGGCGAGAGTGCTCTCGAGCTGCTCCGCGACCATTTTGCCGTTTTCAGTCAGGCTATAGGTGATCTCTCCGTCTATGATATCGTTCTGACGGAGATTTTCGCTGTTCTTCAACTCATTGAACGCCGCCTTGACCTCAAAGAAGTTCGCCAGCTCATATTCCATAATCGCCTCGGAAACAACGCTTTCGCTCATTGGCTCTTTTACGCTGAAGAAAAGATAACAAATCAGCACTTTTATTTCGCGTTTGCTTCTCAATCCGCCGAGAGCAATGCCCTCATCAAAGGTATCCATTGTCATAGTTTCACCCGATTTCATTCATACTTCTTTTATTATAGCACATAATAATGCAAACGGCAAATTTAAATTACATAATATTCGCCAGAAAAAATTGACTGTTGCGCGACATTATGGTACACTATACAGGTAAGGAGGATGAAACATGGAACGATATATGCCGTTTATCTGGATTGGCTTCGCGATTGTCATGGCAGTCTGTGAGGCTTCCACCACGCAGCTGGTGTCTTTATGGTTCGTGCTGGGCGCAGTCGCGGCAGCGATTTCCACCATATTCACACCGTCAATTTTTATTCAGCTAGTCGTATTCCTTGTGGTTTCCGCTCTGTCGCTCGCAATCACCCGACCGCTTGTCAAGCGTCTGCGCAAGCACAGAAGCACCGTCAGCACCAACGCTGACAGATTGATCGGACAGCAGGGAATCGTCACAAAAGAAATCAAAGATCCTTTCTCAGTCGGACAGGTCAAGGTCCTCGGCGAAACCTGGAGCGCCCAGTCGGAAATTACACCCGTCAAGGTCGGCGCAAAGGTCGAGGTACTGGAAATCGTCGGTGTCAGACTGATTGTGGAAGAAATGGAGTAAAGCTATGCAAACAGCAATTGCCGTTACCGTTGTCGCACTGGTCGTCTTGGTGATTCTGATTCTGATTGTGCGCAACATCAAAATCGTACCGCAGGCACACGCCTATGTTATCGAACGTCTCGGCGCGTATCACGCCACATGGGAAACAGGTCTGCATCTCAAGGTTCCCTTTGTGGACAGAATATCTAAGAAGGTGTCGCTCAAAGAGCAGGTTGTGGATTTTCCGCCGCAGCCCGTTATCACACGCGATAACGTTACCATGCAGATCGACACGGTCGTCTATTTTGAGATCACCGATCCCAAGCTCTACACCTACGGCGTAGAGCGTCCGCTCAGCGCGATCGAAAACCTCACCGCTACCACGCTGAGAAACATCATCGGCGATCTGGAGCTGGACAACACGCTCACCTCGCGCGATACCATCAACGACAAAATCAGAATTATCCTTGACGAAGCGACTGACGCTTGGGGCATCCGCGTTATCCGCGTTGAGCTGAAAAACATTCTTCCGCCGCGTGAGATTCAGGACGCGATGGAGAAGCAGATGAAGGCAGAGCGCGAGCGCCGTGCCCGCATCCTCGACGCGGAGGGTGAAAAGCGCAGCCAGATTCTTGTCGCCGAGGGTCTTAAGGAATCCGCAATCCTCAAGGCGGACGCTGTCAAGGAACAGAAAATCCGTGAGGCGCAGGGTGAGGCGGAAGCGATACTCACCGTTCAGAAGGCAAACGCCGACGCGCTGAAAATGCTCAACGAAGCCGCGCCTACCGACAAAATCATCCAGCTCAAATCGCTGGAGGCATTCATCAAGGCTGCTGACGGCAAGGCGACCAAAATCATTATTCCGTCCGATATCCAGAGCCTTGCGGCGAACGTGACCGCTGTCAAGGAGCTGTGGAAGGACGGCGAAAAGTAAGGAAAAATGCGCGGAATTAATATTCTCTGGATATTTCTGATTTTTTCCTTTTTCGGATGGCTGTTCAGCTGTCTTTACTATTGGATCAAGGAGAAAAAGTTTTATAACAAGGGCTTCCTGACGCTGCCCTTTTCTCCTACATACGGTGCCAGCGCGGTCATCTGCTATGCAGCGTTTGACAAGATAACCGATAATATTTTCATCATCTTCATCGGCACAGGACTTCTGTTGTCCGCGTTTTCCGTCGTATTGGGCATCATCGGCGAAAATATCCTCGGCTGCAAGCCGTGGGACTTTTGGGATATGAAGCTTTCGCTCGGAAATTATACGACCATTCCGATCGCATTGCTTCTCGGTGCAGGCGGCGCGTTCTCGGTCAAGCTGCTGATTCCGATGGTTTATACGATTATCGGTTACATTCCGCCGCTCGTCAGTATGATAATCGCACTGTCGCTCACCGCGTTGATTCTGATTGACTATATTCTGTCATTCATCACGATTATTCTTCTGAAAAAGAAAATTCGTAAGCTTGACAGCCACGCACAGCTCTTGGGGGCGGAAATAACAGAGGAACAGCTCAAAGAGCTGGAACAGAACTACAATCGCCTGTTTACCGATAATATTCTCCGCAAGCGTATGACGTCGGCGTTTCCCGAGCTGCGGCGCGAGGAATATGTCAAGCAGATCACGCAGAAGCTCGACGATATCAAGCAGGACAACATGAAGCAGTACTCGACGGTCTATGACCGCGAGGAGGATAAGCCCTTTGCGTCGGGACTTTGCTTTGAGAAGCTGTTCGCACTGTTTGTGATCGGCTCCTTTATCGGGACCTGTATCGAAACGGTCTACGCGCTGATTGTAGAGGGACATTTTGAGTGCCGTGTCGGCTTGGTATACGGTCCGTTCATACCCGTGTACGGCGGCGGCGCCTGTATGCTCACGGTCGCGCTCTATAAGCTCTACAAGCTCAGCGACACGCTGGTGTTTATCATCGGCGCGGTGATCGGCGCGTTTTTTGAGTATATCTGCTCATGGGCACAGGAGACCTTCCTCGGCACGGTGTCGTGGGATTACAGCGATATGCCGCTCAATATCGGCGGCAGAACCTGCCTGTTGTACGCGCTGTTCTGGGGCTTTCTCAGCCTGATCTGGCTGCGGTATATCTATCCGTTCGTTTCCAAGCAGATAGAAAAAATTCCGAAAAAGCAGGGCTCCATCGCCATCACCGTTCTGGTCGTATTTATGATTGTGGACGCAATCGTGACCGTCAGTGCCGTTTACCGCTGGAACCAGCGTGTCAGCGGTGTTCCCGCGGACAACAGCTTTGTCGAATATATCGACAAAACCTTTGACGACGACCGCATGGAGTTCCTTTTCCCGCATATGCGCGATTCCGATAGTCTCGACGAGCTGAAATCGCAGGGAGACGCAACGCCCGATTCTGCTAAGCAAGAAATTATTGAAAAACAGCATGAATGATAAAGAAGGACAGAGCTTTTCTGTCCTTCTTTCGTTATAATTCTTTTATACTATTGCATTTTTCGCTTGAATTGGATATAATATATAAGTTAAAATTGAAATAACTATATCAAGGAGTCAGGTATGAAAAAGGTAGCAATCATCATGGGTTCCGACAGCGATTTTCCCGTTGTCTCCAAAGCAGTCAAAAAGCTCAGGGAATTTGACGTTCCCTGTGAGGTTCATGTCATGAGCGCACACAGAACGCCCGACGCGGCAATCGCGTTTTCCGCAAACGCGCGCGCTAACGGCTTCGGCGTGATTATCGCGGCGGCAGGTATGGCAGCGCATCTCGCGGGAGTTCTTGCTGCAAAGACTACACTTCCCGTCATCGGTATTCCCTGCAAGTCGGCTCAGCTCGACGGCATGGATGCGCTTCTCGCGACAGTGATGATGCCCACGGGCATTCCCGTTGCTACCGTTGCGGTAGACGGAGCGGCGAACGCCGCGATCCTCGCGGTAGAGATGCTCGCGCTTTCCGACGATGTCCTTGCGCAGAAGCTCGAGGACATGAAGCTGGAAATGGAAAAAGGCGTTGCCGCAAAGGACGAGGCGATGCAGGCTAAGGTGGCTGAGCTTTGATGAAGAGTATAGCAATCCCGCAGTCCGAAAAAGCGATGGACGAATGCGGTGTATTCGGTTTTTATAATAACGACGGCTTTGACAGCATCGCCGTCACACATGACGCGCTCTACGGTCTCCAGCACAGGGGACAAATCAGCGCGGGCATCACGGTCAACGACGGCGGCAATTTTTCGACCGTCAAGGAGCTGGGCATGGTATCGGAGGTTTTTCCGCCGAAGGTCATCGCCAAGATGCACAGCGGCAAAATCACGGTCGGACATGTCCGCTACACCACCAATCAGAGCCTCGACAGAGCGGCAAATCAGCCGCTTGTGCTGCGCTATAAAGAAGGCTCTCTGGCAATCGCGGCGAACGGCGCGATTACCAATTTCCCCGAGATCCGCAAGGAGCTGGAGCGCGGCGGCGCTATCTTCCAGTCCAACTCCAACGCGGAGCTGATGGGCTATGTGATCGCGACAGAGCGCTGCTCGACCGACAATCTCGAGGACGCGGTTCTCAACGCGATGGAAAAGCTCAAAGGGGCCTATTCGACAGTTATTTGCGCTCCCTCGCGTCTGATCGGATTCCGTGATTCCTTCGGTTTCCGTCCGCTCTGCATCGGCAAGCTCGGCAACAGCTACATGATCACCTCGGAGAGCTGTGTCATCGACAGCGTTGGCGGCGAGTTTGTCCGCGACGTCGCACCCGGTGAGATGGTCGTGATCGACGAGGACGGCTTCCACAGCTATCACCAAAAGACCGTCAGCGAAAAGACCTCTCTGTGCATCTTTGAGTATGTCTATGTCGCCCGTCCCGACAGCGTGATTGACGGTGTGAGCGTCCACTCAGCCAGAATCAAAGCAGGCGAGCTGCTCTATCAGGAATATCCCATCGAAGCCGACATGGTCTGCGGTGTGCCCGATTCGGGCGTTATTGCCGCGGAGGGCTACGCCAAGGCGTCGGGAATCCCGTTCGGCATGGGCTTTATGAAGAATAAATATATCGGCAGAAAGGTCGGCACGGGCGTTGCCAAAAAGAAGCGCCTGATGCAGACCAAGCTGACCGCGCTCAAATCCAACGTAGAGGGCAAACGGATCATCGTCATTGACGACTCCATCGTCCGCGGTGAGACCACCAAGCACATTGTCAGACTGCTGCGTGAAGCGGGAGCAACGGAGGTTCATATCCTGATCAGTTCACCGCCGTTCATCGCGCCCTGCTACTTCGGCATCGACATCCACGACAGGGAAGAGCTGATTGCGACCAAGCTCAGCGTAGAAGAGATTCAGGCGTCCATCGGCGCGGATTCTCTCGGTTATCTCAGTGTAGAGAGCCTTCACAAGAGCGTGGAAAGCGCAGGTATCAGTCTTTGCGACGGCTGCTTTACCGAGCAGTATGCCGCAGAGGTGCCCACTACCTTCTTTGTTGATAAATACGCGAATAAAATCAAAAATAAATAACGGAGGATTATTATGGAAAGCTTTTCTGAGAGTTACAAGGCGGCAGGCGTTGACATCACAGCGGGCTATAAGGCGGTTCAGCTGATGAAAAAGCATGTTGCCCGTACCAATACCCCGGGCGTCGTCTCGGGAATCGGCGGCTTCGGCGGACTGTTCAAACCCGATTTTGCGGGAATGGAGGAGCCGATTCTGATCAGCGGCACCGACGGCGTCGGCACAAAAATCAAGCTTGCGTTCCTGCTCGACAAGCACAACACCATCGGTATTGACTCCGTTGCCATGTGCGTCAACGACGTCATCTGCTGCGGCGCAAAGCCCCTGTTCTTCCTCGATTATATCGCAATCGGCAAGAACATCCCCGAGAAGGTCGCATCCATTGTCGAGGGTATTGCGGAGGGCTGCGTGCAGTCCGAATGTGCTCTTGTCGGCGGCGAGACTGCCGAGCACCCCGGTCTGATGCCGGTTGACGAGTACGACGTCGCGGGCTTCTGCGTCGGTATCGCAGACAAGCCCAAGATGATCGACGGCTCCAAGCTGAAAGAAGGAGACGTCCTGATCGGACTGCGTTCCTCGGGCGTTCACTCCAACGGCTTCTCTCTTGTCAGAAAGATTTTTGACATCAACGAGGAAACCATCCACAACACCTATCCCGAGCTGGACAAGCCCCTCGGCGAAACCCTGCTCACACCCACCAAGATTTATGTCAAGCCGATTCTCGCCCTGATGAAAGAGGTCGAGGTCAAGGCTGTTTCCCATATCACAGGCGGCGGCTTCTATGAGAACATTCCCAGAATGCTCAAGGAAGGCATGACCGCAAAGATTCATAAAGACGCGATTCCCGTGCTTCCCATCTTCAAGCTCATGCAGAGAGTGGGCGGCATTTCCGAGCACGATATGTTCAACACCTTCAATATGGGCGTCGGTATGATTACCGCCGTCGCCAAGGAGGACGCTGAGAAAGCGCTTGAGGTGCTCGCGGCGAACGGAGAGGACGCTGTTGTTCTCGGCGAGATCGTGGAAGGCAGCGAAGGAGTTGTGTTCGCGTAATGAAAAACATCGTAGTTCTGGTCTCGGGCGGAGGCACGAATCTGCAGGCGCTCATTGACGCGCAGCACAGCGGCAAAATCACGGGAGGCGCCATCACCTGCGTGATTTCCTCCAATCCCAACGCCTACGCGCTGGAGAGAGCCGCCAAAAACGGTATTGCCACCGAGGTCATCAGACGAAAGGATTTCGCATCGTTTGACGAATACGACACGGCGCTCACAGAGCTGCTGAAAAAAAAGCAGGCGGATCTGGTCGTCCTCGCGGGCTTTATGACCATCCTCGGCAAGCGCGTGATTCAAGCGTTTGAAAACCGCATCATCAACATCCATCCCGCACTGATCCCGTCCTTCTGCGGCGAGGGCTACTATGGTCTGCGCGTACATGAGGAAGCGCTGAAAAAGGGCGTCAAGGTGACGGGCGCGACCGCGCATTTCGTCAATGAAATCTGCGACGGCGGCCCCATCATCATCCAGAGGGCGGTAGAGATCAAAAGCGGCGACACACCCGAAATTTTGCAGAGAAGAGTCATGGAGCAGGCGGAATGGCATATTCTCCCGCAGGCGGTCAACCTCTTCTGTAACGATAAAATCAAAGTCATCGGCAACACAACCGAAATTCTTGAATAACGGAGGAAAATTATGAAAGCGGTATCACTCACTCAGGAAATCGCGTCCACCAGCTATCCCGGCAGAGGCATCGTCCTCGGCAGAAGCGCTGACGGCACCAAAGCGGTCGTCGCCTATTTCATCATGGGCAGAAGCGAAAACAGCAGAAACAGAGTATTTGTCGAAACAGAGGACGGCATCAAAACAGAGGCGTTTGACCCTTCAAAGCTTGTCGACCCCTCGTTGATTATTTACGCGCCTGTCCGCGTGCTCGGCAACAAGACCATCGTCACCAACGGTGACCAGACCGATACGATATACGACCTCATGAACCAGCAGCTCACCTTTGAGCAGGCGCTGCGCACCCGTGAGTTTGAGCCGGACGCTCCCAACTACACACCGCGTATTTCGGGTATCGTCAAGTGCTCCGACGGCAAGATAAATTACGCAATGTCCATCCTCAAGAGCGCAGACGGCGACCCGTCCTGCTGTGAGCGCTACACCTTCTCCTATGACGCGCCTCTTGCGGGCAAGGGCAGATTTATCCACACCTACATGGGCGACGGCAATCCGCTCCCCAGCTTTGAGGGCGAACCGACTCTCGTGGAGATCGGCGACGAGGATATCGATGCTTTTGCGGAAAACGTATGGAACGCGCTCGACGCGGACAACAAGGTTTCTCTCTTTGTCCGCTACATCGACATTGCCACAGGCAAGGCGGATTCCAGAATCATCAATAAAAACAAATAAGAGGGGAGACCATTCCAATGAACGAATTAATGCTCAAATACGGCTGCAATCCCAACCAGAAGCCGTCAAAAATTTACATGCAGGACGGCAGCGAGCTGCCTGTTGAGGTGCTCAACGGCAAGCCCGGCTATATCAACTTCCTCGACGCGTTCAACTCCTATCAGCTCGTCCGCGAGCTGAAGGCAGCGACAGGACTTCCCGCAGCGGCGTCCTTCAAGCACGTCAGCCCTGCAGGTGCTGCGGTCGCGACCGAGCTGTCCGACACACTCAAGAAAATTTACTTCGTCGATGACCTCGAGCTTTCTCCGATCGCTTCCGCATACGCAATGGCGCGCGGCGCGGACAGAATGTCCTCCTACGGCGACTGGGTGGCGCTCTCTGATACCTGCGACGTGCAGACCGCGAAGCTCCTCCAGCGCGAGGTTTCCGACGGCATCATCGCTCCCGACTACACCCCCGAGGCTCTCGAGGTGCTCAAAACAAAGAGAAAGGGCAATTATAACGTCGTCAAAATCAATCCCGACTACAAGCCCAATCCCATCGAGCACAAGGATGTATTCGGCGTGACCTTTGAGCAGGGCAGAAATGAGCTTGTCATCGATGAAGCGATGCTCATGCAGAACATCGTGACCGAAAATAAGAATCTCACTGAGGAAGCAAAGCGCGACCTTCTGATTGCGCTGATCACCCTCAAATATACCCAGTCCAACTCTGTCTGCTACGCCAAGGGCGGACAGGCGATCGGCGTCGGCGCTGGTCAGCAGTCCAGAATCCACTGCACCCGTCTTGCGGGCAATAAGGCGGATATCTGGTACCTCCGTCAGCATCCGAAGGTAATGAACCTCCCGTTTGTGGATAACATCCGCCGTCCCGACAGAGATAACACCATCGACGTCTATATCTCCGACGACTACGAGGACGTACTCGCTGACGGCACATGGGAGCTTTTCTTCAAGACAAAGCCCGAACCGCTCACCAGAGAGGAAAAGAAGGAATGGCTCGCAACCTTCAGCGGCGTTTCTCTCGGCTCCGACGCGTTCTTCCCGTTCGGCGACAACATCGAGAGAGCGAAGCGTTCCGGTGTTGAGTTCGTCGCGCAGCCCGGCGGCTCTATCCGTGACGACAACGTCATCGAGACCTGCAACAAGTACGGCATGACCATGTCCTTCACGGGCATCCGTCTGTTCCATCACTGATGCCGAAGAATCGAGGTAACGTATGAACATTTTAATGATTGGTTCAGGCGGCAGAGAACACGCGCTGATCAAGAAGCTTCTCGAAAGCCCCAAGTGCACCAAGCTCTATTGCGCTCCCGGTAACGGCGGCATCTCGCGCGACGCGGAAATCGTCAATATCGGCGCGATGGACAAGGAAAACATGGTCAAATTCGCAAAGGAAAACGCGATTGACCTCGCGTTTGTCGCTCCCGACGATCCGCTTGCGGACGGTATGGTTGATGCGTTTCAGGCAGCAGGTATCCGAGCTTTCGGTCCCAATGCGAATGCGGCGATTATCGAGGCGTCCAAGGTGTTCTCCAAGAACCTGATGAAGAAATACGGCATTCCCACCGCAAAATACGAGGTATTTGACGACGCGGAAAAGGCAATTGCATACGTCAAGGAAGAGAACACTGTTCCCGTGGTCGTCAAGGCGGACGGTCTTGCACTCGGAAAGGGCGTTATCATTGCGCAGACGATCGACGACGCTGTCGCGGCAATCAAATCCATCATGGAAGACAAGCAGTTCGGCGATTCAGGCAACAATATTGTTATCGAGGAGTTCCTCACCGGTCCCGAGGTGTCTGTTCTCGCGTTTACCGACGGAAAGTGCGTCAAGCCGATGGTCAGCTCCAAGGATCACAAGAGAGCCTACGACAACGACGAGGGACTCAATACAGGCGGTATGGGCACAATCAGCCCCAATCCCTATTACACCGACGCAGTCGCAGAGGAGTGCATGGAGACCATCTTCAAGCCCACTATCGAAGCGATGAACAAAGAGGGAAGACCCTTCAAGGGCTGCCTGTACTTTGGCTTGATGATTACGCCCAACGGTCCCAAGGTGATTGAGTACAACGCGCGCTTCGGCGATCCCGAAGCACAGGTCGTCCTTCCCAGACTCAAGACCGATTTGGTGGATATCTGTGAGGCTGTCATCGACGGAACCCTGTCCGACCTCGAAATCGAATGGTATGACGGTGCGGCGGCTTGTGTCGTTATGGCAAGCGGCGGCTATCCCGTTTCCTATAAAAAGGGAATCGAGATGTTCGGTATGGATGACAACGGTCAGGTTGACGGCGCTGTTGTCTATCACGCGGGCACCAAGTATGAAAACGGAAAGTTCTTCACCAACGGAGGCAGAGTCCTCGGCGTGACCGCGACCGCCGACACGCTCGACGAGGCGCTGGAAAAGGCATATGCCGCAGTTGACAAAATCAGCTTTGAGGGTATGCACTTCCGCCACGATATCGGCAGAACAAAATAAAAACCAATCTATATGATTCGCACCGCATTTCAAAAACCGAAATGCGGTGCTTTTGCATGTTTAAGAAGCGTTTTTGATCTGCAATCTCAATCTGTCTGAAATCATCGCGATAAACTCGCTGTTGGTCGGCTTTCCTCTGTCATTCTGGATCGTGTAGCCGAAATAGGAGTTGAGAACATCCACATTTCCTCTGTCCCATGCCACCTCAATCGCGTGACGGATCGCGCGCTCGACGCGCGAAGAGGTGGTTTCATACTTCTTCGCGACAGCTGGGTAGAGCTGTTTTGTGACCGCGTTGATGATTGCGGGCTGCTCAACTGCCATCATAATGGAATCCCTGAGGTAATGATACCCCTTGATATGAGCGGGAACACCGATTTCATGCAGAATCTGCGTCACCTTCAGCTCAATGCCGAATTCATCAAACGTAATCGGACCGCTGATCATTCTGTCGGTTCTTTTCTTGGATAACAAACTAACCGTTTCGCACAGCTGCGTCACATCATAAGGCTTGAGCACAAAATAATCCGCTCCCGCGTTCATGATCTCACGCTCCAGCACCGAGCTGTGGAAGGAAGAAAACACAATGCAGATCGGCTGCTTCTGATTTTGTCGTTTGATGCTGCGCATCACACCGATAGCGTCCAGCTTCACCATGAAGGCGTCCATCACAACCACATCGGGTAGCTCATTTTCCATGCGGGAGCAAAGCTCCTCTCCGTCCTTCGTACAAAAGGTGAGCGAAATATTAAAATCCTGAAACACTTTCAGTTTTTCTACCGAAAATTCCGCACTATCCTCTGTCATAATCAGCTTTATCCTATTGTCCATGTTCATTATCTCCTTATTTTTTTGATGTGAGATAATCTTACCACAAATTGGTAATCTTGGCAATAGTTTCCGAGAAAATTTTTTTAATTTTTTTGTAACTTCTTTTTTTCAACTCGTTTCGACAGAAAGCGAACCACAAGATATTGCTTTATTCCATATAATTCGACACCATAAATTGTGCCGCGACGCCATAACCTTCCTCAGGACGATTGAGAAAAACGTGCGTTACAGCTCCTGCTAACTTGCCGTTTTGCAAAATCGGGCTGCCGCTCATGCCCTGCACGATACCTGAGCAGGCTTCCAAAAGCTCTTTGTCTGTAACCTTTATGACAAAATTTTCATCGCTTTCTTTATCGCTATTGCAGATCCGTGTGATTTCAATGTCATACGCCTTTGGATTGACGCCGTCAATCGTCGTAATCATTTCCGCCTTTCCCGTTTGGAGCTCCTCAAAACAGGCGATTTCATATTGCGGATTGTTTTCACAATTATTGTCGAATATTGTCCCGAACACACCGCTTGACGTATTCTTTGTCAGATGTCCGATACTTCTGTCCGTAAAATAGCCGTTCAGACTTCCGACATTGCCCGCGCTTCCTTTGGTAACAGAGCTGATATTCGCGCTGACGATTTCTGCGGAACCGAGCGGCAGCAGCGCTCCCGTGTCCCTGTCGCATATTCCGTGACCAAGCGCGGCAAAATAATGGTGCCGGGCGTCATAATAGGTGACCGTCCCGACTCCGGCGCAGCTGTCGCGCACCCATGCGCCCAAAAGATATACGCCGACGGTGTTCTTTTCGGGGGTAACCGTTTTGGTAAGCTCTTTTCCGTCGCGCGCGATGACCATTTCCAGCGGTTTACCGCTGCATCCCTCTGCAGCTCGCTGCAGATCCTCATTTGTTCTCACTTCCTCGCTGTTGACCTTCTTTATCACATCGTTTACCCTGAGCCCGCCTTTCTGCGCCGGACAAATAAAACGGTGTCCATTGAAATAATCCTCCAGCCTGACGATCATTACGCCGTCATTATAGAATTTGACACCGAAGGGCTGTCCGCCGAGATAAACAAATTGTTTACCGTTTTCCGCGTCCTCCATTGCGCTGACGCTGATGGTATTGACGGAAAGCAGAATGAGAATCAGCAAGCCTGCGAAATTGACAACTTTTTTCAAAAAATCACCCTCTTTCTGTTGCCATTACTATCGTTTCCGATTATAATAGGACTTAGAACAGGGAACTGTTTTTTTCAAAATTTTTTCATTTCAGAGGTGTCACATGGCAAATCCCATTCGCGGTCTCACCGCCGCTGAGGTGGCAGAGCGTGTTGCACAAGGCAAGATCAACGCCGCGTCCACGCTGAAAACCAAATCCATCAGCCGTATTTTTTACGATAATATCTGTACGCTGTTCAACCTGATCAACGTCATTCTGTTTGTTGCGCTCCTGTTGGTCGGTTCGTTCAAAAACCTCCTGTTTATCGGAGTCGTTTTCTTCAATACCGTCATCGGTATCGTACAGGAAATCCGCTCCAAGCAGAGCGTTGACAAGCTGACGATTCTCACCACATCCAAGATATCCGTCCTGCGTGACGGTGCCTTGACAGAGGTTTCCAAGGACGAGCTTGTGCTGGATGATGTCATCCAGCTGTCCCGCGGCAGTCAGATCCCTGCGGATTGTCAGCTTCTCGAGGGCGAGTGCAAGGTCAACGAAAGCCTTCTCACAGGCGAAAGTGACTTGATTGCCAAAGGTGAAGGAGACGAGCTGCTTTCGGGAAGCTTTATCGCCGCAGGCACCTGCTACGCAAAAATCACCAAAGTCGGCGCGGACTGCTACGCTGCAAAAATAAACAACGAAGCCAAATACATCAAAAAGAACAATTCGCAGATTTTAATATCCTTCAAGTTTATCATCAAGCTCTGCACCATTATCATTTTCCCGATCGGCGCTTTGCTGTTTGGCAGCCAGTTTTTTTTCCGTCACGCCGATTTGCAATCAGCGGTCGTCGGAACGGTTGCCGCATTGGTCGGAATGATTCCCGGCGGTATGATTCTGCTCACAAGTACGGTTCTGGCGGTATCCATCATCCGCTTGGCACGCAAAAAGGTGCTTGTCAATGAAATGTACTGCATTGAAACGCTCGCACGGGTCGATGTCATCTGCCTGGACAAAACAGGCACCCTGACAGCAGATGCCATGCACGTATCGGATATCCATCTCTTTGACGCAAAGGAGAACGAGGTCAAGACAGCGCTTGCCTCGCTTCACCACGCGAGCACAGAGGTCAACGCGACAATGCAGGCGATAGGGGACTATATCGAAAAAGTTGACCCGCTGGATGTTCACGCATTTGCGCCGTTTTCCTCAGAAACCAAGTGGTCGGGAGGACAGTTTGCGGACGGAAAAACCTATATTCTCGGTGCCGCGGAATTTGTATTTTCTGATAAAGAAAAATACAAAGAGGTATTTGAGGCTATTGAGCAGATCGCCGAAACAGTCAGAATCGTTGTTCTCGCAGTCACGGACAAACCGCTTTCCGACAATCAGCTTCCCGCCGGTTTGAAACCGATGGCGCTTGTTCTGATAAAAGACACACTGCGCGAAAATGTCAATCAGACGGTGAACTACTTTATGGAGCAGGGCGTTACGCTAAAGGTGATCTCGGGAGACAGCGTACATACCGTGCGCAATATCGCGCTGGAAACAGGCATTGAGGGTGCGGAAAAAGCCGTTAACATGACGGATATCCATACGGACGAGGAACTGGAAAAGGCTGCGGAAGCATACAATATCTTCGGCAGAGTCACGCCCGCCCAAAAGAAAAAGCTGGTACTGGCGCTCAAAAAGCACGGTCATACCGTCGCTATGACAGGCGACGGCGTCAACGACGTCCTTGCGCTCAAGGAAGCCGACTGTTCGATTGCAATGGCTTCAGGCAGTGAGGCGGCAAGAAATGTCTCCCAGCTTGTTCTGGTCGACAACGACTTCGGCTCCATGCCCGAGGTCGTCGCCGAGGGACGGCGTACCATCAACAATATTGAACGCAGCTCCTCTCTCTATCTTGTCAAAACGATTTACTCCATTCTCTTGTCACTCATTTTCACATTCTTCGCGCTGCAATATCCGTTCGAGCCGATTCAGCTCACTCTGATCGGCGGCTTGACCATCGGCTTCCCGTCCTTTGTTTTGGCTTTACAGCCAAATAAAAACATCGTCAGGGGAAACTTTACGAAGAATATCATTGCCCGCGCCTTACCCGCAGCGCTCTGTGTCGTGCTGAATGTCTTGGCTGCCGCGATACTGAGTGTGACGCTTCAGATGCCTCACGCGGAAATCTCGACCATCGCGGTCTATGTCACCTCGCTGACCTGTTACCTCTTGGTGCTGCGGCTGTCCATTCCCATCAACGCGCTCAGAACGACGATGCTTGCACTCAGTCTCAGCGGACTCACGATTGCCTTTATTTTCTTCGGAAAGCTATTCAACCTTGTATTCCTCAGTCCTGCAGCGATTCTTGCGCTTTGCATTATGTCATGCTGCACGCTGGTAATCTTTAACATCCTCTACAATATCGCGGATAAAATGATTGAAAAAGACAAGAATTATTCTGTATCAGAAAAATAGTATGAAACTATCCATTCCGGAAATACCAAAACTGATTATTCAAACGCTTCGCAAAAACGGCTATGAAGCATACGCGGTCGGCGGCTGCGTGAGAGACAGATTGCTCGGGCTGACGCCGCACGACTGGGATATCTGCACCTCAGCACTGCCCGAAGAAATCAAGGCGTGCTTCATGGATTTCAAAACCATTGACATCGGAATTGCGCACGGAACTGTGGCGGTCATTGCAGATAATGAGCCGTATGAGGTCACAACCTACCGCATTGACGGCGAATATAAGGATAACCGTCATCCCGAAAATGTGACCTTCACACGCAATCTCCGCGAGGATCTGGCACGTCGTGACTTCACGGTCAACGCACTGGCTTATGATGAAACCGACGGCTTGATCGACGCATTCGGCGGCGTTTCGGATTTGAAAAACAAGCTAATCCGCTGCGTCGGAAATCCCGATGAACGCTTTCAGGAGGATGCTCTGCGGATTCTTCGCGCGCTGCGCTTCGCGTCCTGCTATCAATTCTCTATCGAAAATGAAACCGCCGCTGCTATCCGCCGCAACGCGTCTTTGCTTCACAATATCGCTGTGGAACGCATCGCGGTAGAATTTACCAAGCTACTCTGCGGAAAAGGCGTTGAGGTGATTCTCAACGAATACCGCGAGGTTATCGCGGAGTTTATCCCGGAGCTGCGCCGCACCTTCGACTTCGACCAAAAAAATAAACACCATATCTATGATGTATTCCGTCACATCACACACTCCGTCGCTCTGGTGGACGCTGTTCCGCTGCTTCGCTACACCATGCTGTTCCATGATATCGGAAAGCCGAATGCCTGCACCACGGATAAAAACGGCTGCCGCCACTTCAATGGACATCAGTTCATCAGCGCCGATATCGCAGCTGCGGCACTGAAACGCCTGCGTCTGCCAAACCGCCTGATCGACCCTTGTCTGCAATTGATCGTCTGGCATGACGTCCGCTACAGCGGCTCCGTCAAGCAAATCAGACGGCTCCTTAACAAGCTGGGGGAGGAACAAACGCGGCTGTTGTTCCAAGTGCAGTACGCCGATACGCTTTCGCAATCCGACTATCTCCGTGAGGAAAAGCTTGCGCTGCTCCAAACTGCCGAGGAGCAGTGTGACAGGATATTATTTGAAAATCAATGCATTTCACTCAAGCAGCTCGCGGTCAGCGGAAAGGATTTGATCGCCGAGGGCATCACAGACGGCAAAACAATCGGCAGTATCCTCAATGAATTGCTGAATATGGTCATAGAGGAACAAATCCCCAATGAAAAAGCCGCTTTACTGGCGGCAGCAAAAACAATGCTATGATAACGAAAAAATCCCGACATTTCTGTCGGGATTTTTCTAAAAAAGAATTTTATATTCTTGCTACACCGGATTCTTCCGCAGCCTTTTTCACTGCCGCCGCAACGGTCTTGCCGACACGGGGATCAAACGCGTGGGGAAGAATATAGTCCGCACAGAGCTTGTCGTCATCGACCAGCGACGCGATAGCAAAGGAAGCGGCTACCTTCATTTCTTCATTGATATCGCTCGCTCTGCAATCGAGAGCGCCTCTGAAAATACCGGGGAACGCGAGGACGTTGTTGATCTGATTCGGGAAGTCGCTTCTACCTGTTCCCACAACAGCCGCGCCTGCTTTCTTGGCAAGGTCGGGCATGATCTCGGGAGTGGGGTTTGCCATTGCGAAGATGATCGGGTCCTTCGCCATCGACTTCACCATATCCTCGCTTACACAGCCTGCGGCAGAGATGCCGAGGAATACGTCGGCGCCCTTCATCGCGTCAGCGAGCGTACCTGTCTTGTGGTCGAGGTTCGTGATTTCCGCCATCTCACGCTTTACGGCGTTGAGTCTTTCGTCGCCCTTGCAGATGATGCCCTTGCTGTCGCAGAGGGTGATATCCTTGACGCCCATGTTGAGCAGGTGCTTCGCGATCGCGATACCTGCCGCGCCTGCGCCGTTCATGACGACCTTGATCGTATCAAACTTCTTGCCGACCAGCTTGAGCGCGTTGAGCAGACCTGCCGCTACAATAATTGCGGTGCCGTGCTGATCGTCGTGGAAGATCGGGATGTCGCACTTTTCTTTGAGCTTCTTCTCGATTTCAAAGCAGCGGGGAGCAGCGATATCCTCGAGATTGATGCCGCCGAAAGAACCGCTGATCAGCGCAACGGTATTGACGATCTCGTCAACGTCCTTGCTTCTCACACAGAGAGGGAACGCGTCCACGTCGCCAAACGCCTTGAAGAGCGCGCACTTACCCTCCATAACCGGCATACCTGCCTCGGGACCGATGTCGCCCAGACCGAGCACGGCGGTGCCGTCCGTAATAACGGCGACAAGATTGCTGCGTCTTGTCAGCACAAAGCTCTTGTCATAGTCCTTCTGAATTTCCAGGCAAGGCTCCGCGACACCGGGGGTGTAGGCGAGAGCGAGTTCCTCGGAATTTGAAATCGGGACACGGGAAATAACCTCGATTTTGCCGTTCCAGTCATAGTGCAGTTTCAATGATTCCTGTCTGATATCCATAAGATTACTCCTTTCCAAAACCTTATCTATTATAAACCAGAATCAAATTTAAGGCAATAGTGAAAACCCACAGATTGACAAATGCGTTATTTTGATTTATTATATAATAAGTGCGAGTGCGCCGAACAGCCGCGGGCGGCTTCCGAAAGGAACCGTGCGAGGAAAGTCCGGGCTTCACAGAGCAAAAATAACGGCTAACCGCCGCCGGGGGTGACCCCAGGGCCAGTGCAACAGAAAATAACCGCCGCTGAGTGCTTCGGTTGACATTCGGGTGGAAGGCTCGATTTCGGTTGAACCTTCCTCCCCGTACGAAAGCTTCACCATGTGTCGTTTTCGCAGCTGTCGCCTCGGTCGGTAAGGATGGAAAGGTGAGGTAAGAGCTCACCGGAGGGTGGGAGACCACTCTGCCGTGTAAACCCTATTTGAAGCAACACCGTGGTAGGACGCATACGCTTGCTCGGCGTGTCCTTAGGAGGTGGCATTGAGCAGGCTCGGGTAACCGACTGCCAAGATAGATGGCTGTTCAAGACAGAACCCGGCTTACAGACGCACTCGCATTATCAAGATGATTCATCCGAAAGGCATTCGCTATGACAACAAAAACCTATTCCACTGCGCTGAGCAGCAGACAGCTTTTTAACAACATCAAATATTATTCCGACAACAATTGCAGCGCTGCGGGCGATTCGCGCATTCCGAGCATGATGGTTCAGGACTGCGGCGACGGAAGCTTCCATTATCACTGCGGCAAATCCAGCAAGAGCGAGCTTTCCTATCGCGGCAACGTCTGCAACACGCTCTTCGGCAAGCTGACGGTTGAAAGCAGAGAAGAGGGCAGTATCCTGACCGTGACATCCAAGAACGGAAAAATCCCCGTCAAATACTGGCTGATTTTCTTTGCCTGCGTCGGCATGATCGGTTTCACCGCGATTGCGACTATCATTGTTCGGTTTCCGTTGATTATTCCGCCGTTTATCGCGGCGATTCTTGCGGCGCTTCTGATCGTCCGTCAATACGCGGTCTGCCGCAAATACATGGAAAAGCTTCTGACCGAAAGAATACTCGCGGACGACAGCAATCACACACGAGACACCGTCAGCAAAACCAACATCTTTTCGCAGCAATCGGCTGCCTTACCCGATTGGACTTGCCCGTCCTGCGGCAGAATCAACGCGGGATATGTCGGCACCTGCGGCTGCGGAACACGTAAATCATAACGAAACTAAAGCGGCATCACACACGATGCCGCTCTATTTTGTGCTATTTTGATTTCTGAATCACCATTTCGGCACACTTGATGCCGTCGACCGCCGCTGAGATGATACCGCCCGCATAGCCCGCGCCCTCACCGCAGGGATAAAGGCCGCGCATTCCCACGCTTTCCAGCGTTTCGCTATTGCGCATGATTCGAACGGGTGAGGAGCTTCGGGTTTCCACGCCCGTCAGCACCGCGTCGGGATGGTCAAATCCGCGCAGCTTTCTGGCCATTTCCGTGATCGCCTGCTTCATGGACAAACAGACTTCCCCGGGCAGAGCCGTGTTCAGATCACTGAGGGTATAGGCGGGACCGATGCTCGGCGTGACTTCTCCAAGCTGCTGCGATTTGACGCCCTTTAAAAAATCCTCCACTCTCTGCACAGGAGCGTGATAACTGCCGCCGCCCAGCTCAAACGCTTTCTTTTCCAGCTTTCTCTGAAAATACATACCGCCGAGAGGGCTTTCACTTTGGTAATCCTCGGGAGTTACGCTTACCAGCAGCGCCGCATTGGAGTTAACGTCATCGCGCGCAAATTCGCTCATACCGTTCGTGCAAAGCAAGCCGTCCTCGCTTGAAGCATTGACGACCTTTCCGCCGGGGCACATGCAGAAGGTATATGTCCCTCTGCCGTTTGCCGTGTGAACATTCATCTTATAGCTTGCCGCTCCGAGGTTTTTGTTTCCCGCAAAGCTGCCGTACTGCGCCTTGTCAATGTTTTCTCTCAGATGCTCGATCCGCGCTCCGACAGAGAACGGCTTAGGTTCCAGCGGCAAGGCTTTGTCATAAAGCATTTCAAAGGTGTCGCGCGCGCTGTGACCGATCGCGAGAATGATATTGTCTGTCTCAATCACATCCTCCTTCCCGTCACGCTCCACAACCGCGGCGGTTATTTTCCCATCCGAGGAATGAAAGCCCGTCAGCTTTGTTTCAAACAAAACCGTTCCGCCGCGTGCGATGATTTCGTTTCTGAGATTTTTGACAGTGAGCTTGAGCTTGTCCGTGCCGATGTGCGGCTTCGCGTTATAGAGAATTTCCCCGGGAGCGCCGTGACTGACAAATTCCTCGAGTACCTTTCGCTGTCTGCTGTCCTTTGTACCTGTATTCAGCTTGCCGTCTGAAAAAGTACCCGCGCCGCCCTCACCGAATTGCACGTTGGATTCGGTGCGCAGTTTTCCCGTTCTCCAGAAAGCGTCCACATCTGCTGTACGGGAATCCACGTCGCAGCCGCGCTCGATCACAATCGGCTTTGCGCCGCTCTGCGCGAGAATCAACGCCGCAAAAAGTCCCGCAGGTCCCATGCCGACAACAAGGGGAGATACCGTGCCTTTCCATACGGGAACCTCATAGTGATACGGCTTGATTTTGACAGCATTCTTCGCTTTGCGCAATACACTGTCCTCGCTGACGGTCAGCTCCACGTCAAGGGAACAGAGAAAGTAGATGTTATCTTTTTTTCTGGCGTCCACCGAACGGCGGAACATGCTGACGTTTTTTATCGCGCTGTTCTCGATTCGCAATTCCCTGCAAAGCTTCTTTCGCAGCAGACTGTCGTCGTAGTTCAGAGGAATATGAAGATTGTTGACCCGAATCATAAATGCTCACCCGCTATCAGCCCGCTTACAAAGGCAAAATGAAGATTGAAACCGCCGCATTCGCCGCAAATATCAATCGCTTCTCCGCAGACAAAGAGATTTCTCACTTTTTTGCTCTGCATGGTTTTCTCATCGATTTCTTTTCCCGCAACGCCGCCCATGGCACACTGCGCCTGTTCAAAGCCCGCCTTGCCGCCGATTTCAAAGCGCATGTTTTTTAACTGTTTGGCGATTTTCTTTAATTCCATATCCGTCAAATCATCGCAGAGCCTTGAAAAATCCTGCAGTCCTCCGGCTTTCATAACTGCCTGCGCAAGCCGTTTTTGCAGGATACCTGTCAAAAGATTGTCCATCGTCAACTGTGAAAACAGTTTTTTATTCTTTATCAGAATATTATATAATTTCTTTTCAGAATTATTGTTCAACAAATCAACGAGAATCACATCGCCCTGTTTGGCGTAAAGCGATAGATTGAACACACAAATTCCCGATAATGCACCGTCAGCGAATTGGATTTCTCCGTCCTCGGTTTTAACCGTTTGAGTGCCGCGCAAAAGACTTACCCTGCCGTTCGCGCGGAGACCCTTGAGCGATTTCAGGATATCCGATTTCACTGACAACGGACAGAGGGCAGGGGAGAACGGAATGACCGAGTGACCGAAATTTTTCAGAAAATCCGCACCGGCGGCGCTTCCTCCCAGCTTGGGAGCTGCCTTGGAGCCGCAGGCAATGACCAGCTTATCGGAATAGAACTCCCTTTCCTTTGTCTTGACAACAAAACCCACGCCCCTTTTTTTCAGGCTGCAGATGGTTTCATTGCAGAATATTTCTACGCCCAGCCTCTCGCATCCGAAGCGGATGACATCCAATACGGAGCTTGCCTGTCTGGAAATCGGATACACTCTTCCCGCGTCGTCCGCATAGGTGAGCAAGCCGAGCGTTTCAAAATAACCCCTTAAAAAAGCACAGTCATATTGGGAAAAGAAGCTTCTCGCCTGATTTCGGAAGCTGCCGGCGTATTTCACCGCGTCAATATGCTGATTTGTGAGGTTGCATCTGCCGTTACCTGTCGCGAGCAGCTTTTTTCCGACGCGGTCGTTTTTCTCAATTATCGCGACGCGCAGATGCGGATTCTTCTTTTTTGCCGCAATCGCGCACATCATTCCCGAAGCGCCCGCGCCGATAATGAGAGCGTCAAACCGATTATTCATACTATCACCTAAAAAACAAGGCAGCGCTCGGCTGCCTCAGATTGTTTCTTATTTCGGAGCCAGACAGCTGAAAATACCGCCTGCGCCCATGCTGACCGCCAAGCTTGCCGCACCCATGATAATGCCCGCAATCAAAACGCCGCACATGACCGCGATGGAGCTTTTCTTGAATCCAACATCCAGAAAGCTTGCCGCCAGCGTTCCTGTCCATGCGCCCGTACCGGGGAGAGGAATACCGACAAAAAGCATCAAAGCGATAAAAATACCCTTGCCTGCCTTGGCGTTGAGCTTCTGACCGCCCTTTTCGCCCTTGTTATAGCACCAGGTGAAAAACTTACCGATAAACTTCTTATCCTTGCCCCAAATCAGAACCTTTCTCGCGAAAAAGTAAATCAGGGGAACAGGCAGCATATTGCCGACAACGGCAATGACATATGCCCAAAACAGTTCCCAGCCCTGCATTCCCATTCCTACCGCAACAGGTATCGCGCCTCTGAGCTCTACAATCGGAACCATAGAAATAAAAAAGATAGTCAGGTATTTCAGAAACATAGAATTCTCCCTTTCAAAACATTAAAATTTAGTATAGCAGAAAGTGCGCTTTTTTTCAATAGCAAATCCCATCTTTCGTAAATTCTGACACATATTATTAAAATCCGTTCATATTCATTGACAAGCCTGTATAATAGTGTAAAATAGACTCAGGAGTGATCGTATGCAACAAAGAGCATCCATCCGATTTCGGGTGGTTTTTTTCGTTCTCACAGCCGCAATGCTTGCCTTTGCGTTTATCCATTCCGCAATGCCTGCGCAGGTTTCTGCGGAAGAAAGCGGCGGTGTGCTGGACTTTCTCTACAGCCTGTTGCCGCGTCTGGGGATCAGCATGGAGCTGACCGACCATATCGTGCGCAAGCTGGCTCATTTTACCGAATTTACCGTCATCGGTATGCTTGCGACAACCTGTGCCTATTCCTTTGACCGGCTGCAGCCTTACCGCTATTCCGTCTGCGTTTTATTCACAGGTCTTGCCGCTGCGGTTACCGACGAGACGATCCAGCTCTTTTCAGAGGGGCGCTCAGGACAGATCACCGACGTATTGCTTGATTTTTCGGGCGTAGTCACGGGTATGCTGTTTCTGCTTCTTTGCTTCATGCTTTACATACAAATCAGAAAAAGGAAAGGAAAAGAATGAGTCAGGAAATTCAAACAGAAAATAAAATGGGAATCAAACCGATGCTTCCCTTGATTCTCAGTATGTCGCTGCCCGCCATGTTCTCCATGACCATCATGGCGATGTACAATGTGGTCGACAGCATCTTTATCGGCAACTATGACCAGGCAGGACTGACAGCGATATCTCTCGCTTATCCTTTGCAGCTGTTTCTAATCGCCGCAGCGGTCGGAACCGCTATCGGCGTCAACTCTCTTGTCTCCCGCAAGCTGGGGGAAAAGGATTTTGATTTGGCTAACAACGCTGCCACTCACGGGCTTGTTACCTGTCTGATTACCTACACGGTTTTTTTGCTGCTCGGCTTGTTCGCGGTTCAGCCGTTTATGGGACTCTTCACTACCGACGCGCATACGGCGGACTGCGGTGTGCAGTACCTCAGAGTCGTGCTTTGCTTCTCACTTTTCTCCACTATTCAGGTGATGATCGAAAAGATGCTGCAGGCGACCGGCAATATGATTTACCCGATGCTGTTCCAGCTTCTGGGCGCTGTGATCAATATCATCTTTGACCCGCTGCTCATTTTCGGAATCGGCTTTTTCCCCGAAATGGGCGTAACAGGCGCAGCGATCGCGACGGTATTCGGACAGTTCTGCGGTATGGTTTTTGCTGTTATTGTTCTTTTCAAGAAAAATCACGAGATCAAAGTCTCCTTCAAGGGCTTCCGTCTGCAACCCGCGATTCTCAAAAATATCTATTCCGTCGGCTTCCCGTCTATCATTATGCAGAGTATCGGCGCAATTATGATGCTCGGTATCAACTCCATCTTTATGGCGGCAGGCTCGGCTGTGTCCGTTACCGTTTTCGGCATCTACTTCAAGCTGCAAAGCTTTGTTTTCATGCCGTGCTTCGGACTTAACCAGGGTGTTATGCCTGTTATCGGCTATAACTACGGAGCGAGAAACAAAAAACGCGTGTATTCCGCGCTGAAATGCGGTATCGTCATCGCACTGATTATCATGTCGGTCGGCGTGCTGCTGATGTGGCTGATTCCCGACGTGCTGATTTCCATGTTCGGCGGCGGTCAGGAGCTGATGAATGTCGGCGTACCCGCGTTCCGCACCATCAGCCTGTGCTTTCTTCCCGCAGCGGCAGGTATATTGTTTACCACGCTCTTTCAGGCGGTCGGCAAGGGTGTGCGCAGCCTGATGATGTCGGTCTGCCGTCAGCTGCTCATTCTGCTGCCCGTCGCGTTTATCCTGTCGCAGACAATCGGTGTTCATGCGGTCTGGTACGCTTTTCCGATCGCGGAAATCGGCTGTCTGATTCTGGCAACCATCTTTTTCCTCAATCTTGTTAACGGAGATTTCAAAAAACTGAACTGAAACATACTCATTCACCTCAGTGCATATATTTGCATTGAGGTGAAACCTTATGGAAGAAAACCGTAGCACCATTACCTACGATGAAAACTGGCAGGACGTCACGGAACCGGAATATCCCGTTATCCTCGAACCGTCGGAGAATGATGACGGAGAGAAAGAAGAACTGCCGAAGCATCTGCCACGCAAACGCACAGCGCCCAAGCAGCTGTTGCTGACAATGCAGTTGATTGCCTGTATTCTTTTGATTCTTGCCGCCTTCGCGATAAAAGGAATCGGCGGTGAGCTCTATCAGACCGCAAGGGAGTGGTATTACACACACCTGAACCGCTCCGCGATTTTTGAGGAGAACCGGAATTTTGATTTTTCCGCGCTGCTGCGCCTTGCTACGCCTGATGAAGCTGAAAATCCGTCAGACGGAGATTGAAATATCCTATCTGCTGCTTTGCGCGGCGGCAGCAGCGGTGATACTTGACATTTTTCGCGGCTTTGTTTTCTGCGCGGCGGCAGTTGTCATTCATGAGAGCGGGCATTTGCTCATGATGAAAAAAGCAGGATATTTCCCGAAAAGAATTAAAATCTCTCTGTTTGAAATTGACATCCGCGACGACAGCCGCCAGCTGCAAACGGCAAAAGAGAACATGCGGATTATTTTTTTCGGACCTGCCGCGAATTTTATTTGTTTTCTTCCCGCTTTTCTGCTATACTTAATAGGAACAGACAGAATACTTCCTTTTGCGGCGGCAAATCTCTCGGTCGGACTGTTCAATCTCCTGCCCGTCATGTCGCTCGACGGCGGTCAGCTGCTCTATCTCTGCCTGTGCAGACGGATGGCTCCCGATCGTGCGGAGAAGGTCGTGTACCGCGCGACGTTTATTATGATTTTTCCGCTTGCGGCAATCGGATTCTTTATTCTGTTTCACTCTCAATACAATTTTTCGCTCCTGTGCGTCTGCGCTTATCTCATTTTTTCCCTGATAACGCGGCAGGAGAGATACTACTGACGGAGGTCATCTATGGTCAGCAAGGAAGTTGAACAGCTCCTCTTGAAGGTTCAGAAGCCGGGACGTTATGTCGGCGGAGAACTCAATGAGGTTATCAAGGATAAAAAACAGGTGGACGTGCGCTTTGCGTTCTGTTTTCCCGACACCTATGAGGTAGGTATGTCGCACCTCGGCATGAAGATTCTCTACAGCCTTTTCAACAAGGTGGACTACATCTGGTGTGAGCGCGTCTTTGCGCCGTGGGTGGATATGGAGGAGCTGATGCGGGAGCGTCAGATTCCGCTGTATGCTCTCGAAAGCGGCGACCCGATTTCGGAGTTTGATTTCATCGGCTTTACGCTGCAGTATGAGCTGAGCTACACCAATATGCTCAATATGCTCCGCCTCGGCAACGTGCCGATTCTCGCGTCCGACAGAACGGAACTGAAAAATATCGTCGTCGCGGGTGGTCCCTGTGCCTGCAATCCCGAGCCGATCGCGGATTTTGTGGATTTGTTCTTCATCGGAGAGGGAGAGGAAGTCGACCTCGAGGTGATGGAGCTGTTCCGCAGATGCAGGGCAGTGGGAAAGAGCAAACAGGAATTTCTCGAACAATGCGCGCAAATAGAGGGTGTCTATGTCCCGTCGCTCTATGAGGTGACCTACAAGGAGGACGGCACGATCGAACGCTTTTCGCCAAAAGGTACCGCCCCTGCGGTAATTCATAAGCGGCTGATGAAGAAAATGGACGAGTCCTTCTATCCCGACAACTTCGTTGTGCCGTTGGTGGAGATTGTCCATGACCGCGCTGTACAGGAAATTTTCCGCGGCTGTATCCGCGGCTGCCGCTTTTGTCAGGCAGGATTTTTGTACCGTCCTGTCCGTGAAAAATCGCCTGAGGTCATCAACGCCCAGTGCAAGGCATTATGCATGAACACGGGCTACGACGAGGTTTCACTCTCGTCGCTCAGCTCCAGCGACTACAGTCGGATCGTGCCGCTGCTCGAGCTGCTGACGGACTGGTGCAAGGATGAAAAGGTCAGCATTTCGCTGCCCTCTCTGCGCGTAGACGGCTTCACCGACGAAATCATGAATAAAATCAAAACCGTCCGCAAAAGCGGTCTGACCTTTGCTCCTGAGGCAGGCAGCCAGCGTATGCGCGACGTAATCAATAAAAATGTACAGTACGACGAGCTGATGCAGACCTGCGCCACCGCTTTCGCAGGCGGCTGGACGACGGTCAAGCTCTACTTTATGATCGGTCTGCCGACAGAGACAATGGACGACGTCGCGGCAATCGCACAGCTCGGACAATCTGTTGTCGATACCTATTATCAGACGCCGAACCGCGCAAAGGGAAAATCCGTGCGCGTGACGGTATCCGCCTCATCCTTTGTACCCAAGCCCTTTACGCCGTTCCAGTGGGAGCCTCAGGACACCATTCCCATGCTACACGAAAAACAGGCGCACATCAAGGAGAGCATCACGACCAAGAAAATCACGTTCAATTATCACGACGCAGATACGAGTTTCTTAGAGGCGGTTTTCGCGCGCGGTGACAGAAAGCTCTGCAAAGCGCTCGCGCTTGCGTGTGAGCGCGGATTCCACTTTGACGGCTGGAACGACTGCTTCAGCTTGGAAAGATGGATGGAGATTTTTGAGGAATGCGGTATCGACCCCGCGTTTTACGCGAACCGCCGCCGTTCCTTTGACGAGATACTTCCGTGGGACCACATCGACTACGGCGTGACAAAGGCGTTCCTGCTAAAGGAATGCAATAAGGCGTATGAAAACGCCACCACACCACACTGCCGCCTGCAATGCAGCGGATGCGGCGCAGCAAAATACGGGGAGGGAGTTTGCTTTGAGAAACGTCAGAATCTGGTTTAAAAAGGATTTCGAGTGCCGCTACATTTCGCATCTTGACCTCAACCGCACCATGCTCCGCGCACTCCACAAGAGCAAGCTTCCCATCTGGCACACCGAGGGCTTCAATCCGCATCCCTTTGCCACCTTTCCGCTGCCCTTGTCGCTCGGATTCCGCGGCGTCAACGAGTGCATGGACGTCAAGCTCGAGGACGACAGCTTTCTGCTGTCCGATATTCCCGACAGGCTCAACGCCTGCCTGCCGCGCGGCATCCGCGTCTTTGACGCGACCGAGGCGGTGATGAAAGTCGGAAAGGTCGCCTACGCTTCTTTCACGCTGCTGATCGGCAATCCGATCATCGCAACGGGAAAAATAGCCGCTCAGCTCAGAGAGCTTCTGGAGAGCGAAAGCATTGAGATCGAAAAGAAGTCCAAAAAAGGCATGAAAACCGTCGATATCAAACAGGGTGTCAAACGATACGAAATAAAAGAGCTTTTCGACGCGGTTCAGCTGGATATCATCCTGACCGCGGGCAGCAGCGACAACGTAAACCCGAATTTACTGATTACCGCCTTATCGCGGAGCACGGGCGACGAGTATATCGTCGATATTACACGTAACGATTTATATAATTCCGAATTAGAATTATTCAGGTGACGCACATGTTTGAGTTTTTTATCAAGGACAAGGAACTGCTCAATGACTTTCTCCGCGACCTGCAGACCTATGTCAGCAAATCCTACAAATTCTCCATGACATATTTGTCCAATCCCACGCTTTCGGAATACCGTGAAAACGAGCGGCTGATTCTGATAGCCGTCAACAAATCGGTTTATCAGAATCTGTACAGCTTCCTCAAGCTCAACGACAGCCATATGCAGTACGCGGCTTTCTCCTGTCTGGAAAACGCGGTCTACGCGATGCGACTGTATTACGTTTTGTCGCTCTATCCCAACTACCGCCACAGCTTTATCACTGATCCTGGGTTTTCGCTGGAAACCGCGGAATATGAGATTTCGGAAAAAGAGGAATATGATCCGAACAAGGAACAATTTTCCTTAAAGGAATTTTATAACGGCGTTCGCAAGGTCAACAACTTTGAAATTAAAAACGCGTCGATATCCTCACAGCTCAAGGACGGCAATGTGTTTCTGGGACTGTCCTGCGGCAAGGAGCTGAGTGACGAGCTGCAGAACGAGGTGAGAAAGAACATGATCGGCGCGTATCTTTCTCTGAACAAACACACAGCGCTGTTTTTTAACGGCGGTCTTGACAAGGAACTGGAAGAATTTGAGGCGGATTTGTACGCGAAGTTTTTGGAATATCTGAAAAGAGCGTAAAGTTTCACGAAGGTTTTTCCAAAACTTCAAATGCTTTTCACATTGTCCCTGTATTCTATAATCACAGCAAGAGAAAAGCTGCAAAATATAGCTAACCACGAGTTTTTTCATAGATGTTCCTTTAATAGTGAAAGCCGACCGAAAGGTCGGTTTTTGCGTTGTACGGATAAAAATATATGTATTATTATTCTTTGAACGAATATTTAAAAAAGACCTTCGGTGAAAAGGTCTATAAAATATCACTTGACGGCGGCATGACCTGCCCGAACCGCGACGGTACGCTCGGTACACGCGGCTGCATCTTCTGCAGTCGGGGAGGCTCGGGTGAATTTGCCGCTGACAGACATCTGGATATATCCGCGCAGATAGAACAGGCAAAAAAACGCATACAGACAAAGACGGACTGCCGCAAATTCATCGCTTATTTTCAGCCGTTCACCAATACCTATGCGCCCGTTTCGTTCTTGCGGCAAATCTTCAATGAGGCGATTGCACCTGAAGAAATTGTCGCTCTATCCATCGCGACGCGTCCCGATTGCCTTTCGGGCGAGGTGCTTGCGCTGCTTGACGAGCTGAATCAGCACAAGCCTGTTTGGGTAGAGCTTGGATTGCAGACGGTTCACGCGGATACTGTAAAGTACATCCGCCGCGGTTATCCGCTTGAGGTCTATGATGACGCTGTAGAGCGGCTGCATAAAATTCACGTCAGCGTGATCACGCATGTCATTCTCGGGCTGCCGCATGAAACAAAGGAAATGATGCTGCAAAGCGTCCGCTACGCAGGGGAGAGAAGCGACGGCATCAAACTCCAGCTGCTTCACGTCCTGAAAGACACCGATCTGCTCGACGATTATGAAGCGGGACTTTTCCGGACACTGACGCTTGAGGAATATGTTGATATTCTTTGTGACGCGGTAGAAATCATTCCCAAAGGAACCGTGATTCACCGTCTGACGGGAGACGGTGATAAAAAGCTGCTGGTCGCTCCCTTATGGAGCGGCGACAAAAAGCGCGTGCTCAACACCATCAACCATACATTCCGCCTGCGCGACGTCCGGCAGGGCAAACGAACATACCGCTGATTTTAAGGGAACCTCTAACAATTCCTTACCGCGCATAAGCACGGAATCTTCACGGCATAATCTTTCCAAATCTCCTTGAAATACGTCACTTTGACAACATTCTGCCATAAATCTTCCGCACTTCTGCACAACATTGAATTATTAGAGATTCCCTTAAGTATTTTTTCACGCGCGCCTAGTGACAACCATAAAAAAATATGGTATAATAAATCAATTAGTTGATTCGTCAGAAACAGAGGTGGTGCGGCATGAGAAGACTCAACGGAATATTGGCGTTTTCAGCAATCGTGCTGTTTCTTGTACACGGCGTACTGAGCGCGCTTTTAATGATGGATGCAGCGCCCTTTATCAGATTCTTGCCGCACGTTACTGCGGGTATTGTCGGCGTTCACGCACTCATCAGCATCGGATATACGATCCGTATACTGTGCATCGCCCACAGAACCCGCGCGCCGTATTTCAAGGAAAACCGCCTTTTCTGGACAAGACGCATCAGCGGCTTTGTTATTCTGTGTCTGATTACCTTTCACATGTTTGCCTTTTCGGATAACAACAGTGAGGTTTTCCGCTTGGTTCCCTTTGATTTGTACCGCCTGATCTTGCAGCTGCTGTTTTTATGCAGCGTCGCGGTTCATCTTATCGCCAACGTCAAGCCGCTGCTGATTTCATTCGGTACACGCAAGCTGCGGCAAAAATGGGGAACAGTCCTCTTTTTTGTATCGGCAGGCTTGCTTTTTATGACGATCGGATTCATTGTTTATTATGTTCGCTGGCAAATGAATTTGGTATAAATTGAACCGATATTCCATTTATTGGGATATCGGTTTTTGTTTCTTGACAAGAGTGTCAAGAATTGATTATAATATTACCATATGATTCCAAGGAGGTTTTATGAATGGTAGGTTGTCCGACCTGCGGAGCTGCGCTGCGGTTTGATATCGCCACACAGAAAATGGCGTGTGACTATTGCGGCGGCAGCTTTGAAACGCAAACGCTGTCCGACAACAGTCTGAGGGATGACGCGCGCGCATCGTGCTTTGACAGCTATGTCTATATCTGTCCGTCCTGCGGCGCGGAGCTGCTGACCACCGACAAGAACGACGCGGTGGGCTTTTGTCAGTATTGCGGCGGCGCTTCCATGATATTCGACAAGATGCGTCAGGAATGGAAGCCTGAGCATATCATTCCGTTTCAGGTGACAAAAGAGGACTGCAAGAAAGCATACTGCAAGGAAGTCAGACGTCATCCTTTTGTATCGCGCAAATACAGCAATCCCGATTTGATTGAGAGCTTCCGCGGCATTTACATGCCCTACTGGAGCTATCGTGCGGTGATGCAGGGACAGTTCAGTGTAAGAGCAACCTCACCGCGTGAGCGCATCAGCTCCGATACCTATGAGATCATTCATTACGACCTTGTGGGTAATTCCAATCTCGCAATGGAGGGCTATTCCCGTGACGCGTCGCTGAGCTTTGACGACGATATCAGCGAGAGCCTCGCGCCCTACGAATACAAGGAGCAAAAGCCGTTTGTCCCGGGATATCTCAGCGGCTTTTACGCGGAAACGGGAAACGTCGACCCGCATGAATATGACTCGGTGGTAGCCTTAGAGATGAAAGAGGACTCCGTGAATGTACTGGAACAGGACAAGCAGCTTCAGGATTATCTGCACCGTTTTAAACTCACGCCAAAGTCAGACGAAACAAAGACAAATGTCAATATCGAATCTGCCCATCGCACACTCAATCCCGTGTGGTTCATGAGCTATCGCAACGGTGAGACGATTACCTATGCCGCCGTAAACGGTCAGACAGGAAAGGTGTCGGCGGATTTGCCGCTCAGTCCGCTGCGTATCCTTCTCTTTGCGCTGGGACTGTCCGTCGTGATTTTCGGCATCCTGGTCGCCCTCATGAATATCATACCATCCATCAAGGCGAACTCCACCCTGGGCTTTTGCCTGATTTTACTGAACGCAGGCATGTACTATCTGCAAAATTCCTTTAACCGAACCATTGACAGGGAACGGGAGAGCATCAGACGGCGCGGTAACGGCTTTTTCGGGACGGGAGGATATACCTTTATGCTGATCGTCTGTCTGATCAGCTTTATCGCGATCGTCACGGACGGTTCCTACAAGCAGGAGATCGCAACACTTGCGTTTGTTCCGTTGGCAGCGACCTGTGTAGGCATGTTTATTTGCCATCTCAGGGTGATCACAGATTCACACCGTGTCAAAAAAATGAAGATCGACAACGAATCGCCCCTGCGTGTACATATGGTTCAGGAAGCAAAAAGCTTTTTGCGCAATACGATATGGCTGAAGATTGTGAATTATTTAAGCCTCGTGCTTGGCGTTCTGCTGGTCTATAAGGACGCGGGCAACAATCTGATATCCTATGGCGCATGCTTCCTCGCGGCTGCCGAATTATTTGGTCTGGCGATTTACCACATCCGTTTCCAGACCGAGATTGCCAAACGGCCGCTGCCTCAGTTCAACAAGAAGGGAGCGCGCTACGATGAAAACTAAACTCACGCGTATTGCCGTCGTTGCCGTTCTTGTGCTGACGCTGCTGTTCAGCGCGGTAAGCGCGGTCAGCGCACTGGAAAAACAATCCGACGCGCAGTATACCAATCCCGAGACCTCATATCAGGTATTGATAATCGACGAGCTGTCGCTTCTCACCGATAGCGAACAGGCAAAGCTGGCAGAGGAAATGACGCCGCTGACGAAATACGGACACGCAATTTTCTGGACAACGGACGAATACGCCTATGACGCTATCGAGCAGGCAAGACTCAAGCGCAAGGAGCTTTATGTCTTTGACAGCGCCGCGATTTTTGCGATCAATATGGGCAGCCGAAAACTCTCGATTCAGACCTACGGAACCATCCGCGACTATGTCAATGATTCCAAAGCGAGGTCGATTACCGATAATGTCAGCAGCTATGCAACCTCAAAGGATTATTTCAGCTGTTCGCAGGAAGCGTTCCGGCAGATGGTTCGCGTGGTAGATGGCGAATATATCAGCGAGCCGATGAAATACACCAGCTACGCTGTGATATCCGCTATGCTGGGCTTGATTCTGGCGTTGAGCATCGCATTCTCCAAGCGGTTCAATCCCTTGCGCAGAGCCTATCAGAAAGCGAGCGTCATGACTGCGGGTTCCGCCGTGACGGGACCGATCCAGGCATATGAGGTGAAACGGGAGAAAATCTATGTCAGCTCAAGTTCAAGTTCAAGCTCAGGCGGAAGCGGCTGCGGAGGCGGTTCCAGCTGTGGCGGTGGTGGCTGCGGAGGCGGTTCCAGCTGCGGCGGCGGTGGCGGCTGCGGAGGCGGCGGAAGCTCTTCATTCTGAAAAAACAAACACAAAGCGTCGTTTTTCAGCCAATGCCATTAAGCTAAAGACCAAATAAAAAATACCTCGTACTCAAACAAGGGTACGGGGTATTTTTTTGAGAAATTTTTGAGATATTTTCAAAAAACACTTGACAAATCAGTAAAAATGTGCGGTCGATTTGTTGATAGAATCAACAAATCGACCCTTGTAGTTAAGAGGATGAATCCCTACGGGACACTACAAGGAGGACGCACTATGAAACTAAAAACCGCAAAAACACTCTTGCATCAATCTATCAAAGCGCTGACTGATTGCAAAGATTACTTTACGACAAAACCACTAAAGGATTTTTCTCGTCCGGGAAAGCTCCCTTTTGAACCAATGATTCAATCAATCCTGTGT
>FMUA01000041.1 GCA_900100595.1 Ruminococcaceae bacterium P7
CCGGCGCAGAGGAATATATGGGCTTAATGTCATTCATCAGCACCGCCCGCAAAAACGGATTCGATTCCTATCATGCGGTTAAGATGGCTTTGTCATGTCAAACCGATCAGATCTTTGTGGGGTGGCTCTGAATAGTTACAAATAGTATTTGAAAAGATAACTGCTTTCCGAGATTTTTCGGAGAGCAGTTTTTCCTCGAAAATATTGAATGATCGTAATGAGCGAACATTTGTAGAGTGTTGCTTTTGCGCGTTTTTTCTGGTATGATTATGTCAAATTGAGTGAATAGGAACGGAGGGAAAATATGGATCAAATATGGACTGAAATGTATGAGGCGGCTAAAGCTGTCCTCAACGAACGCAGAATATCAAAATATGTCACATGCGGCGAGGTTGCTGCAGCAATCCTGTCAAAATCGGGGAAAATCTATACGGGAGTGTGCATCGACACCTGCTCAACGCTCGGTATTTGTGCGGAGAGAAACGCGATCTTCAATATGATCACCAACGGCGAACAGGAGATCGACAAGGTGATCTGCGTTTTTGAGGACGGCACTAACGGAGCGCCTTGCGGAGCCTGCCGCGAGCTGATGGTGCAGCTGATGCCCGAAACATACAAGGATATTGAAATCATGGTCGATTACCAAGCGAAAAGGATCGTAAAGCTCGGAGACATTACGCCGGAATGGTGGATATAGAACAGCAACAGAAATCTATTGAGGTGGAAAAAATGATGTACGCAATCGAAATGTATTTTGACAAAGAAACAGAAGAAAAAATCATGCGCTTGGCGCAAAAGATCGCTGATGCGGGACTGAGCACGAAGTATCTGGAATGGAAAACAAGACCGCATGTGACATTGGCGGTTTACAATGATATTGATGTTGACAGGTGCGCGCAGCTGCTCGAAAAGTTTGCAAACGACCATAAGGCATTCCCTGCGCTCTTTGATGCCGTCGGAATGTTCAACTACACGAAAACGATCTTCCTGTCACCGATAATGACAAGGAGCTTGTATGAGCTTCACAGCGAGCTTTACGCGCTGATGCAGGAATTCGAAGCGTCGGCATGGGAGTGGTACAAGCAGCCCGACTGTTGGGTGCCGCACTGCACGGTCGCGCTGACCTCGGAGGATGAAGAAAACGTTTTCTATGAGGCGAGCAACTTGGTTCTGCGTGAATACAAAAAGCCGGAAGGCGTTTACACCTCCGTCGGCTTGGTAAAAATATCCTTCCCCGTAGAGGAACTTAAGACATTTGATTTTGAAAGGTGATCATAGGAAGAGGAAGGGCTTGAAAGACTTGTACCCGAAAGACACCCGCACACAATTATTGTTTACGGTTCTGCTAATTATCCCTGCTTTGACAAGCTACGGGAACGTGGAATTAAAGTAATTTCATATCCGAGTCAAACAGCGTTAGCCTTCGAGAGGAGGCAAGCGAAATGAGTAAAAGCGGCAGTGGATATTATAGCGGTACAAGCGGAGAAGGTAGAGCACTAATATCAGAGGTTCAGGCTAATGGTGATAAAATCAATCCGGATGATGTTGTTGGAATCGCTAAAGATAAAAGTGGAAAAATCATTTGGCTTGAAAAGGGATCACTTAATGGCAAACCAAGTGGATTATTGCATATTCTTGATGCGCATGAAGGTGATTTTAACAACAAAGGCATATCAACAGAAGATATAGCTGATTTTGTGTTAACCGCAGTATCAAAAGGGAAAATTATTGGTTACCAAGGGAAAGGAACAGGTCGTCCAATCTACCAAGTCGAGTATTATGGAAAAACATATAAGGTTGCCGTCACGGTCGGCAGCAATGGATATATAGTTGGGGCTAATCCACGCTAATATGGAGGTAATAATAGTGGTAAAAAAAATACGTCTTATCCTTGATTACGGTTGTTATCCCGTTTGGTTATATGATGAGAACGGAAATATTGTCGATACTCTGCTTCCGGATGAGTTGCGTTCGGATAGAGAACTGGATTCAAAGTTTGATGATTTGCAAGCAAGATACGATGCCTTGTTCATTGATAATCAACACGAATTCTCTTTTGTTGGTTTCAATAACGATGATGAGCGTGATGCATTTTTTCGAGATTGGAGAGATGCTTATGATGAGCTTGTTGAAAAAACCAATGGCAGGTATACAATTATTGACGAGATAAGCAAATCGCTGAAATAGAATTATTGAAAAAAGCGCGGATGTAATTTGTCACTGATGCGTAAAAAAGTTTGTGAATCTTTTGAAAACAGCGTGCAAGCAGTGTTAGTTCACCGCCTGCACGCTTTTACTATTTCTATTGTCCTCACACGGATTCTATTCATCGTACCCGCGCTGTTCGGTACAGATATCATCCAGCCAGCCTTCATCGTAATAAGAACCGCAGTCCTTATACGGAACGGCTCTTGGTCTTCCCATTTTGTAAAGTTTGCAGCTTTTCGGTCCGTAGCAAAAGCTTTCAAATCGGAACTTCTGCGTAATACCCCAGTTGTATTCAATCGCCACATTCGCCATGCACGCCCACTTGCATTGAAAGCATTTGGTTTTCCACGATCTGCTGTCAAGCATTCTGCAGCCCCGACGGGCATATACCGTCAGTTCCGGTACTTCACCGATCCACGGGGATTTTGCGTTTTCATCGGGAGCCGGTACTTCCGACAGCTTTTTCAATCCGCCGGCACGGTAATAATCCGCATATTCAAGTTTGGGATACATCTTCGTCCATGCGGTTCCGCGGATTTCGTCACCGATGTGAAACCGGAGCTTTTGCTGCTGTTTTTCGGATATCGCAATTGCAAAGTCGCGTTCATCGCCTTCCGCTATACCGCTGAGAAAAATATTGTATCCGGTCATGCTGTGAGTACGGTTATCCAAGCGGTATCTCCATACGTTAGAGCGTGGCTGTACAGAAAGAATGATTCCGCTGAATTCGATTTTATATTGTTCGTTCCTGTTTGTCATTTGGCTTTCAAATTCCTTTCCTGACTGATTCATATTTTCGCCTGCAAAATCTACTCTGTGTCATAATCTTCAATATCAAGTAGAAGGTATTGCTGTTTCCGGCGTTATTCGCGCGTCAAAACAAATTGCTTTAATTCTTCAATCCTTGCTTCTATATCATGGTAGCCGAGCCAATACAAATCGCCTAACTTATCCATATCGCCGTCAAACCTTGTTACCGTGACAGGCTTTGAAGGAGCGATCAGGAAGATTTCGCCTTTTTCGGCTTTGCTTTCAAGCGCCGCTACCATCTTATTAAATTCCATGTTCACATTTGAGAAGGAACGGACAAAGTTCGGATATTTTCTGTATTTCAACCCGATCAATTTAGAGGGCTTTTCCTTTCGTCTGTAGCTTAGTTCTCGTGTGCGGACAACGATTATTTTCTTCGCTCCTGTTGATTCAGCCCACGACAGCGGTATTTTCTCCGCGCAGCCGCCGTCCAGATACAGCTCCCCGTCTATCATAACGGGACGTGACACAAACGGCACGGTGGCGGATGCCTGCACCGCGCGAAATATATCGCAGTTGCCTTTTTCAAAGTATGTGATTTTTCCCGTATTCAGATTGGTAGCGGTAACAGCTAACCTGCGCGACGGATCCATCAACCGTTTTTCGTCCAAAGGCAGTTCCTTTAATATGTCGTCAAAAAGATACGAGAATCCCGTGATTCCCTTGTCGCGCTTGAAAGCTCCTATTCCGCAATAGTTCTTATCATGTCGGTAGGTCAAATCAATTCTTGCACCCCAGCCGATCTGCCCCGAAACGTAGCCGATAGCCGAAAGCGCTCCCGCGGAAACACCGACGACTGATGAAAAGTTAATGTCATTTTTCATCATGCAATCCAGCACGCCCACCGTATAAAGTCCCTTCCAGCCGCCGCCTTCAAGGACAAGACAGCCCTCCGTCAATGTGTCCGAGGCTGTTCCCGAGGGTAAGTCGGCAATATGTCTGTATATCTTTTTATTGTTCATCAGCTTCTCCGTTCAATAAAATAAAATGATTTTTTCTGAATGTGATAACGCCGTTGTTTTGCAGCTTGCTCAGCTCATTTGACAGCGCCGAGCGGTCGACGTTGAGGTAGTCGGCTAACTGCTGACGGTCAAAGGGAATGTCAAATTCCGTGCTGTGCTTTTGGAGTGAAATAGTGTTCAGATAGGATAATAAACGTTCCCTTATTGTGCGCGGCGAAATATGAAAGCTTCTGCCCGAAAGGGTAAGATTCTTCCGCGCGGAAATCTCAAGCATATTGCAGATGAATTTTATCGCCCACGGTTCATTTATCTGCCGTAAATTTTTCAGACTGCCGATTGTGAAAAACCTCACGCGGCAGTTTTCATTTGCCCTTACGTCAACGAGCAAGACTTCATCCTCAAGCAGCGTGTAGGTCTCAGCAAAAAACTGCCCTTTTCCGACGTGGCTGAGAATAGTTCGGTTGCCCCAGATGTCGTTGCTTTCAACCGTTACGCTTCCGTCAAGCACCAATCCGAACTTTGTTGTTGTGTCGCCGGCGGAGAGAATCAGCGCGTCCTTTTTATATTTCTTTTCTGCCGCTTTAAGAGTCTTCAGGCATTGAGTGTATTCGTGATCGTTCATTTCCTTGAATAAAACGGAATTTTTCATTTTTCCTCCATTACGTTGTAATTACAACATACTTGATAAAATAATCATAGTATAATTATCCCGAAAAGTCAAGGAGGTTTTTGTTATGATCAGAAAGATTATTCACATAGACGAGGAAAAATGCAACGGCTGCGGAGCGTGCGCCAACGCGTGCCACGAGGGCGCAATTGATATGGTGAACGGCAAGGCAAAGCTGATGCGCGAGAATTTCTGCGACGGCTTCGGCGATTGCCTGCCGAGCTGTCCCACGGGAGCGATCACCTTTGAGGAGCGCGAGGCTCCCGAATACGATGAAAAAGCGGTCAAAGCCGCGCAGGAGGAAAAGAAGATGAATGTACATAAACATCACGGTGGATGCCCCGGCTCAAGAATGATGACATTTGAGAAACCCGAAACAGAAGAAACGCCTGTTATTACGGGAAAGCCGGTGTCAAGGCTTAATCAATGGCCCGTTCAAATTAAGCTGCTGCCGACTCAGGCTCCTTTCTATGACGGCGCAAAGCTGCTGATTGCCGCCGACTGCACCGCCTATGCCTACGCGAATATGCACGAGGATTTTATGAAGGGTAAAATCACCCTGATCGGCTGCCCGAAGCTCGATATGGTGGATTACACCGAAAAGCTGACCGAGATCATCAAGAATAACGACATCAAGAGCATTACGATTGTCAGAATGGAAGTGCCGTGCTGCGGAGGATTGCAGAGAGCGGCGGAAAACGCGCTCAGGAACAGTGGGAAGTTCATTCCGTGGCAGGTAGTAACCATCACAAGAGACGGACAGATTTTGGATTAGGAGGATTTTATGAGCTACACAGATTGGAAAGATAAAACAAGCGATTTCAAGAAAATCGACGTTAGAGGTATACAGGGCAACTTCTTTCAGGGTATCAAAAAACACGCAATAAATACAGAGGTCGGAAGTGGCTTGGAAATCGTGCAGAGCTTTGATCCGATTCCGCTCTATGATGTGATGGAGGGCTTGGGCTTTGAACATCACACCGAGCAAGTCAGCGAGAACGAGTTTCACGCTTATTTCTACCGCACCGAAAGCAAAGAAGACAGCGGCGACATTCCGATGCGCCCCGCAGCTCTTACCAATATGCCGCTGATTGACGAGGAACTCGGCAAGGTCGCGGTACAATTCTGGGATTTGACTTGGAATGACAAGAAGCGTCATCTGCCTTATGAGATTCGTCTGCTCTTATCGCTTACAAATGCCGTCGGCGCAGGCAGAATGCGGCAGGCTACCAGAGAGCTTGTCAAGGCATACATTCACGGTTTGGGTTCTGCCGCGCTCGACGATGTTTTTGAACTTCTCGCGTGGAATCAGGGTATCGGTTATTTCAGCTCCGAAATCGGTCCGTCAACGCTGTTCGCCGCATACAAGACCATCAAGAATATGGAGCGCAAGGGCAATAGCCGCGAGGAGATTGCCGCTGTGCTTATGGAAAAATACGGAGAGAAGAATCCCGATGTAAAGGTAATGTAGTATGAAAGAAAAGACAGGCACAGTATTCAGTATCGCTAAGGATAATCAGCCCGTAGCAGGCTGCACAATCTCAAAAGAAGTTTACGCAAGCGGACAGGATTACATCTCCTATTTCTCTCTTGCCAAGGGCACAGACATCAGCGCAGAGATCTACGACTATCACAAGCTATTGATTCTCCAAGAAGGCAGTATGGAGGTATATACCGATAAACAAATATGGACATTGAACGAGGGCGAAGTGATTCTCACGCCTACGGATATTCCCGTCGGTATGAGGGCAGGCACAAAGGCAATCTACACAGATATTTCAGTCAGGAGGAACACGATGAATAACGCAGTAAAAAGCCGGAGAAGTTTTCAAGTTAGCGGAGCTTATTCCGTATCAGGAAGGCAAGATCATCAATATGGATGTCGCACACAACGAGAAGATGAAGTTCGTCATTATGAGCTTTGACGAGGGAACAGGTCTGTCCGAGCACGCTGCACCCGGTGAAGCGTTGATCTTCGCTATCGATGGCAAGGGCGTTATCGGTTACGAAGGCAAGGCGCATCCGATCAAAGCGGGTGAAAGCTTCAAGTTCGCCGCAGGCGGTAAGCATTGGGTAAAAGCAGACGGCAGATTCAAGATGGCTCTGCTTATTACGCTTGAATAATTTATGATAAATTTGTGTAGGCTATGGGTTCAAATCCAATCCTGCCCATCAAAAGCAAAAGCGTGCAAGCAGTGTTAGTTCACCGCTTGCACGCTGTTATTATGCCCATTTTTCGATTTTCCGCCTCAATATTTCCTCTGCGTCGTTGCCTACAATATCAAGCATTTCGGCTTTTACCAAATGCGTTACCGGAATCCCGAAAAAGTTCTTTGCAAGGCTCTCTACATAGCCGTAGCTGTAGGTCGGGTCGTAGGGACCGCCCGCGGTGGTGACGTAGTAAAGCTCCTTCGCTTTGCATAAGCCGACGGGCATACCGCTTTCGCTATATGCGGAAACGATGCCCGTGACGTAGATGTTCTCGATATAGATTTTCAGCGTCGCGGGAAAGGATAAATCCCAATACGGCGCGGCGATGACGATAGTATCAGCGCTTGCAAATTGCTTTGCGTAGTCAAATATCGGGTCGCTGTAGTCGCCCTGCTCAATCAGCGCGGTGCGTTTGTTCAAAGTTTTTTTGTCAAGTGGCTTGAGGTTTACTTCATATAGATTCAGCTCCGTGAAATCACCTCCGAGCTTTTGCAAAACAGCCCGCGCCAGACGATCTGTCCTCGACTCCTCGCGGGCACAGCAGTTGATATATAGTGTCATTCCGATACCTCTTTGTATTCCTCTAAAAGATTGTAAATTCCGTCCTCTGACAGCACGCCGCGCGGCAGATTTTTCGGCAGCAGTCCGGCTTCGTCGTCTGCGAAATCCCGCTTCCATTCATCGCTCGTATAATACGCTTCCAATTCGCTGATAAGGCTTTGCAGTCTGTCGGCGTTTACTTTTGTGCGTAAAATCCGTTCCGATTCTCGCATTGTCATTTCATGTTGTAAAATACGCGCCAGCTGAATAAACCGCTCTTTGACCTCCTGCGGGTCTTGATAGTCGCACGCGCACGCGCTTTTCAGCTTGCGATAATCCTCGTTCAAATCCTCGGGCATCAGCAGATGAAATTCCTGTGAAAGGATATTGTCGTCGATCTCAAAGATTTGTTGCTGCTCGTCTTCCGTCAGCTCCCTGCCGATGAACCGCTTCCAAATAACTCCTTGCAGCTTTTCTTCCGCCTGTAAGTATTGAGGGATATGCTTCTTGACCGGGCGCGTCACATCGCAAAGATACGCTTCGCTCGCGTCGTGCAGCAAACAGCCGAGAATCACTTCCAAAGAAAATCCGCGCTCGGCCGCTTCCACAGCACAGGCGATACAATGCTGCGCGACGGAGTAAAAGTACTTAAAATGTCCGTTTGCACGGCAGATCAGCGACAGCGCGTGTGCGATATCCTCGATATCTATATCTTTCGGATTTGGATCCAGCGGGTAAAAATGTATGCCCGAAACGGTGGTAATGTAGCTCATAAATTCGCTCCTAATGTTCTGATTCTATTCTACAACAAGCAGGAGGTTTGTCAAGAAAAATGTCAAGCATTTTGTGGCAAGAATTATTATAAAATATTGCGAATTATCAAAGAAATTAAAATACTATAATGCATTGTCCTTTTTATGGGACATCTGTTATGAGATAATAATAGTATCGAAAGCCTAAATTGACAAAGTGAACCCCAAATTTTTTCGATTTTTTTGCTCAGTTAGTTGAGGTTCACCTTGACAAAAATGCATTTATTTTCGGAGCATATTACCGCATTATATGAGTGACGTTATGATATATTTAAACGGATTTACTGCCCCGGATGAATCGGCAGAATGGAATTTTTTTGTTTACGGCGCAAAGGAAACCTGCTTCAATACTTACTATCCGTATCAGATTTTCCCGAAAATGGAGTTTGAGAAAATGGCTTTTGAAACCGTTACGATTTTTTACGGCGGTAACGGAACGGGAAAAACCACTTTGCTCAATATCATTGCGGAAAAGCTGCGATTAACGCGCAATGCTGTGTTTAACAGGTCAAGCTTCTTTGAAAGGTATGTTTCTTGCTGCAGGGCTGATATAGAAAAACCATAGAGAAAGTTTTTGGATAGGTGAAACATAGAAGGAAATGGTTATATTTGTGAATATTGGGGTTGCACTTTAGTCATTTTTGTGGTAAAATATATTATTAAGTATAAAATTTTGTAGAAACGGTTGGTAAAGATGAATAGTTTTTTTTACGAGAATGACTATGAGGATCTCTTAGAAGAAATAAGATATGTTTATTTGTCTGACGATCGTCCTTGGATAATTGGTTATAGCGGAGGAAAGGATTCTACTACAGTTACCAAACTTGTATATGAGATGCTTCAGTCCCTTCCTGAAGAAAAGAGAAAAAAGACAGTATATATTATCTCTTCAGACACTCTTATAGAAAATCCGTTAATCAAGAATTACCTTAGCAGAATGAATAAATTAATAGGTGATTCTGCAAATAGAGATGGAGTCCCAATTAAAACATGTATGGTCACTCCCGAATATGATAATACTTTTTGGACTAACATCATTGGGAAAGGTTTACCAACACCAAGAATGAATGGTACGTTTAGGTGGTGTACCGATAGGTTGAAGATAAAACCAAGTGCCGACAAAATAAAAGCCATTATGAAGGAAGAAGGCAAAGAGGTTATTGTTCTTTTGGGAGTAAGAAAAGCTGAGAGTATAGTAAGAAAAAGACGAATTGAAGGACGAGAAATTTCAAATAGATTACTTAATAGACATGAAACAATTCCGAACGCTTTTGTTTATAACCCTATTGTTGAACTTACAACTGATGATGTGTGGGATGTTTTACTTTCCTATAATGGTGGCAGAACACCTTGGGGAACAGACAATAGTGAGTTGATATCGCTGTATTCAGATGCGGACTCAGGAGAATGCCCATTTGCAGGAATGACCAATTCCGGTCAAACACAAAGTTGTGGGCAATCAAGATTCGGATGTTGGGTTTGCACAGTAGTTAAAGATGATAAGTCACTTAATGGATTTATAAAAGCAGGACATAGAGAGTTAATTCCGTTGGCTGAATTTAGATCATGGCTCATGAGTATAAGAGATATTGATGAATACAGGGAAAAGAAACATAGGGATGGTACCGTGTATGTAGACAAACACGGCAATAAAGGATACGGTCCCTTTACTTGGAAGGCACGAAAGCTAATTCTATGAAGCTGCGGGAGAGCCGATGGATTTTGAGGTGTCGCAGGTAAAGGAAAAATTTGGCACGCTGCGTTTTTACTTTCATTTAGCGGAGAGTCACACACGGGAATTTACGGATCAGCTGTACGACATTGTGCGGTTATGGGAAGAGAGATCCGCGACGGTCTGTGAGAAGTGCGGAAATCCCGGCGAGCAGCGTACGGATTTGCCGTGAATCCTCACGCTATGCGAGGAGTGTTATGAAAAGCAGAAGTGATTGCTTGAGAAAAATTGCTTTATATGAGAGGTAACGTATGACCGACAACAAATCCGCTTTTGCGGTGAACCGGTATGACGAAAACGTGCGGAAGGTGATTCCGTTTTATGATGAGATATATGAGCAGATCTTCAGCGTGATTCAGGCGCATTGCGGCGGTAAGCCGCTTGCCGTTCTGGATACGGGCTGCGGCACGGGAAATCTCGGCGCAATGGCGCTCAACCGGCTGAATCTGTCGGAACTGGTGCTCTGCGACCCGTCCGAAAAAATGCTTGCAGACGCGCGGGAAAAGCTCAATGATCAACCCTGTGAATTTCGCTGTGTCGGCTCGGAGAAGCTGGACTTTGAAAACCGCTTTGACGTCGTCACGGCGATTCAGTCGCACCATTATTTCGACAAAGCGACCAGAGAAACAGCGGTTAAAAACTGCTTCAATGCATTGAAGTCCGGCGGCATCTTTATCTGCTTTGAGAATACCGCGCCGTTTACCGAATGCGGAGTCAGAAACATGCTGAAACGGCTCGAAGATTTTGAAATCAAGGCGGGAAGAACACCCGAAGAAGTGAGGTCACATTCCGCGAGATACGGCCGCGAATTTTTCCCCATAACCATTGCCGAACACTTAGAATTGCTCAGGCAAACAGGATTTGCAGTAGCGGAGCTGTTTTGGCACTCGTATATGCAGAGCGGATTTTATGCGGTGAAGAAGGGTTAGCGAGCAGTTGTTTTGAGGCACATATTGCTCAACTAACATTGTTGTAGTTCAGCTTGCAAATCAGCAGCTTGTTAAGAATCGGCAAATCCAGCATTGCAAGAAACTATGTCGTGAATCGTCATTGTTGAAAGGGTGAAAGGGGCATTAGAAATGGCAAATGTAAAAGTATTTGATGAAACATTTGAAGAATACGACCGTGCTTGCGAGACGGTTCGCAAAGAAAACGAGGAATACTTGAAATTATTTGAAGCGGATTTGACTGAAAAAGGATTATCCCCAAAGACGATAAAGAATCATATCAGTAATATTGACCTTTTTATCAACGATTTTCTTCTCAGGGAAGACGCTCAGCCTATAGAAACAGGTATCGATAATTTGAATCCGTTTTTCTATTTCTATATCCATAAGTGCATGTGGTCAACGCCTGCTTCGGTAAGAAGTATGGCTGCCGGCTTGAAAAAATTTTATAAATGCATGGCAGAGCACGAAAAAATCGAGGAAGATGATTATGTTGAAATATGCGAAGAAATAAAAGAAAGCTTGCCTTTTTGGGTTGAGGACTGCGAGGAGTTTAACGATGGTGATTTTCGATTGTAACATTTTTGCGAGAATAGTTATTAATCAAGCAAACAAATACGATAAAAGGATTGAATAGCAAGATAACAGAAATGTTATTTTGCTAAAAGAGTCTTATTTGTTGTGGTTATGAACCTTTTAATTATTCATAGAAAAATTGTAACTATTCAGAACGATAAAAATTTGTATACCTGCACAAAAGAAATTTTGAAGTATCGAATAGCGGGCTTACGAATGAAAAAAGTATAAATTTGTCATACGCTATGCTCTCCAGAGGCTCTAAAAACGTTTCTTAAAAATCGGGTTCGTCAAAATGCACAACCGCAAAAATGCGATGGTATAGCCAAATTTCGTTAATTCTGGTATAATATCAGTAACGAAAGGCGGTGAAGCAAATGCCGGTTACACAAGAATTTATCGAGTCTTTGTTGAAGCAAAATCAAATGCT
>FMUA01000012.1 GCA_900100595.1 Ruminococcaceae bacterium P7
TGAAACGCGGTAAAATTCTCGCGCTCATCGACAGGCTTCAAAATTACAAGGGAGCAGTCTGCCTGTTTTTAGAAAAGCTCTGTGTTCCGTTCGACAATAACCAAGCCGAGCGAGACATCAGAAATATCAAAACAAAGACCAAGGTCTGCGGCTGTTTCAGAAGTAAAACCGGCGCAGAGGAATATATGGGCTTAATGTCATTCATCAGCACCGCCCGCAAAAACGGATTCGATTCCTATCATGCGGTTAAGATGGCTTTGTCATGTCAAACCGATCAGATCTTTGTGGGGTAGCTCTGAATAGTTACGTCAGGTGATAGAAGATGAATGTCAGATATAAGATTCACACGCTTTCCGCCCGTGCCATCATCAGCTATGCGCGGTTGGAAAACGAACAGTATTCATTCCGACTCAGTACGATTGATACACGGAAATGCATCATGCGCGACGCTGCCGACGAACAGGATGACAATGCTTTGTTTTATCAGACGATGTGCGTTCTGAAAAAACATAATATAGAACCGCCGAAAAGCGAAGCTGCCTTGGCAGATTTGCAGGACGTCATTTTCTATGTTGACTTCAACGGCATATTTGACAGGGGCAGTTCTCCGAAAATGTTGGAACGGCAGAATAAAGCGGAAGCGATGTTTCGTCCTGAAGGAATCACATTGGATTTTGGAAACGGCGCTCATCGTTACCTCGCCTTTGAGCGTTCGGGCAGTATGAGCCGTCAGGCAAAGCTGTCGTTTATCCGCGCTGATGTTCATGATGAAGTGCGTCAGAGAATTATGATGGACATGGATGTTGGTAACTGTCAGCTCTCTAAGCTCTATGCCTATAACGGCTTGATGCTCTCGGGCGGCGTTCGAATCGACGGGATCAATTTAGCAAAACCTCACCGCGTGATTGTCGTAAAAAACGAAACCTACCGCGCTCAAACAAAAGTCATTACGGTAGAGGGAAACGGTACCAATGAGGCTGTCAAAAAGTATTCCCGAAAAGAAGATGTGAGGGATATCACCGTCCAGCGCCATGACGGAGAAGGCTTGATTTCAAAGGAGCTTGCAGGAACCATTGATAAAATATTTTGCGGCAAACACATTCACCATTCCTTCCAAATCCGTATGCCGTTTGTCAAGGGGATGCTGCACGAAGTCCATTTTCATGATTTCTTTTTCAGTGCAGGCTCAAAGTATATTACCGATATTTGGGGCGTTCGTCATCCGGTTGATGACGTCGATATTATTCTTACGCAAAGTATGTTCAAGGGCTATGGCTGGCTGACAGAAAACGGTATGGATTGGAACGACTATCTTCGTGTATTCGAGAAATACAACCATGCACTCTACATCACCAACGTCAGCAAGGAAAAGCCTGACAACCACACGGAACTTAATTACCAGTTTTTGAATACACTTTCCATGACACAGGAAGAATTCCGTCCTGCCGATTTGCCCGACGGTTGGGTAAGCAGTCCTTCCGATGACAAAAGAGAATGGATAACAAAGGCGACCGAGCAGCGATACTTTGATTTTTGTCAGAATGAAGATTTCCGCATGCGGTATTTTATTGATAAGGACAACGCTCTTGGAAAGTGCATAAAAAAGAATTCGTTGTTTGCAAATGAGAAGGTTTGCGTAAAAGAGCTCAACGACAATGCCGATAAGCTGATTCGGCAATACAGTCTGGGCAGGCTGCTCGTAAAGGGCGATAACCGTTTTCTCTCCGATGATATTCTCGACCTGCTGATTTTTCTGATTGACAACGGAGCAAAGCGCAAGCATAAAGAAAGAACGTTCTGGTCTGTTGCAATGACTGAGAGATTTAACAAAAACAGCTTTTACTCACCGGGCGCGTCGTATGATGCCGATTCGGTCTGTACGCTCCTTCGCAATCCGCATATCGCGCGGAATGAGGAAATACAGCTAAAGCTCTACGGCAAGTCAAGCAATATGAGAAAACATTACCTTTCCAAACTAACAGATGTGGTGATGGTTGACCCTGAGAGCCTTGCCGCACAGCGCTTGGGCGGTGCTGATTTCGACGGCGATATGATTAAAACGATTGCCGACAATCTGCTGAACGAATGCGTCAAGCGGAATTATGAATATGACGACTTGAACGATCGCAGTAACCTTCCGCTCCTGTATATTCCTTCGGAAGAACCGGTCACCCGAAACGCAAATGACTGGCATGACCGCTTTGTGACCGTGAGAGATACTTTTTCCTCGCGTGTCGGTCAAATTTGTAACGCGGCGTTTGACAGGAGCATTATTGCCTATGATGAAAACTCCGATGCGGAAGAGCGTGAGCGCTGCCGTCAGCAAACAGAGGTGCTGTCGATTCTGACAGGCTTGGAAATCGACTCCGCAAAAAGCGGTGTCAAGCCTGATTTGTCCGAGTACCTGCTAAAAGAACGCAGAGCGCACAACCTATTTCTCAAATACAAATCTCTGTTAGAGCTTGACCGCATTCACGCTTGGTATGAGGATTCTCCGCAGAAGAAAATCAAGGATTTCTTTGAGACAACCGATTGGAACACGGTGACCTCAAACGTAGAGCGTTTGCCTTATCTCGCAAAGCAATTGAAAGAAAACACTAAACGGCTGAATCCAAAGCCCGCAGAAGACAGCGAACTGTTCACGTTTGCGGTTAAGTCTGATTGGAAAAATCAGCTTGACGTTAATATTCTTTGTTCTGTCGGGTTTTTGTTACAACAGTATGAGGCAGTTCTTTCCAGAATTCGTGCCTGCCGCGCACCGATCAAGAATAAATCAAGGCAGAATGATATTGACCGCGTTTTATATTCGCGCGGACAAGAAGATGTGATTGATAGCGACGCACTTTATGCCGAGTTTTCAAAGTTGTCGCCTGAGAGAATATCGTCAATACGCAGTGAGCTGATCGAGCAGTTGTGGCATCTAATGGACAAGGATACACGGCGCGATTTCCTGACGGATTATCTTCCCGAATACGAGGACTATTTTGATTTACTGGCAGATTTTCGCTTTGGCGGTTACCGTGTTCTCGGAGATTTGATTTGCGATATTGACGATGAAAACAACGCTACAGAACGCAAAAAACTCCTCCGGTCAAACGACTCGAAGGAGTTTACAGAAATGATGCAGGCATATATTGAAAAATCTCACGCGCAGAGTTACCGGCAGGCGGTTGCCGTTGCGTGCCGAGGGTTAATGGATAAAATCACGAAGCCGAGAAAGGCGGTGCCATATGTGGTGGCACTCGGAAAGCGCGATTTGCTGTGGGAGCTTCTGCCCGACGCGGTTTATTCTCATGTATTGGCGGTGAAGAAAAATGCTGAATGAAATTGAAGAATTCAAGGCTTATACGCTATTTCCGAAGTATAGTGCCAACGGCAAACGTGATATGTCATTTCTCGGGCGCTTCACCTTTGATATGCTGATTAAGCAAATCGGGCTGCACAGAGTTCTGACAATTATTGCGCGTGGATATATGTATGCAACCGATACGCCTGATATTGACCGAGCACGATGTGCATTGCAGGCGTGGTGCAGCTTGCCGACAGAAAAAAAGGATGATTGGAAAGCAAATACTAATTTTCGTGAGTTGAATGAGAGCTTTCCCGAATTGGTTGATACAAACGGCCGCGGCTGGTTTTACCGTCATGTTCACAACATCTGTACTTTTGTCAGAAACAATCCTGATTCCGTCAGTAAAACAACTATCTCGAAATGCGATAAGCTGAGGAAGGGCTTTGCTAAGGAATGGGAAAAGAAAGTTATTCAATTTCAGATTCCGATTTTCTCTCCAACGACCAGAGGCTCGTGGATACTGCGTTTTGACGATATTCTCGCCGACGCGCTGGAGTTAGGAAAACTAAAAAATTTCGATTTTTCTCTTTCTGACGGTATAAAAGATTATATCGAAAGAAGTGTTTTGACCCCTTCCGCGCGACCAGCCGCTGAATTGTTGGTAAAATATTATCTCACCAACAAGCCCTATGATTCCGACAAAGTCGTTTTGCCTGTAACAAATATTGACGCATACTTTGGCAACGGTAATTTCAGCAAGAAGTGGCTGCCAAAGGAGCTCGACTCCGTCATTATCCGCGACCCCCAGAGCAACGGCGTATCGCGCTATACCCTCCATGAAAATTTGATAAGTTTGATATAACCGAAAGGTGCAGCAGAGCAATTCCGCTGCACCTTTCGTCGTTCCCTGAAACGCCGCCCACAAACCGCGACAAATCGCCTGTGTGGGCTTTGTTGGGCGAGGTCGGGTAACTTTTACCCGATTTTTTTCGCGCCAAATTTGGCGAATCTGGGCGGATCAGGTTTTTTCGAAAAAATTACCCCTGAGAAAACTTCTCAGGGGCAGACTGTTTGTTTTATTCCAAAACTATTTCTTTTGTGACATATTGACCGATGGGATATGGCAATTCATACTCGGCAAGTTTCATCTGAATTGCTGTCGCGTCGGAAATATCCACGATGCCATCTAAGTTTGCGTCTGCAGCAAGAAGGTAAACGCCTTCTACTGTTTTCAGCTCTGCAAGATGGCTTTGAATCGCAGTGACATCATTGATGTTGACACCATCTACGCCGTCTACATCACCAAGCAAGAATTTCACCATTTCCACAAAGGGAATGTTGTGCTCATGCGCGTAGGTCTGCGCATATGAATCCGCAAATCCGTAAATTTTCAGATTGCTGTCATTCTCAAATGCAGTCGGTGAAATATCCGTCACTGTTGATGGAATTAATACATATTCAAGCTCCGGACAATTCGCAAAAGCATAGCTTCTGATTTGTACGAGTCCATCGTTGAGAGTAACTTTCTGCAACGAGTTGCATTTGTTAAAGCACTGATTTGCAATATAATACAAACCAGAATTAATCTCAACCTCCGTAATTGAAGAGCATCCCTCAAACGCACATTCGTCAATAAAATAAATCTGCTCAGGCAAAACAAGCGTTTCCACCATATTAGTACAATTTGAAAAACTGTACATGCCAATTGCAGTTAAATTGATCGCGTTAGTAAAATCAATACCCGTAAGGTTTTCGTTGTCGGAAAACGCATCGTTTGCAATAGCAGTAACGGGACGGTTATTCAGCTTATCAGGAACAGGAAGAACTGATGTTCTGTAATCCCAACCAACGAGTCTAACTGCATCGTTATTAATGTAAGAATAAAAATATCCGCTCTCAAAATAGGATGTTTCAGCAAAGCAGTGAATCACCGAAAGCATGCTCAAAGCAAAGGCAGTAACGACAACAGCTGTTTTCTTGATAACTTTCATCTTATCACCTTAAGTTATGCCGCAGGCAGCACATATCACTGCCTGCGGCAAATTAATCATTTACTTTTGTGCGGCAAGCTTATTCACCTGCATCATGTTCTTCTTCGTCATTCTGAGGGACGCTTGGTACCAAATGTTGATGATCCGGTCCTCCCTCAAGGAGAGACTCAAAATGAAGTTTGACCAACTCCATCTCGGGCTCCCAATATGCTCTTCTCATTATGATTGACCTCCTTTATCATCAAACGGAGTTCCGTTTGCCACAGAAGCAATGTTGAAAATTGTAAAGTACACTGGCTTACTGATTTGCAGAACTTTACCTTCGTGAGATGAACTGCTGAGAGCAGCAAATTCATTATCTGAAATAGCTTCTCCATTCCATGTATAATCGCTCTTATCTGTGGAAGAAAGATTGTAATCCTTCAGATAAGCGTATGCTCTGAATACTTTCAAGTTACGACCTGTCGACTCTCCTGAAGTATGATTGATGAGCGGCAAGCTTGAAGAATATTCAACCTCATTCTTATTGTCCAAACCAGAGGCTTTCTTTGTGCTTTTTACAATAAACGGACCATCAGAGGATACCGCTGTACCTGCATCAAGGAAATTCACCGCAGCTACCATTTGAGTATAGGCTTCAGGATTTGTTCCATCTGCTTGACTATTATACTTATTTCTGTACGCCTCTTGATTGAGAATATCATCCGAATCAATCTTTCCATCGTTATTTTCATCTTGAATATTATCTACTACCTCAAGCAGGAATCCATATTCATGATAAATTTCATTATTCTTGCAAAGATAAGGAACGAACTCTTTCTTTTCCACCTCTTCGCCTGTTTCAGGATCCACCTCTGTCCAGTTTTTGTACTTTCCGAGCGGGGATTTCAGCATCAGGTCATTGTAGTTGAACGAAAGCAAGAAGTCAGAAAAGACTCTGTCTCCGAGATTCTCACGACCAGGTATGTTCTCATAACGACTCGAATAGAGTGAGCCACCACCATGATTCCACTGATTTCTTGAGTTTTCAAGGAAGTTTATAATCGCTCCTCCATATTTAACCTGTGTAGTATCTTTTGTTTCTCTCTCCGCAGGCGACAATGAAGCGTCATTTTCATATGTAGGATCATTTGACTCAAGAATGTACACAGGCTCAACATAAGTATCCTGATAGAGAGTCATGTTAAACTTGTTGTTGTAACATCTCTTGTACTCATACTCATCCTTCTTCTCGTGTAAGCGTACATTCTGAAGTTCGCTGGTTTCCATTTCCAGATCCTTTCCGACAGATACCATTGACCAGTGACGGAATACATACTTCGTTCCATTTGTATCATATATCTCGGCAGGTGCCTGAACCCACTTTGAGTTTTCTTCCTCGGTAAAAAGACCGTTTTTCGTGAACCAATGAGCGTATTGTGTTGTTACTCTATAGTTCGTGGGTACCTCTTTAACGATTTTTCCCTGGTCATTATAAATAGGATCCATTCCGGTTCCTTCTGTTTTGTTAAGAGCATCAAAATGATAGGGTAACCTGAAATACACATGAATAGTATCATTCGGATTGGTATCAGCTGACGTTTCGATATTCACATGCTGACCATCTATTAAGGGGAAATACTCGATGGTTGTGCGTTCCTTGGATGTATCATTCGGGTTCAGATTCGGATTCCATGTCATGCTTGTCATGAAGTTATCTTCATACGGCGCTTGACTTGTGATAAAGTTCTTTACAGTATCTTCTGTTGTCTTATAAGGATATTCCGCATCATCATAGCCCTTGAACATCGCACACGGATAAGTTTCAGCTGATGAACCTGAGGTAGTTCTTCCGATTGTCATTCTTCCTGTGGTTTCATCAAAATCTTCATCTTTAAAATCACCCGTCATAGTGTAAGTTTGTACTATGTGAGCCCCGGTATAATACCTGGACAGATATCCGGGATATTTGTAAAGGATTCTGTACGTCCAAGCCTTGTTATAGATGTCTACGTTTGTATCGTCAGATACCGTAAAACGAACACCGTTGTCAATCTTTTTAGGATCGGTAGATGCAGTGATACCGCCGTTATCCTTTGTTGTCTTTGCGTCAGCGCTGCCGACTTTTACACTCGTATAATCATAGTGGAACGCTCTGGCGTAGTCTGAGCTGAGTTCCTTTTCGGTGATTTGCAGCTTTGTATCCAAGCGAACCTTCTCAAGCAAGATATACTGTTCTGGTGTAATGGAAACACCGGAAGAAGAATAAGTCTGATTAGCTGTTCCTACTACTGCATCATCGGAAACATTTTTGATAGTGTATGTACCTGAATAGTCAGCCGGATTATTATCATCATCCAAATCTGTGATTGTTTTGATGAACATTGTGTATTTTTTGGATGACGTACCGCTTGTAATCTTCTTGTAGATCTTGACGTCTTTGCCTGCGTCAATCACCTTGGAATAGAACGGAAGAATGGTATATTTCTGCGCATGAGTAGTCGAATCAAACAAACCGGATATCGGAACGGTTATTGTTGCATACGGTGCAGGGGCGGTGTCATGGATATCCAAGTCAAATGGTGAACCTAATCCGCTGAGCAAATTGATAGTGCTTTGCAGTTTTTCATAGAAATGCTCCATCGTATAACTCGTTGGGTCTGTAACAGTGGTAGTAAGCGTTATCACAAGCTTATTTGTCGAATTGTAGCGGAGGTAATCAGCGTCAACATCGACCGGTTCAGCGTATGTAGTTGTGTTTCCGTATGTTTTTTCTACTGAACTGTCACTGTTTTTCTGTACCTCAACCTTCAAATAACATGACGCGTCGCCAAGCGAATCGGGATGAAGTGAATGTGTGATCTGCAGCTTACGTTTGCTATTGGAAACGATTGCGTTGATACCGCGCGAACCCATTACAAACCGAACGCCGTTATCAATCGTTTCAGGATTTTCTACATCAGTACCGTTGTCGTACTTTACAGAAGTACTGTCATAGGTATAGTTTCCGGTGTCGTTATTAATTATTTCAGTAATCTGAACCTTTGCCATCTCGGGGATCTGAGGCAGGGTTATTGTCTGTCCTGCCTTGATGGTGATCCTACCGGCTTCGTGGGTTGCGTCCTTGACCGACAGCTTGCTCTTTCCATCGCTTTCATCTACGGTTCCGTTCGGATTAAGAACAGTCACATCGAGCGGATAGGCAATATAATTTTTGACATTTTTAAAATCAAAATCAAATTTAAATTCAAAGGTGAATTCCGAATCTGTGTCTGACGGATCGTCGACAACCTTTTTCAGCGTAAGGTCATGATACTTCATATGGTTCTCGAAGCGAGCACGGATATTTGTGTTATCCAGACCCGATGCAACCGTTTCATTAAACTTGAAAGTATATACACCAGTTGTGCTATTGTAGCTGTATTTTCCGTCATTCTCTGGATTACCCGATACAAACTTGTACTCATTACCGTTATCATCCAGTCTCGCGTCATCATACACTACCAATTGAGGTGTATACCTGTACTTATTTGAATTGTCGGCAGTTTCCTTCAAGGTGAAGGTATCTCCCTTGACGAACTGTTTTACAAAGTGCGCGATCTCGTCGTTTTTGAGCGTATAAACCATGGTTTTGTCAGAATCCGGCGTGACTGTTTTTGACGTCAGCGTGCCGTCCTGTTTATGCAGTGTATACGGAAGCGCCGTTCCTGTCGCGGGCGTTGTCGCATTGGTATAGGTCTGTGTAAAGGTGAATTGCTCGGACTGGAAGCTCTCCTCAAACTTGGAGATAAATCTTCCCTCACGCGTAGAAAGAGCTGTTGATTTATTGGAAGCAGCTGCTCCCTCGGTTTCGCCGTTATCCTGGAAGAAGCCCGAGTTGATATTCAGTATTCCCAAATCTTTATCGCCTTTGGTTCTGACCTTCTTTTCCACCTTGAACTGGTTGGGAATCGGGTGGAAGGAGAAGCCGAACTTGAGGTTGGAGTCATACATACCGCGCTCTGTGTAGTAGATCGTCATGGTATGAGGCGTATTCGCGGCGTTTGCGCCGGTGGTGTCAAACCAAGAGAAGCTGCCGTTTCTGGTTGCAGAAACGCCGTCGGACATCTGGGTCAACACAGCGGTTACGGTCTTTGTATTAAAATCAATCGAGCCGGTAGTTTTCGCGTGCGCGCCGCCCAAGTCCAGGACAAGCTTATTGTCGATGAATACCCAGAGGTCGTCGTCACCGGAAAAGTTAAATACCTGGTGAGTACCATTCACCGTACCATCCACAGTACCGTTCTGATTAATTGTGAACGGGATCTCCAGCTTCATGCCAAAGCCGAGGTCATGGGCTGTTGTACCTGTTGCGGATGCCTGCGCTTTATCATAGGGGAAGAAACCCTGCGCCTTGCTTGATGATCTCACCTTTTGATCATCATAGTATTCAAGATTAGCAGTCTTGTTTGTGGTATCAATACTTTCAATATAAGCATTATCCTTACCGCCGGAGCTATCGAATTCATAGTATTCCGCACCGCCTGTAGCATTAATAGCACTGTCACATGTTCTCCAATCTCCCTGTGCTTTATTGTCGTCTAGGTGATCCCACAAATATAAACGGCAGGATGAATTGTTATTGGCGGGAACATCATAATCTTTTGTCATGTTGCTACGATTTCCATTCCCACTATTAACGCGGTCAAATCTTACCTTATCGTATTTGGGATCAACCTTATCAACTACGAACAAGTGGCTATTTGATTGGTTAACCGGCCTCATAACAACGTCAATATAGTCTGATGTATTTGATGAATCCCAAAAATGAGCCGTAAGAGCATTTCCTAAAGATTCATCATACCATGTAAGACTAGTATTATCGAGAAAAATTTGGTTATACCCGGACGCAACTGTCGTTTTTCTCACAGGAAATGCGGAAGATCGGAGAATGGCTGCGATAGGCTTATGCTGATTATTCTCTCCCGAAAGGAAGTCCTCGTCGAACAACGCCATTTCATGTCCGTTTTCATTTGTCGCGCCGGATTTATAATAATGGATATTAGACTGTGCAAGCGTTGTGCCCGACAAAGCCATCACGGCGTTATGCGGGGTAGTCAACGCACCGGAGTTGTTGGCGTTTAGATTCCAACCGGTATATGCTTCTATTGTTGCTTTGGCATCAAAACCGCTATTGCCATAAGTATTAATATCAGCGGTATTCAGGTTACCAAAATACAACGGTCTGGAAACCGAATAATCCGCAGCATATTTCGACAATGCCGAATTAAGCTTTTTGTAGGGGTTCCACTTCCAGTCTGTGCCGCCGCTGTATTCGTTATTAGCAATATTGAGCCATCCGTTGTCAACTTCGTTGTCGGTATAATAGTCGTAGAATGTCGCCTTTATACCGGTGAACAGATTATTGTCGTTTAGAGTTGAACCCTTGGAAACAGTATATTCGTTGGGGCGTTCGTTGTACTCACCCCAATAACCCGGCTTAGTAGCCGTCAAGGAAGGATCCTCAGCAAGAACTCCGGTATACTTCGGCTTGTTGTTATATTCACTCCACTGGATTATCATTGCACCCGTCGTCGCACCGGAGCCGCTCCTGAATGTGATTTTATTTACGTTTCCAGGCACCTCGACATACCATGTGTTGGTATTGGCGATCTTTGTCATTGTTACGCCCGAACCGAGAGGCTCTTCGCCGGAGTCATACTGCGCATAGGCGGTCACCATGGCGTAGCGCGTGTAGTAGTTGTTGTAGTAAACCCTTTTAAGCTCGACATCACCGAGCGTAACGCTGAAAGTAGCGTCAGCATCGGGCATAATCAGGTTCCAGTTTTTACCGGAGCCTGTCACTGTCGCTGTCGGGTCAGGCGTTACAGCAGTGCAGGTCTTGCCGATCGTATCTGGTGTGACCGTGATGTTGACTGTCGCACCTACCGGGATATCCGTGAGGTCTTCTCCCTCCTGTGCCGTTCTGCCGTCATAGGTCGCCTTGACCGCAGCGCCTTCAACACTCGGAACGGTGAGCTTGTGCTTTGCAGCGGGGGTCAGGGTCATTGTCAGTTTATTGCCGGTAGCATCTGGACTGTAGGTAATCCTAACGTTATAAACACCTGCATTTGATACTGTCTGCGATGCGTTGCCCGAAGTAGGATACTGACCCGAACTATAGTCATGATCTTTAATAACCTTATACTGAATGGTTCCCGCGCTGAGCGACACATTGGTTTTGGTCAGCACATAGCGGTCGCCCGATTTAACCATTTCATTCTCAGCAGCGGTTTTGCTCCATGTGGTTCCAAACAACTCCTTGCTGTCGCCGAGCGCTGTCCACACATCAGCACTGGCGTCACCGCCTGTAATGGCAAGCGTATGGGTACCGCTGTTATAAGTAAAATTATAATCGCCGGCTTTAGAAACAACCATTCTGAGATAAAAGGGTGAATTGCCGCCAATGTTGTAGCTTTGAACGCCATCAAAACTAATCCTGCACGCGCCGTTAACATCGACCTTAGGCGTACCTGTGGTATTATTATTGCTCTCCCACCATTCATAGTCGGTATACCAGTTTGAGGTGCCGCGGGTAACGTTGATATAGTGCGTTCCCTTGCTAAGACGGTGACTGGTAACGCCCAGCTGACCGACATAACTCAAACTATTATCGCTGGTACCTATCCAAAGATACCTTTCGCCTGCACCGACTGTTTCATCATCTACAGCCTGCGCCGCGATCGTTTCATCTTCTGTCACTCTCGCCGCGTCGGTGGCGATCAAGCCAACCGTCATGCACGATATCAGCATGCAGACTGAAAGCAAAACGGAAACAGCTGAACGATAGTGCCGTTTTATTTTTTGTTTCATTTGTTTTTACCTCTCTTTCTTTTATATATAAAGAATTTTATATACTGATCTATATCAACAAACGCAAGCGTTTGATTAAAAAAAATCATTTCGCCGTTCTGACCAACGGCTTTTCGGCGTGTAAATTGCCGCCGTACCTGCATCGGAGTATTTATGTTATAATCAGATTAGTGCAAGATTTGCGCACAAGATACTCCTATACGCTTTTGATTATAACACAAATCAGGGGAAAATACAATGATTTTTGCAAAAGTTTTTATTGATATTTTGGAATTATACCACCAGCAGTATTCATTACCTACTATATATCCGGTATTCTTGACAAGCTGTCACCACATTTGGGTAATAAACCCTTTTATTCCTTTCAGCTCTCCCCCTCCGGCTCCGCCTGTTGTATCCGCTCGTACAGATTTCCTTCCGAAAGCAGGATATGATATTGCACTCTGTCGGTTTCAATGAGCTGTTGCCGCCGGAGCGCGCCCTGCTCGCCGTATGTAATTATTGTTGCTTCTTTGATCAATTGTTGCAGTTTTTCCATTGAGTACCTCGTATTTAAAAAATTTACCCGATCGGAACAACTCCTTTCTTTTGGATTTTTGATGTAACAGCCTGCCTTTTCCAATCGGGTATGGTTCTATTATACCCATGGCAGGTGCCATGGCGGCACCCATATTGTTGGCGTCCGTGACGCCGAGGTCGGTGATTTTTCCGACAGTTGCGTGCGCGATGCGTGCTCCCTTGCCTGTTTTCGCGATGACACAGCTGCCCGCACCCGTTACCGTCCACTGGGCAGTCGGCGTTCTGACGCAGCCGTATTCCAGCGGAAAACGGTACTGCCGCTCTGCCGAACAAAAATGTGACGATGTCGCGCAAACCGCGTTCTTTGCCGCTCCGCTTTCGACAAATAAAGCTGCCATCATCAGTCCCTGTCCCATCGTGGAACAGGCGCCGTACTGTCCGAGATACGGAATATTAAAATTCCGCAGGCAAAAGCCCGAGCCTGTGCATTGATTGAGCAAATCGCCCGCGAACGCAAAGTCCACCTCGTCCGCGCTGACTCCGCTTTTCCCGAGCGCCAAACTGACTGCCTCTGACTGCATGCAGCTTTCCGCCTCCTCAAAGCTGTTCATGCCGTCATACGGGTCATAAATAATTCTGTCAAAGAATTTTGACAGCGGCCCCTCGCCCTCCTTTTTGCCCGCTACAGCGGCATAACCGATAATCACGGGCTGTTCCTCAAAGCAAAATGTGCGTCGTCCGATATTTTGAATCATTTTCATCCCTCCTTCGTTTAGTATCGAAACAAAGGCAACGAAATATCCGTATTGACAAGACAAGGAAAATTTTTTATAATTTTAGAGATTGTGAGGGATGACTATGAGTAAGGAACTGACATTTGCTCAGAGTGTTGAGAGAAGCGTCACAAAAAAATACCGTAAGGAAATCTGGAACAGCTTTGTCGGCGCCGTCAAGCGCTATGAATTGATTCAGTCAGGAGACAAAATCGCCGTCTGTATCTCCGGCGGCAAGGACTCCATGCTGCTCGCGAAGCTGATGCAAATGCTGCAAAAATTCAGCGAGGTGCCGTTTGAGTTGGTGTATCTCGCGATGAACCCCGGCTACAATGAGGAAAATATGCGGCAGATTTATCGTAATGCCGAGCTGCTTGAAATCCCGCTGACGGTGTTTGAGACGGATATTTTTGATGTTACCTCCAAAACAGACCGCTATCCCTGCTACCTCTGCGCGAAGATGCGCAGAGGACACCTTTACAGCAAGGCGAAGGAGCTGGGCTGCAATAAAATCGCGCTGGGACACCATTTTTCGGACGTGATCGAAACGACCGTTATGGCGATGTTCTACGGTTCGCAGCTGCAGGGTATGATCCCCAAGCTCAAAAGCACCAACTTTGAGGGAATGGAACTGATCCGTCCGCTCTACTGCGTGCATGAGGACGATATTATCGCATGGGCGCGCTACAACAAGCTGGAATTTATCCAGTGCGCCTGCCGCTTTACCGACGCGGAATTTGTCAGTGAGACGGGCGGCACTAAGCGCAGAGAAATCAAGGAGCTGATACGGGAGCTGAAAAAGACAAATCCCAATATTGAAAAAAGTATTTTCAACAGTCTGCACAGGGTACATCTCGACACCTTTGTCGGCTTCAAAACAAAAGGAGAGTTCCACTCCTTTCTTGAACGGTACTAACAAAAAACGGCGGTACAGCATCAGCTGTACCGCCTGAGTTTTTTTATTTCAGAATGGAATGTCCTCATCGGGAGAAATCTCCTCAAAGCTCTCCTCCGTCACCTCGGGAGCTTCCTCCTCGGTATTTTCGGCGTCCTCCACCACGATGACCTCTGCTACCTCGGGGATATCCTCCTCGACTTCAAACAACTCGTCGCTGTCCTCCGCTCCGTAAAGCTCGGACGCGATGATGTTCATAGCGTCCTCCGCCTCGGGAATGGGAAGTCCCACAAAGAAATGCATCTGGTTCTTGTAGACATAAACCTCGATGTCCAAATCCTTCTCCAAAGCAATTTCTTCGAGCTTCTCAACATCCGCGCAGAAGATTTCACGTGTTCCGACAAACACGGTAATCTTGGGCAGTCCCGCGAGGTCTCCGTAAATCGGGCTTACCATCGGATGCGTCAACTCCAGCTCACCCGCGTACTTCTGTCCCTTGAACGCCAGCTTCTCAATGTTGAGGATGGTGTCGTTCGGCTGGATATCCTCCATCTTGGGATTGCTGTTGGTTACGTCGAGCCACGGTGAAATCAGGAACGCCTGCTTGGGCATCGGCAAAGCAAGATATCTGAGCTTCTGCAGAATCGCGAGCGCCATTCCGCCGCCTGCCGCGTCGCCGACAAAAGCGATCTTTTCAGAGGGAATACCCTTTTCGTTGACCAGATACAGATATCTGTCAATCACCATCTGCTGCATCTCAACAGCAGTATGAGAGGGCGCCTTGGGATAAATCGGAACGATCATCTGCATGCCGAGATTGTTCGACAGTCTGCGCATAAAGGCATAATGATAGCGAGAGGGATTGAACCAATAGTTGGTGCCGTGAATGTAGAAAATCACGATATCAGAGGTCTTTTCCTTCGGTTCAATGACAAAGGTATCCTCAAAGCCGTCCAGCTCGGTCATGCCGATTCTCTTTCTGACCGCCTGCGGAAGAACAAACGGCTCTGCGCTCTTTTGGAGGTATTCCTCATAGCTCTTCTCGTTGTTGACCGCTGCCGGGAGCGCTCTCGCTGCTTCCTCAAGCACAAGACTCTGGACACTTCTCTCCTGCTTCTTTGCCTGGATATTCTTGGCAATGACAACGCCTGTTGCCGCTGCTGCTACAGCAGCCGCCGCGCCGATGGCAATTTTCTGTGATGTTTTCATTTTGAATACTTTTCCGGCAGCAGTTGTGATCGCCGCCGTAATTTTTTCTATTTTCATACTGATTGCCTCCTGTCAGTTTTTTTCATTATAACACAAAAGCTTGAACAAATCTATAGCTTATCGGGATTTATTTTTAGGCAATCGTGTGAATTTGTCAGATTTCCGCGTTTTCGGCAATGATGCGTCGGATTTCATCCTCAGCTTCCCTTACCTCCTCGAGAAACGCGCGTGAGGAAACGCGCAGCGCACCGTTGCCGAGAATGATCAGCTGCTCCAGTCCGTCGGAGGTGACAACGCGGACGCGGTGCTTCTTCGCGAGCTGATGCGACACCTTCTCGATATACATATCGGCGGTTTCCGCTTCCTTGGTGTAAACGATGCTGATGCCGTTGACGCGCTCGACCTCGCGCTGATTGCCCTTGACCTTGTAGGCGTCAAATACCAGTATCAGCTCGCATTTCTTCCAGCCCTGATAATTGCAGAGGATGTTGATCAGCGCCTCTCGTGCGCCGTCGATGCTGCCCTCGGACAGCGTTTTCAGATGCTCCCACGCGAAAATCACGTTGTAGCCGTCCACCAGCACATAGTCCACTCCCTCATAGTCGGGCATCTTGGCACGGCTCGCCGGTTTGTCCGAATCGGGAGCCTTGAAGTGCCGCTTGGGTGCGGCCGCCTTTCGCCTGCGTATCGGACCGTAGGTCTGCTCGAAAATCGACATCAGCTCCTTATCGGCGGCAAAAATGTCATTCTGTGAGCGGTAGTTCTGCAATCGGATGGGATTGCGGACAGGCGCGTCCTTCGGTGGGTTGAGAACGGATGGGAGATGCATATGCTTTGTCACCTCGTTCCACTTGACGGGATGTCCTGCGCCGTGGGAGCAAAAAACGGAACCGCTCGGATTGTCTGTATCCGCCTCAGCGTCGTAGCCGATTGCGGCGATAACCTCCTCAGCATTGTGACAGACGTCGTACCCCTTGAGCGCGCATAGTAATTTACCCCTGCCGCGTGTATAACGCACCACCTCGCCCGCATAGTCGCGCATTTCCGAGACAGGCGCGGTGCCTGTCAATATCGAAAACTCCTCATTGCTTTCGGGCGGCTGGAAGCTGCCGCTCATGCGCTGAATATCCGCCATCGCTCTGCCGAGGTTCTCGGTCGGCACCTCGAGCGTAAACTCGTATATCGGTTCAAGCAGGACGCTCTTGGCGGACTGCAGTCCCTGCCGCACCGCGCGGTAGGTCGCCTGACGGAAGTCGCCGCCCTCGGTATGCTTAGCGTGCGCCTTGCCTGACATCAGAATGATTTCCATATCCGTTATCGGCGAACCCGTGAGCACGCCGACGTGCGTCTTTTCAAATAAATGCGTCAGTATCAGCCGCTGCCAGTTTTTGTCGAGCATATCCTCACGGCACTCGGTTCTGATATGCAGTCCGCTGTCCCGCTTGGCAGGCTTCAACAGCAGATGCACCTCGGCGTAATGACGCAGCGGCTCAAAGTGACCGACGCCCTCTACCGTGTTCTCTATCGTTTCCTTATATATTATATTTCCTTTTCCGAAATTTACTGTAAATCCGAAGCGCTTCTCTATCACGCTTTTGAGCACCTCGAGTTGGATTTCGCCCATCAAACGGAGCTGGATTTCTTCCAGCCGCTCGTTCCAGCTGACGTTGAGCTGCGGATCCTCGTCTTCGACGATTTTTAGCTTGGCAAGCGCGGTATGCGCGTCGATTTTTTCGGGCAGCTCCACGGAATAGGTCAATACAGGCTCCAGCACAGGCAAATCGGCGTTGTCCTCCGCACCGAGTCCGTCTCCCGAACGCGTGAAGCTCACGCCCGTAACAGCGCAGACGGTGCCTGCCGCAACAGAATCGACAGCGGTGAACTTGTCTCCCGAGTAAACGCGGATCTGATTCACCTTTTCCGCGCTCTTGTTCTTCTCACTTTGCAGCACTTCACGCACTTTGAGCGTGCCGCCCGTCAGCTTCAGGTAGGTCAGGCGGTTTCCCTGCGCGTCCTCGCCGATTTTATAGACCTTAGCGGCAAAATCCTTGCCGTAACGCGGCATGGCGGTGTATTGATACAAACAATCGAGAAATTCCTCCACGCCATCGAGCTTCAAAGCCGAGCCAAACATGCAGGGAAACAACTTGCGCTGCCGGATTGCTCCAATAATGTCGGATTTGGTCAGCGCGTCGTTCTCAAATTTCGCTAACAGCGCGTCGTCACACAACGCGATATTCTCGAGCATCTCCGTGTCGTCAAAGGCGACGCAGGCGTCGCTGAGACGCTTTTTGAGCTGATACAAAACCAGCTCCCTGTCCGCGCCGTCCATGTCCATTTTGTTGACAAAGAGAAAACACGGTACGCCGTAGCGCCGCAGCAGTTTCCACAGGGTGAGTGTGTGGCTCTGCACGCCGTCGGTGCCGCTGATGACAAGTATCGCGTAATCGAGCACCTGCAGCGTCCTCTCTGTCTCCGCCGAAAAATCAACGTGCCCCGGCGTATCGAGCAGAGTGAACTCCACATCCTTGTAGGGCAGCACCGCCTGCTTGGAAAAGATGGTGATGCCTCTTTCCCTCTCGAGGGCGAAGGTGTCCAGAAAGGAATCCCGATGGTCTACCCTGCCCAGTTTATTCAGATTGCCCGAGCAGTACATCAGCGCCTCGGAAAGCGTTGTTTTGCCCGAATCCACGTGGGCAAGGATCCCGACCGCTATTTTTTTCATATCGTCACCCCGATTGTTCTTCATGATAACTTCATTATATCACAGAAAAAGCAAAAGCAAAAGCCCGAAATAGGCTTTTGCTTTTTAATGGATATTCTGTATTAATATTCCTGAATCTCAGATGTGCCGTCAGAATAGATGATTTCATAGTAGCCGTGTCCCGAACCGTCGCAGTCGGGATAATTCTGCTTGGAAACCACGGTCTTGCCTGCGGGTTCCTCGGACTGCTGGCTCTCCTGACTCTGCTGGCTCTCCTGACTCTGCTGGGAGCTCTGCTCGGATTCCTGATAGTCGCGGTTTACCGCTCCGGTGCCCTTGGTGACGATCTGATTGACAGGCTCCTTGGTGACCTTTTCCTCAGCCTTTTCGCGGCTTTCTTCCTTGCCGTCCACGTACTTGACCTTGTAGGTAACGGTCTTTTCGCCGTCCACACCCTTCTGTGTCAGCTCGCTGGCGCCCTCGGCGAGAGCATCGCTGAGAACCTCTTCTTTCTTGAACTCAATCTTTTCGGTCTTTTCCTCGGTCTTGTACTCGACACGCTTGACGGTGATTTTCATGCCGTCCTTGATGGCGGCGTCAAGCTTCTCACTGACCTCGTCGTCCTTGCCAAGCTCCACCTTCTGCTCCTTGAGAAACTCCTCCACAGTCTTTGCCTTGGTGGGATAGTCGGTCGTTTTGCCGTCAACGGTCAGGGAAACAGTGTTGCCCTTGACAAGCGTGATGGTCATGCCGTCCTCAAGATACTTATTCACGTCCACATCGGGGGTATAGCCATCGGTCTTGAACCCGGACTTTGCGATCGCATCAGATACCTTGCCGCCGACAAGCTCAACGGTCTTGCTGTCCTTGTCGAGCTTGACGACAACCTTCGCGTAGCGCTTTACATTGATCTCCTTGCTGTCCTCCGTGATTTTCTCGTCCAGCTTGGGCTCTGTCTCATCCTTTTCGCCGACGGTGATTTCCGCCTTTTTCAGGACCTCCTCAACCGTCATGCCGACTGCCGCATCGACCTCTGTCTGCGCGCCCTTGTCGATTACGTTGAGCTTGATTTCCTTGCTGCCGCATGCCGTGAAAGTCAGCGCAAACATCAGCATGGCGAGAAGAATCGCCGCGGCTTTTGTCATTCCCTTAGTTTTCATTACTTCCTCCTGTTATTTCGTAAAATTCGCCGTTGTTCTTCACAATCAGCTTTATTTCAAGCGCAGCCTCCGCGGGATAGTCCGCGGACGGAAGATAAACCAGAAAACCGTCTGAGCTTTCCGTTTTATGGCTGTAGGCTTCATAAACCTTGTTATTGGCGGAGATATAATACTCCGCCTTGCTGTCGAGCGTTACGCCGTCGAGCGTACCAGAGATCTGCGTGTATTCCGCCGCATATTCACAGGGCTTGACGGTGAAATTCGCCTTGCCCTCGAGCGTTCCCGCTGTTTTATAGTAGCTCAGCTCGCTCGCGGGAAGCATCGGCGGCATGGTCAGAAGCCAGCTGAGGTTGCGCTCTACCAGCTCCATCACGAAGGTGTCAGGCTTGTTCGCCGCAAAATCCGCAGCGATATTCATGGGAAACGCCTTGGTAAAGACCGCGTTTCCGTATGCCGAAGCGAAGAACGGCACCAACGCGTTGCCGAATGAATCGCGGTACATATAGAGCGTTCCGCGCGCGTTGGGATTCGCGGTCTTGATCAGCGTGTCCTCGACGGATTTGGTGTCGGTGGTGTAGGAATAAAAATCCTCCGCGCCGTAATATTCGTTGTATTCCGCCTCGTCGCTCGCGGGATAGAGCATTTTGCTCAAATCTCCCACGAAGTCCTTTCTGCGCGTTACCGTCGCATTTGAAAAATCATTGTGCTCCTTGCCGAGCGCGTTCAGCACCTCGTTATACGCAAGCAGCGCGCCCTTGTTATCCCAGTGAGAATCACGCTTGAAATAGAGCGTTTCGCTCTGCGCACTCAGCGGCTCAAACAAATTGCAATACTTCACGCCGCTGTCCGCAAGAGCCTGATGCAGCAAATCGCGGTTATGTACGCCGGACGCTTTGCAGGCGTAATAATACGGCATATGCTCGGGATAGAGCGTGCTCTTGTTGGGAGCGGAGGTAAAAATGAACTGCGCTCCCTGCGATTCGACGTAGCGCTGAATGATGCCCAGATTATGAACCACGCCGTTGATTTCGGCTTCATTGAGCGTGTTCCTGCCGAGAAAATCGTCCGCGTCGGAGGTGTAGTAGAGCCAGCCGTCTGTTCCGGCGATCACGGTTTCGATGCTTGAATTTTGAAACATCTCCGCCTGAACCGTCGCATCGGCGGTAATCATCTCGGGACGAAACGCGAAATGCTTTTCATAGTAGCCGCCCAAATCGGTGAGATAGCTGAAATTGAAGCTGCCGTCCTTTTTTGTCAGCTCGGGCGCCTTTGATTTGCGCTCATTGCCGATCGGTTCGGTGGTGGGACGCACGATCATGCCCAATGAAGGCACCAGACAGACCGCAACGCAAAAGAGCGCGAATACAGCCGGGAAAATCTTCTTCATGTCGCGCCGCCTTTCTAAAATCTGAAATAGATGAACGGGTTATACGCGCCCGTTGAGAGCCGCAGCATGCACCACACCAGTCCTGCGGCAGCGAGAACATAAAGCGCAATCTGCACTGCCTTCCAAGCGGCGGTCAGCTCTCCTTCTCCGTAGAGGACAGAGCGTATTTTGTCGGCAAGCGGACGGATCGGCGCGCAGCCGATGATCGCCGCAATCAGCATGACGATGAACCACGGAGTGAGCTGCGTCAGCGCCGTACTCAGCGAGGAGGCGTTCATATCAAAGCCCGTGAACATCCTGCCGATATATTCCAAGCCGTAACCGATGGTATCGGCGCGGAACAGTACAAAGCCGAGCGTGACAACCAGCATCGTATAAATATGTCCGACGGCACGCGGTAGCTTCCTCATGAACGGAACGTATTCCTCAATCAGGAGGAACAGACCGTGCCACAGTCCCCACAGCACAAACGTCCAGTTCGCACCGTGCCACAGTCCCGTGAAGAAAAACACGATGATGCGGTTGAGCGCAGTCCTCAGCTTGCCCTTGCGGTTGCCGCCGAGCGGAATGTACAGATACTCCTTGAACCATGTGGACAGCGAGATGTGCCATCTTCTCCAGAAAATCTGCACACTGTTTGAGCCGTAGGGATACTGGAAGTTCTCCTTGAACTCAAAGCCGAAGAGAAGTCCCAGTCCGATAGCCATGTCGGAATAGCCTGAGAAGTCGTAATAAATCTGGAACAGATACGCGATCGCACCGAGCCATGCGGTCGGAAGCGCCATCGTCGAAGCATCCTGCGAAAACAGAACATCCGCGACCTGTCCCATAGCGTTTGCGATCAGCACCTTTTTGGCAAGACCGCAGATGAAGCGGCGTAAGCCGCGCGCGATTTTGTCGACGCTCTGCTCACGCTCGGAAATCTGTCGGCTGATATCGCGGTACTTGACGATCGGGCCCGCGATCAGCTGCGGGAAAAACGTGATATAGAGCAGAATGTGAAAGTAGTTCTTCTGCACATCCACCGCGCCGCGATAGACGTCGATGACGTAGGACAGCGCCTGAAAGGTGAAGAACGAAATGCCGATCGGCAGCGCGATTGCGGGTACGGGAACCGCGAGTCCCGTCAGGCTGTTGAAGGTGGTGACGAACATGCCCGTGTACTTGAACACGGCGAGAATACCGAGATTGACCGCGACCGCCGTCGCAAGCGCAGCCTTGCTTTTCTTCTGCGGATTTTTCGCCACCCACAGCGCGCAGAAGTAATTGAGCAGCGAGCTGAACAGCATGAGCAGCACATAAACGGGTTCGCCGTAGGCGTAAAATACTAAGCTCGCCGCGATGAGCAGCGCGTTTCTGACCTTGAGCGAGGGTATCACGGTGTAGAGCAAAAACACCGCGGGCAGAAAAACGCTGAGAAATACGATTGAACTAAATACCATAGAATGTTCCTTTTATCCCTAGATTTTGACGCGCATCCAAGAATAACCCGGGGCGATTGCCGCCTTGTAGTTGTTATCCGTGGGATTATTATTGTAGTCGATGCCAAAATAGGTGTTATCGAAGCGGTGTCTGCCCCACTCAGGGTCATAGACCTTGCCCTCGATTTCCGCCCAGCCGTGACCGCCGCTGTGGCAGGCATAAACGTTTTCATAGCCGATAGCCTTGGCAATAAAGGCGAATTCCGCGCCGTAGCTCAAGCAGTTGCCCTTGCCGTTTACAAACATGTCGTTGGCGTAGAGAATCTCCCATCCATCGCCGTGGTAATGCGGAATACGGGGATTCATCTCAACATAGGCGTTCTGAATATAACGGAACATTTTCCAGAGCTTGTCCGACTTGCTCATATTACTGTCGCAGACTTTGTCCACGAGCTTGAGCGCGCGGTGAAGAGTCTCGTCGTACTCGTCCGTGACCTTGACCGCTCTGCCGTCAAGGATGTTCCAATCGTTTCCGCCCCAAGTGACCGCCTTGCGGACGTCGAAGCTGAACACGCCGTTTTCGACATACCAGCTGCCGTAGGCATTTTTGGCGATGCCGGTGTAGTGATAGTCGATCTTGCCGTCCTTGCCCGCATAGCGGAAGCCCTCTGCGCTTGACCCGACAAGACAATCCTTGAGCATCTCGCCCGAGGAGGTGAAGTAATAGGTCGCACCGTCGATGGTCACGTAGCCCTGACGGAGCTTTCCGTTGTTGAAATTATAGGTCTGGTTGCCGACGGTGATCTTTCCGTTGGCTATCTTTCCGTTGTAATAGAACGGTGCGTCGTCGATGTAGGAGCTGATCAATGCGCCCTTTTCGTCCATCAGGCGCAGGGTGTAGGCGTAGAGCTGATTGCTCTGCGCGGTGGTATCGGTATAGGAGGTTTCCTTTGTGGATTCAAAGAGCCTTGCCCAGCCGCCGCCGAGCGTCTTTCTGTAAAGGCGGTAGCTGTCCGCTCCGTCCACTGCGTTCCATGTAACGAGATTGGCGCTGCCGCTTCTCGATACGGACGTAAGCTGCGGCGGTGCAAAATAGCGGGTCGTCCAGCCTGCGCCGTTGAAGTCGCTGACGAATTCGTAGTCGCTGTCAAGGCAGCGAACCGTATAGGTGCGGGTTTCACCGTTCTTGACGGTGGTATCGAGATATTCGGTGTCGGCGGTGGAACGCAAGCCCTTCCAGCCGTCAACGGTTTTATAGAAAATGCCGTAGCGCGCCGCTCCGTCACACTTCGTGAAGCTGAGCTTTACGCCCTTTTCGGTGTTTTCAAAGTCCGTGATCTGAGGTGTTTTGACATACTGAATCGACTTGCCGCTGTTGTAGTAGCTCGTCCAGTCGGAGCCGTCTGCGTTGATGCAGCGGACGGTATAGGATATCTTTTTTCCCGAGGGTGCGTCGGTATCGACATAGGAGTTTTCCTTGATGTCGGCGATGCGCTTCCAGCTTTCGTCGCCCGTCTTGCGGTATACGCGGTACTGCTCCGCACCACTGAGTGCGCCCCACTGAATCTGCACGCCGTTATCGACGCTCTTGAGAGAACTGATAACGGGCGGCTGCAAATACATATAACTCCAGCCGTCGCGGTTGAAGTGGCTGACAAAATTGCCGTCGCTGTCAAGGCAGCGGACAGTATAAATATTTGTTTCGCCTGACTTGACGTCGGTGCAGGTGTATTCTGTCGTCTTGGAGGTGCCCAGTCCCTTCCAGCTGCCGTCCGCGTTCTTGCGGAATACGCCGTAGCGTGCCGCGCCGTCGCACTTGTCCCAATAGATGGTCGTACCGTCGGCGGTATTGGAAAAGCCCGTGATCTGCGGCGTCTTGACAAACTGAATCGACTTGCCGCTTGTATAGCCGCTCGTCCACTCCGACGCGTCCGCGTTGATGCAGCGGACAGTATAGGATATCTTCTCTCCCGAGGGTGCGTCCTTGTCGATAAACGTGTTCTCTTTCGTGTCGCCGATTCGTTTCCAGCCCGTATCGCCCGTTTTGCGGTATACGCGGTACTGCTCCGCTCCCGCAAGCGCGTTCCATGTCACCTGCACACCCTCGTCGGTGTTTTCGAGCGACTCGATTACGGGCGGCTCAAGGAACATGTATCCCCAGCCCTCGCGGTTGAAGCGGCTGACAAACTCGCCGTCACTGTCAAGACAGCGGACGGTGTAAACCGTGGTCTCGCCTGTTTTGACGTCCTCGTTGAGATAGGACGTCGTCTTTGAGGTGCCCAGTCCTTTCCAGCTTCCGTCCGCGTTCTTGCGGAATACGCCGTAGCGTGCCGCGCCGTCGCACTTGCCCCAGTGGATCACTGTGCCCTCATTTGTGTTTTCAAAGCCCGTGACATACGGGGTGGCAACGTAGAAAATCGACTTTCCCTCGTTGTAGTAGCTCGTCCAGTCGGAGCCGTCCGCGTTGATGCAGCGGACAGTATACCAAACCTTTTCACCCGAGGGTACGTTCTTATCAAGGAGCGTCGTCTCCGCCGTGTCCGCGACGCGTCTCCAGCCGCCGTTTCCCGTTCTGCGGTATACGCGGTACTGCTCCGCGCCTTCGAGCGCGTTCCATGTCACCTGCACGCCCGTTTCAGTCGTTTCCAGTGACTCGATCACAGGCGGCGCAAGAAAGATGTTCTCATCTCCCGCCTTCCAGTAATCGCTGATGAAATCGCCGTCTTTGTTGAGCGCGCGTACCGTGTAGCGGTAGGTTTGCTCGCTTTTCAGACCCTTGTGGGTAAAGCTGAGGGACTCGGTGTTTCCCAGTCCTCTCCATGTCATACCGTCCCAGAGAAACAGGCGGTACTTGGCTGCATTTTGATACGCCGTCCAGTAAACGACGGTTCCGTCAGCTGTATTCTCAAAGCCTGTGATGCGCGGACCGTTGAAGGATTCCTGCCCGGGAATCGACTCGCCTGCGGCTACCGCCTGCAGCGTATCCGCCTCCGCAGCCGAAATGCTGACAGCTGACATTGCCGTCAGCGCCGCCGCGAGAAGCGCTATCATAATTTTTTTCATGAAACAAAAACCTCCCGTCTTATAGATAAAACTATGCATACTATTATATCATATCACATACGCCGCGGTTTTTCAATCTTTTTGCCGTTTTTCGGCGTAAAATTTCAAATTCGGAACGAAAAAAATCATTGTGCAGAACAAAACAATTGCAAACAGGCACAGACTATGTTATAAAATAAGATAGAATACAAACGGGGTGAGACGATGAGTCTGGTCGTATTTAAAAATGTATACAAGCGCTACCGCATGGGTGAAATTACCATCAACGCCGTGGACGGCATTTCGTTCTCCGTGGAGGAGGGTGAATTTGCCGTAGTCGTCGGCGCTTCAGGCGCAGGAAAAACAACAGTACTCAATATCCTCGGCGGTATGGACAGCTGCACCGAAGGAGAAATCCTTGTCATGGACAGGGATATCAGCCGCCTGAGCGATAAAGAACTGATCGCCTACCGCCGCTATGATATCGGCTTTGTCTTTCAGTTCTACAACCTCGTCCACAACCTCACCGCAAAGGAAAATGTTGAATTGGCGGCTCAGATCTGCCGTGATCCGATGGACAGCGAGCAGGCGCTCGAGAGCGTGGGACTGCTGGACAGAAAGGATAACTTCCCCGCGCAGCTTTCGGGCGGCGAGCAACAGAGAGTGAGTATCGCGAGAGCGCTGGCAAAGAATCCCAAGCTGCTGCTCTGCGACGAACCGACCGGCGCGCTTGATTACAATACGGGAAGACAGATCCTCGCCCTGCTGCAGGAAACCTGCCGCAAGCAGAAAATGACCGTCGTGCTAATTACCCACAACAGCGCCATCACGCCGATGGCGGATCATGTGATCGAGATGAAAAGCGGCAAAATCGTCCGCGATATCTATAACGAGCATCCGAAGTCCATCGAGGAAATCGAATGGTAAACACGCAACGTAGGTGATACAATGACAAGAGCCTTGTTCAAAAATACCCTGCGCGAAATATGGAATACAAAAGCGAGATTTCTCTCCATTCTCGCGATCATCGCTCTGGGAGTGGGCTTCTTCGCGGGCATCAAGGCGACGCCGCCGTCGATGTACCGTCTTGCCGAGGAATACTACCGCGAAATACGCCTGATGGATTTCCGTCTGGTGTCAACCACGGGCTTTTCGGAGGATGACATTCAGGCTGTCAGCGAAACCTCGGGCGTCGAGGACGTCATGCCGTCCTATTTTTGCGACGTGCTGACTGCCTCCGAGGAGGGCGGCGATATTATCCGCGTGATCGCACTGCCGAAGGGCTACAGGGACAATCCTGCGCTCAATTCCGTCGTAGTGCGGGAAGGCCGCAATATTGAAAACAGCGGAGAGATCCTCACCGAAAGCGTCGCGTTCGCGAACCACCGCTATCAGGTCGGCGGAACGGTGCATTTTGCTCCGAGTGCGGGAGACAACGCGCTCTCCGATATGCTCGCGCGCAGTGAGTTCAATATCGTCGGCAAGGTGGAATCGCCGCTGTATATCTCCTATCAGCGCGGCAACACGACTATCGGAAACGGAAAAATCGACGAGTACATGTACGTCTCCGCGGAGGACTTCGCCTTTCCGCGCTATACGGAGCTGTATGTGAAAGCAGTTCTTCCCGACGACCTCTCTCCTTTCTCCGACGGATATCAGGAGGAGATCGAGGATATCAAAAAGCGTCTGGAACAAACCGCAAAAGAACGCGAGGAAGCGTTTCAGGTCGAGGTCATCGACGAGGCAAACGCGCAGCTCGACGACGCAAAGAAAACCTATCAAACAGAAAAAACTAACGCAGATAATAAGCTGCGCGACGCGGAAAAGCAACTGGAGGACGGCGAGCAGGAATACAGGGACAAAATCGCCGACGCGGAAGCGCAGCTTGACGACGCGCGCGCAAAGATCACTGACGGCGAAGCGCAGCTCTATGACGCGGAGCGCGAATACAACAGCAAAATCGCCTCCGCCGAAAAGCAGCTCAATGACAAAAGCAAAGAGCTCAGCGATGCGGAAAAGCAATATGATCAATCTGTCAGGGACGCCGAAAAGCAGATCGCCGACGCGCAGGCGAAGATCAACAGCGGATGGGCGCAATATAACGCCTCACTCGCCGAATACAAGGAGAATGAAGATCTGTTCGGCTACCTTGAGAAAACGCAGAAGGCGCTGCACCAGATCACCGACGCGGTCAAGACAATAGACGCGGAAAAGCTCTCGGAGCAGCTTCACTCCATTATCGACACAGCAAACGAGATACTCAAACAGCTTGAGGAGCGGAAAACGCTCACACCCGAACAGGCAAAGCGCGTGAAAGCCGTGCTCGACGGCTGCGAAAAGCTAATTGCCGACACGCAGAAGCTCCTCGACAGCACCGTCGCGCTGCTGGAAAAAGCACAGGAAACGCTGGACACGCTGGATGACCAATATCATCAGATCGGAGAGCAGCTCGCACAGGCGGAGCGTGATTTGATCAGCGCGCAAAAGGAGCTGGACAAAAAAGCCGCAGACGGCAAGGCGAGTCTTGACGAGGCGCGCGCACAGCTTGACAGCGGAAAAACACAGCTGAGCGAAGCGCGCGGCGAACTGGAATCACAGAAAAAGAGCGGCCGCAGTCAGCTCGACAACGCCGCCCGGGAACTGGAGGCCGCCAGAGCAGCACTCGCGGGCGGCATCGAAAAGCTGGAAACCGAACGGGCTGACGGACGCGAAAAGCTCGATAACGCGCGAAAAGAGCTTGACGACAAAAGCAGCGAAGCGGAAAAAAAATTCAGAGACGCAAAAGCCTCTATCGACGAGGCACAGGCGGAAGTCGACAAGCTGTCGCCGTCAGACTGGTATACCTTCACACGCTCGGATAACCCCGGCTACGACAGCTACTCCTCCAACGCCGACCGTCTTGACGCGGTCGCTTCGGTGTTCCCGCTGTTTTTCCTGCTTGTTGCGGTGCTGGTCTGCGTGACGACCATGACGCGTCTGATCGAAGAAAAGCGCGTAGAAATCGCGACGCTCAAGGCGCTCGGCTACGGCAGCGGCTCCATCATCCTCAAATATGTGATTTACGCAGTTCTTGCCGCCGCAGCCGGCAGCATTCTTGGCATTACGGCAGGTATGCTGAGTCTGCCGTTCATCATCTATGACGCGTACCGCATCATGTTCTATATCGGCAACATCACGCTGGTGCCGCATCTGCCGTCCATTGTGCTGGGTATTCTGGCGGCTGTGGTCACAACGGCGGCGGTCTCGGTCATCGTCTGCCTGAAATCCCTGCGGGAAAAGCCCGCTCAGGCGATGCGCCCCAAGGCGCCGAAAGCAGGCAAGCGGATTCTGCTCGAATATATGACCCCGGTCTGGAAGCGCATGAGCTTCACCCGAAAGCTGACGGCGCGCAACCTGTTCCGCTACAAAATCAGAATGCTGATGACAGTCATCGGCGTTGCGGGCTGTACCGCGCTGATCGTGGCAGCGTTCGGTCTGCTCAACAGCTTTGTCCCGCTGACGGAAACGCAATTCACGGAAATCTTCCACTATGACGTGGTAGTCGTGCCGAAAGACGGCGGAACCGCCGGAGAGCTGGATTATTTAAAGGAGCTTGTCGCCGCTACGGGAAATACGGAGGATATGCTGCTTGCCTCTCAGGAACAGCTGACCGTCAGCTTCAACGGAAAAGAAAACACGGAATCCACCTATTTGCAGGTGACGCAGTCACCCGAGAGCTTTGAGCGCATGATGACGCTGCGCACGCGTGTCGGAAAGCAGCCGCTTTCTCTCGACGACAACAGCGTGATGATCAACGAATGGCTGGCAAACAAGCTGGGAATCTCGGTCGGTGACGTCATCACGCTGAAAACCGACAATAATGAAGCGGAAGCCACCGTCGGCGGCATCTATGAGCAATATATCTATAACTATGTGCTGCTCACTCCGCAGTATTACGAAGCACTTTTCGGCAAAGCCCCTGTTTACAATATGCTCGACGTCCGCCTTTCGGACAACAGCGACGAGGCGCAGGAAGCCTTTTCTGTCGGGCTGCTGGACGACAGCCGCATCGTTGCGGTATCGTTCCTCAATCAGAATGTCAGCGACTTTAAAAACATGCTCAATGCGCTGAATATGGTGGTCGTCGTCATGATCGTCTGCGCGTCCGGACTCGCTTTCGTCGTCCTGTACAACCTGACCAATATCAATATCGCGGAACGCGTGCGCGAAATCGCTACCTTCAAGGTGCTCGGCTTCTATAACAACGAAACCTCGCGCTTCATCTACCGCGAGAATATTCTCCTCACGCTGATGGGTATTGCCGCCGGGCTGGTGCTCGGGGTATTCCTGACAGGCTTCATCATCCGCACCGTCGAGGTCGATAACGTCATGTTCGGACGTGACATCTACCTTTCCACCTATGTTTACGCCTCACTGCTCACGATGGCGTTCTCGCTGCTGGTCAACTTCTTTATGAGCTTTAAAATCAAGGCGGTCAATATGGTGGAAAGCCTGAAAAGCGTCGAATGAGCTAGGATATGTCATATCAATTATATCATATAGTAAAAGGTCGTCCCGCTTTGAGACGACCTTATTCTTATTCCCGAAGGATGGAACGGGGATTCGTATTCTGCCCCGTTATTCAAAATATTTGTCCATATCCTGTACCAGTATTCTCTCGGTATCTCCCGCTTCCTGCATGCTGACGCCTGTTACGGAAAGATATATTTTCAGCTTTGGCTCTGTGCCCGAAGGTCTGACGACAACGGAACAGTTATCCTCGAGCAGGAATTTGATTACATCCGATTTCGGCAAACCGTCAAGCCCCTGCGCGTAATCCAGAACCTTGACCACCTTTTTTCCTCCAATCGAGGTAATTCTTTCGCGGCAGGCTCTCATGATTTCCTGCATCTTTGCAAAGCCTTTCGAGCCTTCAAACCGGTAGGAGTGCAGGGTATTCAGGCGGTAGCCGTACTCTTTGTAAAGCGATTCGAGCATGTCGATCAGGCTGAGACCCAGCGTTTGATAATACGCGAACATCTCACAGATCAGGAACGCGCCGTCGACAGCGTCCTTGTCCCGAACATATCCGCCGCTCAGATAGCCATAGCTCTCTTCCATTCCGAAAATATAGCTGCTTTCCTTTCCCTGCTGCTCCAGAAGTCCGATCTGCTCTCCGATGAACTTGAAGCCTGTCAGCACATTTACGGTACGCACTCCGTAAGCCGCCGCTATGCGCTCTGCCAAATCGGTCGTCACGATCGTTTTGATAAACACGGGACTCTGCGGCATCGTGCCGTTTTCCGTACGCTTTCGGCAAATATAATCGAGAAGCAGCATTCCCGTTTCGTTTCCTGACAGGAGCCGGTACTCCCCATCGGGCGTCTTTACGGCAATTCCTACGCGGTCGCAGTCGGGATCGGTGGCAAGCAGCAAATCGGCGTTGTACCTTTCCGCGTACTCCATTCCGAGCGACATCGCTTCCTTTATCTCGGGATTCGGGTACGGACAGGTCGTGAAATTGCCGTCAGGTTCTTCCTGCTCCCTGACAACGGTGATATTGGTATATCCGCTCTCGTTGAGCGTGCGGAGCACGGGCTTCAATCCCGTTCCGTGAAGCGGTGAGTAAACAACGGCAACATTCTTGTCGATCTGATCGTTTTCCGAAAGCACCGACTGCTTCTTCACCTCCCCGACAAAGGCGGTATAGATATCGTCGCTGATATATTCTATCGCGCCGCTCTCCAGTCCCTGTTCAAAGCTGCCTGTTTTGACGTCCGCAAAAATTTCCAGCTTTTCGATTTCCGCGAGAATGGTTTTCGCCGCTTCCGTTGTGATCTGACAGCCGTCCGCGCCGTACACCTTGTAGCCGTTATATTCCGAAGGATTGTGCGACGCCGTTACCATGATGCCTGCGGCACAGTGCAGCGCGCGTACCGCATACGACAGACACGGCGTGGGCATCAGCTCGGAATAAATATAGACCTTGATGCCGTTCGCCGCGAATACTCCTGCGGCAACCTTTGAAAACAGGTCGGATTTGATTCTCGAATCATAGCTTACCGCGATCTTCCTGTCCTTTTCGGGGAAGCTTTTTACGATATAATCCGCCAGTCCCTGTGACGCCTTCGCGACAACATGAATATTCATTCGGTTCGTACCCGCGCCGATGACACCGCGCAGACCGCCTGTTCCGAACGCAAGGTTCCGATAAAACGCGTCCTCGATCTTCGCTTCGTCGGCGGCAATGTCGGACAGCTCCTTTTCTACATCCGCGTCGCCCTTTGCCAGTTCGCACCAACGCTTATATTCCTGAATATAGTCCATAGTTTTCCTCCGTTTATTTGAAATCGCGCCGTCTGAACCGACGGCGCGACGCTCAGCAGCTCACCTTGAGCAATGCCGCTTTTCCGTATATTTCCATTTCAACACTGTCTGCGGGCACAAAGATGCAATCGCCCTTGAAAAACAGAAGTACTTCTTCTCCGTAAAACATAATGCCGCATCCGCTCAGACACAGGAGCACATTGAATGACACTTCTCCCACCTGAAACGGAACCTTGTCTTTCCGCTTTTCGGTGTTCAGTATGATTCTTTCGACCTGAAAATACTTGCACCTGCACAGCAATTCCGACGCCCAGCCCGGCTGATATTTCAGAACCCGCATCGGCTGGTGAGGCTCCGCACTGCTGTCCAGACCCGCCACCTCCAGCGCCTTGTCCACGTGGAGCTGCCGTTTCCTGCCGTTCTTATCCACACGGTCATAATCGTAAAGGCGGTATGTCAGATTGGAGTTCTCCTGGATTTCGGCGATCAGCGCGCCTGCCCCGATCGCGTGAATCGTCCCTGCTTCAATGTAAAATACATCGTCCTTTTTGATCGATACCTTTTGCAGATATTTTTCCAGCTTGCCGTTTTCTATGGCGCTGCGGATGGTTTTCTTGTCCGTCTTATGGTGCAGACCGTAAACCAGACTCGCTTCGGGCGCCGCGTCGAGGACATACCACATCTCCGTTTTTCCGAGCTGACCGTTTTCATGCGCGGCGGCGTATTCGTCATCCGGATGAACCTGAACGGACAGATCCTGCTTCGCGTCGATCAATTTGATCAATATCGGAAGTTCTCCCTGTGTGCGCGGATGCGTGCCCAGAAATTCCGGATGCCGCTTAAGCACCTCCGTCAGCGTCATTCCCTTGAATGTGCCGCTGACAACGGTGCTCGGCCCGTCGGGATGCGTTGAACATTCCCATGTTTCCGCCAGCGGAGACATCGGAATGTTTTTCCCGAAATCGTCATTCAGCCGCTCGCCGCCCCACAGATAGTCCTTTCCGACCGGTTTTAATAGAAAAGGTTTGTTTTGTTTATTCGAGAGGGAATTTCTGTTTGTCCTGTACATTGATATCCTCTCCGAGCTGAACCTCGATGAGCTGCAGTTCCGTTACGGCAAATACCGTGTGACGACAGCCTGCCTGCATGGTCACAACATCACCGACCGTAAATTCCTGCTCCATTCCGTCAACCACGGTCTTTCCTTTGCCCGAGATACAGACCCACACCTCATCACGGTTTTTGTGGCTGTGATAATTCATGCTGTTCCCCGGGGTCAGTGTCACCTTGATCGTCAGGCTGCTTGACTCGACGTCAAGTACACGGAAGCTTCCCCATGATTTCTCGGCAAACATGATCTGCTGATCGATCTTGTCCACATAGGGCTTGATGTAGCTGGACTCGTCCTTATCGGAAACCAATATTCCCTCGGGACTTGCGGAAATGACAACGTCATGCAGTCCCATCGCAAGCACAGGGACATTCAGCTCATTGATGATATTCACGCCCGTGCAGGTCTCGCTCATCATCGCGTCGCCGATCGCGGCATCCGTCATTGCCTCTGTCAGCGTGTTCCATGTGCCGAGATCCTTCCACTGACCTCCGAAACGCATCACCTGAATCTTTTCCTCTTTTTCTACGACGGCATAATCAAAGCTGATTTTTGTAAGCGTGCCGTATTTCGTGAAAAGATCCTGATAATCCGCGAAATCAATCAGCTCATGGGCGCGGTCAAGTACATACTTTAATCGATACGCGAACACGCCGCCGTTCCAGAGCGCGCCCTGAGAAATGTATTTTTTCGCCGTTTGCGTGTCGGGCTTTTCCTTAAAGGTCGACACGGCGCTTACCGCATCCTTGCTTTCGGGAATAATATACCCGTACTTCTCGCTGGGATAGGTAGGCTCTATTCCCATCAGCACAAGATTGGCTTCTCCCTTATCCGCCTGCTCTCCGAGCGCCTTGAGCGCCGCGAAATAGTCGTCATCCACATAAGGGTCTACGGGACACACCACCACCGCTTCATCCTCGGGAACACCCAGAACGTCATGCAGATATGCCGTCGCAAGCGCGATTGCGGGAAACGTGTCTCGGCGGCACGGCTCTACGGATATCCCGACATTGTCTCCCAGCTGGTTATGGATCGCGGATACCTGGGTTTTCGACGTCGCTATCGTCACCCTCGCTTCGCTGTCGATTTTTTTGATCTGGCGGTATACTCTCTGAACCATCGATTCATACTGACCGTCATCCGTTTTGAATATCTTGATAAACTGCTTAGATCGGATGTCATTGGAAAGCGGCCACAGTCTTTTTCCCGAACCACCCGAAAGCAAGACAATATTCATATTCATTACCTCTCTGCCCGCATCGGATTGTTGAGGAAATCCTCGTATGAGAGCCGGATTCCTTCTTCAAGCTCCGTTTTATATCTCCAGCCGAGCGCCTCCGCTTTGGAAACGTCAAGCAGCTTTCTCGGGGTGCCGTTGGGCTTGGAGGTATCCCAGCGGATCTCTCCCTCGTATCCGACGACTTTCGCGACCAGCTCTGTCAGCTCCCTGATCGTCAGCTCTTTTCCTGTTCCCGCGTTGACGGTTTCGTTGCCGCTGTAATGGTTCATCAGGAACACGCACAGGTTTGCCAGATCGTCAACATACAGGAACTCGCGCAGAGGCGAACCGTCGCCCCAACAGGTCACATACTCCGCTCCGCTTTCCTTCGCCTCATGGAAACGGCGGATCAGCGCCGGAAGAACGTGGCTGTGTGTGGGATGATAGTTGTCGTTCGGTCCATAGAGATTCGTCGGCATGACGCTGATGTAATCCGTACCGTACTGTCGGTTCAAAAACTCGCAGTATTTCAGTCCCGAGATCTTTGCCAGCGCGTATGCTTCGTTTGTTTTTTCCAGCTCGCTTGTCAGCAGGCAGCTTTCTTTCATGGGCTGCGGCGCCATTCTCGGATAAATGCAGGACGATCCGAGGAACTCCAGCTTCTTGCAGCCGTTTTTCCACGCGGAATGAATCACGTTCATCTCGAGGATCATGTTGTCGTACATGAAATCCGCAAGCGCGTTCTGGTTGGCTATGATTCCGCCTACCTTCGCGGCTGCCAGAAATACGTATTCGGGTTTTTCCTCCGCGAAAAACGCTTCTACGTCATTCTGTCTGCAAAGATCAAGCTCCTTGTGTGTGCGTGTGATGATGTTGGTGTAGCCCTGTCTCTCAAGCTCACGCACGATCGCAGAGCCAACCATTCCCCTGTGACCTGCTACATATATTTTTGCGTCTTTTTCCATCATAGTAATACTTCCTCTTTTACAGTGAACAAAGCTTTTCGGCAACCTCAGCCGCGCAGTCATCAAACCCGCCGCAGCTTCCGTCAAGCCTATCCAATTTTTTGATGATTCCGCTGATATCACACAGCTCTTCCGCCGTCACGGAAGCTGCAAGGTGTTTCTCTTCCAGCAGTCTGATTGTTGTCCTGTCCTCCAGAACACCGTCGCGCCGGAAAAGCGCCATGCGTTTTCCGGCAAGCAGACATTCGGATACCGTTCCCCAACCCGCTTTCGTTATGACATAATCCGCGGCGGCTATATAGTCCTGCGTATTGACGGTGGTATACGGGATGACCTCCACATTGTCTCCGGCAAGCGGTACACCCTGTGTTGTATAGAAATCATACGGCGTGCCGCTGACGTCTACCGCTTTTCTGAACTGTGCCGACATTCCCAGAGCGACAAAGACAAGCTTTCTGTCATGCCTGCTTTTGATCGCCGCGACCGCCTCTTTGTCAAACGGTCTTGCCGTGACGGAGGTTTCCTGCCGTTCCGCGTTTTTCAGATACGCGAGCATTTCCTGATTATGCAGGGCATAGAGCATGGCATGCCTGATTTTTCCGTAATATTCCGCATACGCTTTCCAGATTCTTTCGGGAAGGAACTCTCTGTACAATTCCGTCCATGTGAAATTTCCGATATACAGCAGCGGTACGCCCGCCAGCTCGCATGCCTCAATGCTCCAGACCGGCATATCGCACAGCGCGGCATCGATACGGTTTTCCTTCAGCCATTCCGATTCCCGCTTCGCCCTTTCGGGAAGCTCCGCTAAATATGCCGACGTCGCTTTCGTCAGCGCGTCCGTATCCACGTCGAGCGTTCCTTCTCTGACGATCAGCCCGATATCGGTATGCTCCGCGCGGAATGTGATGCTTCCGTATTCCTCCGCGGTCAGCATCAAACGCAGATTCTGCCTGGCAAATTCATTTTGACGCGGACCGCAGACGACATAAGCATGCGTTTCACGGCTCCTGACGGCCGCCGCGATAATGGATATCGTTCTGGCAATATGCCCGAAGCCGTGGTCGGACAGGTAAAATATTATTTTTTTCACTGAGCCTTCTTCAGCGCCGCTTCACGTCTGGCAAGCTCTCTGTCGTGCTCTGCCATGATGCGTACAAGCTCGGGATAGCTGGTTTTCTGCGGATTCCAGCCGAGAACGGTCTTTGCCTTGGTCGGATCGCCCCAGAGATTGTCTACATCGGTCGGTCTGAACCACTGGGGATTGACGCATACAAGCATCTTTCCCGTCTCCGCGTCATATCCCTTTTCGTCAATGCCCTCGCCTTCCCAGCGGATCGTAATTCCGTTCGCGGCAAACGCCTTTTCCGTAAAGTCGCGCACGGTATGCTGCTCGCCTGTCGCGATGACAAAATCCTCGGGCGTTTCATGCTGGAGAATCATCCACATGCATTCCACGTAATCCTTCGCGTAACCCCAGTCACGCAGGCTGTCCATGTTGCCGAGCTCCAAATGATCCTGCAGTCCCTCTGCGATCCTGCCTGCCGCAAGCGTGATCTTTCTGGTGACGAAGTTCTCGCCGCGTCTTTCGGATTCGTGGTTGAAAAGGATTCCGTTGACCGCGAACATTCCGTATGCCTCTCTGTATTCCTTTGTGATCCAGAAGCCGTACTGCTTCGCGACCGCGTACGGGCTGTAGGGATGAAACGGCGTTGTCTCTCTCTGAGGCACTTCCTCTACCTTTCCGTAAAGCTCGGAGGTTGACGCCTGATAGATCTTGGTTTTCTTTGTGAGTCCGAGAATGCGCACCGCTTCGAGAATGCGGAGCACTCCGATTGCGTCGACATCGCCCGAATACTCAGGTACGTCAAAGGAAACCTGAACGTGGCTCTGCGCGGCAAGATTGTAGATTTCATCAGGCTGCACAAGGCTGATGATGCGAACCAGCGAGGACGAATCGGAAAGATCGCCGTCGTGAAGCGTAACCGCGTTCTTCGCGATCAGGTGGTCGATCCGTGCTGTATTGGAAATGGACGCACGTCTTGTGATGCCGTGTACCTCATAGCCCTTTTCAAGCAGAAACTCCGCAAGATAGGAACCGTCCTGTCCCGTAATACCGGTGATAAGCGCTTTTTTCATTTTGTTTCCTCAACTTTCTTTGTGTTTGGTATTTTGCTTTCTGAGATTATCGCATATTTCAAGACATCTTTTAAGGGATAATATTGGCGGTTTATAGCACAATATTGGCTTTTTGCCCTTTGGCGCCTTATTTCCGCAGACGGACGCTCATTCCCCAAAAAGATGAATGGTTTACCACCGTTTTCGATATTCGCCCGGGGTAATGCCTTCTATTTTTTTGAACAGTCTTGTAAAATAATTCGTGTCGCTGATGCCGATTTCAAAACCGATTTGCTCAATTGATTTATCGGAAAACCGCAGCAATTGCTTCGCTGCCGTTATTTTTTTCCGTGAAATATACGCGTTGATGGTGATGCCGTACTGCTCCTTGAATATCTTGGAAAGATAGTACTTATCAATATAAAACCGCTTTGCCAGCTCATCCAGCGATATTTTCTCGGAATAGTGGGTATCCAGCCATGATTTGATATTCGACAATTCCCCGCGTTTCTTCGCAGTCTGAGCCTTTCCCGGATGCCATGACTTCGACATGATCAGCGTCAGCAGAGAAGCCAGCTTTTCGTTCAGCTTCATATCCCTGATGTAATCATCCGATGAAGCGATATTCAGGATCTCATCCAGCAGGCTATCGTACGGCTCGGGCTGCTCCGCCTCAAAGGTCGGCTCACCGCCGCGGCTCAGATACTTGTTATAGATATCCGTCATGGAATGACCGTTGAAATGCACCCATTTCAGCTTCCATAAATCATCGGACGTCACATGCGCGTACGCCTGCCTGCAGTCGATAAAGATGCAGCTGTTCTTTTTCAGAGGATACGGTTTATCGTTATACCGCAGTTCTCCCGCGCCTGACAATACAATAAAGAACAAATAAGAATCAAGACCGCTACGGCTTTTCGTATGCGGTCTCTGTGCTTTCAGCTCCCCTGTCTCCTGCAGATACAACAGCGATGATTTTGCAAATTCAGATGGAGTGTAGATGATTCTGTTGGATGTGACGTATTCATTCTGAAATATCGGGGATTGCATCGTTTGACTCCTTTTACGCAAGAAGAAATGATGGATTCATTAAGGAATTATTAGAGGTTCCCTTATGATAATTCTTTCAAATACTCCATAAAGCCTTCTTTGTTCTCGAGAGCCGTCGTGGTCGGTCTGCCAAGGTCGTCCCTTGCGCCGATCGAGCACTTGACTTCGATCAGGCTGAGTTCGTTTCTCGCCTTTGCCGCTTCCAGCTCGCTGTCAAGCGCTTCAAAGCTGTCGACACAAACTGCGTTCGGATAACCGCAGGCTTTGGCGATCGTCACAAGATCGATCTGCGCTGCAACAGTGGGCATGCCGCCTACCGTTTCATGCGCGCCGTTATTGATGACGACATGGATCATATTCTTCGGCTTGTTGGCTCCGAGTACTGCCATCGAGCCCATGTGCATCAGTACCGCACCGTCGCCGTCAACGCACCAGATTCTTGTTTTTGGCTTATTCAGCGCGACTCCCAAAGCAATCGAGGAGCTGTGTCCCATTGAGCCTACCGTCAGAAAATCATACTTGTGGCTCTGATTGTTCGCTGCACGCGTTTCAAACAGCTCACGGCTCGCCTTTCCTGTTGTGGATACGATCGGATCCTCGCCGCTTGCCGCGACGATATGACGGATGATCTCCTCGCGCACCATGACATTGTCATTCTTGTACTCGACCTTGCCGTCATAGGAGAGCGCGCCCTTTCCGATGACAAACGCAACGTCCTTGCCCTGCGCAAGAACCGCTTTGAACGCCTCCATCGCAGCAGCGACTTCCTCGTCGGTCGTATCCTTATTGATGATAAAGGTTTTGATATCCATATCCTCGAGGAGCTTTACCGTGACTTCGCCCTGATAGATATGCTGCGGTTCGTCATGAAGCCCCGGCTGACCTCTCCAGCCAACGACAAACACCATCGGAATCGCGTACACCTTGTCGTTCAGAAGCGACGCAACGGGATTGATGATATTGCCCTCGCCTGAGTTCTGCATATAGACAACCGGCACCTTGCCTGTCGCGAGATGATATCCCGCCGCAAGAGCGGTGCAGTTGCCCTCATTCGCCGCTATGATGTGATGCTTCGGATCAATTCCGTAGGTATTCATCAGGTAGTTGCACAGCGCCTTGAGCTGACTGTCAGGAACACCGCTATAAAAATCAGAACCGATTATTTCTACAAGCTTTTCTACTTTCATCGTTTTACTTCCTTTCGGATAATATCTGATGATAAAGCAAATCAATATCATCAATATCAAGTCCGACGGGGTTGTTTTTCAGCCTTGTCGGATTGACGGAATTTTTCAGTATCTCAAAGTCTTTCTCCGCCGCTTCGGGAACGCGCAGCTCCAGAGCGCTCAGAATTTCATCGAACCGACATACAGCCTGCTCCGCGTTTTCGCATCCCATCGCGTCAGCGATCTCGTCAAATATTGATTTGAGAAACGCCTCGCCTCTCGAATCAATGCACTTCTCCGTATGACGGATCATGAACGGAAACAGCTTTGACACGCAGAGCGCTGCCGCGTGACCGTGGGCAATGCCGAAAAGACTCGTCAGCTTGTAGCACATCGCGTGGCCTGCCGTTGTCTGCGTGATATTGATAGCCTTGCCCGCGATATTCGCAGCCTTCAGCATCTCTCTGTTGCCGCTTTCCTCGTTCGCGAAATAAGCGTCTTTGTTTTTTATGATCATCCCGATCGCCTGTCCGGAATACGCCCTGCTTTCCTCTGTGGAATTGACCGACCAGAACGACTCTATCGCGTGACAGAGCGCGTCGAGCATCGTCGACTTTTTCTGGTACCCGGGAAGCGTTTTCAGCACGGACGGATCCATCAGTACGACCGACGGAATGCAGCTTTCGTCTGCCACCGACTGTTTTTCCCCGTTATAATAGATTACGGCAAAGCGCGTTGCCTCCGAGCCTGTTCCCGCTGTCGTCGGAACCGCGAGAAGCGGAACGTCGTTCGGAACGATCGCCTGCTTCAGATAGTTTTCGCCGCTGTCCATATTGGAATACAGCTTGATGCATTTGGCGACATCCATCGCGCTACCGCCGCCGACAGCGATAATGGAATCACACCGGTTCCTGCGGAACAGCCCGACACCCTTCTCTACGGATTCGTAAAGGGGATTGGGCTTGAAATCACTGAACCGCGTCAGGGCAACATGCAGCCTGTCCGTCAGCGTGTCAAAGTAATGCCTGATGTCGAGAAACCTCAGCGACTCGTCGCATACAAGCATCACGCTCTGACAGCCTGACTCTTTTATGTAATTATCCAGCTCGGCGTAGTGATTGTCCGCCGAAATAATCCGCCCTGACATATCAAATATCCTCGGGAATCAGTCGGATGATATCCTTGAACGGCATGCAGATATCATCACATTCCTTCGCTCTGTGATTCTTGAGAATCATCTCCGCCGCATTCTGCATCGCGGGAAATCCGGTTCTTGTGAGCTGGTTGGCGTAAATGATGATGTTAACGCCGCGCTCCTTGAACTCTTCCTCGGTTACGGTATTGAATGAGGTCGGAACAACAACGATCGGCGTCGTCTTGTTCTTCTCTCTGTATTTTGCCACAAATTCAAAAATCTCAGCAGGATCCTTTTTGCGGCTGTGAATCATGATCGCGTCGGCGCCCGCGTCGGTAAACGCAAACGCACGTTCAAGCGCATCTTCCATGCCGCGTTCGAGAATAAGGCTCTCGATTCTCGCACAAATCATAAAGTCCTTGGTGCGCTGCGCCTTCTTTCCCGCCCTGATTTTTTCACAGAAATCCGGAATCGACGCCTGCGTCTGCTGCACCTCGGTGCCGAACAGACTGTTTTTCTTGAGTCCGGTCTTATCCTCGATAATGACCATTGAAACGCCCATTCTTTCGAGCGAACGGACGGTATAGACAAAATGCTCGGTGAGTCCGCCTGTATCGCCGTCAAAGATGATCGGCTTGGTTGTGACTTCGCAGATATCGTCAATCGTGCGGAAGCGCGAGGTCATATCCACAAGCTCGATATCGGGCTTGCCCTTCGCCGTACTGTCGCAGAGCGAGCTGACCCACATCGCGTCAAACTGATGCGCTCCGCCGTTTTCTTCCACAACGGTGTTTTCTACAATAAGTCCCGTAAGACCGCTGTGCGCTTCCATCGCGGTGACAGTGCCCTTCATCGCAAGCGTCTTTCTGAGTCTGGAACGGCGCATGTCGGGAGTGGAAAGCTCCGCTCTTGCGCGCTTGTCAAGCTCGCTGTACTTTTCGTCCTTGGAATAGGGATATTCCACCAGCCTTCCGCCGTAGGACGCAAGTACCGATACCACCTCGTCACGAATAGGCTTCTGAATGCCTGACGTCCAGTCGTCGCCATGCACCACGTAGTCGGGATGGTACTTTTCAAGATTTTCCCTGTAGCTGAGAGCAGGCTGCTCGACGACCCGGTAAACTCCGGCGATATTCTCAAAGATCGACTTGCGCTCCTCAAACGGCAAAAGCGGGAATCGCTTGTAGCCGATGACCGCTTCATCCGACAGTACACCGATAATCAGCTTGCCGAGCTTCTTTGCCTTATTGATAATCGCGATATGTCCGCTGTGGATCATATCGGTCGAGAAACACATATATACCGTTCGGTTTTCAATCGCCTTGAGCTTATCCGTCACGACAGCCAGATCTTCGGGGTTGTCAATTTCGCTGCAGAGAAGATTCTTGACGTCAAGCGCGGAGATATTCGCGGCTCCGTTCAGTTCATTGAGCGCGTTTTCCGCGTAGACCTTCGTATTTCCCGCTTCACAGAACTCGGTGATCTTATCGAGCCATACCTTCCAATCAGCTCTGTTCAGCTTATAGAGAGCCTGCGCCTCCATCGCGTCGTTAAAGATATCTACTCCGACCTTCATGACCTTTCCGTCAACGATCTGTGCCTTGAAATCCTTTTCCGGAAGAGGCAGCGTTGAGCTGACGGTCATGCAGCTCGTATCACTGTTTACCACCTGATCAAAGACTTCGTTTTCAAATACCAGATCACCGTGCATCAGAATGATATCGTCGTCAAGATATTCTCTCGCGCAGTAAATGGAATAGATATAGTTGGTCTTGTCATAAACCGGGTTCTTCACAAAGGTGAAGTGAAGCGGCAGATCGAGGCTGTTGCAGTAGTTTACCAGTACACTGTCAAACAAGCCCGTCGTCATGACAACCTCCGTGATTCCCGCAGCCGCGATCTGTCTGAGCTGACGGCCGAGAATCGTCTCGGTTGCTGATATTTCCGTCATACATTTCGGATGTTCGGAGGTCAGGACTCCCATGCGGGAACCAAGACCGGAGTTAAGGATGAGGGTTTTCATTCACATTTTTCCTTTCCGATTATCATTTATTCCAATATGCCTGAAAGCCGTGCGAAGACACTCTTTTTTCCACAGGCGGCAATTTCATATAATCGCCATACAGCTTTGTCAGGTACTCTTCATACAAAACAGGCGCCAAAAACTTTCCGCCTTCAAATTCGACCTCGGCAGCGGATTCAAATATCTTCCGCTCCATTACCGTTTTCAGTCCATACGGCGTATCCATCACAACAACATCGCCCGTGCCGCTGTTTTCATAGCGGTTCAGCAGCGCGGTGATTTCCGCGCAGTACTGACTGTAATTCCTGCTTTTGTACTTTATCCGCTTGGGAATCCGCTTCGCGTATCTGACCATTGATTTTAATTTCGGTCCCTGATAATGCGCCGTACCGGGTACCGTGTACAGCATTTTCTGTCGAAGCGCCGCGTACTGTCTGTACCACTCTTCTCTTTCTTCAACCGGCGGCGCGTTGTATATGGGAAAGACGTCGACAAACACTCCCAGTCCGTGGATCTCCGGCTTGTTGGGTAGAACCAGCTTTGTGCCTGTATCGGTTACTCTTCCGAACAGAAAATAGTAATCGGGATTCGTCGACAAATCGATAAATCTGTATTGAGAATCCGCATTCACGATCTCTCTGAATTTCCTGTAATCATCTATCTTCATACAAATGTCGATGTCGTCATCCCACGGGATGAAGCCCTTGTGTCTGATCGCTCCGATCAAAGTTCCGAATGCGATAAAATACTCAATTTGATTTTTCCGGCAAATTGTATCGATATATTTCAGGATATCAACCGATACCCTTTTGATATCCTCCGGGCTCAACAGCTCCATTCTCTGCATTTCTCCTTTGCTTGCTCAGTGAAATAATTTATTCAGCCGTTTTTTGATTTTTGCAGTTACCGAGACGTTGCCGTATACACGCAGCACCTCTTTTATGCCGCGCTCCCTGAAACAGTGCCAGAAAGCATCACGGCCGGAAGGACGGCGCGTAGGATGAATCAGATTCTCCTGCAGACAATCCTCCGCGTTGCTCTCTTCCCAATCAATCACCGGCTTGATCTTTTCAAAAACCTCCGCGCCTGCCGCAGTGTGGACAAGTACCAGCGAATTGCCCTTTGGATGATAAAAAGCAGGCAGCACCTTCTCGACGCCCCAAAAGTCCCCGATGGTGATATCACTGCTGCGGTGTATTGTCGCGTACGGACATTGATAACAGGACGGTCTGTAGGCACAGGCGGAATTAAACAGCTTGACATACTGCTTGACCGATACTTCCTTCTGATCCGCAAACGCCGCCACCGGAGTGGGATGGTACCAGTCGATTCTTTTATCCTTGAAATGAAGCGACTGAATCTTTTGACGGTTTTTCTCCTGAATGTATTCGGCGTATTGCTTCCATACAAGCTGACTGGAGCCTCCGTGGCAAATGATATCCGCTAATACAACGCGGTCTCTGAGCTTCTTTGCTTCCGCAAACGAACGGAAGCCGTCGACCTCACAGCCCATTCCCACAAATAACAGTTTTTTCTGAGGATTCTTTTCCAGCCACTGCTGCGCCTCCGAAAAGATGTTTTTCAGAGAGCTCTTCATGTATTTGGAGCCTCTCGCCTGATTCCTCTCACTCACAGAGCTGATCAGGACATACCTCACCTCATACTGCACGGTATCATATACGCTGCACGCAACCGCGTTGCCTGAGCTGAGAAACAAATCGGAAAGCGCCGTGAACATTCCTCCCGAAGAGCTGGCTGTCAGCTCTTTCTCATCTTTTATCCTGGCGGCATAGACCTTTGGCGCAGCGGATGACGCGTTCTGCGTTTTCAGCGTCTTTTTAAAAGAGCATACCCGTTCGCATTTGCGGCATCCGATACAGCGGGACTGCTCGATGACAGGATAGTATGCCCCCTCTTCATCCTGCTGCATCGATATCGCGGATGTCGGGCATACGGAATAACACGCCGTACAGCCGCAGCACTCTTCTTTGTTTTCAAATAAATTCATAGCAAGTTTACTCATTTTTTCTTCTTTAGCATTTTGATCAGATTGATGATTTTCTTGTGCATGATGAGCAGCACGACCAGGAAAACCCCTATGACGATATATCTGACGATGTTATTGAAATACAGCAAGGTGCATCCTGCCATGCTCACGATCACAACCGCAGACAACGCCACGATCGCTTTCAGGTTAAACAGTTGCTTGACGCTGACTTCATTTTTGACCGCTTTCTTCATGATCAGGTAATGAAATACGCTCAGAATAATGTAGCATGCAAGCGTTGTGTAACCCGCTGCAACATAACCGAATAAATTGATAAAGATGAAATTCAAAACAATATTGGAAACGGCGGCAGTCAGCGACGCAACCATGATCTCTTTGGTTTTCTCGTAGTAGAACTCCACGCTGGAGAAAAGATTGTAAAGGAAGGTAAAAAATACGCTCGCCGCAACAGGCGGTATCACATAGATCGCTTCATAATACTTTTCCGAGCCGACAACAAAGATGATCTCGGGAGCAAACAGAACAAAGAGGAATGCCATTGCCATTACAATAAGCATGACAAAAACGGTGTTCTTATATATGGATTTGTAGTCCTTCTTCTTCAGACATTCATAAACCCACGGGGTAAGCGCGTCATTTATCGACAGCTTAATGATATTGATGACCATTGTTGCCGAATAAGCAACACTGTACAGCGCGGTCGCGGTTGAGCTGACCATGTTTTGGATCATGATCCTGTCCGCAGATGAAAGCACCGACAGCGACAGCCGATGCGGGATCAGCGGCAAATGCAGCATCAAGCCTCTTTTCCAATACTTTACCGAAAAGAATTTTTTCGACCTTCTGGTAAACCAGATATACATGGATATACCAAAAATCATCTGGACAACAACAATCGCCGCTACTCTCGCGTTCGCCTGCATTTCCTCGGTCACGAGAAGAACAAAAACGATGCCCAGAGCAGCGTTTAAGATCACCTGTCCGAGCGTCCTGATGACTAAGATTTTATAGTTATAGGTATAACGCTGCTTGATGGTCCAGAAGTTCACCGCAGGGAGAAAGAATATCTCCAGGAACATGAACACAACCATGACGGTCGACATTCCGAGAACATTGTTTAACCATTCCCTGAATATCAGATAGATGGTAAACCATCCCAGCGTGAGTATGAATGAAAGATTCAGCAACGATGTCGCCAATTCATTTTTTTCTTCATCCGTATCCATCTTTGCCAAACCGTTCAGGTAAGCACAGGAATGCAATTCCATCGTGACAATGATATTGAGCACGGTCGTCCATGAAAGATAGACATTGAACAGACCGTATTGCTCCGTTGTCATGATTCGTGTAAAAACAGGAACGGTAAAAAAGGAGATACCCTTCTGCATGATGGTAGCAAACGCGAACCACATCGCCGCCTTCGCAACCTTTGACATATTCCTGTATTTATCAAACAGTTTCGCTAGCATTTCTCTTCACCAAAAATCACTATTGCTACAACCCTTTTCTTCACTTCATTTTTCTCAAAACCGTATTCTATCTGTAATGGTACAACCGTACACATGGAAAAATTCCGGGATGTTTGTTTTGTTACTATTCTGCGTCCTCTTCAAAAACGCTCTTGAAAAACAGCTCCGCCTTCTCGATGTTTTTCTTACGGATGTTTTCTATGCTGACGGTATCCAATTCTTCATTCAGCATCTCATCCTGATATCTGTCAATGATCCGCTTTTCCAGACCGAACTGCGAAAGAAGCGTCAACAGTCTGCTCGTGGATGGATTGACCTTCTCCGAAACCTCCGAAAAGAATTTCACGCCGAATATGATCGAAAAGACCGTGCCGTGGAAAGAATTGGTCACAACATATTCCGCGCTGCGGATATAGCCCATCCACTCTGCGGGACCGACACCCAGCTTCAGGGAGCCGACGGCGCCCGCTTTCAGATCATTGGGAATATAGATGATCTTCAACCCTGTTTTTTTCGCTAAGCTCTTGGCAAACGAAAGAAGCTTATCCGCTTTCGTGATTTTATATACCAAAATGTACTTTTTCCGGTCAGGCAAAATCGAAATGCTTTCCCACTGCTCTTTCGACAGCAGCAAGGTCGGATCGGGCATGATCTCTATGTCTTTTTTGATGCCCAAATCCGACAGCGTCGTTACGCCTGCGGTTTCCCTGACCGATATTTTGTCTATCTTCGGAATGTTTTCCGTATAGAGGCCGGCATACTCTTCCGGTATTTCTTTGACACCGATACTCGCCGCATAGCTGCACTTCTTTTTGCCTGCGTCAACAAAATCCAGAAAATATGTCGCGTCCTTTTTGATGATGAGATAATTCCATACCTGATCGCTGCCTGTGATAAACACGTCCGTGTCGCGGTTCGCTTCCCTGATCGTGTCTTTGTTATAGCTTTCAGACAACCGCAGATACTTCTTTCTGAACTGATCTATTTTCTTATGCTTGTTTTTGAACAGCGTGCTCTGGACAAGCTTGAATACGCCCTTCTTCGGCTTCTTTACCAGCTCGCGGAAAGCCGGTCTTTCGTATGATTTATCAATGTCCTCATTATGATAGTCCAGTATGGTCGCCTTGCCGTATCGGGCGGACAGAAACTCCTGCAGCGCGTACGCCTGCAGCACCGCGCCGAAATTATACGCTGAGTGAAAGGTTACTATTCCCGAGCGCGGTTTGACGTAATCTGTAATGGAAGTTTTCATTGATGAGGACTCCTATCATGTAGTAATATAAAATATAATTATCATAAAGAGGATTACCGCTCATGCCGTATGTGATAAAGAACACCTGCAGAAACAATGAGAACGATACTAATGCAATATAATTCGAGCTGTCCGGAAGCTTTGACAAACGAAACGCCACGCTGATCGTCGTTTTGATTTGCATTATCAGCACGGCGATAAAAAGCAGTGCTCCGATGACTCCGTTTTCGAGAAGCACGGTCAGATAAATATTGTGACCGCCGCCGCCGATGATTTCGTTGACCGAGCCGGTGCCCGCGCCAAACAGGAAATTGCTGCTCAGGCTGTCAAGAATAGCCGAGTAGCGGACAATTCGTCCGTTATCAAAATTTTCATCGATGATAAACCGGGATACGGTGACTCTCGCGACCTCCAGATTGGAAATGATCACATACGCGATCACCGATATTACCGACAATGAAATGACGATTTTCAGAATCGATTTTCCGTTTGCCTTTCTGTTTATCAGATATGCCGCGAGGGTTGCCAGAACAGTGGCAACCAGCAAGCCTCTCTTTGCGGTGAGGAAAATTCCGTAAATGCCAAACGAATACAGCAGAACGCCGAAATATTTTTTCCAGATATTTTTCAGCCTCTGATTGCGCAGCAGGTAGAACATGCCCGACGCGCACAGCATACTCGCAAAGAAAGCCGCAGGCGCTCTGTCTGAAAACAGACCGGAGAACCACCTGTTTTTCGCCCACTGCGTCACTAAGAATCTTTGCTCTGTCGTGTAGGGGAACCGCGACGTGATGCCGTAGATCAACGACGGATTCAAATCTTGCAGCATGGTTCCGACATTGATGACGCAGCAGCACACCGTCATAAAAAATACCGTCTTGTTCCAATCCAACCTCTTGTCATGCATCAAAATGATAAAAGCGACGGCAAACAAATAGGAAAATGAATCGGAAAAACCTGTTTGCATTGCTGATGAATAGAAGCACGAAAAAACAAAAAAGACGCCGAAAATCACAAACAACAACATTCCGCGGCTCATTGTCAGCCTTTTTTTGTCTCTTGCAACAACTGCAAGCAAGATTGCCGTTACGGGTAATATTTTTGTTACGATACTCGGAACAAAATATTTGAGAAACGCCGTAAGCAAAAACAGTATCAATGCAAGAAAATTAATTAAATCTTTACGTTTTTTAATTTTCACTAATCAATTCATTCCTTTGCTGACCACATAACGGGTTACGCGTAAATGCCCCCGGATTTTTTTACACAATATCACTTCTGATTGGTATTTGTTTTCTGCATCAGCGTGTTGAAAATCGTGTTCCAGTCAAATTGTCTTTTTGCTTTTTCCGAAAGCTGCAAAAGACTCTCCCGAGGGATTTTTTTCCATGCGGAATATATCTCACCGATATCAACCGCTTCTTCGTTATCGGGAACCGTAATCGTCATCGACGCGTCCCGGTAAGGACCGGTTCCGCTTGTCACCGCGGGGATTCCGCGGCAGTAATATTCAATGATTTTCAATGTTGTGTCGATATCGGCGTTCCTTCTGTGCAGAGCCAGACAGCCTAATCCGACATCAAACGCCTCGTACATTTCATTGAGCTCGTCCGTCGTCTTGATTCCGTGGAAAACCACTCTTTTCAATCCGTAATCCGATGCGGCCTTCTTTAACTGATCGATGGTATAGCTGGAGCCGACAATATGAAATTCAACAGGTACGCCGTCCGCCTCCTCATGGCACTGCTTCAGTCCCTTCAATACCCGATCATAACCATGATACGGATAAAGCGTGCCGACCGCTACCATTCGGAATACCCCGTCCCATGCATTCGCGTAACTCTTGGCTTTGATATTGTCTATCTTTACGCCGTTCGTTATTTCTACCATCTTTTTGTGCATTTTTATGCGGCTGTTGCTTTTTATCGTCACAATGTGATCCGCATATTTGTGAATCAGAGGAGAAAACATAAAATCCATCGTGATTTTCGCGACAGCTCTGTATTTCTTCCTCGAAGTGCGGAATTGCTCGGCGTAATAGGGATATGTGGGAATCTCGTAATATACCTTGATTCCGTTCTGATGCGCCTCCTTCATCAGAGAGATCAGCGCAAAATCAGGCACCATCAGCCGGATATAGATGATTTTGAAGCGCTTTTCAGCTATCAGCGCTTTCACTTTTTTCAGTACGCCCTCATTGTATTCCTGTTCTGTCCAATCGGACGTATCCGTGACAACACAGCCGTTTTCGCTTTTGGTCACCAGCGTGCATTTGCCTGCGGCTTTTCCCAGAGCGGCCGCCTCCGCACAGATTTTTTTATAGATTCCTTCTGTTTTATGATTTAAAACATTCGCGACAAATATTGTTTCCAATTTCCCTCTACCCCGTTATTTATAGTAATCCCGATAGATTTTATATGATGCTTTTGTCATCTTGAAGCTTTTTCTCGAGGATATCTTATTGACGGACGCGCTCTCCATATGCAGGACATACAGTGACGGATCATACGTGATCACGCCCTTCGCCACCTCGACCTGATGCGCCAGCAGCACCTCTTCTCCCCACATGAAAACGGAATCGTCCAGATAGCCGCAGCACTCAAAAAACTTCGGGGTAAGTATCATGCAGGCGCCTGTCAATTGGAAAATATCCGTCTTGGTCAGCACTCTGTCTCTCTCTTTTCTTTTCTTCCTGAGAAAAGTTGAATACAAGAACTGCATCGTTTGGGATATCACGTAATTGCTGTAGTAAAGATCATAACTCATGCGCCGCTTCTTCGACGGTTTATTGACTCTCTGCGGGTTCTGATAACGGCCGTCTATCGTGATCAGCTCCGGCGCAATGACCATGCAGTTTTCTTTATATTCCGATTTCTCGAGAACCTCCAGAAAATCATAACGGTAGATCAGGTCATTGTTCGCGATCACCACATAGTCGTATTTCTTCAAGTCGATGGCTTTCAGTCCGTAATTCAAGCCGCCGAAATAACCAAGGTTTTTGTCCGACCGAACCAGAAAGGTATGATCGGATTCGATGAATCCCTCTTTCAGCGCATGATAGTCTTTTTCATCCGAAGCATTGTCCACGATAATCACGTCTCGCTCAACATCACCCTTCAGGCTCAGGATGTTCGAGACATTGTTTAACGAAATCAGATAATTGTTATAATTTACCGCTATAAATGCAACTCTCATGTTTATGTTCCCCCTTGGTTCCTTGACAAAATCGCGCCGGCAGACATTTGCTCATTTTGAGCGATACGCGGTGACGGCTGTAATAGATTTATTTTTTATCATCCAATCTTTTGATGACCCGCGCGGGATTGCCCGCGGCGATACAGTTCGCGGGAATCGTTCCGCTGACGACGCTTCCCGCGCCGATGGTGGTATTGTCGCCGATGGTCGCGCCTTTCAGAATTATGCTGTTGCAGCCGATAAACACGTTCTCTCCTATCGACACGGGCTTTATCCCCATATTCAGATGGGACGCCTCCAGCCGTAACGCGGGATCGGTCGGATGAAAGTCGTTGTCGATGATCTTGACGTTCGCGCCGATTCTGGTGTGGCTGCCGATTTCAATTCTCTCTCTCGCGTAAACGGTCGCTCCCGATATTCCCACATCGTCTCCGATAATGATCTCCGCCTGCGGCGTTCTCGATACGATGATCGTGCGCTGATAAAGACCGAGAAGATTGGAAAACAGCGACGAATTGATGGTGACATTATTTCCGATCTTGATGCCGCCGCGCTTTTTGGGAACGATTACGGGAAATCCCTTCAGCCGGAATCCCTTTCCGTATTCTACGCCTAAGAGCTTATATATCAGGTTATAAAGCTTCATTTTTTAATTCCTCTAAACACTCAACATATTTCTTTGCGTTGTCAACAGAACAAAGAGATTTGAATACCTCTCTCGCGTTGGATGACTCGGAAACGATGTTTTCTTCATAAAAATGTATGATAGCGTCCGAAAAGCCCTTGCTGTCATTCCAGTCAACGACAACACATTTGTCGACCTCGCTGAGAATCTTCGCGTAGCTGGACTCTTTTTCAACCGCGACGACCATCGGTCTTGCCGCGTTCAGAATCGTTGACGTCTTACTGGGCATGCAGGTCGTGATGATGCCCTTGGGAAGCGCGTTGATATTCACGTTCGCCATCGCGTAGTTGTGGCGCGCGTACTCCTTCGGCTGATACGGGAAAAAGACCATGTTGGTAAGATTCATTTCTTTTGCCATGCTTTTCAGCAGATTCATATTATTGCCGTCGCCGATAATGATAAATATGATGTCGGAATAGGCTTTCATTTTTTCCGCAGCCTCGGCAAACAAGACGGGATTTACCATCGCGCCCAAATTGCCCGCGAATACAACCCTGAACTTGTCCATAAGCTCCGGGTGATCCCGAAGGAACAGATTGTCCTCATCCGCAATTTCTGCCGCTTCGTCGCTGTAACTCCAATTGTAGATGACTCTGATTTTGGATTCGGGTACCTTTTCGTTCAGCAGCGTCTGCTTCATATCTTCGGAAATCGTTACGATGAGATCGGATTTCTTATATGCCGACTGCTGCATCTTCCGGAATACGGAATAAGGGATCCCCTTGATTCCATGCGTCGGAAGCTTGTGCAGAACGCCCGCGTCAATGGGAAAAATGTTCTGGACGTTAAATAATACGGGCGCTTTCAATGTCCGTTTCAGCATCTTCAGCGCAATTAACGGACTGGGGTTTGACTGAAGAAATACGGCGTCCGTGTCCTTATAGCGCTTATAGATTTTTTTGCATAAAAACGCGTATCGAAAATCCTGAAAATACCGTTTGACCAAAGCGCTCTTTTTCAGGGATTTGTCATAAATCACATCGCAATGCAGGTTTTTGTAATGCTGTAACTCGACAGGAATATCCGGATCCGAACCGCCGTGGTTCGTTACTATCATACGGACGTGATGGCCGCTCTCCAGACACTGCCTGATCATCTCTTTCAGCAAATGCACGGAAGGACCGTGCTGATCAAATCCGATATATAAGACAAATAAAAAATTCATTTACTATCACCTATTCATACACATTCGCTCTCCGCAGTCTTCCCTCACCCGTTTGTTGAATCAAATGATATGATACGGAAAAGTCTTTCTGAGTATACGGGAATATGTTTTTTCACCGGTTATCTGAAAACCGCATTTTTCATACGCGCGAATCGCTGCCGCATTGGCTTTTCTTACGCCTAACGCAACCTCGGTTCCTCCTTCTTCCCTGAGCGTTTCTATCACTTTGGAAATCATCAGATTCGCGATATTTCTTCCCCTGTATTCCTTGAATACAAACACGCATGAAATAACCGTGTCTGTCTTGCGTACTCTGTAGCTCAGCTCATTTCCGTTGCGCCTGATAAGCCAGATATAGCCGACAGGTTTTTTACTGCTCTTTTCAAAAAACAGAAAGCCTGTTGACTATTCCTTCTCACGCGTCAGATACGGCTTCATATTTGCTATCGCAAACCGCCCTGAGCCAATATATCGATATCTTCAAGTGTTATGATTCTGGATTCATAACCGTCAACCGGGTAGCTGATAAAGTTTTCCGGTTTTAATTTCATAATGTAATGGTGGTATGTGCTGATGAGTCTTTTCCCTGCAATTGTTATATTCATAAAGACTACAGCCTTATATGGTTACAAGGTTTTCCTTTCTATGGAACAGATCCATGATATCACTGATACACGAAGCGACGTCATCACTGATAAATGACGCGGATCTTCCTGCATCAATGGCCTTTAAGAATGCTACCAGCTCTTGCCTGATACCTTCTCCTTCCAATTGGAAAAAGTATCGTTTGTTATCAGCGGGATTTTCATATCTGATTTCAAAATAATCCGTTTTCCACCAGGGAGACGGAACATAAATATATCCTTTGGTTCCCGAAATAACCAGCTCGCCTTCCGATTTTACGCCCCTGCCGACACTGACTGTCGCCGTGCCGTTCGGATAGATGAGATTGATGCGGGTAAATTGATCGTATCGGCTGTCCTTGTCCAGCAGCTTGCTGATCAGCTTGACGTCAACATAGTCGGTTCCCAGCAGCTGGAACACGGGCAGGAGCGCTGTGGGACCCCAGTAGCAGATACTGTTCCACGCATATTTCAGGTTTTCTCTTTGTATTTCGTGTAGGCTTGTACAGGTTGCGTCAATGGAAACAACATCGCCGATCTTTCCGCTCTTTACCAGCAGTATCAGACGATAATACGCGGTCGAATAGGCTGTCTTGATGTCATTCATCAGAATCAGATTTTTTTCTTTTGCCAATCGAGTCAGTTCGCAGTACGTTTCTCTGTCCAAGGTGACCGGGGATTCGCACAAAACATGCTTCCCTCTCTCCAACGCTTCCCTGATCTGCGCGTAGTGCAGGTCAGGATGCGACAGGATAAACAGCGCATCCGACCTGTCAAGCAGATCATTGAAGCTGTCCGTCACGTAAAGGCCGGGCGCTTCCATTTCATCCGCGATCGTCTTTGTCATGGAACAGATGCCCGAGACCTCCAGCCCGTTTACATATTTGCATTCGTTATAAAACTTTTTGAGGATGCGTGTTTCGTAGTCCCCTACAAAGCCCAGCCGTATCTGTCTTTTGCACGAACGGATATCTGAGCTTGAAATACCTGTGGTGCGGGGAAGATACACAACCTCGCAGTATTCGTTAAGATAATCAAATTTTCCGACCCAGTCGGAACCGACCGTGAAAATGTCGACGCCGAATCTGAGAATATCGTCTATCTTCTGTCCTTCATATTCCTCAATGATGATCTCGTCGGCAATACCTGTTTTCCGTATCGCTTCCACCCGTTCCATCAGGGGCTGCTGGGTGTTGATTTTCCCTCTTTTTTTGTCGAAATCATCGGACGTCACGCCGACGATCAAATAATCTCCGAGCGCTTTCGCTCTTTCCAGTAACCGAATATGTCCATAGTGAAGCAAATCATATGAACCGTATGTAATTACCTTAACCATTTCCCATACCTCGATTGACCTTCCGCGCCGTCCTGATCAGAGTAATCCCAAACGGTGCATATCATGAAAAGCTTCGATCAATGTATCAAAATCGTTTTCGGTCAGCGCTCCGATATGACCGACCCTGAACACCTTATCTCTGAGCTCTCCGCCGTTGGGACATACCCAGATGCCGTACTCATTCTTGAGAGTCGTAAAGATATCAAATGCGGATACGCCGCCTGTCGGAGTGAGCGGCGTTACCGCGTTCGGCAGAGAATCTGAGATGATCTGCAGCGGCAAACCGCTGATTCTCTCTCTGAAATACTTCGCAAGATTGCCGATGCGCTGTACTTCGGAATCCACGCCGCCCGCCGCGTCGATTTCCCTGAGACGGCGGTTGATCTGCAATAGGATTCCTACGGCACAGGTGAACGGCGTCTGACCTCTTTCCTGGTTCTTGAGGGCTGATTTCAGATCGAAATACATGGTACGCGGACGATTGTTGTTTACCCTCTCGACCGCCTCTTCCGATAACACAACGAGAGCTACGCCCGGAGGACACGCAAGCGCTTTCTGCGAACCGGTGATCATCACCTGCACATGGAGCGCTTTCATATCAAATTCATCGCAGAGGAACGAACTGATGGAATCCACCACCAGGAAAATGTGATTTCTGGTGCAAAAATCACTGATCAGCCTGATATCGTAAAGAACACCGACGGATGTTTCGTCCAGATTGACAAGAAATCCCGTGTAGCCCTTATCGTCATATTGTCTGAGAGTTTCCTCTGTGACGCCCTGTCCGAATTCGGGATGGATCGCCGTGTAGGGAACGCCGTGGATCTCCAGCAATTCAACGAATCTGTGTCCGAAGCTTCCGCCGTCAATCACCAGCACCTTGTCCTTGGGGGTAAAGCAATTCATCACCGCCGCTTCCATCGCGCCCGTGCCCGATGAAGTCAAAAAGACAACGCGCGCGTTTTCTTCGGCTTTCGCGAATTTCTTGATCAATTTTTCGTTCTCCAGCATGACTGCCGAAAACTCCGCGGTGCGGAAATACGGCACCTGCTCCGCTCCTATCGCTCGGACAGACGCGGAGGACATGACCGGTCCTACTGTAAAATTAAGCATCTCTACTCTCCCTCATGTTTCAGCCGGCGGTGTTTGATTCATTCATACCTAGTCTGGTTTTTATGAAATTCATGCACACCTGCGTCGCGTTGCCGCCGCCCTGAACATACCTTTCCTTTACCTTTATTGTCTTTTTCTTCTCTTCCTCGAAATCCATTGTCAATATGTGTTCAAGAATCTGCTCCTGATTGAAAAAGACCGAGCCAGGGAACATGACCTCCAGCTCCTCGTTAAGTCCTCTTGTGTTTTTGTATTCTTCATAATCATACGCGAAATCAACGATCGGTCTTTCCAGGATGGAGTAATCGTAGGCAATGGAGGAATAGTCCGTGATGAGAATATCCGAGGCAACAAGAACCGTATTGACATTCTGCTCCAGAGAACCGTTAATGACAAAGTCATCATATTCCAGATTCATCGACTTTGTGGTGAGATGATGCGCGCGGAACAGCAGTACATAGTCCTTGCTTAATTTCTTTCTCCAAAGCGCAATGTCCATCGGAGGTGCGATGGAGTAATTCTCGCCGCCGTCCGAGCTGTCTCTCCATGTGGGAGCGTAAAGAATCACTTTCTTTCCGTCCGGGATCCCCAGCTTTTTGCGCGCCTGTTTTACCGTTTCGGGGGTTACATGATATAATTCATCGTCTCTCGGGACGCCGCAGATGACGCTCGCTTCCCGTCTGACCTTATAATCCCTGACGTTGATATCTTCATCAAATTTTGAAAAGCTGCAGAACATATCGACGTCAGAATAGTCGTAGTCGTTTCTGTTTTTCTGCGCGTTGCCGTCAACCTTGAACTGTCCGCCGTGACCTGTGTTCAGAAACACGGTTTTCCTCGGCTTAAAAAGCAGACCTCTTTCAATATTGACGTTGCAGACCCAAACGCCCGACTGGATCGCCTTTGTGAAATACTTCAGGCTGTTCAGACCGACCTTTTCCGTATTATCCGGTACGCTGAACTTGTCCGGATCAACAAACGCCCAGACATATTTAAAATCCTTGAAATCCGGATCGGAACGCATGGCGTCAAAGATGATTTTGGGGCTGTCTCCGTAGTTTCTGCCAATGAGAGACTGAAAAAACACCTGATGCGGGTTTTTCTTGATAAACAGTCCGATAAACCGGAAGCCCGCGCTCATGACTACCACATACGCCTTTTGTACAAACGCGTTATGCTTGATCAAATACTCAATCTTTTGCATTCCCATTGTTCTGTTCCCCTTTTATTAAAAAAGTCCCTCTTTATTGCAATCATTAAACCAGTCTTTGAAGGTGTCTTCAAAGGCGTAGTGGAATTTGTAATCCGTTTCGGAAAGCTTTTTTCCGCTGATATTCGTCGATACCATCAGCTTCTTTATTCTCGCGGGATGGATGCCGACTTTCTTGCCGCCGATCGGTCCGAGAATATGCGCCGCCGGCATCAGAATCCATGACGGCACCAGCATGATGTGTCTTTTCATCCCCGTCGCTTTCTGCATCGTTTCACAAATCTGCTGGATGGTGTACGCAGGCTCAAAGCTGCAGTTGAATATATCAACGCCTACAAAATCATTGTCGATCATTCTGTATTTAAAGAACCGGACAAGCTCCTTGACGTAAATACACGCCTTGATTGTATCCTTTCTGCCGGCATAGAAAAAGTATCTCTTTTTCTGTCCGTTGTACAGCCGCGTCATATTGCCGTGCTCGCCCTTTCCGTAAACTATGCCCGGACGGACGATTGTCAGCTCTCTCTTGTCCTTATCGGCATTCTGCCACTTCTCATGGATCTTCTCGGCGACAAACTTGCTGATACCGTAGGGCGTATTGGGAGTCGGAAGCGTTTCCTCTGTTTTCAGCTCTTCCGCCGCGCCGTACGGGGCGATGGAGCTGGTAAAAAGGATCTTATGGATATTGTGCTTTTCCGCAAAGGCAACTACATTTTCAGCGCCGAGGATATTGGTCTCAAAATATGCGTGATCGGGATGTCCCGGAGTGCGGTGAACCGCCGCAAGATTAAAAATAATATCATTTTCAGTGGGTGTAAAATCAAATTCGATCGGTTTGCGTACATCCAAACGGATATATTGAACGTTTTCGTTTTTCTCAACAATTCCCGGAACTACGCCCTCCTCGCCGGGCATGACGATATCAAGGTCGTATATTTTATCTTCCTTGTTCTTGGTTTCGTTAAGCAGGTGAATCAGATGTGTTCCGATAAATCCGGAGCCGCCGAAAATAATATAATTCATTATCACTTAGTCCCTTCTAAACAAATCTCTTGTGTACACTTTTTCACTCACATCATCCAGACAGCTGTCATAGCGATTGGCAATGATCGCCTGAGAGCGCTTCTTGAATTCCTCGATATCATTGACGACCTTGCTGCCGAAAAACGTACTGCCGTTTTCAAGCGTCGGTTCATAAATGATGACAGTGGCGCCCTTTGCCTTGATGCGCTTCATCACTCCCTGAATGGAGCTTTGACGGAAGTTATCGCTGTTGCTCTTCATCGTCAGACGAAACACGCCGATGACACATTCCTTCTCCGCTTCGGCAGAAAAGTCGCCGCGGTTGTAATAATCATAATAGCCCGCGATATTCAGGACGCGGTCGGCAATAAAGTCCTTTCTCGTCCGGTTGCTCTCAACAATCGCTTCGATCAGATTCTGCGGAACGTCTCGGTAATTGGCAAGCAGCTGCTTCGTGTCCTTCGGCAGACAGTATCCGCCGTAGCCGAAAGAGGGATTGTTGTAATGCGTTCCGATTCTCGGGTCAAGACATACGCCGTTGATGATTTGCTGTGTGTCAAGCCCCTTCATCTCCGAATAGGTGTCAAGCTCGTTGAAAAAGCTGACGCGCAGAGCAAGATAGGTATTCGCAAAAAGCTTGACCGCTTCCGCTTCCGTAAAGCCCATGAATAGCGTTTCTACGTCTTCCTTGAGCGCGCCCTCCCGCAGAAGCTCCGCAAAGGTGTGCGCCGCTTTGACAAGCCGCTCGTCTTCCATATCCGTGCCGACGATGATGCGGCTCGGGTAAAGGTTATCGTAAAGCGCCTTTGATTCTCTCAGAAACTCGGGGCTGAATATGATATTTTTGCTTCCCGTCTTTTCTCTGATGGATTTCGTGTAGCCGACGGGAATCGTGGATTTGATCACCATGACCGCGTCGGGATTGTTCTGCATGACCAGCTTGATGACCGCTTCCACTGCGGAGGTGTCAAAATGCTGCGTCTTGCTGTCGTAATTTGTCGGCGCGGCAATAACGACAAAATCGGCAGCCTTGTAAGCCGTTACAGCGTCCAATGTTGCCGTCAAATCCAGTTCCTTTTCCGCAAGGTATTTTTCTATATAGCAGTCTTGAATCGGTGACTTTCTCTTGTTGATCAGCTCAACCTTTTCGGGGATAATGTCAACCGCGTACACTTTGTGGTTCTGCGACAGCAATGTTGCGATCGAAAGACCAACGTAACCTGTTCCTGCAACTGCGATTGTGTATTTGTTAGCCATTGCTCCAGACTCCTTCACTAAGTAAATCAGTTAAACCGGAAGGTATCCCTGATTCCGCTCCACTTTTGATCCTTTTCGCTGAGCTTCAGCGGCGTACCGTCCGAAAGACTGTAGCCGTCGCCGCTCGCGGTTCCGCCGTATTCTCCGCAGACGCCGTATCCTGCCCAGTCAATACCGATCTCGGGATCGTTCCACGCAAGACCGCCTTCATCATTCGCGTGATAGAAATCATCGCACTTATAGACAAATTCCGCCGTGTCGCTCAGCACAAGAAAGCCGTGAGCAAATCCGCGGGGAATCAAAAACTGCTTTTTGTTTTCCTCGGTCAGCTCTACGCCGTACCATTTTCCAAACGTCTTGCTGCCGCTTCTCAAATCAACCGCTACGTCAAATACGGCGCCCCTGATCGCTCTCACAAGCTTTGTCTGCGGAAACTGCTTCTGAAAATGAAGTCCGCGCAGCACGCCTTTGACTGACATCGATTGATTGTCCTGCACAAAGGTGATATCGATTCCCGCTTCCTTCATGTCGTTCTCATTATACGTTTCCATAAAGTAACCGCGGTTGTCACCGTGAACTGCGGGAGTGATCACGCAAAGTCCTTCAATTCCGCCGACGTTCTTCTCAACTGTGATTTGTCCCATCAGTATTCTATCTCCTTTAAGTATCTTGAAAGCGCGTCCTGCCACGCAGGAAGCAGTGCAAATCCGTTCCGCGAAAGCTTTGATTTATCTAAACGGCTGTTATGGGGGCGTTTTGCCTTTGACTGCCCGTATTCTTCTGTTGTGACAGGGACAACCCCGGTGGAATAGCCTGCCTGTCTGTATATTTCTTTCGTAAAATCATACCAGCTGATGTAGCCGCCCTCGTTTGTCGCGTGGTAGCAGCCGTAGCGGTCGCTTTCACACATGCTGACCAACAGCTTCGACAAATCGTACGTATAGGTAGGCGTGCCGATCTGATCGTTGACTACGCGTACCGTGTCGTATTTTTTTCCGACCTTCAGCATGGTCTTGATGAAGTTGTTTCCGTTTCTGCCGAAAACCCACGCGATACGGACGATAAAGTATTTTTCCAGCAGCTCGCTGACGGCAAGCTCGCCCTTCAGCTTACTGTCTCCGTAAACACAAAGAGGCGCGTACGCTTTACAGTCCGGCTGCCACGGCTCGGTTCCCTCGCCGTCAAAAACGTAATCCGTGCTGATGTATATCATCTTGCAGTCAAGCTCCCTGCAGACTGCCGCAATGTTCCTTGTGCCGTCGGAATTGACGGCATAAACCTTTGCTTTGTTTTCTTCGTCCTCCGCGGCATCCACTGCCGTCCACGCGGCGCAATGCACCACCGCGTCCGGCTGCACTTCCGTCAGCACCGTCTTTACAGCCTCGCTGTCCGTGATATCAAGCTGCTTGTAGGGAGCCGAAACAACAGCGCTGCCGTCATCCGCTCCGCTGTATTGTTCCGTGATATCGCCGGCAACCGCCTCATGACCGCGCGCGATCAGCTCATTGACCACATCGTGTCCCAGCTGTCCGCAGACGCCTGTAACAAACACCCTCATTTGTGAACTCCTTATCGGTTTGCGTACATCTTCTCGTAATAGTTCTGATATTCGCCTGAAATAATCTCTTCCCACCAGTCACGGTTTTCGAGATACCATTTTATCGTCTTTTTTATGCCGTCGGCAAACTTCGTTTCCGGCAGCCATCCGAGCTCGTTGTGTATTTTTGTCGGATCGATCGCATACCGCATGTCGTGGCCCTTTCGATCCGTAACATATGTGATCAGGCTCTCGGGCTTGCCGAGCTCCTTGCAGATCAGCTTTACGATGTCGATATTCCGCATCTCATTGTGACCGCCGACATTATAGACCTCGCCGACTCTGCCCTTGTGAATGATGAGGTCGATCGCGCGGCAATGATCCTCAACATAGAGCCAGTCGCGGACATTGACGCCCTCTCCGTAAACGGGAAGCGGCTTGTCCGCAAGCGCGTTCGCTATCATCAGCGGAATGAGCTTCTCGGGGAAATGGTACGGTCCGTAGTTGTTGGAGCACCTTGAAATAGTAACAGGCAGTCCGTAGGTTCTGTGATACGCAAGCACAAGTAAATCTGCGCCTGCCTTTGAGCTGCTGTACGGGCTGCTTGTATGTATGGGAGTCTCCTCGGTAAAGAACAGGTCAGGTCTGTCAAGCGGCAGGTCGCCGTATACTTCATCGGTCGAAACCTGATGATATCTCTGAACACCGTACTTTCTGCAGGCATCCATCAGCACTTCCGTGCCGATAATATTGGTTTGTAAAAATATCTCGGGGTTCTCTATGGAACGGTCAACGTGGCTCTCAGCCGCGAAATTTACAACAATATCGGGCTTTTCTTCTTCAAAAAGCTTTTCTACCGCTTCCCTGTCGCAGATGTCCGCCTTGACAAATCTGAAATTCGGATTGTCCATTACGGATTTCAGGGTTGACAGATTGCCCGCATAGGTCAGCTTATCAAGACAGATGATTCTGTAATCCTCATGCTCCTTCAGCATGTGGAACACAAAGTTGGAACCGATAAAGCCTGCTCCGCCTGTTACAATAATTGTCATTTCCATAACCTCACATCAACATATTAGTTAGTGCAGTACGTCAAGATACTTTCCGTCAAGTACATCCTTTAAATACTGACCGTACTGATTCTTTTTTAGTTCCTCATAAACCGCCATCACGTCGTCTTTGGAAATCCAGCCGTTCAGATACGCGATCTCCTCAAGACACGCTATTTTTCTGTGCTGGTGGCTTTCCACCGTCTTGACAAAGTTTGTCGCCTCGACCAGACTTTCATGAGTGCCTGTATCCAGCCATGTGAAGCCCTGGCCGAGAAGCTCCACGTTCAGCGCGTTGTTTTCGAGATAGATCCGGTTCAGGTCGGTGATTTCAAGCTCTCCCCGCGGCGAGGGCTTGAGGCTCTTCGCGTAATCCACTACCCTGTTGTCATAGAAGTACAGTCCGGTTACGCAGTAATTGCTCTTGGGCTTCTCGGGCTTTTCTTCAATCGAAACCGCCTTGCCCGTACTGTCAAATTCAACGATTCCGAAACGCTCGGGATCGTCGACGTAATATCCGAATACCGTTGCGCCCTTTCCCGTTTCCGCATTCTCTACCGCCTTTTTCAGACGCTTCTTTATTCCGTGTCCCGCAAAAATATTATCGCCAAGCACCATCGCTATGCTGTCGCTGCCGATAAAATCCGCGCCTATAATAAATGCCTGCGCGAGTCCGTCGGGTGAGGGCTGAACGGCAAACTGCAAATTAACGCCAAACTGGTTTCCGCTGCCCAAAAGACTTTCAAATCTGGGCGTGTCCTGCGGCGTCGAGATAATGAGAATATCCCGGATGCCCGCCATCATCAGAACCGACATCGGGTAATATATCATGGGCTTATCATAAATCGGAAGGAGCTGCTTTGATGTTACTTTCGTCAGCGGATACAGTCTTGTGCCGCTTCCGCCTGCTAAAATGATTCCTTTCATACGCTGACCTCTCAAAATATTATCTCATAAAAATGAGAGTGAAATCATACCCTTCACTCCCAATCAAAACAAGCCTTGCGTCTGCTGCGCATCATGCAGAACTTGCACTGTCCCGTCGTTTTCCAAAGAAATGAGAACGACCGCAATGTCCTGACCTGCTCTGCGTCCCGAAAAGCGAACACACTGCCGCCTTTCCCTGACTGTCCAAAACAGCACATAATGCGATAAATACTGACAAAATGAGCTTTTGTCTTCATTGTGTAACATAACGATAATATCATTATGCTTTTCAAAAGTCAATGAATTTCAAGTAAATAATCAGTATTTCAGCCGTTTTTGTCATTTAACCCTAACATAATCAGCCCTATTGACGGTTTTTTGTTATACTGTCAAGTCAGCGGAATGCGATTTGGTGTGCCTTTATGGAATAGCACGCGCTTTTCAGCAAACCAAAGGTTAGCTTCCTTGCTCCGTTCTCTTCTCTTCGCGCAACAGAATTAATCCCTATCTTCCGACCTTATTTTACCACAAAACAGGACAAATGGCAATAGACAAAGCTAACCAGTAATTTGATATAAAGTCTGTAACGATTCAGCGTAAATCACCACAGTTTTCCGCGTTTTTGTTCCATTCCCCGGGATTTTTCATTTAAGCGCCCTGCCGCTTTATGGAATCGTTTTCAACGCCTTCTCTCCTTCCCGTCAATGCCGGGAAAACGCAAAGGTCGACGCTGTTTTTTCGGGTGACGGAACTGCTCAAAGACTCGTCGGAAAACCGTTTGGCTGCCTGTTTTCCAACCCGTCAGCTCGTTTTTACGGTTTTCGGAAGTCTTGTATCCCGCTGTTTCTGTTCGTCGGAGAGGAACCGGATAAGGCAAAAAACGGCAATATCCGAAAAAAGGTACATAACAAAACAAATAATAAAGAAAAAATGTTATACTGAAATGACAAATACATATGATGCCAAGACTTAAATATCTGAAATTTATTGACTTTTCAAAAGATTAATGCTATTATCAATAATGTAAGTCTTAATGCTTTCTTTGCTTTTCAGCGTCTCAAACGATTTTGAGAGGGAATGCAGGTTTTTTGAAAGAACATGTTTTTGCCGGCTTCGGACAGATTCAAAGCTTTTCGGCAATGATGATCGGCTTCATCATTATCGGTTTCTAAAGCATTAATGAATAATGGTGATTCATGTTTCTTGCTTTGGCATGATTTCGGATTTGAAAGATTATGTTTCGATGAAAAAGAGTGAAGGAAATAGTTTTCACTCTTATTTTATTGAGCTAAGTATCTTTTCTCTAACTGTATTTTAAAGGATGATATTTTTATGGATGCCCTCTCAGAGAATAGAATTCAGTTAAAGCAGCTGGATAAAAGTGATTTGTTGAAAAAGAAAAAGCTTTATTGGTTCGGACGCCGGTTTCAGGACATTCTTTTCAGCGGTCTGGCGATGATCGTTCTGTTTCCTGTTATGACACTGACAGCATTAGTCGTATTTTTCGACGATCCTCACGGCAGTCCGATTTTCTGTCAGACCCGGTGCGGCAGAAACAACAAGCCTTTTAAAATGTATAAATTCCGTTCTATGTATTCCGACGCGGAAGACAGACTGAAGGAACTGATCAAAAGCAACGAGATGGACGGTCCCGCTTTCAAGATGAAAGACGACCCGAGAATCACGAGAGTGGGTAAGTTTATCAGGAAAACAGGCATCGACGAGCTTCCCCAGCTTTGGAATATCCTGAAAGGCGATATGAGTATCGTCGGTCCGCGGCCTGCCCTCCCTAGAGAAGTGGAGCAATATAACGAACTGCAGATGCAGAGAATGTATGTTCAGCCCGGGCTGACCTGTTATTGGCAGATTCAGCCTAACAGAAATGAGATCTCCTTTGACGACTGGATGGCTCTTGATCTGAAATATATCGAGGAACGCAGTTTCTGGGTTGATTGGAAAATTATTTTTATGACTCTCAAAGCGGTTATCTGCAAACAGGGAGAGTAACTGACAGTCGTATCTCCCGCCGGCATGATCGATGCCGTATGCGGCAGAACACCGATTTATTTCATCACTAGGATATGTACAGCTGCCCCAAAGCTATTTTCGGCTTTGGGGCATTTTTGATATCAGATAAATACAAACACCGTGCAAACTTACCTCTCTGTTTGCACGGTGTCACTTTTTGCCTTTATACGAATACTAACGGTTTTTTTCGCTGCGTATTATTCCTGATAATCAAACGCTTCGTTTTCCTCGCTGCTGTCATCATACTGCTCTTCCACGTAATAGTAGTAGGTCTGGGCGTCCTGAGAATTGTTGTCAGAATCTCCGGAGCCTGCGCTGTTGGAGCCGGAGCCTGACGAAGTGTTTCCGCCTGCTTCATCCACATTGGTATCAACTGCCTGGGAATCATTGTCGGCTTCGGAGAATACCACGCCGTAATCGTTGTCATAAGAGGACTTGGGAAGCTCCTCGCGGTCGATCTCCTTGCCGTCCTTATAATAGATCCTCCACGTGCGGACGGAATAGGACTTCTCCCCCGTATCGCCCAGTTCATTATGCGTGCGGATTTCATCATAGCCTTCGGGCTTTGCTCCCCATATGGAACAATAGAGCGTATAACCGACTTCCTTGCACTCTATAAACATCTGACAGTCTGTGGGGTTGCCGAGCTTGAGATCAAGATTCGGATAGTCGATCGTCGCGTCAAGACCCGTCGGAACATAGCTGGACGCCCACTTGTGATTATAGCGTTCAACGACCTTCATATTTGCGCGCAGTGCGGCATTATAGATGGTAGAACTGGACTGGCAGATACCGCCGCCGATTCCTTCAACAAGCTGACCCTCGGAGATAACACTCGCGGGTCTGTATCCGTTGGATTCCAGATTGGAGTCTCCCGTGCACGCGTTAAACGACCACGTTCCGCCCGGCTCGATGATGGAACCGTTGCAGGCTTCCAGCGATACGCGCATATTGGTGGTGCCGTCCTCTGTGTTGTAGGAATAGGTTTCGTAGGAAGCGAGCTTGACGAGCCTGTCCTCAAGCTGACTCGCGCTCATGTCTGCCTTTTTCTTCTCAACCTCCGCGGTGATTTTGCTCATCGCGTTGCCCTTGGCAAAGCTGTCGGTAATCTGCTCAACTAAATCTTCCGCGTTGACAGTGACGCCGTCCTCCGCCTCGGCAAACTCAAAACGCTTCTTTGCATAAGGATGGAACACCGATACCTTGGCGTTCTGCGGCTCGGAATTGCGTTCCTCACAAATCTTGTCCACGTTGCTCTTGATGGAATCCTCCGTGACGGTGGCGGTCACCGTTAGCGGCGTTTCGGTACCGTTCGTGGGATCGGTGGTCTTTGTGATCCCCGACCTCATCTTCTGCAGCACCTCGTCTATATTATAGTTGTAGCTGAAATCACTCTGGTCAAGAGAGGTTGTCTTTCCGTTGACGTCGATCTCAAAGCTGACCGGCGTGATAAATCTGTCCGCGTTCTGCTCGAGCAGCTTCTTTGCCTGCTCCATTGTCTTTCCCGAAATATCAAGTCCGTCTATCACCGAATTGGGTGCAAATGTAAAATCGGTCGGGACAGGTTCCGTTATTTTTGCAGTCGGCTCAGGCGGCTCCGTCTTGATACCGTTGAACATCACAAACCCTACCGCTCCGACTGCGGCAACCACAATCAGGGCAACCAGCGAAATCAACAGCGCTTTTTTACCTTTTCCCTGCCCGTCCTCGGCAATATGGTTTCCTTTATAGCGGTATCCGCCTGTGGAATAATTATTTCTGCTTGAGCTGATTTCCTCATAGTCATCGTGCTTTTCCGATGGCTGCTCCGTCTGTTTCTTCTCTGTACTCATAATCCACCTCTAACACACAATCGGACAACCGTTACTCATTATCAGCGGTTGTCTGCATATCCTTCCGTTAAGTTACTATTATACTATACTTTTCCAAAAAAACAAATAGGTAAAATACAAATTTATTTAAGAAAGTTTGAAAAAAGCGTCCCGGTTCAACCCGTCATCTTCTGTTTCGACTGAGAAATGATTGGTTGCCGGAGAGCAGAAGGTATTTCTCCTGCTCCTCCGCTTGCTATTCTCTCAGCTTTTTATTTTCCGTGCCTCTATTATAATTCTATTTTTCTTTTTTTGCAATATATTTTTTGAAACATATCCCTATTTTCTGCGTTATTGTCGAAAGCAACAGCGGATTGCTTGTATTTTCTCTCATTTCATATTAAAATGAACGATAGGGAGGTGTTTGCATGAACACAAAAGATGTCATATTGAAGCTGAGAACAGAGAACGGTCTGTCACAGGACGAGCTGGCTGAGAAGGTCTTTGTAACACGTCAGGCGGTATCGCGCTGGGAAAACGGCGATACCGTGCCAAATACCGAAACCTTGAAGCTGCTTTCACGTCTTTTCGACGTTTCCATCAACACGCTGCTCGGAGAACCCCGTCAGCTCATCTGCCAATGCTGCGGAATGCCGCTGGAGGATTCCATCATCGGCAGGAACAAAGACAAAACACTGAATGAGGATTACTGCAAATGGTGTTATGCGGACGGAGAATATACCTACAGCGATATGGACGCGCTGATCAGCGCCTGCGTGCCGCACATGGTGAATGAGAATTTCTCCGAAGAACAGGCGCGTGCCTATCTGAAACAAGCTTTGCCAAAGCTCAACTACTGGAAGAAGTACGCCGAGCTTAGCGACGACGGACAATTCGAGATTTTCAAAAAGCAGCTGGTGGATGAAATCAACGACCTGCATATTGACGGAATGCCGAAGGTCACTGCGCTGAACGCTCTTGCCGGGAGCTACGTCAACATTGCGTATCCTCTTCCGAACGGAGCAAATGTAAAATTCCTTGACGATGCTACGACCTATCTGGGCAATCAGCTTGAGTCGGAATTTGGCGGAGAGCGGTGCTTTGGAGTGCTTGCGAATATGGATTTTATTTTGGTTTGCACCTATGAGACGGATGGCAAGAACCCCGAACTCGTGCTTTATAAAAAGAGATAGCTGCGTTTTGGAATAACTTTTATTCCATTTATTTGCTATCGGGAATACAGCCGTTTTTGGGCATTTTGGGAAAAGTTGGCAAAACAAAAGAGGCAGTTAAAAACTGCCCCGAAATGGTGCGAGTGACGGGACTTGAACCCGTACGTCAAAGACACACGCCCCTCAAACGTGCCTGTCTGCCTATTCCAGCACACTCGCATATTCAACTTTGTTGTTCTCTCGACTCAACAAGTGTTATTATATCACAGGGTCACTCATTTGTCAACAGTTTTTTTCAAAAAGTTTTTCGTCAAGTTTTCCATCATTATTTTTTTGTTTTGTTCCGATACAGATATCAAAAAATGTTTTTCCTGTTATAGAATACAAACAGAGATTTCAGAGGGGTGAAAGCATGGGACTTTTGAAAAAATGGAAAGAACGCGCTGCGTATTCGCTCTGTCCCGTGCGTTGTCCGTACTGCGACAGAGTCATTGAGCAAAACGATATCGCCTGCCGCAAATGCAAAAGTAGTTTTCCGGACATGTGCTACAAGCGTTATGCCTGCGGCGGTCACCCCTGCGCGGCCGCATTTCCCTATGACGGAACCTACGCGCGTGCAGTGCGCTGTTTGAAATTCCACAACCGTGCCGATTATGCCAAGCCGCTGGCAGCGCAGATCGTTCAGGCTATTCTGGAAACGCTCGAGGATAAAAGCTTTGATTTGGTGACCTGCGTTCCCATGCACAAAAAGGACAAAGCACGCCGCGGCTATAATCAGGCGGAACTGCTGGCGCGCGAATGCGCTGAGATAATGGGTCTCCCCTATGTGGAAACGCTGGTAAAATTCATTCGCACCAAACCACAGCACAAAGCCAAATTTCAAGACCGAATCCATAATGTACGCGGAGCCTTTTGCCTGATCGACCGGGATTTGATCCGGGACAAACACGTTTTGCTGATCGACGACATCATCACCACAGGCAATACACTGGGTGAATGTGCAAAAAACCTGTATTGGGGGAAATGCCGTTTTGTCAGCTGCGCCGTAGTCTGCACTACCGTGGGACGCAATATGGAAAAAAACGCCGATTAACCGGCGTTTTTTTCTTTTACGGAATATTAATCGTCCGCCTCAAAAACCTTTTCCATCAACGCTCTGATTTTCTGACTGCGGCGTTTGGTTTCGTCCGCGTCGAGAAAACAGCTGTTCGTGTTGAAACGAATCACGTCTCCCTCGCGGATTGTCTTGGGAAGCGAACTGAGTTCCATCGTGACAAAATCGCCGTTTTCACATTCCAGTACCGCCTTATCCTCCTCGATTCTGTCTATGGTAAATTTTCTCATTCCTTTGCCCTCCTTATACTCACTCCGTCAGTGGCAACACCGATTTTCGTCCCGTCGGTATAGACGGTAACGGTACCGTTCTTGTCGGTGCGGTAAACATCGCAATCCGCCTGCTTCAACAGCTTGAGCACCGACTGGTGCGGATGACCGTAATCGTTATTCTCTCCGCAGGATATAACCGCAATCTGCGGCTGCACCTTATCCAGAAACGATTGATATGTGGCGTTCGCGCTGCCGTGATGACCGACCTTGAGCACATCAGCGCTCATATCGGCGGTAATACTCTCTATTTCATCGCGTTCCGCGTCGCCCATAAACAAGAACGTCGCGTCCTTGTAATCCAGACGGATTACAAGGGAGTCATTATTGTAGTTATCCTCGCTGATCTCCTGCGGACCGAGGACACGCGCGGAAAAATCATCGCCGCGAATGATTTTTAAACCCGCTTTCGGATTTTTGACAGTCAGTTCCTTGCTCTCGATGGATTTGAGTAGGTTTTCGTACATCTCCGTATTGGCGGCGACCTTCGGCATCAGCACGCTTCCGATATTGAAATGGCGCACGATGTAGCTCATGGAACCGATATGGTCGGAATGCGGATGCGTACCGACAAGATAATCGATCTTCCGGTAACCGCAACGCTCAATATAGCTGATGATGCCCTCGCCGTGATAGTTCTCTCCTGTGTCAATCAGCATCGTCTTGCCGTTTGGCAGCTCGATAAACGCCGAATCGCCCTGACCGACGTCGAGAAAATGCACCAAAAGAGTGGGCGTATAGTCCTCTGTAACGGTATACGGCAGGTTATTGAAAACCGTTTCAAGATTGCAAGAGCACAACGCGACAAGCATGATCACCGCGAAGAGAGCTGCGGTCAACAGGTTTTTTCTCTTCATATACCCACCTCCCTTTTTTCATTATACTATATCTTGTGGGTGAATGCAACAACGCGGACAGCGATTTACTGTCCGCGTTCGTTTTATCAGGAGGCGTTTCCCGTATAGAGCTGATAGTATTTGCCCTTTTGTTCCAGAAGCTGGTCATGGGTACCGCGTTCGATGATTCTGCCCTGCTCCAGCACAATGATGCAGTCGGAGTTCTTGACCGTCGAGAGACGGTGCGCGATGACAAAGGTCGTTCTGTTTTTCATCAGCTTATCCATGCTGTCCTGCACCATGCGCTCGGTGCGGGTATCAATGGAGCTTGTCGCCTCGTCCAGAATCAGCGCAGGCGGATCCGCGACTGCCGCTCTCGCGATCGCGAGCATCTGACGCTGTCCCTGACTGAGATTGCCGCCGTCCGCCTTGATCACGGTGTTGTATCCGTCGGGCAGCTGGCGGATAAAGCTGTCGGCATTGGCAAGCTTCGCAGCCGCAATGACCTCCTCGTCAGTCGCGTCCAGTCTGCCGTAGCGGATATTCTCCATGATGGTATCGCTGAACAGGTTCGTCTCCTGCAATACGATACCAAGTGAACGGCGCAGGTCGGATTTCTTGATCTTGTTGATATTGATGCCGTCGTAACGAATTTTTCCGTCCTGAATGTCATAAAAGCGATTGATCAGGTTAGTAATCGTTGTTTTGCCGGCGCCCGTAGAACCGACAAAGGCGATCTTCTGACCCGGTTCCGCATATATTGAAACGTTGTGCAATACGGTCTTTTCGGCAGTATAGCCGAAGTCGACGTCGTCCATGACCAAAGCGCCCTGCAGACGGATGTAATCCACATCACCTGTCGCCTGATGAACATGCTTCCACGCCCATACGCCTGTGCGTTCCTCCGTCTCCGTGAGCTTGCCGTCGACCTCTTTAGCGTTGACAAGGGTAACGTAGCCGTTATCCTCCTCACCCGGCTCGTCGAGCATCTCAAAGATTCTCTCCGCTCCCGCGAGCGCCATCACGATGCTGTTGATCTGCTGGCTGACCTGGTTGATCGGCTGGCTGAAGCTCTTGTTGAAGGACAGGAAGCTGACAAGGCTTCCCAGCGTGATGCCGAAAAAGCCGCTTGCCGCCGTCGCGAGCGCACCGCCGACGATTGCGCAGAGCACATAGCTGAGGTTGCCCATTTGCGCGTTGATCGGCATGAGGATATTGGCGAACATATTGGCGTTGTAGGAGCTGTGGAACAGGGTATCATTGAGCTCTTTGAACTCCTCAAGGCTCTTCTTCTCATGGTTGAACACCTTGACAACCTTCTGTCCTTTCATCATCTCCTCAATATAGCCGTTCTGCTTGCCGAGGTCGGTCTGCTGCGCAAGGAAATACTTGCTGCTCTTGGCCATCAGGGACTTGGAAATCATCATTACCGCAAATACCATCGCGAGCGTCACAAGCGTGAGCGGTACGCTGATGGCAAACATGCTGATCAGCACCGAAACAATCGTAATGGCGCTGTTGAAAATTTGCGGCATACCCTGGCTGATCATCTGACGCAGGGTATCGACGTCGTTGGTGTAGACGCTCATGATGTCGCCGTGTGGATGGGTGTCAAAGTATTTGACGGGCAGGCTTTCCATATGCTGAAACAGGTCGCAGCGCAGGTCGCGCATCGTGCCCTGCGTGACGTAAACCATGATCCGCGACTGCGCGTAGTTTGCCAGCGCGCCCATCAGATAGAATACCGCGACGCGCAATATCGCAAGCAGAAGCGGCGTAAAATCGGGAGTGGGTTGCGATTTCATCGGGACAATGTAATCATCGATCAGGTTCTTGATGAACAGCGTTCCCTGAACGCTTGACAAAACGCTGATAATAATGCACACAAAGACTAGGATGAACTGTACCTTGTAGCGTCTGGTAATCAAACCGATCAACCGCTTGAAGGTCTTGCCCGGGTTTTTGACCTTGGGGCGGGGCTGCATGTTATGTCTGCGGCTTCCACCGGGATGTCCTGCCATATTAGTTGCCCCCCTTCTTGTCGAAATCACCGCTGCCGACAGTCTGCTCGATATAGGTCTCCGAATACGCCGGACAGGTTTTCATCAGCTCGTCGTGGTTGCCGACGGCGGATATTTTGCCGTTTTCCATTACCACGATGCGGTCGGCGTTCGCGACGCCCGAAATACGCTGGGTAATAATGAGCTTGGTAGTGTCGGGGATTTCCTCGTCAAACGCCTTGCGGATCCTCGCGTCGGTCGCGGTATCGACCGCAGAGGTGGAATCGTCGAGAATGAGGATCTTCGGCTTTTTGAGCAAGGCTCTGGCGATACAAAGCCGCTGCTTCTGACCGCCCGAGACGTTGGTGCCTCCCTGCTCGATTCTCGTATTGTAGCCGTCGGGGAAGGCTTCGATAAAGTCATCCGCGCACGCGAGCTTACATGCGTTGATACATTCCTCCTCAGTAGCGTTTTCATTGCCCCAGCGGAGGTTGTCGAGTATCGTGCCGCTGAACAGCACATTCTTCTGCAGCACAACGGCGACTTCGTCGCGCAGAGTTTCGAGGTCATAGGAACGGACGTCCTTGCCGCCGACCTTAACGCTGCCCTCGTTAACGTCGTACAGTCTGCCGATCAGGTTGACAAGACTGGTCTTGGAGCTGCCCGTACCGCCGACGATGCCGATGGTCTCACCCGACTTGATGTGAAGATTGATATTGCTGAGAATGGGACGCTCGCTCTTTTCACTGTAGCTGAACGACACATTCTCAAAATCAATACTGCCGTCCGGAACGGTATAGTCGGGGTTTTCGGGATTGGACAGCGTTGATTTCTCATTGAGTACACCCGCGATCCGCTTGGCGCTGGCAAGCGACATAGTCAGCATGACGACGATAAAGGCAAGCATCATCAGACTCATGAGGATCTGCATACAATAGGTGAGCATTGTCGTCAGCTCGCCCGTCGTCAGCTCGCTTCCGACGATCATCAGCGCGCCGAACCAGCTGATGGCAATGATGCTGCCGTAAACAGTCAGCATCATCAGCGGAGAAACGGCTACCATCAGGTTTTCCGCCTTGACAAAGAGCCTGTAGAGGTTATTCGCCGCCTTGTTGAACTTGCCGACCTCGTGCTTCTCGCGGACAAATGCCTTGACCACGCGGATAGAGGAAACATTTTCCTGCACGCTTGCGTTCAGGTCATCATAACGCTCAAACACCTTGCTGAAATACTTGTAGGTGCGGATGGTGATGAACGCCATCACGGCGGCAAGAAAGATAACCGCGATCAGATAGACGCTCGCAAGCTTTGCGTTGATCAGCATCGCCATTGTCATCGCCGCAATGAGGTTGACGGGAGCGCGGAAGCAGATGCGCAGAAGCATCTGGTAGGAGTTCTGAATATTGGTCACGTCCGTCGTCATGTGCGTGACAAGACCCGCTGTGGAGTACTTGTCGATATTCGCGAACGAAAAGGACTGGATGTTCTCAAACATCGCCAGACGGAGATTTTTCGCAAAGCCCGCCGACGCCTTTGCGCCGTATACGCCGCCCATAAAGCCGGCGAAAAGCGCGATCAGCGCGCACAGGAGCATCCACAGTCCCGTGATGATGATGTGCTGCATATTGCCCTTGTTGATGCCGTCATCGATCATGGTCGCCATCAGCAGCGGGATTATCGTCTCCATCACGACCTCCAGAACCATAAACAGAGGTGTGAGAAGCGATTCCCTGATAAAGCCCTTGATATGCACAGCCAGGGTTTTAATCATGTGATTTCTCCTTTCTTCATGTGGATTTTTTACATTACTTTCCTCTATTGTAACGCAAAAATTATGGAATATCAAGTGCCTGAAAAAAGAAAAACCTGGAACAATCATCACTGCTCCAAGTTTTGAATCGCGCGGTAAGCCGTCTCCGCTGCGGAAATATCCATGTTGCATGTCAGGACAAGAAATTTCGCCCCTGCGATCAGCTTATCAAAATTATCCAGCATCATCTCCGCCGTTTCAAATCCGACGGTGCGTGCCGTCTGGAAATACAAACGCTGAATCACATCCTTGGCTGTCGGGACACGGACGGCGTTTTCCTCTCCGCGTTCTATAAAAATGATCGCGCCGAGAGGGTAGTTTTCGTTGAGGGCGATCCCCGAACCGCCGTCAAAGGGCGTGCCGCAGGCGACGATTCCGTCATCACAGATGCGGACAACGGGCTTGTCGTCGTTCATAATATGCACCCTGTCTCCAAACCTTTTGAGCCATAAACGGGTGTGAGTGGATTTTCCGACGCCCGAATTTGCCGAAAACAGATATGCCTTTCCGTCCAGCACCAACGCGGAGGAATGAACCAGCATCGTATCAAACCGGATCGCCCTTCGGTTGAACGCGGAGGACACCGCCAAGCCTTCCGCATCCTCTATGGCAGTTCCCTTGACCATTTTTCGCAGCAGAGACTGAATATACGCATCATCCATTTCGATACGGATATCCGTTTCTCTGTTTCCTTCATACGCGAACGGTGCGGCGAGTTTTTTTAGGGATTCGTATTTCGGCTCAAACTCCGTCACCAAATCCGCAATCAAGTATCTCATTTTTTCTTCTTCCTTTTTCTGCGGAGCCATCCGAAAAAGCTGCGGATCTCTCCGTGATAATAGCGGTTGATCTCTGCTCCCAGCAGCATGCACACCAGACAAAAATACATCCAGACCATGACCACTGCCAGCTTGGTCAGGCTGCCGTAGATGGAAAAGCCGTTGAAATCATCGACGTATATCGAGATTCCCAGCGAAAGCGCCAGCCACGAAACCGCGCAGAAAAACGCCCCGGGGAGCTGATAGAGAAAGCCGTATTTTTTCCGCTCCGCGCGGGTCAGGTTGGGTACGTTGCGGTAAATCATTGCGAACAGCACTACCAGATAGACAAAAATAATCTCAAAACGGAGATGATAGAACACCCCGAATATGCCGGGGATCTTGATGTGGTACTCCCTCAGCAAACCGTTGATGGTGGAACCGAGCACCACAATCAGCATGGTGGCAAGCAGAATCAGAATAAAAACAACCGTGTAAAGCATGGAACGGATGCGCAGAACCAGCCAATTGCGGTTTTCGTAGGTTTCATGCACGCGGTTCAGACCGTTGGTGATCGCCTGTATCCCCTTTGCCGCCGACCAAAGCGTGACGATGATCGCGACCAGACTGACGCCCGTCGCGCTCTCGTATACGTTGCTCATAAACTGCGCAAAGGATTGTGACACTTCCTCGTTAAAAACGATGCTGAAAAAGCTGTTGAGCGTTTCAACGGGAATATGCAGATTCTGCAGAATGGATACGCCGAATATCGCCAGCGGCACCGCTGAGAGGAGCAAAAAGAATGCCGACTGTCCGGCGATCGCGTAGATATTGTCATGCGTCAGTTTGTTGAGGAACGGCTTGAGCCAGCGGTAAATACGCATGATTAACTGTATCATAGGTTAATTCCCATCTTTTCTGGACTGGACATCATAGGATATCCGTGCTGCGGTGCGCTCGCCGACAAAATGCGAGAAAAATTTGACAGCCTTCATTCCGAAGCCCGGGATGATTACCATTTTTCCCTGCCGCGCCTTGTCAAAAGCATACCGCGCCACATCGCGGGCATTGAGCCCTTTGATCGAAAAGCGGACATTTGCCGCGTCATTAAAGCCCGTCTCTACGGGTCCCGGACAGAGAACGGAGATTTTTACCTTGCTTCCGTCGCGGCGCAGCTCCTCATGGATGCCCTCGGTCAGACGGACGACATAGTTTTTCGAGGCGTAGTAGCTCGAAAAGGTCGGTCCCGCCGAAAAGCCCGCCATAGAACCGACGTTGAGTATCAATCCGCTGCCGCGCTTGAGCATGTCCTGCAGATACAGCTTCGTGAGAATGTGCAGTGAGGAGATGTTGGTGTGGACCAGCTGCAGCTCGCGCTCCAGCGGTACCTCCGCAAACTTTCCGTACACGCCAAAGCCCGCGTTGTTGATCAGCACATCGATTACCTCGCCGTCCAGCGCAAGATGCTCGTACAGGTCGAAGGCGTCGTGCTCGCGGGACAAATCAAGGGTAATCACGCGCACGCTGACGTTGGACAGCTCGTCTCTGAGCTTGTACAGCTCTTCGGTACGGCGCGCGCAAACAATCAAATCATAGCCGAGCTCCGCGAGATAGCGGGCAAATTCTCTGCCGATGCCCGAGCTTGCACCTGTAATTAACGCTTTCATCCTTACTCCTTTTCCGCAATCGCGCACAGCCATGTGGTGCCGCTTTTAACGTGTGAACGGATATTGAGATAGCCCGCGCGGAACAGCATGTCCTCGATTCCCTCGCGGCTGACCGCCTCGATGCCGAGACGGTTCTCCACCGACTTCCATTTGTCGGGGTTATTTTCGTCCTGCAGCATCTCAAAGACAAGCAGAATTCTGCCGCCGCGCTTGAGGACGCGGTAAATCTCTTTCAGGTCGCCGAGCTTGTCAGGCCAGAAATAATAGGTTTCCACCGCGACGACCGCGTTAAACTTTTCATCCTCGAACGGGAGCGCGGATACCGCCGCCTGCGAAATGCTCGCCCGACCGCAGAGCACGTTTTTATGATTGAGCTTCTGCGCCTTTTTGACGCACAGCTCGGAATAGTCGATGCCGTACACCTTGCCGCTGCCGACAAGGTCACAGAGCTTTGAGACGGTTCTTCCGCCGCCGCAGCCTACGTCCAGCACGCGGCTGCCGTTTTCTATCGGAAAGTGCGCCAAAGCCCAGTCGGTCAGTTCACTATGACCTTTGTTCATGGAGCGGATCATCAGCTTGCCCCAGAAGCCCTCCGGCTTAACAGCGTTTTCTGTCAGCTTGTGATATTTCATATGCCTTCACTTCCTTTAGTTCTATTATAGTCGTTCACATGGGAGAGGTCAAGAGAAATCATCTCCTAAATTTTTCATGAATCTGACATCGTTCCGCCAAAGATCCGAAGGCGTCTAGATTTTTCAATACATTAAGGGAACCTCTAAAAATTCCCTACCGCGCATAAGCACGAAATCTTCACGGCATAATCTTGCCAAAACGCCTTGAAATACGTCAGTATTCCTGCGGCGTTTTGACAATATTCTGCCATAAATCTTCTGTACTTCTGCACGACATTGAATTATTAGAGATTCCCTTAAGAAACGCCCTCCGCGTGAGAGCGGAGGGCAATGGAGGTATGGGATGGTGCGTAAGCACCTTATTATCCGATTTTTTGTATTAATGATTGACGATATAGAACTGGATCGCCGTCGCGTCGCTGATGTCTACTCCATCATCCCCGGTCATATCGGCAAGAATCATCTGTTCCTCATCAAACGACTCCCATTCCGCGAGATATCTCTGCAATACCGTCACATCGGTAACATTGACGGAGCCTGAACGATCTACATCGCCCATTTCATGATCTGAAATCAGCTGATACGCGATACCGTTATCCTGCGCAAAATGATGGGCGTATGAGTCATAATACACCTTCAACGTCAGCTTGCTGTCATTTAGGAACGCGGTCGGATCGATATATGTTACCGTCCCCGGAATCATCACGCCGGTGAGATTCGCGCAATCCGCAAAGGTGTAATCATATATCGCCGTAATGTTCTCATTGATCTCAATCTCCTCGAGTCCGCTCTTATAAAAAGCGATTCTTTCAAACCGATTCGTGTGATCGAAGTAAGAAATATCCTTAAGAGAAGTACATCCCGAAAATGCCGCCTGTCCGATCGTTGTGACAGTGTCGCTCATCACGACGTCGGACAGCGAGCTGCAGTTTGAAAAGGAGTAGGCAGGAAGCGTTAAAAGAGGCGCATTAAACTCGACCTTCTTTAACGCGGTATTCCCTTTGCAAACGCTTACCCCCAGTCTTTTCACGGAGGATGGAACAGAAAAATACTCCAGCGAGGCGCAGCCCTCAAAAGCGGATTCTCCGATTGACTCAATCGTCAGCGGCAGCAGGACGGACTCTATATTATCTTTGCCCGCAAACGCAGACTTTTCAATCCCGACAACCTTGAATTGTTGGAAATAAGAAGGCACGGCGACGGAGGTCTCATTCAGTTTGTATTGTTTGATTGTCGCAGTCGTGTTTACAAAATCAATCGAATAGGTAAAGGAGTCGTCGCTCATGTCGATTGCCGCCGCGCCAAAAACCGATGCAAAAGAAAGAATTCCGATGATGATAAGAAGTGAAATAAATTTTTTTACAAATTTCATATAGTTCCTCCCAAATAAGCTCCGGGCTTTTGCCCGGAGCCTATTTAATTCTAATCCGACAGGTTTATCGATCCGGATACATTGCAATCAATCTTCTATATCCGGCATATCCGTTTCTACAGAGGCAAGATAAGTGAGCATGTTCTCTGTAAAATTCATACGTACAATTTCAAATTCGGGAGACTCATATTTTTTCACAATTATCCTCCTCTTATCCAATATATTCGCCGGTAAAATCATAAACCACGGCGTTATTACTCGGGATCCATTCTAATTCATTGTACTTCATCAAAGCAGAAGCAAGATAAACATTTCCTTTGATGCTCTGTGATTCAAAGGTTGTTGTATACTGTGCTCTGTTCTTGTTGGTCAGCGTTGCCGGAGCAATTTCCCCTTTCCCTTTGATATCGTGCCGGTAACCGTTGTAATCCAACGTGTAAACAGGCGTCGGCGCGGTTGAGATCGGTACGGATAACGTACCTGTGAAATTCCGTTCCTCACGGATCAGTGAGTCAAGATCGCTCTTGTATTTTCTGTAGAGAGCCATCACCTTCAACTCATCCATCACGCCTTCTGTCTTGCAGGCTTCGATCGCATCTTCCGTCAGCTTGACATAGAAGAACGAGGTGGAAAGGATGTTTTGGTCGTAGTCAGGGCAGTTGTACGGAGAAAGCAGGGTGTTGATCCTCGTCTTGGGTATACCCTCGCTATCGAAATAGCAGTCCAGTCCGTTCTTGGATACGCCAATTCCGACAGACTCCATGAACGCGTCATAGTCACTCTCTTTTCCGTATACGGCATAGAGAGTAGTATCCGTCGTCACACGATAGTAATAACGGTAATCGGTCGACGCGATGGAATATCCCTGCGGATCCAGCGACCAATACATGAATTTGAGCGTGTCGGAACCGACAGAAACTTCCTCCGAACAATTGCTGACCGAGTAGCCGGAATAACTGGTATAGCCATATCCGGGACCGAGGAACGACAGAACCTCGTGGTTGTCTTCATCATCCACTGCTTTGCCGCCGAGACGCTGGTTATAATAGAACTGCGCATGGTCAATCATCTTTTCGGCGTTTTGATTGACAACATAGTACTTCGCGTCACCTGCGGAGACGACCTTCTGTCCGTCTTCACCGTAAAGATCAAATTGCGGCAGAGACGCCGAATCCGTCGTGATGCCATACGCGTTGACATCATACTGACGCGGTCTGTTGTACAGCCAGATATTGATCTTCTTGAGCTTGTTGTAATCATCAACGGAGCCGTCAGCGAAAGCCTCCGCGTCTAAATAATTAGCTTTGGCCGCATCCGGCGAATCATAGTAGGTCACCCACTTGTTTTCATTCTTTTGATTCTCCGGATCCTGCGGCTGGCTGACGTAATTCATGTGGTACTTGATGTTATTGCTGTCATATTCCACAGGAGTGTATGTGCGATAGGGATTATCATCGCTCATATCGGCAGGGTTGGTAACCTTCATTTCACCCTTTTCGGCGTCATAGAAGAACGACTCCGCCTGCTTCTGGCTGAAAAAGATCTCATAGGAATCAAGCACATTCTTGGAGATGTCGTCGTGCGTCTCAATGAACGCTTTCAGCGCCTCCGCGATGATGGCTCCGAAATCGTATTTTTTGAAAGCGCCGACGATAACCTCCGGATCCTTCAGCTTATCTTCCTCGGTATAGAATATCATAAACCTGTCGATATTCTCCACCACATAGGTGTACACCAACGGCTCGCTGCTGATGGAGGCAGGTTTACCGGTTTCTATTTTACGCGGGTAGTAATTGAAGGAAACGCTAATCTTATCCTTTCTGTTTTTGAACTTCACAATCGAAAGGGAACGGTATTTCTCTGATTTTACGAATGTCCATGTTCGGACAGGAATCATGTTGATCGGATAAGTATCCTCCTGCTCTTTCCCATCAATTTTTACACCGTTTGGTATATCATAGGCTTTTTCAGAAGTTTTGTTCGTGTACTTGGCCAGCGGTTCTTTTCCCCATACGACCTCCTTGACTTCCTTCTCACCGTCTTCTCCGGCTTTGTAAATAACCTGCTGTGACCAATGCTCCATCTTGTCATTGTCAATGATTTCGTTGAAGATCGCCTTTTTCCAGTATGGAGAATCGCTGTTATCCCCCGACGATACGCCATACTGAGGATAAGCCGCCATCGTCTCATAATCTGCCATATATGCCGTCTTCTCAATTGTGCTGACGGAATAGCCCACTGTGGTGCTTTCTTCGATCTGATATTCCGTTTCTATAGGGACGCCCTGAATCAAAGCGTACTCGCCCGCGCGCAGCGTGATACCAAATGTAGAATTGTAGAGAATATCGGGGTCGCCCTCAAAGACAGGGCTGCCGTCTGCGTAATATCTTTTATAGATAAGACCGGTGTACTCCTCAAGTGAATGAAAGACCTCATTACCGAAGACATCCTTGAATTTGACCTTGAAGTTGAATAACGCGTTCGACGATTCTCCTTCTACCATTTCTTTTTCAATTTTGATATCGCCGACCGCGATATCATTGTAGAAGGTGACGGTCATTGCTGGATTGGTGACACTGACGTCGGAAGTATAATTGGAGAAGTAGAAAGTTTCCGAATTTTTACTATTGTCAGCTGCATAGACACTGCCGCCTGAGGAACCGGACCAGTCCTCCACAAGCGTCTTTTCCTTTACGGTGTATCGCGACTGATTATCAACTATTTCATATGACGTCAGATAATAGTTGTGTCTGCTGTTATTCGGAATATCCTCATAGGTAACAGGACTGACAGGAACGCTGACACGTTTGCCGTCTTCGGTTATCTCCGTTTTCTTTACGCCGTCGAGGTGGACACTCTGAACCAGCCGTACCAAGGAGTTTGCTGGAATCTTATTGACAAAGTTCGCGTTCTGACCCATCAGCAAGTCAAACCTGCCGTCCACCTTAATGCCATTAGTCCCCTCTTTCATCTCGGTACGTCCGATAATATCTTTCTCCGAAGAGCAATAGGGATCCGTCAGTATATAGTTGTGATTTTTGTAGGGCAGCCAACCATCGTTTTCGTTCTGTCCCACAATAAGGTGGTGACCGTCTGCCGACCCGCCATCAAAATAATCAGAATCCTGCGGCGCCGGCGCGGGTGTTACAGCCAGATCATATATCTTATAACTACCCGAGAAGGGGAATTTACGCTGCGCATCAGCGTTCAGCGGATATGCCGGCTTGTTGTCCAATCCCTGATAGGATACGTCTTCTCGGGCTGACCAGCTTTCGTCGATAGGGGGATAAGCATTTCGAATATTTGCTTGACCAACATAGTTGGGAAGTCTTCCCGCGATTTCGTAGCGGAAATAGTCGTCGTTCGCGGAAAGCATCGCCGCCTCTTTGAGTCCCGGATTGACATTGTCCGCTGTCACGATATTCTTGACGTTAAGTCCCGTCGACTGCGGGAGGTTAAAGGAAAGCGAGCAGTTGGATTCGTTTTCACCGCGCTCCAGATAAAACATCTGAAGCATATGAACCGTAGCGCCGTCATTAAAGTTGAACTTGCTTCCGTCAACGCTGCCCGAATTGAGAATCATGTCGAGGTCGAGCGTCTGCATGTGAGCGCTCTGAACGGAAAAATCGTCCATTGTATCGCTGCCGGCGTAGTGCATGTTGTCGTCTTCGATAATCTCGTCTATCGGCTTTGCGGTCGTCTTGTAATAAACTTTTTTCTTCGTGAAATTGATCGAACCTGCTGCGGGCATGTGATCGCCGCCGAGATCAAGAACCAGCACGCCGTCTATGAACACCCAGACGTCGTCGTCACCGGAGAAGTTGAACTGGATATCCTGATTCTTGTCATGTGCATCTTTCAGCGCTCCCGAAGGAGTCAGCGTAAATTCGATATCAAATTCCTGCGCGAACGAATACTTTTCAGCATCGTCTCCGTACCACTTTTCAAATGGACTGTAGCCCATCATGCTTCCGAGCTTGCGGTAACCGTGCGTGTTCACAAAGTTTTCTGACGTGATGTTATTGATTGCATGATCATCTGTTCTTGACATCGCTCTGTTCGGGTCAACCTGGGAATCATACGAGTAGGTCGTTATTCCGTCGTAGGTCGAAGCAACAAGCGGGAAGTCCTTATTCTGCGCAACAACGCTGGCAGCGTTGGAATTATTTGCTAACGCTTCATAATCAAAATACGGGACATTCGCAGTTTCCATGGTATTCTGCAGGTAATAACCATTAATGTCATTCTTCTTGTCGAGATTCAGCTGCATACCGACCATATCCCAGATGGAAGCATAATACGGACAGCCGTTTTCGCTGCTAAATTTGTATTTATCCGCAATATTTTTACCGTTTTCCTTTTTGTCAGCCCATCTCATAGCAATGTTCGGAGTCCAGTTCCACCGCGTCCATGTGCTCCACTGGTTCCATGCGTGATTTGTTTCGTTGTTACTGCCGCCCTCATTTTTGTCCGCAAACATGCCAAAATACAAAGCGGTTGTGGTCTCCTGTCCCTGAGCTGCATACAATGATGAAAGCTGCGTGTTGACATTGTACCATTTGCTGCCTCTGTTAAACTTCACGATATTGGTCTTGAAGAGCTTTTCGGCAGCCTCATTCTTGTAGGCATCATTGGTTCTGGAAGGATCATTTAAGTGTTTCCAGAATTTGCTGTCAAGCGGGATACCCGAATACCGGATCTTATCCGCTTCATTGCCAATCATGTAATAGAGATAAATGCGGTTCGGATTCAGGGTGATCAGCTGCGATTTATCAATATCGGTATCATCTCCCTTTCTCAGGCAGATCGAGGTCGCCCAGATTGGAACATCGACATAATAAACATTAAACGCGATTTCATCGCCGGATGTCGTGTACTGTTGCACGCGCTTGTTATCTCCCTCGAATTCCTGCGGAGCCTGGTCATAATACAGTTCAGAGCCTCTGACATAGATTTTTGCGTCGTCACTGCCCACAGTTGCATCCGTACCGTCGCTTTTCACAGGCGTTACTTTCGGATAATAATCCAGTTCCGCAACGGAGTTATTCCATACATGCACATAGGTGTCGCCCAGCGCGCGTTCATCCGGGAAATGAGGCGTATTCTCTGTTCCCTCCTGATCCGCCCGCTTCGCGATATAATATCTTACTTTCGTTTCATTGTTGACGCCCGTCTCCGTTGCGCCATACGTCTTATCAAAACTCGCCTGCGCGTAAACCTTTTTGTTCGCGGTATCAATATACAGTTTTGCTTCGCTCGCGCCCTTGCGCAGCGAGATTTTGTAGGTGAATACCGAAAAAGGATGATCGTTCGTTCCCGCTTCTGTCGTGCTGTCAACAACATCACAATACTCGTTCTCTTTCGGATTTACGGTATACTTCGGGAAAGCCTCGGTAAATCCCGCTTCACCTGCCAGAGCAAACTCAAAGACAGGATTCGAGGAATCGCTGTATTCCAGATTCAGGCTGATCTCATTGAGTCCGTTCTGTTCCGCAAGCTTTGTCCAGCCCGGATTCAACGGATCACTGAGTCCGTTTGCGGTGTAGAAAATCGCTCCGTCGTTAAATGTGACCTCGCCGCTCTTTTTGACACTCAAGTACTCTTTTTGAGAATCCTCTTCCTCGTACTTGTCTGTGGTGCTGACCGTTACCGTTATCGGATAGGTGGTTGTTTCCGTAAACGGAGTTTCTGCGCCCGACGCTACATCCGAAAGCATACAGCTTGTCATATCCATGCCGGTTCTCTTTGTCACTTCGGCAAGCACCGTGTCGCCTGTTTTAAACGTGTATGTCACGTTGGTGATAGCATCATCCATTCCTACCAGCGTTGCGTGAATGGTACGGATCGGATTTCCCAGCTTCGTTTCAATCGGGCTGATTGACAGCGACACGCTTGTGGCAACCGATTTCTGATCCTCTGTTACCCAGAACCGATTGGCGGAAGGACTAAAGTGGAAGATCACCTTTTTGCCGTTAAGGTTATCATTTCCCTTAAACGAGTTTTTGCTGTTCTTGGTCAAAGTGTATTCTTCTCCCAGCACTACCACTTTGTCAGTATCGGATGCGCCGTATTCAAAAGCGCCGTCATGCAGACGGAAGTAGTTGTCCCCGGAATAATCCGTAAAATCGGCTCTGTAGATGTACTCATCACCGGACGCGGTCATCGCACAATTTTTGTAGGATGTATTCCATTCACCGCCAAACTTGTGACCGATTAAATACCAGCCGTCTCCTGTTTTCTCTACTCCGCTTACCCACTTGAATGTAAGTTGTTCCCCGGATTTTGAAATGTTCACCGTGATTTTTGAGTAGAGATTCGCGTCGATCAGTTTTACAAGGCCATCAGTTTTCGTTCCTTCGGTTGCAGAATTTCCAAGACTGATATTCGGGCCGTTGAAATACTGTTGGTTATTTTCATCTTTAACATAGATAACCAAGCGGCTGCCGTCCTCAAGCGTTTTGTCTGCCATGTCTATCTCAAAATCCGTGCCCATGGTATACGGCTGAGAATCAGCTCCGCCATTGAAGTAAATTGTCGGAGTGCCGCTAACCAGGTTATCCTTCTCAACGGAAGCGCCAACGGTACCTTCTTCCGAGCTTGCGGCTGCGGAAACAGCTTCGTCAGGTGCGTCCGAATATGCTGCGGTGGTTGTAAAAATACCGACCGTAACCGTGGATACTACCATCAGTAACACAAGAATGATGGAAAGCGTCCGTTTTGATAAACTTTTCAGCTTCGGTTTCATATTCACTGCTTACCTCCATTTTCTTCGTAATATAATCATTCTATAGCATATGTGGAGATTTGCCTTTCGATGAATACATGCCGCCAGCTCTCTCGTCAACCGTCAGTTTTCCTCTGTCCTTCATCAACGTTCCACGACTGACGACAGAAATCCTTTTACGACAAGATTTCATTTTTCAACTGCTACTGCCTGACCTTCAGTGATAAAACAAGAACAACCAGTTCCATCCCAATATTCTATCGGTTGATAAGACAAAGTAACCCACAACTAGCCAATCTCATTATACCATCAATTTATATCAATCTTCAATAGATTTTTTTTTAGTTTTGTATATTTTAGTGCTATTTCCACAATTTATATTTTTGAACAAGATTTTTCTCATTTTTCACGGTAATTTTAACGAACAGTTTAGCAGTTTTTATTATAAATGTTTGATTTTTTTGTACAATTTTTCTTTCCATTTTTTGTTTTTTACTTATTTTTTATAAAAAAACAGTCCTTCCCGTTCAAGAGAGGACTGTCAGTTTTGCTTGTTTCGATTATTATATAGTATAGTTTTTTGTTCTTTTTAAAAGTGCGACACTTTCTACATGGGCGGTACGGCTGAACATGTCGCAGGGTGTGACCTCACACGTGACATAGCCGTTTTCGGAAAAGTATTTCAAATCGCGCGCCAGGGTCGCAGGGTCACAGGACACGTAGACAACACGTTGGGGTTCCATCTGACGGATGGTTTTGACCAATTCCTCACCGCAGCCCTTTCGCGGCGGATCGAGTATTACCACATTTGGCGACAAACCCTCCTTTCTGAGCCGCTCTGCCGCCTCGGGCGCGTCCGCGCAGATAAACCGCGCGTTTCGGATGCCGTTTCTCGCGGCGTTTTCCTCGGCGTCGCGCACCGCGTCGGGAATAATCTCCACGCCGACTAAGCTTCTGCAGTCACGCGCCATCGTCAACCCGATGGTTCCCGTGCCGCAGTAAAGGTCGAGCAGCAGCTCATCTCCGCTGAGTGCAGCATATTCGCGCGCCTTGGCATAGAGCTTTTCCGCCTGCGTACGGTTGACCTGCCAGAATGAGAACGGCGAGATTTTGAACGTCAGACCGCAGAGCACATCCTCGATACAGCCGTTTCCATAGGCAATACGGTTCTTTTTGCCGAGAATGACGTTTGTATTTTCTCTGTTAGAATTAAAAACAACCGTTTTCAGATTCGGCAGTGTCTCGCGGAGCGTTTGAACCAGAATATCCTCATGCTTCAATCCGTTGCCGTTCACCACATAGCAGACCATCAGCTCATTCGTTACCTCACCGAGCCGGATGTAAAGATGACGCAGTCTGCCCTTCCCTGTCGCTTCGTCATAGACGGAAATATCATAGTCATTGACAAAATCGCGCGTGACGCGGATGACCTCCGCGAACTGCTTCGGCTGCAATGCACAGTCCTTGCAGTCGATAATGCGGTGGCTGTGAAAGGCGTAAAAGCCGATTTGCAACCTGCCGTCCTTATCTCTGCCGACAGGGAGCTGCGCCTTGTTTCGGTAACGGTCGGTCGTATCGCAGGCAAGAATGGGTTGAAAGGCTGTCTGAATTCCGCCGATGCGCTCTACCGCGTCGCGCACCTTCTGCTCCTTGACGCGGCATTCTTCAGCATAGGTGATATGCCGCCACACACAGCCGCCGCACTGACGGAACAAGGGACAGTCCGGTTCGATACGCGCTTCCGACGGCGCTACGATCTCCTCGATTCTGCCGAACGCGTAGGTCTTCTTTACTTTTACAATGCGCACCCGCAGCTCATCGCCGACTGCGGACAGCGGTACAAATACTGCTGTTCCGTCCTCAGCGCGTCCGACGCCGCTGCCCTCGGCAGTCGCAGATGTGATTTGCAGAGAGATAATATCGTTCTTCTTTAACATAATAAAATTCCTTTATCAATTGTATACTATATTCTAACACCCGCGCACTGTTTTGGCAACCGATTTGATGAAATTTGATTTTGGGTATTTATTTTTCAGTCATTTGGACTTATAATAAACATATAATAATGGAAATGGAGTGTTTGGTATGAATTACGACGAACTTTTGAATAAGATTAAACGCATTCACTTTATCGGCATCGGCGGCAGCGGTATGTGTCCGCTTGCCGAGATTCTGAGAAGCGAGGGCTTTGAGCTTTCCGGCTCCGATATGAACGAAGGCGAAACGCTCGACAGAATCAAGAGCTACGGTATTCCCGTATATATGGGACACGCGGCGGAGAACATCAAGGGCGCTGAGCTGGTTGTCTATTCGGCGGCTATCAAGGAGACCAACCCCGAGAGAAAAGCCGCAATGGAGCAGGGTATCCCCTGCATCGAGCGCAGCGTAATGCTCGGCGTTGTGACAAGACGCTACAAGAGAAGCATCGCCGTTTCGGGTACACACGGAAAGACGACTACCACCGCGATGCTTTCGCAGCTGCTGATCGGCAGCGGCTTTGACCCGTCCGCGATCATCGGCGGCAAGCTTCCCTTTATCGGCGGCAACAGCTACGTCGGTCAGAGCGATATCATCGTCTGCGAGGCTTGCGAGTATGTGGATACCTTCCTCGAGCTCAATCCCTTTATCTCGATTATCCTGAATATCGACGCCGACCATCTCGACTACTTCAAGAACCTCGACAACATCAAGAAGTCCTTCAAGCAGTTCTCCGAGCAGACAACCGGTCTGCTTGTTATCAACGGCGATGACGCCAACACCCTTGATGCGGTCAAGGATGTGGAAATCGAGAAAATCACCTTCGGCTTCGGCGAAAACTGCGACTACCGTGCGGTCAACGTCAGTGCCGACAAGGGTGTTCACGAGCAGTATGATCTGCTTTTCCGCGGCGAGAAGCTCACCAGCGTAAAGCTGATCGTTCCCGGCAAGCACAATGTTTATAACTCACTCGCGGCAGCGGCTACCGCACATTATCTAGGCGCGACCGCGAACGAGATCGCCGAGAACCTCCACAAATTCGGCGGCGTTCACCGCAGATTTGAGATCCTCGGAACACCCGACGGCATCACCGTCGCGGACGACTTCGCGCATCATCCCACAGAGCTGACCGCGACGCTCAACGCCGCGATGAACATGGGCTTCAACAAGGTCTGGGCTGTATTCCAGCCGCACACCTTCTCGCGTACCGCGATGCTGCTCGACGACTTTGCCGAAGCGCTCAAAATCCCCGACGTCGCAATCATTTCGGAGATCCTTCCCGTCCGCGAGACCAACACCTACAACATCTATTCCCGCGACCTCGGCGCAAAGGTTCCCGGTTCCGTCTGTCTTGACACCTTCGAGGAAATCACCGACTACGTCTGTAAGAACGCGAAGGAAGGCGACCTGATTCTCACGATGGGCGGCGGCAACGTTTACATGTGCGCGAACATGATTTATAAGCAGCTCAAATTCATGGAAGAAAACCGCTGATAAACGGAAAACACAACACCCTCCCGATTTAGCGTGAGGTTCTTAACGGAAAAATGAAAATCGAATAGGATCAAGAAAAATTGCTGTTTTCCGCTTCATAAAAGTTGCGGAAAACAGCAATTTTTTTGTATTTTATATTCTTTAATTATTCCCCTGTTCTTTTTTAGCTGATTTTGCTTTTGGGAATAAATACCGTGACCGCCGTGCCGCCGACTTCGCGCGGAGCGATCGTCAATGTGCCGTTGCACATCATTTCAAGGCGTTCACGGATGTTGTTGAGCGCTATATGCGGCTCGTCGTTGTCGATTTCACCGAAGCCGGGACCTGAGTCAATCACCGAGATTTCCACGCCGTTTTCGGTTTCGTTGGTGATTACGGAAATATACAGCGGATCAAGCTCGGGATCGCGTCCGTGCTTTACCGCGTTTTCGACAATGGGCTGCAAGGTCAGCGCGGGCAGGCGGAAGTTGATGACAGGCGTATCAAATTCAAAGAAAAGCTGCCCCTCAAAGCGAGCCTGCTCCACGGCGAGGTACGCCTTTGTGTGTTCAAGCTCTTTTGTAAATGCGATCGGCTTATCCTGCGCGATCGCGGTAAAATTGTTTCTGAGATAGTTCGTAAATTCGTCCGTCACCTCTTTTGCTTTTGCCGGATCATCATCAATTAAACAATAAATGCTCGTCAGCGTGTTGTAGACAAAGTGCGGACGTATCTGGAGCATGAGGGCGTTTGTGCGCTGACGGACGATCTCCTGCTGCTGTCGGGCGTATTGCTCCACATTGTCCGAGAGGATCAGACCGAACATGATCAGCGCAAGGAGCGCCATACCGAATATGATATACAATTCAACAGAGATGAACATATGGACAATGATCGCGGCTGTCATCGGGAGCAGATAGACAAGCAGAGCAACAAAATACTTTTTCGAGAGTTTTTTACGTCTTACGATCACGCCCGCTATGTTCAAGATCATCATAAGGACAAGCGGAACCATCCACAATGCCCACAACGGACCGCGGATAAACTGATTGTCCGGCGTAACATAGTAAACAACATTCATGAACTGAGCGGCGCTCAAAAAAATGATGTAAACGCCCTGCAGCGCCATAACGAGTTTGAACAGCGGGCTGCTTTTGAAACTTTCGCCGCAGGAATGAAGCAGAAAGAGCGTCGGCATAAATACCAGCGTCGAGAGCAACAGACCCTCAAACAGATAGACGATCCTTGACGTCGCTGCCATAGCGGGGGCTTCCCAGAAGATCAAGGCTAAAAGGCAGGAAACGGTACATAAAAAGAGCAGAGAAAACAAGATGATGAAATACCGCTTGTTCCATCGGTCGAGCGCAGGCATAAAAGCCGAAAACGCGACCCCGATCGCCATCATCACCATCAGTGCGCCGGCTAACAGATAATCGACGATGTAAATCCAATCCATCATGGCTCCTCGCCTCCCGTCGGGAAGGTGTATCTCAGCTTTGCAAGCAGTTTTTTGACGTCCTCGGGTTTGATCGGTTTCAGCAGGAAGCCGCACGCTCCCGTGTCCCATGCGTCAAAGGAATAGTCCCGGTACGCGGTGAGATACACCACATTGGTGCGCTGATTGATTTCGAGCAGCTTGCGGCACACATCCAGCCCGCTGATACTTCCCATCTCGATATCGAGCAGAGCGAGGTCAACGCGGCGCTTTTTTGCAAATTCGATTGCTTCGGACGGTTTTGTGAAGCACACCGTTTCGGCGTTGGGCATGACCTTTCCGATGATCGAGGCGTTATATTTCAGAATCACCCTTTCGTCGTCCACGATCATGACGAGGGGTTTCGCAGTGCTTTGTCTGCTGTCAGCCATAATTGACGACATAGGAATGTCCAGTATGGCACAGAGCCGTCCGAGCATTTCTACGTTAGGTATTCGCTTTCCTGTTTCCCAGCCCGAGACCGTTGAGCGCTCGACGTTGAGCGCAAGTGCGAGCTCCTGCTGGGATATATTCTTTATAATGCGTGCTTTGCGGATGCTTTCGCCGAAATGATCCTTCAAAAAAGCCACCTACCAATGAGTATTTTTCTTCATAGTAATTATACACGCTTAAATGACAAATCGCAAGTGATTAAGAATAAAATCTTATGTGGCGTTCCGCCACATCTATTGAATTTGCCGAAAGAATAATGATAAAATGAACATGGAATGTTGTAACCCGTTTGCTTTATTTGTTTGGCTTTATAAATGCCAATACCCGGTATTTTTCAAAATACGCGGTCAGCGGGCAGACCCGAATAAGCAATGTTATATAATCTTAAGGCAACACCGCATGATTCACGCAAGTGAAAAAGTGAAAAATGCGGATTGCAGGGTGAGCGCCGTGAGTGATGCGGCGGTGCCTTAAACAAAACAAAAAAGGAGGAAATTATATGATTTCTAAAATCAAAAAACCCGTGAGCATACTGTTATCACTCATCATGGTATTCAGCGTGTTCACCATCGTCCCGCTCTCGGCGAGCGCGGCAGTAGGCGATGTTCTGTCGGAGGATGATTATCTGACCTTCACGGCGGAAGAAGCCGGCTCTACAGTTACGCTGAATGTTGCTTCCGGCAGTGATTTTCAGTATGATCTGAATGGCGACGGTTTGACCGCTTATACTCCCGGCACGACGATCACGCTCGAAAACAAGGGCGATTCTGTTCGTTTTAGCGGAAAAGATACTACATTCAATTACAGTAATCACTTTTCGCTCACCGGAAAAGTAGCGTGCAGCGGTAATGTCATGTCGCTGCGGCTCGACGGCGACGGCAAGGTTCAAGGCTTGGACGATTATTGCTTTCAGTATATGTTTTATAACTGCACCAGCTTAACTCAAGCGCCGGAGCTGCCTGAAACAGAGCTGAAGAGGAACTGCTACAGCTATATGTTTTATGGCTGCATCAACCTGACCAAAGCTCCCGAGCTTCCGGCGACAACGCTGGCACCTTACTGCTACAGCGCTATGTTTTATGGCTGTACGAGCCTGACCAAAGTTCCCGAGCTGCCTGCAACAGAGCTGGTGGATTTTTGCTACTACCGAATGTTTTATGGCTGCACGAGCCTGACCAAAGCCCCCGAGCTGCCTGCAACAAATCTGGCGCAAAGCTGCTACGAGAGAATGTTTTCTGGCTGCACGAGCCTGACCAAAGCTCCCGAGCTGCCTGCAACAAATCTGGCGAACAGCTGCTACAACAATATGTTTTATGGCTGCACGAGCCTGACCGAACTCCCCGCGCTTCCTGCGACAACGCTGGCGAGTAACTGCTACTACTATATGTTTAATGGCTGCTCGAAGATTTGTATTTCTGACGAGGCAGGTACCTTTGATGATATTACATATTCAGCCGAATACAGGATCCCGACCACAGGCGAGGGAACTTCGGCGTATAATGCACTCTATAATATGTTTAGGAACACCGGCGGTCAATTTACAGCAGGAACTCCGGACATCAACACGACCTATTATGTTCCTGCGCCTGCTTCCGCTACCTACACCATCACTGACGCGTCCGTCAACGGCACCGTGACCGCGAGTGTGGGCGGCACCGACGTGACCGAGGCTGAGGAGAACGCTGACGTAACGCTGACCGTTGCTCCTGCCGAAGGCTATCAGTTCGTATCTATCTCCGCAGGAGACGTCTCGCTGACCACCGTTACCGAAGGCTCACAGTATTCGTTCACCATGCCGACAAAGGACGTCACTGTAACGGCTGTGTTTGAGGAAATACCCGCTCCCGAGCTTCCCGACGTGATCAAGGACTGCACTTATTATGATTCTTATTGCGGATTTTATGCGAATGTACCGTTTGCAGGGATGTTTAGCGATATCCAAAACGGAGCTATCATTTGTGACAGTTATTCCGAAACCGATAAGAGTATCATGGACACAAAGGACTATTCGTATAAGTTCTATGACGAAAACGGAACGGAACTCCAGGCTGAGAATATTTACCACGATGATTCGGCGGACGGATATGGGTTCAGGGTAATCATGAATGTATTTAGATTTTCCAACCCCATTTCCGGTCCTCTTTACATCGTAGCCACCGCGCCCGCTCCCACCTACACCATCACTTGGAAGAACTACGACGATTCTGATATCGGCACAAGCACAGTTGCCGAGGGTGAAACTCCGACCTTCTCCGATACGATCGGCGAAATCAAGGAAAAACCCGACAATGCGCTCTACACCTACACCTTCTCCGGCTGGACTCCCGATGTTGTAGCGGCAACAGCCGACGCGACCTACACCGCGACCTTTACCGCGACTCCCAAGCAGCACCAACACGACGGCATTACATTTGATAAATGGACTTCCGACAACAGTCTGCCCACAGAAGCAGGTAACTATGTGCTGACGTCAGACGTAACGCTTTCCGGCACATGGACTGTTCCCGCAGGTGAAACAAATCTCTGCCTTGCAGGATATACGATTCGCCAGTCAGGTTCAGGCAGTGTTATTCAGCTCAACAACGCTAACGAAAAGCTGACGGTATATGATGACGGCACAACCGGTTCGATTACCGGCGGCAACACCACCGGCGACGGCGGCGGCGTAAATATTACAGCAGGTACATTTACGTTGAAGGGCGGCAACATTGAAGGAAACGTTGCGAGCAACGGCGGCGGCGTTTCTGTAAGCGGTCAGTCAAGTTACTTCACCATGGCCGGCGGAACAGTCCGCTACAATGCGGGTTACACCTACACCGGCGGCGTTTTGCAGATAGGTTCCGGCAAATTCACCATGACCGGCGGTACAATTCAGAACAATGTCGGTAGAGTATACGGCGGTGTTGGCATCGCCGATGCGCAGCCGAGTATGTCCGGTAACGCGGTTGTCAAGGATAACGTATTTTTCAATGATATAACCGCAAGCAACACCAAGATTACAAAAACCGAAAGCGGCTACACGATTGCTTCGGGCGGAACTCCGTGTGATGTAAGGCATGCCACCGCCCTGAAAATTAACGTTACCGGTGCGTTTGAGAGCGGCGCGCAGATTGGTATCTTTAATAACAACCAGACTGCTGAGTTCACAAGCGGATTCGACACCAATAATCCCGGCGGCGCTCCTGCCGATTACTTCTTCAGCAACGACAGCAACCGCTTTATCATGCTCAGTGCAAATAAGGAAGCGCAGCTCGGCGGACATTTCACCGTTACATGGAAGGGTGCCGACGGTACGGTTCTCGAAACCGACGAGAACGTTGTGACAGGCACTACTCCTGAATTCAACGGTACGATTCCCGAAAAGCCCGAGGACGACGAGGCTACCTATACCGCGTTATGGACGCCCGACATTGTTCCGGTAACAGGCGACACTACCTACACTGTTTACTACAGACCGACAACAAAACGCCTCTATAAAATCTATATCCAGTGTACTGCTTATAATTGGTTAAATATGACAGTGGATAAAACGAGCTTATGGAGTATCTTTAACGGCAGTCCCATTTATAACGGCACGGGTTATAGTTTACACCATATCCAAATTACTTCCGGAGCTGATGTTATGACCGTTTCCGGAAATATGATAACGGTCAAGAAACAGGGTACGGCAAGTTTCAGAGGATTTGTAAACGGCACCCAGTACCTGAATTTTAACCTTACTGCGACTCCTTATTATACAGTGACGTGGGAAAACTACGACGGCACAGAGCTTCAAACCGGTTTAGTTTTAGGTGGCGCGACTCCGGTCTATACCGGCGCTGAGCCCGAAAAGGAGACTGCCGACGGGAATGCTTATTATCCCTTCTTGGGCTGGTCTCCCGAGGTTGAGACCGCAACAGCCGACACAACCTATACCGCGGTATTTTCCGATACAGCTGTGCCGTATCATATCCACGACGACATCAAATTCAAGCAGTGGACAAACACAGACAGCTTGCCAAAATACGCAAGCAACTACTGCCTGACAAGCGACGTTACTACAAGTGCGACATGGACTGTTCCCGCGGGAGAGTCGAAGCTCTGTCTCAACGGTCATAAAATCGACGCGAACGGCGGCAACTATGCTGTTATTACGATCGGCAACGGCCGCACACTGAACCTGTACGACCCTGAGGGCGGCGGCGTTATCACAGGCGCTAACCATACCGCGGAAGCAGGCGGCGTAATGGTATCTAACGGCGGTCACTTCAATATGTACGGCGGCTCGATCGAGGGCAACCGCTCCAACAACGGCGGCGGCGTTTCCGCTAACGGCAGCAACGCGGTATTCCATATGTACGGCGGCTCGATTCAGTACAACGAGGGCTACGACAACACCGGCGGCATTCTGCTTCAGAGCAACACCACCTTCACAATGAGCGGCGGCTCAATTCAGCACAATGCAGGTAAAAACTTCGGCGGTATCGGTACGTATCAGGCGACGATGATTTTTGACGGTGATGTAAACATCAGCGACAACTATATCTACTCCGGAGGCACAAGCGGTAAAATCGCAAAGTCCGGCGACACCTATACGCTTGACACCACCGGCGGCACTCCGTGCAACGTAAAAACAGCCCATGCAAATGACCGTATCAAAGTCACCGGTCAACTGACGCTGACTCATAAGATCGGTATCATCCGTCAGGGTACGAAAGGCGTGTTCACTACAGGTTACACCACCTCCGGCAACACAGCTGATCCGAGAGAGTATTTCTACAGCGACAATCCGAATTATACCGTCGGTTTGTCTAACGGCGAGGCAGCTATCGTCGATCAGTATACTGTCACATGGAATAACTGGGACAACAGCAACCTCGAAACAGATACACGCGCAGCGGTAGGCGCACCCCCGTCCTATGACGGCGCAGAGCCCACCAAGGAAGCGGACAACGATTACACCTACACCTTCTCGGGCTGGACGAGCAGCGGCGGTACCTTCTACGCGAAAGGCACGGCTCTGCCTGCCGTTTCCGGCAACGAGACCTACACCGCGCAGTTTACCGCGAAGCCCAAAACCCTCATCGTCGGTCACTCCCTCTCACTCGACGGCAATATCGCTATCAACTTCTATCTTGATCCTGCCGCGGCAGGCTTGACCGTTAACGATGTTACAGCGGATAATCTCAGCTACAGCTTTGCGTGGAAGAACCAAGCAGAAACAAAGGCAAAGGTTGACGTAGCAAAACAGGCAGAACAACAAGCGTTTAGGGTTTCCGATGACGGCAATTATATTATCGTGACCTGCAAGGTCTGCGCGGCTGAAATGAGCTGCGACGTAAATGTAAGCTTTACGCTCGGCGACAAAACCGAGACCGAGGTTTACAGTGTCCGCAAATACGGCGATTCTGTTTTGAACCCCACCGCTGAATGGCTCACTAAGTACAAAGCCCAATATCCCGACGGCACCGCGAAGTCCTACGCGAATCTTGTTGCTCTGGTGAAAGCAATGCTCGACTACGGCGCGAAGGCTCAGACCGTTTTCGGCGTTAATTTCGGCGTTAATACCGGCGACCCCGCCAACAGCATTTTGACCGGTGCAAACGCTTACACAATGGATGAAAACGTTGATTCCGCTAAGATCGACGAGGCTATCAACGAGGCAAACGACGAGCTCGCAAGCGATATGACCGAGCTGTTCGGCGAGAACTTCAAGACCCCGAGCCTTGTGTTCCTTGACGAGAGCGCCCTCAAGCTCTACTTTGAGAAGAAGGATCCTGCGTTCGACACAACAGGCTTGACTCCGTGGAATAATTATTTCGTTATTCAGAAGAGAAATATCCCCGCCAAAGAACTCGATACTCTCCAGAATTTCAGAGTAAACAACAAAGACATCAAATATTCCGCGCTTGATTACGCCAAGGTTCTTCTGGCAACCGACAACGCCGACTATCAGAGCCTCGCGAAGGCGATGTATTGGTACAATCAGGCGGCGAACGTGTACTTTGACTGACCGGAAAGGAGTGACTTACTTTGAATAAAGAAGCCTATGAGCGTCTTACTATGGACGTTACGGAGTTTGACGCAGAAGATATCATCACCACCTCCGGCGGCACGGGCGGCGGCGACGTACCCTCTACCGACCCCACACAGTCCACCGATCCCAGCGAGCCCTATGAGCTGGTTCCGGGCGGACTTTGATCCACTGTAAAAATCCCGCAGGGGTAAATTAAAAACCCGCGCCGCCGTTTTGAGCGCAATACTCAAAGCGGCGGCGCATATGTGCTATATTGGTATTCAACAGAAGTTACACACAGATGACTTTTGTTGAGTGTCATTATGGAGGAAGGTTATTATGAAGCTGAATTATCATTTTTTAACGCATGAGCTTAACGGAGAGACACTTATTGTTCCCACCGCAGGCGCGGATTTTCACGGCTTGATACAGGGCAACAAAACCCTTGCCGCCATCGCGGAATGTCTGAAAAGTGAAACTACCGAGGAACAGATCACCGATACCCTCTGCGCGCGCTTTGACGGCGACAGGGAGATCATCGCGGCGGATGTTGCCGAGGCAATCGCGCGGCTCAGAGAAATTGGCGCGATAGATGAATAATACCGAAAAGTGAGGAAAAACCGTGAAAGAACCAAACTCAGCTATTCTAAAATTAGGGACTGCAATCAATATCATAACGGCGGTAATGTTTACATTCTTTACTGCCTATCAAATCTATTTGCTGATTCAGATTGACACCCAAAGAAACGGCAGGCTGATAGGAATCATTTTTTATCTATTTATCACCGCCGCCTCATTTTTCGCACTCGTTCATAAGACCGGACTCAGAATTGCACGCTCTGTTCTGCTGATTGCAGGCTTGCTGCTGCTTTTCGGGATAAAGCTGTTTAATGCGTCCGCTATATTCGGCAGCTTGGATTTTGCGAATGCGCCTTCCGTATTGCGGTGCGCGGTATATGTTGTTTCACAGCTCGGCACAATCATGTTGGCTGTTTATTATCTGTTCTTTCGGCATAATAAAAAAATCAACTCGAAGCGTAAGCTGATCGTTGCTCTGATGGCATTTGTGATTGTGCTGTATGTTTCCGTCCTGATAATGGAATGCGTGCTGATCATGAACTACCGCGTTAACATCGATTTGACGAGAAAATATACTGTGATTGGCAGGCTGTTGTATTGTTTTGGCTTTGTCGGTATGGCGGCAGGATTTATGCTGCCTATTCGGGGGCTTATTGACCCGGAAGATTTGCAAAATCAGGCTGCGGATGAAGATGTTTTGGTGTTTTCAAACTCGGGAAAGATTAAATCAAGTTCAAAGAAAAAGCCGATTCAGGCAGAGTTTGATAAGGATTTTGTTATATAAAAAATTTTGAATAGGAAGTGTGAATATGAGAAAAATATGTATTTTAAGTTTAGCGGCATTATGCTTGACGGCGGTTTTCTGCGCTCCCATTTCCGCGTTTGCAGCAACCACCTATATTCGCGGCGACGCAGATGGTGACGGACATGTTGATATAAGGGACGTTACGGCTATTCAACGGCACCTTGCTGAGCTTGAACATCTTAACAGCGACCGACTCAAAGCCGCCGACGTTACCGGCGAAGGATTGGATATATCCGACGCGACGGCGATTCAGATGTATCTGGCAGAATACGAAAACACCTATAAGATCGGAGAAACCGTCATATATGACGAGTACGAGTTACCGTTTATTCCGGTCAAATAACACTTTATCAAATTTGAAATAAATGCAAATCAACAAAGAGAACCGCTGACCTCTAAAGCGCGTTTTCTGCATATCTGACCCTATTCAGGCAGAAGAAGAACGAAAAAATTCCGTTTTTCTTCTGCCTTTTTCGCTGGACTTTCACAACACCCTGTGATATGGTGTTGTGCTTAGAAAGGACGGTGAAAACAATGACTACACTCGATAATCTCTACTACGGCAACATAGCTCCGCATGAATACGAAGTCGTGCGTGGCAGCGAGTATGACATTACCGCAAAGCTGGTAATCCGCCACGAACAGGAATTATCCGCTACGCTGACGGAACAGCAGAATACCATACTTCAAAAAATCAAAGACAACCACACAGAGTTGATAAACCTCGGCGAGCGCGATGCGTTTTGCCGGGGTTCTCTTTGGCTGTCAGGCTGATGATGGAAGCGATGAGCAGCGAGAAAACCTGACCCGCCCTGTTTCGCCCCGTGTCGCGCGAAAGAATCGGTGGGGGAAACGTACCCGACCTCGCCCAACAAAGCCCACACAGCCGATTTGTCGCGGTTTGTGGGCGGCGTTTCAGAGGACAAGGAAAGTGCAGCGGAATTGCTCTGCTGCACTTTCGATTATAATAATTGTATCAGTTTTTCGTGGAGGGTATAACGCGAAACGCCATTGCTTTGAGGGTCGCGGATAATGACGGAGTCAAGCTCTTTCGGCAGCCACTTCTTGCTGAAATTACCGTTGCCAAAGTACGCGTCGATATTTGTTATTGGTAAAACGACCTTGTCTGTATCATCAGGCTTGTTGACGATATAATACTTTATCAACAATTCTGCGGCAGGTCGCGCGGAGGGAGTCAAAACATTCCGCTCAATATAATCCTTTATACCGTCAGAAAGAGAAAAATCTTTGTTTTTCAATGTGCCTAACTCCAGCGCGTCGGCGAGAATATCATCAAAACGCAATATCCACGAGCCTTTTGTTGACGGTGAAAAAATCGGAACCTGAAAACGGATAACTTTCTTTTCCCATTCCTTGTCAAAGCCCTTTTTCAGCGTATCACATTTTTTGATGGTCGTTTTACTGACGGAATCGGGATTATTTCTTACAAAATCACAGATGTTGTGAACATGACGGTAAAACCAGCCGCAGCCGTCTTTATCAACCAATTCGGGGAAGATATCATAAAGCTCACTGAAATTGGTGTTTGCTTTCCAATCGTCTTTCTTTTCTGTCGGTAAGCTGCACCACGCCTGCAACGCACACCTTGTGCGTTCAATATCTGGCGTATCGGTCGCATACATATAACCTCGCGCAATGATCGTCAGAACTCTGTGCAGCCCGATTTGTTTTATCAGCATATCAAAGGTGAACCTCCCGAGAAATGACATATCACGTTTGCCGTTGGCGCTATACTTCGGAAATAGCGTATAAGCCTTGAATTCTTCAATTTCATTCAGCATTTTTCTTCACCGCCAATACATGAGAATAAACCGCGTCGGGAATAAGCTCCCATAACAAGTCGCGCTTGACTTGCCGTATAGTTTTAGCTGAATCTCCTCGTTCCGCGCGATATGCGGATTGCGCAAAAGCGTGCAAACCGCGTCGGCGTCATACGACGCGCCCGGTGAGTAAAAGCTGTTTTTGTTAAATCTCTCGGTCATTGCAGCAGACCAAAATGTTCTTTCTTTATGCTTGCGCTTTGCTCCGTTGTCAATCAAAAAAATCAGCAGGTCGAGAATATCATCGGAGAGAAAACGGTTGTCGCCCTTTACGAGCAGCCTGCCCAGACTGTATTGCCGAATCAGTTTGTCGGCATTGTCGTTGAGCTCTTTTACGCAAACCTTCTCATTAGCAAACAACGGATTCTTTTTTATGCACTTTCCAAGAGCGTTGTCCTTATCAATAAAATACTGCCTACGAAAATCTTCATTTTGACAGAAATCAAAATAATGCTGCTCGGTAGCCTTTGTGATCCATTCTCGTTTGTCATCGGAAGGACTGCTCTTCCAACCGTCGGGTAAATCTGCAGGACGGAATTCTTCCTGTGTCATGGAAAGCGTATTCAAAAACTGATAGTTGAGCTCCGTGTGATTGTCGGGCTTTACCTTGCTGACGTTGGTGATGTAGAGCGCGTGATTGTATTTCTCGAATACGCGCAGATAGTCGTTCCAATCCATACCATTATCTATCAGCCAGCCATAGCCCTTGAACATACTTTGCGTAAGAATAATATCAACGTCATCAACCGGATGACGGATGCCCCAGATATCTGTAATATACTTCGTACCCGCACTGAACAGGAAATCATGAAAATGAACTTCGTGCAGCATACCCTTTACAAACGGCATACGGATTTGAAAGGAGTGATGAATGTGTTTGCCGCAAAATATTTTATCAATGGTTCCTGCAAGCTCCTTTGAAATCAAGCCCTCGCCGTCATGACGGAGGACGGTAATATCCCTCACATCTTCTTTTCGGGAATACTTTTTGACAGCCTCATTAGCGCCGTCTCCCTCTACCGTAATGACTTTTGTTCGAGCGCGGTAGGTTTCGTTTTTTACGACAATCACGCGGTGAGGTTTTGCTAAATTGATTCCGTCGATCCGAACACCGCCCGAGAGCATCAATCCATTGTAAGCGTATAGCTTAGAGAGCTGACAGTTGCCCACTTCCATATCAAGCATGATCCGTCTGCGCACCGCATCGTATACATCAGCGCGGATAAACGACAGCTTCGCCTGACGGCTCATACTGCCTGAACGCTCAAAGGCGAGGTAACGATGAGCGCCGTTTCCAAAGTCCAATGTTATTCCTTCAGGACGGAACATTGATTCCGCTTTTTTCTGCCGTTCCAACATCTTCAGAGAACTGCCTCTGTCAAATATTCCGTTGAAGTCAACATAGAAAATGACATCCTGCAAATCCACTAAAGCATTTTCGCTTTTCGGTGGTTCAATATTTTGTTTTTTCAGAACGCACATCGTCTGATAAAACAGCGCATTGTCATCATGTTCATCGGCAGCGTCACGCATAATACATTTCCGTGTATCAATCATACTGAGTCGAAATGAATACTGTTCGTTTTCCAACCGCGCATAGCTGATGATAGCACGGGCAGAAAGCGTGTGAATCATATATCTGACATTCATTTTCTATCACCTGACAATGATTCTATCACAATTCTTCCTGAAAATCAATAGAATTGCAATTATGAATACTACTCCCACTTTTAACAAGGTGGGAGTTTTGTATTCGCAAAAATATTTTAAGGAGGAATTACACATGAGTAATTCAAGCACAAGCCCTGTACAGTATCCGTTGCCGTACAAGGCTGTCGACGGCTGTCTCTTTGTTGAGAAAGCCAACAAAAGCGGAACAACCACAAAGAAGCTCTGCAACTTCCTGCCGCATCTCAAATGCGATATCAATGTGGACGACGGCGTGGAGCAGACAAGAACATTTCGCATAGCGGGTATTCACGAAAGCGGACGATTGCTTCCGGAGATCGAGGTCACGGTAAAAGAGTTCGGCAAAATGGATTGGGTACTCGAACGCTGGGGAGCCGAATGCGTTATTGAGCCCGGGAACAGCAACAGAGAGAACATCTGCTGTGCCATTCTGAAAACGTCAAAAGACTCAGAAAAAAAGAACGTGTACCGAACCACAGGCTGGCAACTGATTGACGGAGAGTGGGAATATCTCTTGCCGAATGACGGAAAACACGACGTCAGACTGTTTGGTAAGCTCAGGCATTATGAGATGGCAAACCATTGGTCGGATTCGGATTTGAAAACGGTGTGGTTGATGTTGAAGGACAGGCTGATCGCAACAAAGGCAATCATCTGGACGCTGATCGCGTTTGTTTTCCTGACGCCGCTCAACGAGTTTTTCCGTCAGGTATTCTACGAGCCGAAATTTGTTCTTTGTCTGATAGGAAAAACAGGCTCGCGTAAAAGCACGCTGGCGGCGTTGTTCCTTTCTTTCTTCGGAAGGTTCAGCGGTACGGACTTGCCGTTGTCATTCAGCGATACGCTGAACAGCATTCTCACCAATATCAATACGCTCAAGGACGTGCTGACCTGCATTGACGACTTCCACCCCGGTACCAGGGCAGCCGAGAAAAGGGATACCAACATCGCCCAAGGTATTGACCGCGCCTTTGGCGACCGCATCGGTAAGGGGCGGTTAACTTCCGATTGTACACCTATGGAAGCCCGACCTCCGCAGGGCAACGCTATCGTGACAGGAGAGACCGTTCCCGACGTCGGCGAGAGCGGCACCGCCAGAACCTTCACGCTGGAGATAAAGCGCGGAGATGTAGATTTGAAAAATCTCAGCTACTTTCAGAGTGAAGCGAAAAACGGAACGCTGATGAGTTGTCTGCTTTCATATACGGAGTGGATCAAGGGCATCTACCTGCACAATGAATCCGCACAGGGAATTTTGCTCGAGGATTTGCGTGAGAGCTTTGAAGCCTACCGCGACGAATTCATCAAAACAGACAGTCGCAGTCACGGCAGAGTATCTGAGATGGTTGCATGGTTGACGATCGGTATGAAATACTTTCTGGAGTTTCTGTATATCCGCAGCATCATTGAAGAGACGGAAAAGGAATCTGTCCTGTGGGAGTATCGCGAAATTCTATTTGACTTAGCGAAAGGTCAAAGCGACAGCATCGAGCAGGATAATCCTGTGGTAACATTCATTCAGAAGCTTTACTCACTTCTCGAAAGCGGACAGGCGGTTGTGCTGGACAGAACGCTTCCGGCCGAGTATAAGCCGGTAAACTTTATCGGATATGAAGATGAAAAGTATTACTGTCTAAACGCGGATATGGCTCACAGGGCAGTCGTGCAGCTGTGCAAAGATCGGGGCGAATCCTTTACTCTCAACAAGAAATCTTTAATCAAAGCACTGGCTGAGGAGGGCTTGCTGGATTCAGATAAAGGAAAAAATGTTAAGTCCGTCAACGTCTATGGAAAGGGAAGTATAAAGCTGCTCTGCATTAACAAGGAGAAAGCCGACCAAATCATAGCCTTGTCCGAATAAGGGGTGATACGGGGGATAAAGGTTTGAAAACGGCATGGACACTGGATTTATTCCTTTCTCTGTTGGGGTGAGCTTCGGGTGAGAAAATCCCCTTAGCTTCCCCGAGCGGATTTCTCAAAAGTCTCATGGAATCTGGTTCTTCTTCAATTCTCCCCCTAATCCCCCGAAAAAGACAGTACCCCTATTCTACAAAAACCGCATATCAAATTCAAGCGGATTTTGTCGATACGGGAATTTATTTCTCGCTTTTTACTCAGCTCTGCTGAGGCTCTGCTGAGGCAAGCAGAGCGTCCGGCTGTCCGCCGCACGCATAAAGCCGGGCAGAAGCCCGGAACCCACTTTTATACAAACCACGGAGGTAAACATTTGGCAAACAGAAAACGAAATCAAACCATATCAATTCGTCTTACAACAGAAGAAAAAAAGGAGATCGTCGCCAAAGCGAAGCAGGCGCAGATGACCTTGACCGACTATCTGATTGAGTGTTCAAGCAACACGGATATCACGGTGACCGACCTGTCAGAGGTGCTTGTTGAGCTGAAACGTATCGGTAACAACCTCAATCAAATCGCGCGGAAGATCAATTCTAAACGGTTCTTCTTCGGTAAATTCGATTCGGTTATCGAAGGTCAGCGAAAAATCTATGACGCGATCCTCAGCTTGACAGCCTGATTATGAGCAGGAAGAATACAAAACCAGAGAAGAAATCCTTCACGAAATCTTCGGCGCCGACGATTATGATTACGATGATTATGATGACAGCGAGGATGAAGATGAGGACGAAGGCTTCTCTATGACACTCTAAACTATATCAAACGAAAGGATTGATGTCAAATATGGATCGGTTTTATTCCAAACCTAACTACCACATTAACCAAATCAAAAAAACAATTCGCCGCATTTACTACGGCGAGGAAAGGACTTTATGGACAAAGAATTCAGCACGATTACTTTAAATAACTCCTCAGATTTTTACAGAAGAAATCTTTTTAGTACCACTACCATGACGGTCAACGGCGCTACTTACGAGATTATTTCTGTAAACCCTACCGCTGACGCTCCAACCGTCAGTGACACTATCAAATATTTAATCACCGGAAAATAGCAACGTGACGTTGCATCCAAATCCGCCTTTGGAAAACTGTGATATGTAAACTAAAGTTCTGCAACGGCGGGTCAAAAGTTTTATTGTCAAAAAACAAGCCAAAAATCTCTGGACATTCAAGCCGAGTTAGGGTATCCTGTTAGCGTATCCTATTCGGTTTGAATTTCAGAGTGGCTGCATTCGGAAAGGAAGGTTCAAATTGTTAAACACAAATTCAAACCAATT
>FMUA01000058.1 GCA_900100595.1 Ruminococcaceae bacterium P7
CATACTCTTGGCGCTTCGGCTTCGACAAACACCTTAATTCCATTGCCGAGATCGGGGGCACGCCATCTGCGAACACCATTTCCGCAATCATATCTGGGTGATTTCTGTCCGCAGATTCCACAGCGACACATGTCTCTTTTGTGCGGTCGAACATGGATGATGAGTTGCATACTTTCACCCGATTGCTCTGCTTCAACTTTTTCTACAACTATACGCCTGACACCGAGAACCATTTTTGATAAACTTGAAATTGTCACGGAGCTCCACTCCTGTCCTTGATTTAGACGCAATTTCAAGTATACCACGTGGAGCAACGTGACTTTTCTTTTTATTTAATTTTTACCCACTGATTCTAGGGAAGAGCCAGAAATTTCAATATCAGTTGACGAAGAGCACTTATGATACACGGCGTTGGCAACTGGGCGAGCGCCCGGGTGAATACAAGAAGCATGACTATGTCACCGGCAGGGAAGAGGTCGGAGCTTCTCCCGAGGACGTTGCCGAGGAAGTTGGCGAATTACTTGCAAAATTGCAAGACGTTCCCGACAGAAAGTCATTGACCGCCGCGGCTTATTTTCATTGCAAGCTTGAAAATATTCATCCTTTCTCCGACGGCAACGGACGTGTCGGACGGCTGGTGATGAATTACTTCCTGCTCCTGCACAACCATCCGCCGATCATTATTCATGAGGAAGACCGCCGCTCATATTTTGATGCGCTGGAAGCGTGGGACACTGTCCAAAACCTCTTGCCCATGATTGCTTTTCTGAAAGAGCAAACCATTAAAACATGGCAGAAGCGAATAGACCGAAAACTCAAAAAGTGATGTAAAATCCCGTGGGTTCAAAACTATACTGGGTTTATGCAAAAATATATCCTTTTTATGCAGCAAGGACAAAGCGAAAATCCTGTCACCTATGTGGCGGGATTTTCGCTTTGTGTTATTCGTTTTTCAGTATTCAGCATTTTTAAATCTCCCGTAAAAATATATTGATTCGCATGCCGTAAAGGTGTAAAATAGATATATGAAACTTTCAATCCTACTGCCGGCGAGGGAATGAACTCCTTCCGCAGCGAAATAATAGCCAGAAAACAGACAATCACCGAATTATTTTTGACGGGAAAAGGGCTTATGAAATTTTTATTCGCAAGTGACACATTCAAAGGCAGCCTGACAAGCGAACAGACTGCTTTCCTGCTTGAAAAAGCGGCGAAAACGGTATTTGAAAACTGTGAATGCCGTTCTGTCCAAGTCGCCGATGGAGGCGAAGGCACCGTTGACGCGGTAATTGCCGCTGAAAACGGTCGGATTGCGGAAGCACAGGTTCACGACCCGTTGATGCATCCGATCACTGCCTGTTACGGCGTCATCCGTGAGAGCAAAGCAGTCATTGAAATGGCTGCCGCTTCGGGACTGCCGCTGGTGCCGGAGCATCTCCGCAATCCGATGAACACCACCAGCTTCGGAACGGGTGAGTTGATTCTGCACGCTCTGGACAGCGGATACAGGGATATTTCCATTGCGATCGGAGGTTCCGCTACCAATGACGGGGGAATGGGATGCATGCGCGCACTGGGCGTCCGTTTCTTCGACAAAAACGACAACGAACTGCAGGGCTTCGGAAGAGATCTGATCCATATTTCAAAAATGGATATCAGCGGCATTGACAAGCGGCTTAATGAGTGCCGGCTCACCGTCATGTGCGACGTAAAGAATCCGCTCTGCGGTGAACACGGAGCGACCAATACCTTCGCAGAACAAAAAGGCGCGACAGAGGACATGAAGCGGCAGCTGGAAAACGGAATGACGCATTATCGCGATATGATCAAATATGAGCTGGGAATTGACTGCGACGCGATTGAAGGCGCGGGTGCCGCAGGAGGCTTGGGCGCTGCGTTGAAGGTGTTTTGCAACGGAGAAATGAAATCAGGCATTGAAACCGTTCTTGAGTTGATCCGATTTGACAGCCGCCTTGACGGTGTCGATCTGGTCATTACGGGAGAGGGAAGAACTGACCGGCAAAGCTGCTTCGGCAAAGTCATGAGCGGCGTAGGTACACACGCAAAGGCAAAGGGTATCCCTGTTATCGGGCTTTGCGGCTCACTCGGAGAGGGTGCAATGGACATCTGTCATTTTGGCGTCAATTCATTGATGACCACCGTGAACGCACCCATGACGCTGAATGACGCACTCACAAATGCTGTGCCGCTTTACTATGAAGCAGCTGTCCGATTATTCCGTATCGTAAAAGTCGGCATGCAGCTTCAAAACCCGAATTGACACGAAGAACAGAGGGATAAACATGTTTTCTGATTTTATCATCCGAAGCAAAGCTGACCTGATTCACGCAATCCATACATTCGGCTTTCTGCCGTTCTTTGCCAATTCCATCGAGGGCTTTTCGATTGAAGAGCACATTACGACGGATTGCTGGTATCACAGTGACAGCGGCGTCTGGAGCGCATGGGAATGGAAAGGACCCGTTATCCGTGAAACAGGCTGTGCGTATGGCAAATTTTTCGAGAAAAAAGCCTGCTATATCAGTCCCGAATGGTTTCCCGTTTTCGCAAACTACAGGCGCGACGGCTATGACTTCGACGCACGCTACGACGACGGTCTTGCGGGATACCGTGATAAGCTGCTCTATGAGCTGATTGACAATAACGCGCCGATTATCTCCAAAGAACTGAAAACCCTCGGCAATTTCCGCAAGGGAGGAAACAAGGGCTTTGATACTATCATCAGCCGCCTGCAAAGCCGGTGCTATGTGGTAATCAGCGATTTTGTTTACATGAAGGATAAATACGGCAAACCCTATGGCTGGGGTGTTGCGGAATATTCTACTCCCGAGCAGTTTATGGGGGAACATTTTTCCGAAAATGTTTATAGGGAGTCTCCCGAGGAATCCTATGATAAGCTGCTGGCGCATTTTTGCCGGCTCTTTCCGAATGAGGACATAAAAAAGTTAAAAAAATTTCTGGGATAAACAGTGCATACGGGCGGTTCAGTCCGTATGCACTGCTTTTTATTTTATACATAAAATTTTTTCGCTTTCTCAAACATTCTCTTGTAATTGATTGCGTATTTTAGTATAATTATAGAATAATAATGTAATTATTTTATTTATTTTTTCTTTTTGTCAATCAAACATCACTCGAAGAACTCAGATGAAAGGTGAGAAAATGAAAAACAACGGAAAAATCATCAACAAACTCTTTCGCAATTCCGTCATCAGTATTATTTTGGCAGCTATCGCGACCATGATCGGAATTGTCATCGACGGTATTATTATCGGCAGGTTTCTCGGAGAGGACAGTATGGCTGCATATGGGCTGGTAACGCCGATTATCAACCTTTCAACGGCATTTAGCGGCATACTCGCGACAGGAGCACAGATCATCTGCGCACAGCACCTCGGTGCGGGAGACAAAAAAAGCGCACGCCGCGCGTTCTCGATGTGTATGATCATCACCGTTATTGTTTCGGCAGTCATGATGGCGGGCGTGCTGATTTTCAGAAACGATATCAGCGTTCTGCTCGGTGCTCACGGAAAATCGGCTCATCTTTTGCAGCCGACCGCGGATTATCTTCTCGGTATTGTGTTCTCGTTCCCGTGCGTACTGTTCCTTTTCGAGTTTAACTCACTGATGCGCCTTGACGGCGACGCGAACCGTGTGATTGTCGCAGTCGTGGTGATGACGCTGCTCGATATTGCGGGAGACCTTGTCAATGTGCTGATCGTTCACGGCGGCATGCTCGGTATGGGACTGACAACCTCTATCAGCTATTTCGCCGCGCTTGTCATTATGCTGCTCCATTTCACGAAAAAAGATATCATTTTCCGCTTCTCCTTTAAGGGTCTGCGGATGAAGGATTTAGGTGAGATAATTGCCACAGGTTCCTCCTCGGCAGTCGGCTCCGCTTCCTCCATGCTCCGCAACGCGGCGCTCAACCAGATTATGGTAGCGTCCGTCCTGTCCAGTACGGCTGTTGCTGCTCTCGGCGTCGTCAATACCGTGTTCAATTTCACCTCCTCTACCATGCTGGGCGTTGCCATGACAACGGCGATGATCGCGGGTATGATTCTCGGTGAACAGGACAGGGTCGCAGCCGAATCCCTCGTCAAAGTCACGGTCAAAGTCACGCTGATCGTCGGCGGTGCTTTGACAGCGATCCTGCTCATTTTCGCGGATCCCATCGCGGGCGCGTTCGGTGGCGGCGACGGCGCGCAAATGGTCTCTCTCGCAACAAAGGGACTGCGTATCTATGCGGCTAGCATCCTCTTTTACGGACTGAACGTTGCCTTTATCAATTATACACAGGGCATGCGCCGCATGGTCATCTCCGATTTATTCTGCTTTCTCGTCAACTTCCCGTTTATCGTTCTTCCGGCGCTGGCACTCTTCGGCTTACTTGACGCCGACGCGGTCTGGTGGTCGTTCCTGATCGGCGAAACGCTCAACCTTATCTGTATCATCGTGTTTGCCGCTGTCAAAAAGCGCGGCTTCCCCTTCAGGGCAAAGGATTACCTGTTCCTCAAGGACGATTTTGGCGTTTCGGATGACAATCTGCTTGATTTTTCCGTGACGGAACAGGAGCAGGTGATTCCCGCTTCTCAGGCGGTCGAAGCATTCTGCAAGGAGAAAGGCGCTACCGAAAAAGAAACCATGATGCTTTCGCTGTTCGTGGAGGAACTGAGCAAAAATATCATCCAGTACGGCTTTACTGACAAAAGGAGCCACAGCATCGATATCCGACTGATACAACTGGACAACGGGTGGTTGCTGCGTATGCGCGACAACTGCAAAAAATTCGACCCAACAGAATGGATTAAGCTCCACGAAGACAGCGACCCCACGAAAAATCTCGGCATACGCATGGTGTGCGGTATGGCGAAGGACGTCAAATATTTGAGTACGCTGGAGCTGAATTGTCTGTCCATTACAATATAAGCCGCAAAGGGCATGGTATTTTCAGGAGGAAAAAATGAGCAAGAAAAAAGATTTGATTCGCGCTTCCTTCGGCGTGAACAATTGTATCACAGACGGCTATGATGAAACGCTTGCTGTAAAGTGCCACAACGGTATTTTTGTCGGTAAACAGAACGACGGGATCATCTCTTTCAGGGGCATACCCTTCGCAAAGTCACCTGTTGGCGAACTGCGCTGGAAAGCGCCCGTCGCGCCGGAGGACAGCGAAAGTGTTTTTGAAGCGTATTACAACGGCAAAACGCCCATTCAGACCGAGTGGAAAACCGAACAGGCTTCCTACTATCCGCAGGGCGAGGACTGCCTGTATCTCAATGTCTGGACGAATCCCGCAGACGAGCGCCGCGATAAAACCGTGATGGTATTCTTTCACGGCGGCTCTTACGGCTGGGGCGGCACCGCTGACCCGATGTATGACGGCGCAGCGCTGGTCAGGAAACAGCCCGATATCATTCTTGTGACGGTCGGATACCGCACGGGCTTGATGGGCTTCGTCGATTTTTCATCCGTCGAAGGGGGAGAGACTTTTCCCGATGCGCCTAATCTCGGTTTGCTTGACCAGCTGGAAGGGCTGCGCTGGGTTCAGAATAATATCGCCGCATTCGGCGGCAATCCGCAGAATGTGACTATCTTCGGAGAATCCGCAGGCGGCGGCAGCGTGTCGCTTCTGCCGATTATACCGGAGGCAAAGGGACTCTTCCGCCGCGTTATTGCCCAGAGCGGTTCGGTCGCGCTGACCTTTTCAAAGGAGGAATGCCGCGATTTTACCGACAGGCTGATGCGTGAAAGCAAGGCGGAATCCATGTCCGATTTGATGAAGCTGAGTGAGGAAGAGCTGATAAAGCTCAACGAAAAGCTCAATCTGTATAATAATTTTCCGCAGCGAGACGGCAAACTGATTCCCGTTAATCCGTATCTGTCCTACAGGGACGGACTGACGAAGGATGTGGATATCCTGATCGGCACCAACGCCGATGAAGCGAATTACTGGATCGGAGAAATCGGCGGCATTGTCCCGTACCGTTTCAGCATCCCCGTCAAATACGAAAACGATCTGCGCGTGCTCTCAAAAGAGGACAAAAAGCGTGTGAAGCAATTCGTGTCGGAGCAGAGCGGTCACAGCATCTGGGGTATGTCGGCGTTTTATACTGAGATCATGTTCCGTCTGCCCGCGATCGCGCAGGCAAAGCTCCACGCCGACAACGGCGGCAGGTCGTACATGTATTTCTGGACAAAGCCTTCCGTCATGCGGTTCTGCCGCGCCTGTCATGCGGTTGAGCTTGCCTATGTGTTCGGCAATCTCGATGAAACCATCTATACGGGCGAACGTGCCGATGAAACGCTGTCCGATACCGTGATCCAGATGTGGACGAACTTCGCGCGTACGGGCGACCCATCCACCGACCTGCTCGAATGGAAGCCATACAGCGCGGAAAACCGCAGCACCATGATTCTGACGGACGAGCCGCACTTGGCAGACGACGTGCATCCCGAACGCAGAAAACAACTCGCGCCTCTGCTCAAATACATGATCAACGCTTCCTACGCAACGCTCGATTATAATGTCCCGTTCGTCCGTAAGGCTGCGGCAATCGGACTTGCCGGCGCAGCGGTCATCGGAGGCGTCGCGTGTCTGCTGCTCATCAATAAAGATAAAAAACCGACTCAAAAAAAGAAAAAGAATAACAAAGAAAGAGGGAGTAAATCATGACCTTTCCACACGCTGCAAAAGGAATCAACAAAATCTTTACCGCCGAGATACTCGCCCTGATTGCATTTGTTTTCTCGGGGATTGCGACGGTCGGCGCGGTAATTACAGCCAATATCCTTGCCAATGACAGCAACGCCGATATCGCTGCAGCCGCGATTGTGCTGCTTGTTTTCGGCATCATCGCAGGTGTTTTGGCTATCGTTTCCGTTATTATCAAATTCATCGGCATCTTTAACGCATCCAGGGATGAACGCGCGTTTAAATCCGTCATCCATTTGACGCTTATCAATCTGGGCGTCGCTATTCTCGCAGCGTGCTTCTCGGGTATTCCGTTCTTCAATAATCTGTCCAATATCGTGACCGACCTTGTTGAATTTATCGTTTCTTTGCTGATTATCCTCGGCATCGGCAAGTTGGCGCTTCAGCTCAACAATCCGGAAATCATTCAGAAGTGCGGCACGCTGTTTCGCCTTATACTTTGGATCGGACTTCTCTCTCTCTTCATGAGATTCTTTTCCATCTTTCTTCCCAGTCAGGCGGCATACGTGATTATTCTGATTCTGAGCATCCTTTCCATTGTCCTCAGCGTTGTACAATACATTCTTTATCCTGAATTATTCATGCACATCCGGAACTGCATCTGAAAATGGTTGTGCATTATCAGACAGCTGCAAAGCTGATAACCTGACAAGTTTTCCGC
>FMUA01000004.1 GCA_900100595.1 Ruminococcaceae bacterium P7
AATTCCGACCGCATTTCTTTCGTAACTCATTTCCCAAACCCCTTCTCGGTTGATCTGTAACGGACTTAGCCTTCCTTTACCCATCGCCGATTCTATCTGTTGGATGACGCGAACGTTCGGAACTCCGATGCTTCTACCTACAAAAAACGAACGCTGCGAACAGGAGGAGGGCTGAATGACTTTTAAACGGACGTAACAGTCCTTGGAGTTGAAAGTCAGACCGTTCCTTCCTATTCTAACAGCTTAGGCAACGAGATGTCCCATGCCTATGGCTGGCTACCATAAACCAAGGGGCAAATATATTGTAACAGTTATAAACGAATTAATTCATTCGTATTTTGCCGGAACAAAACAAATTGTATTTGTAAAGGATAAGAGCGAGCTTGAATTAATCGTATATCAACTTTCGCAGTTGTTTATTCAAAGGAATATTGCCATCGACAAGGGCGATTTAGTACTCAACTTGTCAAGCAATGAAGCGACCTTTTCTGCCGAAAACGATCGGTTTGCCATGTTTAACTTTGAAGTGTTCTGTTATGGGGGAAAAGTTGATGGGATTGTATCATTTAATGCATACAACGGTCAATTGAGTGCAGAGCAGGAAACGACGGTTGAGCGGCTTGCAGCAGTAACAGCCTTTAATATAAATCAGTTTCAAGTTGAACATGCAGAAATAGGTCGTGATATTCAGGTAAGAGCCGGAGCAGGAACGGGGAAAACATATTCTATGGTTTCCAGGATTGCCTATTTATGTAGCAGTGCATCAAACTCCGGAATAATGGATCCTTCTTCAGAAATTGCAATGCTGACCTTTACGGCAGATGCTGCGTTAAATATGAAGTCAAGAATAAAAAGAATGTTTATGAATTATTTTATCTTGACAGGAAAAACACGCTACCTTGATGCCGTTACTAATATAGAGAAAATGCGCATTTCTACCATCCATAGTTTTGCCGGAGAGATTATTTCTAATACTTCAACGGTGCTTGGCGTAGGCACAGAATTTAACACTGTTTCAGGAAAATATGAGAAGCAGAAAATATTTGATCGTTTGTTTGCTGAATTTCTGGAAAAAGAAAACTGTGATTCGCCTCTTTTCTTTAATCGTTTGCCTATGAGCATAGAGACATTCAGAAAAAATCTACTTGAGATAGCTGGCAAACTATATGAGAAAGGGTGCGATATAAAGACTGTCAGTAAAGATACATGGGGAATACCTCCGGAACAAATACCTTATATGAATCGGATTTTTGAAACAGTGGTTATTGAGACAGAAAAAGAATATTCACAATTCCTGGTGGATAACAATTCTGTTGCCTTGTCGGAATACATGCTGCATTTGAGTAAATGTATTGCTGATAAAGACTTCAATAATCATGTGTTTCGTTTCAAGTATATTTTTATCGACGAATTCCAAGATACTGATGATGCTCAAATATCTGCATTTGTTTCAATGCAGCGCAAATTAGGATTCAATTTCTTCATAGTAGGAGACTTAAAGCAGAGTATTTACCGCTTTCGTGGTGCGACAATGACTGCGTTCGAAAAGATGGGCTGTAACAGCGGCAAATGGCTTTCTTTTACGCTAAATATTAACTATAGAAGTGATAAACGACTTCTTGAAAAATATGGGGAGTTATTTTTGCGTATGGGTCAAGAAGGACTGCTCACATATAGGGTTGATGCGGATGTTCTGACTGGTGTGAGAGCCGGTAGTATGGGTGATAATGACTTAATAACATATTATTCTTATAATACGGCAGACAGAACACAGAATGGTTCATATTACGATAAGCTTTTTGAAGTGGTTGAACAACAGCGGCAAAGAATTAATTCTGAAATGATCGGAGCAAAACTATCCCGACAGGAACGCACAATCGCAATTTTGACAAGAAAAAATCAACAAATAAAGGACATTCTTAGAGTTGCAAAAGAAAAAGGTGTTGCGATAGAGAGTGATAATCATAGTGATTTATACAGACTTGCTTCCAGCACGGATTTATGCAGACTTACAGCTGCATTATGCAATCCATACAATCCCACATATTTATACGATTTGATCCATTCCCGTAATGTAAATATCGAGTTTGACGTTCGAGCTGTTATGGGAAAAACAAATAAAGAAAAAGCTGATGTGTTTATTGAGTGTTTGGATCAGTTCTATGGTATGACTTTAGGCAAGACGTGGCATGAACTGATAAAGGATACGCAGAGTGAACCGATTTTAAAAACGTTGAGATTGATTTACGAAGCGACTAAGCCATGGAAAGCGTTTTCGCCGGATGAATCCAGACAAAAGTATTATCGAGCAAATTATGAACAATTATTTGAAGAGCTATCAAGAATGAATAAGAGAAACTTTTTAACGCTTGATTATATTAACGAGACACTTCATATCAATATCCTTACCGGATCAGAAGCGCGTTCTCGTGAAATTAAAGATGATTCAGATGATGTTAGAGTTGTTTGCTTGACTGTTCATAAATCCAAAGGTTTAGAGTATGGCACAGTAATTTTGGCTCGAACAGATGATGAAATCGATCAGTTAAGTAGAGCGGGTATTGAAGTTACATATATTGATGGAAAAATAGGTTATTGTATGACGCACAAAGGAGAAACATTTTCAAATCAGTATTACCCAAAAGAATCTGAAATTCAGGAGAATATGATGGAAGAATCAAGGATTCTCTATGTTGCTATGACAAGAGCTATTAATAATTTTATTTGGTTCAACGATATTAATGCAAAGGGGTATTGCTGGGGCAGCATCCTGAAGGAGATGTAAAAATGGGAATTAAAATATATACATATTCCAACCCATATGAACTTACCCAAGAAATGTATTGGGACGAAATAAAAGATTGCCCTCATTTTTGTGTTTCTCAGACGATGGTCAATGGATTCACGGATCTATATAAACATTGGAAAAACAACGGTTGCTTGACCACAATGCGAATTTTACTGAACTCACTATATGCGGATTGGGAGGATAAAAATACGCGTGTCAGGCAAATCATGGAAGTTGATCATGCTATTCACAGCTTAGCTTTAGATGAAGATAACATTCGCCGTTCGCTTGAGTATAATACGAAAGATCTAGCAAATTGTATACGGATGTTCAGAGAGCTGGGACTGGAAGCGGACAGCTTTGACGAATCAAAGATTAACGCTGTCCAAAGGTACTTGGTTCGTATATATAAAGCTATCTCTCGACAGAATCGCTCTTCTTTTACGTTTCATCGTATTCAAAACGAACAGGATTTAAATGCTGGTATCATTGAGGCTCTTCGAAAGAAACATAAGGATTATCCGTATTCTGGAATCAAAATGGATTCAGTTGTAATCCACGGTATCCATCAGTTTTCCCCTGCAATGCTTTGTGCAATAGAAGACATTGCGAAGTATAAAACGGTCATTTTGCTGTTCAATTATCAAGAACAGTATAAGATAATTTACAAAACATGGGAAAAAATATATTCTCTTTTTGGTGTTCCGATTACGTTCAGTCGTAATCGTGAATTTAAACCGGTGTCATTATTTGTTGATAGTTATCCGTCTAATGTTCTTGCGGATAATATGGGAAAATTATCTAACGGAGACTATTCTTTTCAAAAAGGAATCCTACATCAGCTTAATGTAATTGAATTTGAAAACTTAACAGAGTTCTCAGGTTATTGTGCGAGACTATTTGAAAAAGCAAAGACTGTTCGTGACAGAAGCGGAAAGCCATATCCGATACTCAACTACATGGAAGAGCAAATGTATTCTGCGTCCGGAAGAGTGAACGATATATTACGCGCATACTTTCCCGAACAATTTGGAGAGAGGCATTTTCTGGACTATCCCATCGGGCATTTCTTTGTGTCGGTTATGGAAATGTGGGATAATGAGAATCAATGCGTAAAGGTTGACAACTTTTCGCTTATCAAAGAATGCCTTAGTTCGGGAATAATCAGCGAACAGAGAAGTGGGCAATTACTAAATACATTTAACACCGTAGAGTCGTATATAGAGAAGGAAACCTCGCTTGACGGAATAATTAAGCGTCTTAGACGGTTAAGAAAATATGTAGATTCAAACGATAAGTGGTTAAGAAGAATCGGTTATTTAAATTGCAGCAAACAAGAATTAGATGAGCTTAGATTGTCATTAGAAGACCTGCAAACAATAATCAAAAGCTTTTTTGAGGATTTTTCCAGCGGCGGTGATAATTTTAATCGTTTTTACAGAAAAATCCACGATTTCATTGTGAAAAAAACAAAGAATATGGAATCTCTTGATCAGGAAATAAAAGAAGTTCTGATCAAGTTGCTTGCGCGAATGAATAACATTGATTTGCCGGAAACAGGCACATTTACGTGTTTGAAGCAAACCTTATCTTATTATCTTAGTCAAGATGATTATTTGGTTCGGGGTGCAAATTGGATAGTCAGGGGATTTGAACAGATAGACGGTGATATTTTACGCAGTAGTCATCAAGATCCAGCAAAAACATGCTATCATTTTTGCTGTCTTAGTGATAAAGATATCTGTGCAGTAAACGATGAACGACTTCCCTGGCCTTTAGATGTTTCGTTTTTTGAGTACTCATATGAGCCATTAAGCAGCAATTATCAAATATTTCTTAAATCAAAGCGGGAATTCAGAAACTTCAAAAGATATGCGTTTCTATACGGTCTTGAGTTCAATAGAGTAGGATGTAAACTAAGCTATGTTAAGTCGGAAAATCAGAGAGACAATGAGCTGTATCATTTAATAAAGATGCTTGGGATAAAAGTTGAGAAATATCACAATGATAATCAAAATACTTATGTTCAACATTTGCGTTTCAGCAAACAGGAAGTTGCTGGCGTTCCTGACTTTACCGATATAGACCAATTAAAATATGCGGTATGTCCTCATAGATTTGTTTTGGAATCATTGGTTCAGGAGAAAACGATCTTTAGAGAAAGATTTTTGATTATCCTTTATATGAGGGTTTTATTGCAAAATAAAATTGAAACAAGCTATGCAGGCAAGAACCTGAATGAAATTGAATTACAAAAGATTATTCAAGCTGAATATCGAAACCTTGATGATAAGTTTCATATTTCAAATGAGTATGAGAAAACGCAAATTATTTCAAGTGTTTATGCTCATTTGTCGAGCAAGGGTTCCGTATCGCAGTATCGCCGAGATAAAAACAAACAACGGAATCGTGTTAAAGAAGATTTTTTATTTACTGACTTAAGAGACTTCGATTCAAACGATTATTTATCAATTAACTTAAATCTTATAGTAGAATCCGGGAAGCGGTATCCGGACAATCCGGGTTCTGCGTGTAAATACTGTTCGAGCAAAGATATTTGTTTGAAGGGATTCAGTAGTTAATTGCGTGTTTTCGGTTGAGGGATCAGAAAATGTTACTGGAAAAAATGTATGTGCGTTGTGCTATTGATGTTGATTATCCAAATGAGCCAAGAGATTATATTCTTGGCAGGATTAAAGTAATAAATAGTTTTTCGGAAACTGCATTAGTTGAGTTTTTTGATTTATTAGGACTAAATAATTACTATAACATTCCTGCTCAAATTGAGCTTCCTGTATCAAGAATTCAACACTGCAAAATCAGTAAAGATACAGTAGTCAATGCCAACGGAAAGCAGTATATTGTTACTGAGAGCGTGGCGGATAAAAGTAAAGGCTATTGTTGGTACTATTTGCTCTCAAATGATAATGCCATCACATATGTATGTGAGAGTGACATCGTTGCAAGTTTTAATGCAGGGGCCGTGTCGCCTTTGACGCAGCTAAAACAATATGAATTTCAAAATCCCATTTGGTATTTTGGCAGGAGATCAGTTGTAAAAACAACCAGAGCTATAGAAAATGCATTTTATGGATTTAATATTTTGGCGGGTTGTAAAATATATCTCAAGCCTTATCAGTTAAAAACTGTTCAGCGCTGTCTTTCAGAGAAAACATGCCGTTATATGATAGCTGATGAAGTTGGTCTTGGAAAAACGATAGAGGCAGCTTCTGTTTTGAAAGTGTTCTTGTCTGATAAGCATAATAAAAAAGTTCTTGTTTATGTTCCCGACGCGTTAGTAGAACAATGGAAAACAGAGCTGGCTTTTAAGTTTGGATTATTTAGTGGAAACGATAAGTATGGAAATAATATTGAAATAATGCCATACAGTACATCTTTATCCAAAAGTGCAGTTTATGATTTTGTTGTTGTGGACGAGGTTCATTCTTTGCTTAACAATCGGGTAAAATATGATGAAGTGTTGGCGGTTAGTAAAGCTTCGGAAAATGTTATTATGCTTAGTGCAACTCCTGTTCAAAGCAGAGAAGAGGAATATCACAGACTTCTTTCGCTCATTCAGCCAGATAAGTACGAGCAAATGACAAGAGAACATTTTTATTCACTGCTGCAACTTCAAAGTCGTATTGTTCGTAAGGTTCATGCGCTGGTTGAGAGTTTGTCTGATTATAAAGAGACTATTGAGGATTCTGGGTATGAGCATACGGACGATACAGAGGAGTCGTTTGATGAACTTTTGGAGGTCATTGAGGAAATTGCTGATAAAACAAACGACAAAATAATTGAGAAAGAGATAGAGCAGTTGTCACATGAATCACCCGATTTCTCAATTCATCAAATAGACAAGCTTGTTGCGTACATTTGTGAGGCTTATCAGTTTGAAAAGTGTGTTGTACGAAACCGAAGAAAAAGCGATGACATAAATATTAGGGAAATGAAAACCATTCCCTATGATATGGATTGTGATTTCAACCATGCAGAGCATATAATATATGGTATGCTTTCGGATTGGTTAGCATCCGTATGCATAAACGATTCAGAATATAAAGCATGTCTATTACCGTTAATAAATGCTTTTTTCAGTTCATCTGCTGCCTTTATTGAAAAGGTAAAATCCTCCAATATTCAGATTCCATACGAGATAGTTGAGTGGGCAAATAAGTGGGCGAAAGAAGAGAAGACTACGGCTGCCCAGATTATGCGTATTATGGAGAATCCGTTTGATTCATATTCAAGGCTGGTTGCAGTTTGTGACTATATCGAACAGGAGGCATATGATAAGAAAGTTGTAGTATTTACTCATTTTATTAATACCCATAAACTGTATCGAGAAGCTTTTATCAATCTGTTTGGCGATAATACTTGTGCTTTTTTCTGCAAAGATATGAGTACAGATGAATTGGAATTGAATTCCTATCGCTTTCAGAACAACCCTTGTTGTCGTATTATGCTTCTTGATGAAACAGGGGGAGAGGGAAGAAATTTTCAAAGTGCAGATGAGCTTATTTGTATTGATATTCCTTGGAACGCCAATACATTAGAGCAACGTATTGGTAGACTGGATAGAGTTGGGCGAGATAAGAGCAAAAACGTAGTTACGGTGGTTGCCCATTCCTGCAATACGGTTGAACAAGATTTATTGGATGTCTGGGATAAAGGATTACAATTATTTACAAAGGCACAAAGCGGTTTGGAAATTGTCATGAATGACATTGATAGTCAGATACAGACTGCAATCATGGGTGATTTTAAGTATGGATTAAAAAATATTATTAACGATATTGTGTCTGAAATAGAAGCCATAAAGAAAAAAGTAAAGGAGGAACGTCATTTTGATATTGCTGCTTATCAATTTCAGAATACAAACAGATTGATCGAGCGAAATATCGAAAAATATAATGAGTCCGAAACGGATTTATTTCGCAGATCAATGATGTCATGGGCGTCTTTGGCAGGGTTTAACGGGAAGATGATTTCGGAAGAGGTTATACGTTTTTCCACCAGTTCTTTTTCAATACGTTCAGCGTATAACACCATGCTTATTCCGCCTGATATGGAATTAATGGTAGGCGATAGATTAAATCAGATGCAAAACCGTGTTCGAATCTTGAACGGTGACAAAGAAATAAAGAAAAACCCTAATGTGGTTTTAGGTACATTTAATCGTGATGTTGCCTTGAAAAACGATTACTTACATTTTTTTGCTCCTGGAGATGTTTTGTATGACAGTATTGTCCAAAATGCGGTGTCTGCATATAAAGGCAGATGTTGCGCTTTTGCAATTGAGTCGTCATTTGATTGGGAAGGATTTGTATTTAGTTGGATTGTTTTACCTGATGAATTAAAGCTCTTGCAGAATAATATTCCATTGGTATCGATTAATTCTTATAGAGGTTTTATTTCTTCGGATATTATCAATATACCTGTTTCGTTAAATCAGGATGATTCAGAAAATGAAGATGAGATTAAAAGCGAAATCTCAAAGTTTGAAAGAATGGCACGTGATGAACTGAGAGACTGTATAGCGCATTATGGTCGTAGATCTTTGTCTAATGATCTTTTAGGAATAAAACAGAAATATATGATTTCCAATTTGGTTTGGTTTAGGGAACAATATCCTTTTACAATCTGGCAAGATAAAGTTAATGGATGTTATTATGTCGCAAAACAAATTGTAAAAAAGGAGATTAAGAAAAAGGTTCGATACAAAGCGTTGGAAGATGTCTTAAATCAGAGTATAAGTTCCGTAAAAGCATCGGAATATTATGGTTATTCCATCGATATTGAAAAAGAACAGAATAAAAATCAGGTTGTTCTTTCGGCGTTTTCAAATCCACGGGTTCGGTTGGATTCTGTGTGTTATGTTAGGATGATTAAAAGATGACGGATAATCAAATAACGGAAATCATTCAGCAATGGTTTCTTGACGATGATAACAGTTGTGAAAAGCTATTTGTGTCGCAGACACAGAATACAACGAAATCTTTTATTGCAATGCGTTTGATAAATACATATGGTCTTTATAAAAAAGATGCAAAATATAAAATGGATTTTGAATGCGCGTTAAGGAACTATCTTCTCTCATTTGGCACAAGTATTGTGATTCCAGATTACAAAATTATTGACACAGATTATTTTGGTTTGATTCAAAACGGTACGGGTGGACGCATCAATGCACATTATTCTTTGCCGTCGTATGTCAATTTTCAATTTGCGCGGAAGGTTTTTGAATGTATAAAATGCAAGCGAGAGGAAATTTCGTATAGTTGTTTTCTGAATCCGTATATTTATCATCTGACTAACAAACAATTTAGAATGTTTAAGTCCGTAGAACAACAATTGGCGGTTATGGGAGCGTTAAGGACTCCTAGCGGCTATACTGCGCTAGTAGCAATGTCCACAGGCGGCGGGAAAAGCCTGATGACATATACACTCGCTTACCAGGTTTTTAATTCTCTGACAGTGGTTGTTGTTCCCACAATTTCCTTAATGCTCGATCAGTATAGAAACGCCGAAAGAATAATAAAGCCTACATTACCGAACGAGATAATGTATTATTATAGCGGATGCAATGTTGATGAAGTGGTTAATGCAATTACTCAAAAACAAATACGATTGCTATTCTTGTCTCCGGAAACAATTATCAAAAACAGGAGAGTACGTGACAGTTTATTATCTGCTGCAGTGGATGGATACTTTAAGAACTTAGTCGTAGACGAAGCACATATTGTTGTTGAATGGGGATCATCGTTTCGAATGGATTTCCAGTGTCTTGATGCAATAAGAAAACAATTGGTGAAGAATAATCCGGAACTAAGAACTTTTTTATTTTCTGCAACATTTAGCAAAAAGACGATTGATGATTTAAAGAACTTCTATTCTGATAAGAGGCACTGGGTAGAAATTAGATTGGATGCTCTGAGAAGTGAATTGCATTTTGACATTATTCGCAGCCGTTCTCGTTCAGAGAAAAGCAATAGAATAATGGAACTTGTTTGTAAGTTGCCACATCCAATAATAATCTATGTGAATACACCCGATGATGCAGATATTCTTCAATCACACTTGGAAAAAATAGGATTTAATAATTCTCGTTGTTTTACCGGTCGAACAGGAAATGCGAAGCGAAAGAAAATTATTGAAGAATGGATAAACAACAAATTTGATATTATGATAGCAACGTGTGCGTTTGGTGTAGGTGTAGACAAACCTGATGTGCGAACGGTGCTTCATACTTATATTCCTTCGAGCCCGAATCAATACTATCAGGAGTGTGGTCGTGGAGGAAGAGATGGCTTGGCATGCTTGAATGCTATGACTTATATCTCTGATGATATAGATGCCGCGAAGTCGCTGATGCAAAAAGTTCTTACAGTAGAGAAGATGAGCGGACGCTGGTTTAGTATGTTGAACAGCGATAAAACATACAAAAGGATAAATGAAGTTATTATCGATACTTCTGTCAAACCTAATTACAGCGATAATGCTGTGTTTTACACAGAGGCAAATAACGCTGATATTGCATGGAACGTTTATGTCATATTACTGTTCCGAAGAGCAGATTTGCTGAGTATTGAAAAAGCGTCGTATGTTGATGGAAAGTATATTTTTACTGTAAAAATAAAAAACAGAAGTATTTTATTTAATGATGAAACAGCTAAACAAATTATATCTTCTATACGAGCGGAAGAGTTCAGATGTATTCGTTCGGATATTTTAGAGTTAACATCTGCTCTGAAAAAAGTCGGCAATGTTTGTTGGTCTACTATGTTTAATGATGTGTACACGCTTACGGATGAATACTGTGCAGGATGCAATCAGCATGATGGTATTTGTAAAGAACACGCAAATTTATTTCCATTAAGAAAACCTGTCAGTGCTTTTGCGCTGTCTACAACGGAGAAGATAAAAGAAATCATAGGTGGAGAAGATGAACAATTGATTCTATGCGAAGGTTCCTTTTTGCCGATGATAATTAGATTAACAAGAGCAGGAGTGGACACTGTAGTGATTCCTGACGATATGTCGCTTGAAATTAATCAAATAGATACCGATAACTCTAAACTGATGATAATGGGATATAAAGAGTTTTTTGAATTAAGCCGTGAGGATAACAGCGTCTATTTATCCGGAAGTATTTTATTTTGTTTGAGAGATAACAGTAAATTGGCAGAAAAGATATTGTTGGTTACAAGTCATAAGCAGTATTGCAGAATATTTCTTGTCCACCAAGATTTAGATATCATTGGAAGAAATAAAAAAATGTCCGAACTGGTAAACGGTACATGCAAAAGGGACTATATCATAAAAAAGGGGTTAGATTAATGTTTTTTGATGCAATCAAAACAGAGCCGATACCGGAAAGAGTTTTTTCTCTTTCTTGTTTTGTAGCCGACCAAGGACCCATTAAAGAAAAGGATTTAGAGAGTCGTTTTATTCCAAAAAACTTGAATACGGCGCGCACTTCATATTTTAGACCAATACTTGATACAGCAAAGGAACTAAAACTTATCGGCACTAATGAGAATGAAGATATAGTATTTCTGGGAGATAGGAATAGTATCAGTTCATTGAAGAGTATGAGAAAATACTGTAATTCTCTAATTTTTTGCGGTGATTTCAAATCAACAAATTTCTATAAAATCATTTCCTGCTTTTTGTCTGCAAATGATGATTGGTTAAGCCTTGGCTCGATTACTGGATCTGATGAGATTATTAAGAAAATACATGAACAAACAGGTATTCCTACAACTACCCTAAAGAAAGACGTTCTTCTTGCTATCAGATTCTGGATTAATTATCTTGGGTTTGGCTATTTCCATGAGAAATACATGGTTTTCTTGCCGAACATGTACACTGCCTTACATGATTTTATTGATTTGGGAAATGTTGAGAACGGTGTAGAATATACGATTGAAGAGTTTATAAATTTGTTACACGAGGGAGCTTCTGTGGCGCTTAAGCAGTCCAGGGTGACCCAAAAGCTGAATTTAGCTATGTCCAATGCATTAAGATTAATGCATGACAATAAAGAAATAGAACTGAGTCGACGCTTAGATAGCGAAAAAGTATGGCAACTTTTTCCTAATCCTGAGCATGTTTTTGTATCAGAAATTTCGCATGTAGTAGTTAATAAGGCGGTGAATCGATGAATGTTGAAGTTGTAAAAAATAGAATTAGCCGCGTTTTAAGAGTTGATTCTATTGATAGTACAGAATATGATTTTCTGGCTACACATGTTCCATTTCGCAGAATAAATGTAATTACTCACCACGGAAGTATACCAGAGGAAATAGAAAAAACAGAGGAAGAAGTATACAGAGATATTTTTGTGAATACTGATTCTAACGAACATCAGTTTATAATCGTTGAAGGATCCAGCGGAGCAGGAAAGTCGCACTTCATCCGTTGGCTGAACGCTCGGTTAAATGTAAATGACTTGCGTAATGATGTTGTTTTATTAATCCGTCGCAGCGATAATACCTTGAAGGGCACAATTCGTCAATTGCTTGAAATTAATGAGGTTAAGAAGATAGCAAATAAAGAAATCTACGAACGTCTTGTTAGAGCAAATCAGACAATATCAGAGCAGAAGTTTAAGTCTACTATTTATCATCAGTTCATTATCGAAATAGAGAATGATAAAAGCGAAAAACTTAGCAGGAATAAGATTAAACGGCTTGTAGCGTTGCTTAATAACAGTGCGTTTCAAGACAAAATGATGTCTGCGGGCGGTCCGATAGAAAGGATATACCACAAAATCGTTCATTCGTCCGCTAATGTGGATGTTGAATCGGTAGCGCAATTCAGAACAGCAGATTTAACGCTTGATGTGGATTTTTTTGACTTGCTTGATGACGCGGATCAAAAAGCAAGAAGTTTTGCAAAGAACTTGATGGAGGACGGTGACGACGAGTTTATTCAAAAAATCACTGATTATCTTAATTCGTTTGTGGAGGTAGTTGTTCAGACAAGTGCTGGAATTGAGCCGGGAGATTTTCAGCAAATATTTAAGGAGATAAGACAAGAACTGTATAGACAAGGGAAAAGTTTAATTCTATTAGTTGAAGATATCACATCTTTCACAGGCGTTAACCAAGCATTGTTGAATGCTTTAATAACAAGTCATGCAGGTGAAAACGCTCTTGATGAAATGTGCAGATTAATATCTGTTGTTGGAACAACAAGTGAATATTATCGACAGTTTAGAGATAATTATCGTGACAGAATCACAAAGCAAGTAACAATCCATGACGGAACAATTGGAGATAACCAAAGTGATTTAATTGAGTTTTTTGCAAAGTATTTAAATGCCATATCGCTTGAGGAACGTGTCTTGGATGAATGGGTTAGTAATGGAGCGTACGTAGATGATTTACCTATACATGAAGAGAAAGTTCATCAGGATTGGGATTGGTATGAAATAGCACCCGAGAAAAGGATATCGCTTTTCCCATTTACCAAAAATGCGATACTAAATTTATATTATTCGATGTCGGATAACAAGACGCCGAGATATATTTTACGAGATATTATTGAGCCGGCAATTAATGAAGTTGTCTATGATATTTCTGCATTTCCTAAGTTTTGCAGAAGCTGGCGCACTGCTATTCCTGAATCGGTAGAAAATAGAATCGGAAGCATTGTTTCAATGTTGGATATTCCGGAATCAGAAAAGACAGAGTATAGACAAAGATTGGTTGCATTTATCAGTTTCTGGTCAAATAAAGCATTGGAAATAACATCTGATGGATGCATTTCCGGGGTTAAAATTGAAGTTTATCGGGAGTTAGCGTTTAGTGCTTTTGTCGATCAGCTTCAGGCGACATCTCAGATTGTTCCTCCGAAAAATGTGCCAAATGACATTGAACTGCCGCAGACAACAGTACCCGAGCATGAATCTGCTTCCACGGAAATAGTTCAAACAAAACCAATCGTCCAAAAAGCTGTTTTTCAGATTGACTCTAAACAACAGAGAGACTATGATGCGTTTAAGCAACATGTTATTTCGTGGCATCGCGACGGTAAGCAATTGATACAATTTTTACAGGTAAGAGAGGTAATATCCGATTTTGTGTACGATACTATTAATTGGCAGCAAGAAGGTGTACCTCTGGATTCAATAAAGAGATTCAAAGATTCTGTTGGAAGCCACTTAATAGGAGTAGAAAGGCAGGATCAAGCAATAGATAAATCCATATTCATATTAGATGATACGGAAGAAACATATCAACTACTCCTCTGCTTTGGTAAATGGACTTATTTGGGGAAAAAGTCATGGAAGTTTCCTGATGCAGCTTCTGCAGCCTTTTTTGCAACATCGTGGTTGGAAAACAACAAGAGCAGATTTGTTAATGCAGCAAACAATATTGCACCCGGTTGTAATATGCCACCCTATATTAAGGCAGCTATTATTCAACAAGCATATACAAGGTTACTGAATGGTACAGCGGGAGTGAGCATTGATAGCTTTCTTTTACCGAATGCAGATAAAAACTCTACTCCGTCATTTATTAACGGGCATTCAAAGAGCTGGTATGATGTTCATCGATTTATCTATTCTCAAGATATTCTTGCTGATACATATACCGCCTCAGTGAGATTTTTTAATTTAATTCAAGGTAGTCAACTTAAATCGAATATATTTGTATTAAATTATCCGTTGGTGAAAGCGGTTCAATCGGAAATAAAGCTTTCTCAACTCATGTTAAGTGAGGAAGAACTTAGTACCCTCGAAAAACGAGTAAAAGACAAACGAGAAATTTTTAAGTTTGCTGAAAAAACGTCAAAAAAGATTCATGATGTAGTTGCTGATGAAATTGAACTAGCAAATCGTATTGCTTGTGAAATCACTTCTTTTTTTGATGGATTTGATATGGAAGATGATATGGAAGCAAGTGATATTAGAACACTTTTGGATGAAGTATTAAGCTTCTATCAGAAGTGTGTGGAAACAGGCATTAATATCAGAATTCAAGAAAATCTTGAAAGCGTGATTCAAAAAATAAAGTCCAGCGCTGATTCGATTGCTGCAGCGATTGGAAGATTAAAAGACGATTATTCCGGAAAAGACGATTTTGCTATACTTCAATCGTTTGCAGACAATCCAATAGGTTCGGTTCAGTTTCTTTTAAGCTTTTTGAAAAAAACTCTCATTGATGTTGAAGACGCAAAAGATAAATTAGAGGCTGAAAAGATGAAACTTACTAAAGAAGGTTCATGGATAGACAATACCGATCCGCGATTTTCAGAAGAGAATAAACGTGTTCAAGAGCTTGTTCTTAAACTTGAAGGAGTGATATAAAATGCTTCACCTCAAAATTCAAGAAACTATTCAGCTTATGGAGGCTGTGGAAGATAATAGAAAAACAGCGAATAATCATAAGGCAATAGCACAGAAAAACACGATTTTTTTCAATAGCATTAATGTTTTTTCAAAAAATGTGGAATCATATTTTGTCGCGCGCGAAGTGGGATTTGACTTAACCGAAGATGAGGAAATTACTCAAAACATGAAAGATATTATTGGGTGCATTAAAACAGCATTTGCTATTCAGGCGGCAAATGACGCTCGGTCTTTTGAAGAGAAAGTGCAGAAATTTAACAGAAGCATTTCAAATTGTTGGATTTCCTTCTTTCATAGGAAATATGATGAGTTACTGAGAGGTCTTGTTATTGCTAAGACTATTCATTCCACTCCAATGATAGTTGAGAAAATAATCTCTTCAATTAAGAAATGTGAAAAGTGGCCTTTGACTTCTAAAAACGCTGATGCTCTGCGTGATGGTGAAGAGAAGGGATTGTTATTACTGCGTGAAATGGAACTTGATGAAGATATTAAAGTCTTTCTGGAAAAAGTTAGTGCATCCACGGCAACAATAAGAGATGTAACGCCGGAGATATTTCAATGGATAATCAAAGAGAAACTTGATGACAAAATAGCGCTAACGATGAAGGAATGAGCAAAAGTATGACAATTGTTGAAGCAATCAAAGAAGTATTAATGAATAGCTGCAATGGACTTACCAGTAAGGAAATATATAAGATAATAATGCAAAAAGGATTATATGAATTCAAAGCACAAGATCCTGTTAATATTGTAAATGTAACAATTCGAAAACATTGTTTTGGGTTAGATTTTCCAAGTTCTAGTAAAAATAAATTCTTTGAAATTGTTAAAGAAGTCAGGGGTAATAGTAAGTATATCAATTATTTGCCTCAAGAGAATGAAGAAAATACAGATGATGTTTCTTCAAAAGGCAACAAGGATCTATTACCTGAAGAACAATTGCAAAACTATTATGCAGATCACATAAAAAGCATAAGTAGTCAGTTGATGGAAAAGATACTAAATTCATCTCCAAAACTTTTTGAGGATATCGTAGTAGATTTACTAATGAAAATGGGATATGGATATGACGATAAAGAAGCGGGATCTGTAACGAACTACACTCACGATGGTGGAGTGGATGGGATTATCAAAGAGGATAAACTTGGTTTGGACACAATATACATTCAAGCTAAACGATATTCTCCAAATAACAAAGTGAGTCGAAATGAGGTTGATCAGTTTGCGACTGCGATGGGAAAGAAAGGTGTAAAAAAAGGGGTATTCATAACTACTTCAAGTTTTGCTAAATCGGCGATTTCTGATTATTCAAAAAGCTTTGATAACAAGACAATCATATTAATTGATGGGGAAAAGTTGATGAAGTACATGGTGAAGTACGAGGTTGGAATAGAAAATGTGAAAACATATAAAACCTATCAGATTAAGGATAGTTACTTTTACTAATTTAGTGGTGGGTTATGAGAATAAAGTGGAGTCTTGAAGAAGCTGTTGTTTTATTGGAGTATTTCTTTGTGAGCAGAGGAGAGTACAAAGACTCTGAGCTGCAAACAATTCGCAATATGATGATAAAACGTGCATTAGAAATGAATATTGCGTATGATGAGAAGTTCAGAAATATTACCGGGTTGCGCATGCAGCTGGGGTGTATAGAATACGTTGTGACCGATGGAAAAAGCGGATTGCAAAATGCCGCAAGGATTTTTAACGATGCTTATGATTTGCTTCAAGAGAATCGTCCGAAATATTATCTGATTCTTTCAGAATTTTACAAGAAATATCAGCAGGATATTGGGGGAGAAAACAATGAGTGAAACCAGTCAGGCAATCATCAGGCAAATGACAGATATGGAATTCTATCCTGAGATTGCGGATATACAAAAAACAAATTTGAACCATTATAACCGGTTTCCGATGACAGATATCTTAGCACTCGGTATGTCGTTTGCTCCTGTTGTGGAGGCTATGCAGAACTTTATTCCTAAAATTGTTTCTCCGAACTCGATGATTTGTCGTGTAACCCTTCCGAAAAGCTGTCATCTCGCTGCTTTTCACGATGGTTCAGGTTTTCTGGGAACAGCGCTGAATGCAAATAATACTATTGCCGGTCAGGCGCGCATTAATCCGATAAAAACATCTGCGGGTGTTATGAAATGTAATCCTTACATGATGATAATCGCGGCAGCGTTGATTTGCATCAACAAAAAGATTGACGCAATCAAGAAAACTCAAGATGATATTCTGGCGTTTTTAGAGCAGAAAGAGCGCGCAAAGATTCAAGGCAATCTCAATTTTCTCACAGAGACGATGAACAACTACAAGTTCAATTGGGACAATGAGAAATATTGCAACCATCATCACATCAAGGTGCTTGATATTAAACAGGAAACGGAGCAGAGCATTGAGCTTTATCGTTCCCGAATAGACGGAGTGTTTAACAATTCTGGACTATTTCACACCAGTTGGGATGTCAATGCCAAGAAAGACAAGCTATTTGCGTATCTCGGTGATTATCAGATGGCGGTTTATCTTTATGCGTTTTCTTCCTATGTTGAAGTATTGCTGCTTGGAAATTTTGAAGAAGGTTATATCAAACGAGTGATGGAAAAAGTGGAGCAGTATGCACTTGATTATCGTGAGCTGTTCACAGAGGTATCCGCAAAGCTTGAAAAGTTTTCAAAGGATTCCGTTAAGTCGAACGCAATGAGAGGCTTTGGAAATGTCAGCAAATTCCTCGGTCAGGCGGCGTCAAACGTTCCCTTGTTCAAGGATAATAAAATCGATAAAGGTTTGGTGAATAACGGGGAGTTATTAGAGAAGGCAGAAGTAGAATTCAATCAATCGGTTTCTAAAGAATTGTCTGTCCGCAGAAGCGTCGACGTAAGTGCATTTCTTGAGAACCTTAGAATGATTAACAATCTGTATAATCATCCGGTTCAGATGTTGTTTGACACGGAAAATGTCTATCTGAAGCAGATTGCTTAATGCCCGAATGGTGCTGATTGCTTTACATGAGAGGTAACAGAAGAAGGTGTAGTATGTGTTTGATCTGCGACAGGATTGAAATGATAAAAAGAGGCGAAAACCCGTATTTTGTCAGAGAGCTGAAAACGGGATATGTCGTGATCGGCGATCATCAGCATTTTCGCGGCTATACGCTGTTTTTGTATAAGGAGCACGGCGATAAGACCGAGCTGTTTCATCTCGGCAAAGAGGAACGCGCGCTGTTTATGGAGGAAATGACGATCGTCGCGCAGGCGGCGGCAAAGGCGTTTGGCGCGGAAAAGATGAATTATGAGCTGCTCGGAATGGGTGACGCTCACCTGCATTGGCACCTCACGCCGCGCGTCAGCGGCGACCTCGGCAGCTACGGCAATCACGGAAAGGGTCCTGTATGGTGGTATCCCATGGAAAAGATGTACAGCGACGAAACCCGACCGAATGCTGATGAACTGCAAAATATGAAGCGGCTTTTATCCGCGGCTCTGGATGAGATATTGGCGGAGGGTACTCAATAAGGCGAAACAAGGGGCTGTCGCAATAAGCCCTAGCAAAAAGAAAAGACCAGGTAGCCCGAACGCGTAGCCTGTCCGGTTTCGGATGGGTTTCCGAACCTGATTTGTCGGTTAATGAACTGTTTCTTGACTGCGGTTCTGCGGGCGGCAACGGTGCGGTTCAACCCCCGTGCAGCTGCGGTTCTCGGAGCGGGATACACATTTAATGCTTGCAAAAGGCTTATTTATGAGAAAAAAAGGACTCTGGAATTGTATCATTTCCTGAGTCTATATACGGCAGGGAGCTTTTATTTTTTGTTAGGACATAGTGCGACAGCTCCCTTGAATTGTGGAATTTCAGTTTTCGACAACAGAGATGTATTTGAATATCGTGGGATAGGAAACCGAACAGAGCTTTGCAAATTCAGATTTGTTGATTTCACCGCGCTTGTACTTTGGATAGTATTTGAAAAATATTTTCGGGATCCTGTCTTCAGAGGTCGCGGGTCTGCCAATAGCTACGCCTTTGGCTTTGGTATTCTGCAGGCCACTTTTGACGCGCTGGCTGATGATGTTGCGTTCCAACTCGCTGAATACGCCCATCATTTTCAGCATACCCTCAGTCATAGGGTCAAGCTCCTTTGTGCAATCGACGATAAACGAACCCAGCACCAATTTGATGTGCCTGTCTTTTGCCAATTCAATGATTTCGCAGAGCTGTTTTGTACTGCGTGTGATCCTACTGACCTCGGTAGCGACAATCGTGTCGCCTGCTTCTACAGCGGATAATAACCGTTGAAGTTCCACACGGTCATTCTTTATACCGCTTTCATATTCACGGTAAATATTTTCCTCTGCTGCGCCGAGCTGTGTCAATTCTCTGATCTGTCCGTTGATGTCCTGCAATTCCTCGTTGGTCGAGCATCTGGCATATCCGTAAATCATAATTCACCTCAAAGCTTTTTACGATAAAGTATAAAAGAAAACCCGTATCGAGTTTCTTTTATACTTTTGCTTTTTATACGTCTGTTTTCGCCGCTTACTTGACAGCGAAAGTAACCGTCAAACCCAGCACCGTCTTGCCCTGCTACCCTCTCCCATGCAATAATAGAAACAAAACCAAAGTGTACGATTGTAGTCCATTGTATTCGATTGGATTCGATCGTACACGAATTGCATGGGAGTGGTATGGTGTCAAAGGGACTCAGAGTATTGAAAGAAAACAGCAATCTTGCGGAGTGGTCACGTCAGGTTGAGGAGTGCCGTAGCAGCGGATTGAGCGTACGCGCCTGGTGTGAGCAAACTGGCATTGCCGTCAGCACTTTTCATTACCGTCAGAAAAAGGTTTGGGACATGCTGCAGCAGCGTAATCAGTTTGTAGAGGTATCCTTGCCTGTAAATCACGCATCAAAAAGTCCACTTGCACGGAGTTTTAAGGCCAGCGTCACGCAGGAAAAAGGCCAGCGTCACGGAGCAAAAGGCCACATAAAAACCTTGACACAATAATAATACAATGGTATCATAAACTTGCTTTACTCATACGCAGGATAGGGCAACGCCGGAGGGCGACCTGAGCGGCGTATGAGGTTCGCGGGAGAGTGATGCCATACGGTGTCACTCTTTTTTGTTTTTCCGTAGACATCACTCTCCCGGAAACAAAAGCGATAAACTCCGGGGGTTCGGGGGCAGAGCCCCCCGCTATGCCAAAGTTTTAATCAAGTTCATCCTCGAGGATGAAAATAACACGTCTGGCTTCGATGAACGGCAGTTCTGTTCCGCGTTCATCCGCAATATACCAAGGATTAGCGTATGGGCTGTTTCCCTCGGCTACCCATTTTTTCAATTCTGAGATTTCCTCCTCCGAAGCATCGGGTACAAGCGTCAGGTAGCGCTTCATTTCATTGAGAAGATAGCGTTTCATTCTGCCGCCTCGCAGTTCTGCTCCGGCTTCAAGCCGTGCCTTGCCCGCATGGAAACCTTGCCCTCGACAGATACGACATAGGAGTTGTGGTAGATCCTGTCCATGATCGCGTCGCTGATGGGGCTGTCATGCGCCGGGTCGGTGTTCAAACGCTCATACCAGTCGGAATAAGGGTCATACTGCGTACAGAAAATCGTTGCGCCGTGCTTGGTTCTCGCCTCAATGATCTCAAACAAATCGTAGGACTGCTGAATGGTGAGCGGTCTCATCAGCCACTCGTCCATGATCAGCAAATCTACTTTCCCGTATGCCTTGACAGCTTTCTTGAAATCGTTTTCCGCGCGGGCGAGTGTTAATTCGTCCAGCAGTTCGGGCATACGCACATAGCGAACGCGCTTGAATTTACGACACGCGGCGTTTCCGAGAGCACAGGCAATGTAGGTTTTACCGCTTCCGGTAGCGCCCTTCAGAACGATGTGGTGCTTTTCATCAATGTATTTGCAGGTAGAAAGCCGCGTCAGTTCCTCACGGTTAAGTTTTCTGTCTTCAAAGTATTCAATCCCTTCCATACATGCGGAGGGAATATCTAAATGTGCGTCATGGATACGTCTGCGTAATTTACTGGTCTGCTGACTGTTCCATCCTGCATTGACGATCAATCCAAAACGTTCCTCAAAGGGAATCTGACTGTAGGTTGCCGGATCCTGTGACTGTGCTTCAAACTCTCTTGCCATTGCGGTCAAGCGCATTTCTCTAAGCTGGTCAACAATCGAAATATTACTCATCGCGCTTGCCTCCCTTGTTGTAATATGCTGCGCCGCGTGTAATTCCGTGTCCGCCTTCCTTTTTGACGGGAACGTAGTCCGGCTGCTTTTCCGCAGAGGATTTACACAATACGCTAATATTGCGAACAGTGGGCTGAGAAGTCAGTCTAAGCACTCTCTCGCAAGCGTCGTCCAAGCGCTTGGGCCAGTATCGCTTCTCAAGTTTCATGAGACTTGCGCAGGATTTGAAGCCCTGCTCAACCTCCTTGCCGCTATTAAGGAAATACTGTACGGTTTCAGCAATACTGCTTCCTGCGCCGGTTGCCCAAACTGTGAATTCATCGGCATTGTAGCCAAGATATTTTCTGTGTGCTTCGGGCATGTGCTCGGGCTTGACGACGGGATCGCGCTGCGGCTTGTCTAAACGAACATGAGCCGCGACCTTTGTCTGCTTGTAGAACACCTCCACAATATGCTTGGTAAGCCGCACGTCGACCTTTTCTCCGATCAAATCAAACGGAACGGAGTATTTGTTGACGCCGTCGCTTACCAGATAATCATAGCCGACCTTTGGGTGAACCCAAACGGAAGGCTCGTATGTATACAGAGGAAGGGGCTTGAGAAACTCCTTCTCCTCCTGTTCGAACGCTGTCAGACGACAACCGGGACGTTTTTTGAACGGACGTCGGTTCAGTTCCTCCAACTTTTCCGCCACTGCTTGCATTGCTTCGCCAAGGGTGAAAAACCTGCGGTTACGAAGAGAGGCAGTGATCCAAGTGGATACAAATCGGACGGAGCCTTCTGCTGCGGGTTTGTCATCGGGCTTGCCGACTCTTGCGGGAACGATCGCGACGTTGTAATGCTCCGCCAACTCCTGATAGCTTTTGTTTAATATGGTTTCGTAACGGGTATTCTTGCTGACTGCAGTCCGGCAGTTATCCGGAATCAGCAAACGCGGAATGCCGCCGAAGTAGTTGAATGCGTGAACATGACAGAGCAGCCAGTTATCTGTCTTCATGTCGCCGCAAACCTCGGCGTAGGTATACCAGCTGCACGGTAATACGGCGACAAATATGTAAGCCGGTTCCACCTCTCCGGTAATTGAATCGGTGATGTAGAGTGGGTCTCCTGCCCAATCCACCTGAACTGCGTCGCCGGGCTTATGTGTGATGCGCATGGTCGCTTTCGTAACGCGTGCCCAACGGCGGTATTTCTCACAGAACTGCGTGTACATATATGGAATCCCGCCCGAACCGCGAACCTTGACACAGTATTCCTCCCACAGAAGCGTGAGCGTAACGCCTTTCTTTGCAAGCTCTTTGTGGATCTCAGAAAAATCCGGTTGCGTGTAAGGACACGCCAAAGCGTACTTTCCCGGGAAAAGAAGCTCCTGAATCATCTCGTTGGTAACGTCGTCACCCAACGGCCAGGAGATTCCGGCAGCTTTAGCAGATTTGATTATGTCAGCAACAGTGTCCCGGGAACTTTGAACTTGTTGTGCTATACTGCGCTGACTTGTTCCGAGGCTATGGAGCCTCAGAATTTCACGGTAGTTAGCCATATGGCCACCTCCAAAACAATAGTCACACAATGATGTGTGCCATGTTTATTATACTCGTGGCCTTCGCTTCCGTGAAGATGGCCTTCGACTCCGTGCCGCTGGCCTTATTTTCGCGTGCAAGCGGCCTTATCGGAACGGAATTTACACCTTGCCTGCAAACGAATACCGCAATGAGAGCATCGCCGCCACAGTGCATTTCGGAGAAGTACGCGCAGATATTCATAACGGAGCGGACGAAGCAACTCTTACCGCGCTCGTTCATGCGCTGAAGTCATGCTGAACGACTTTTGCGGAGCGAAAAAGGTGTATCTCGCCTGCGGTTACACGGATATGCGCCGAGGTATAGATGGCTTGGCGACGATTGTGGAACAGCAGTTTCAGCTTGATCCCTGTACAGATACGCTGTTCCTGTTTTGCGGCAGACGAACAGACAGAATCAAGGCACTCTACTGGGAAGGCGACGGCTTCCTGCTTCTCTACAAGCGCCTTGAAAAAGGCAGATTCCAGTGGCCGCGCAACGAGAACGAAGCACTCAGCATCACGCCGCAGCAGTACCGCTGGTTAATGGAAGGCTTGAGTATTCAGCAGCCGAAAGCGAACCGTAAAATCGATAAAATAAATTTCGGATAATTGCCTCAAAATCCGCATAAACACTGTACTTTCAGCTCTTTTTATGGTATAATAAGAGCATGAAAAACGAAGCAAAAAACAGCGAGACTGTTACGATTACCAAAGCTGAATATGACTCACTTAAGCAGATTGAATCGGAGTTCAACTGGCTGAAAGAACAGCTGCAGATTACGAAAAAGAAAACCTTCGGTTCAAGCTCGGAGCGCACGGAACAACTCTACGAAGGCATCTCTTTGCTCTTTAACGAAGCCGAATTGATTGAGGACGTTGAAAGCAAGACTGCCGAAATCACCGTCGAGAAGCACACCCGTAAGAAAAAGTGCAGCTGTATCGACAAGCTCCCCGAGAACGTGGAGACCTACACCGTTGAGCATGAGCTTAGCGCGGAGGAGCGCAAGTGCCCCGAATGCGGCGAAGAAATGGAAGTTATCGGCAAAAAGGTTACCAAGCACCTCGAGATCATTCCCGCACAAGTAAAAATCCGCGAGGATGTTTACTACACCTACGCCTGCAAGAAGTGTCATGAAAATGAAGCGGATACACCCGTTGTAGAAACATCGCAGCCGAATCCTGTCATCAAGGGCAGCTTTGCGTCTGCGGAAGCTGTTGCGCACCTGATGACGCAGAAATTTGTTATGCACTCTCCGCTCTATCGGCAGGAGCAGGAGCTCAAGCAAAAGGGCATTGAGCTTTCGCGTCAGACGATGTCAAACTGGTTCATCGCAGCGTCGGAACAATGGCTGGAGCCTCTGTATGAAAGGATGAAAGAACAGCTTTTGTGCGAAAGTGTTCTTCATGCCGATGAGACGACGCTGCAGGTATTGCGCACCAAGGAAAAACCGACGGCGGGCAAGAGCTACATGTGGCTGTACAGAACGAGCGGCTGCGCCGAGCATCCGGTTGTGCTCTACGACTATCAGCCAAACCGCAAAGCAGAAAACGCTGAGAGATTCCTCAAAGATTTCAAAGGATGGCTGCATACGGACGGCTACAAAGCGTATCGTGGAATTGACGACGTCACAATTGTTGGCTGTTGGGCACACGCGAGACGCAAATTCTGCGAAGCGGTTGAAGTTCTTCCCAAAGAGCAGCGCAAAGGGTCTACGGCAGAGACCGGTTTGGATTACTGCAACGAGCTGTATGACATTGAGACAAAAATCAAAGATATGAGCTTTAAGGATAAGCTGAAAGAGCGACAGGAGCATTCAAAGCCGCTTCTGGACGCGTTCTTTGCGTGGGCAAAAACGCTCGGCAACATCGCGCCGAAGAGCAAGCTTGGCAAGGCCGTCTATTATCTTACGGAAGAAGAGTCGTACCTGCGCCGATATATCGAGGACGGCAGGCTGGAGATCGACAATAACCGTGCCGAGCGTAGCATCAAGCCGTTTGTGATCGGCAGGAAGAACTGGCTGTTTGCCAATACACCGTCCGGCGCAAAAGCAAGTGCAACCGTTTTCAGCATCATCGAAACGGCAAAAGAAAACGGTCTTGAACCGTACGCGTACTTGAAATATATCTTCACCAAAGCACCGAATCTAAAGGAAAACGAGCCCATAGAAATTCTCCTTCCGTGGAATGCACCGGATGCCTGCCGTTCTAAAGCGGCTCACTCAACTGAATAAATTATCCCTAAATAATCTCATCCGCCATGAATACCAAATCGGTATCTGTGGCGGATGTTTCTTTACCTCATTTGACGGTTACGCATCATCTTTTTATGCTTTGCATTTTTTTACTCAATTTCTGGAACTGCCGCGCAGTTTACGGAGATATATTAAGAATGACTTGACAGTGTGGCTATATTACGGTATAATAAAGCCGCGGTATAAGTAAAGGATGGATTAACGCTTATGAAAATTATTCCTATGAGAGATCTGAAAAATACTGTAATGATTGAAGCGCTTTGTGAAGAGGAAAGCAGTCCTGTCTTTGTCACAAAGAATGGTTACGGAAAACTTGTGGTTATGGATCTGGAGTGTTTTGAAAGAATAACAAAGGAAGATTATAAACGCGACATGTATATGTTGCGTGACGTATATGAGAAAATAGAGAATGAGTGCGGTTTTTTGCCAGGTAATGTATATGTATATAATAAAGAAATAGAAAAGAAAAATACTTACTTTGAATCTCCCGAAAGATTCGATTCCGAGCCCATAGGTTCAGCTCTTTATGATAAAAATACAGGGAATTTTCATCTCGTACCGAGAGAATATGACAGCTATTTAAGCCAAATTGTCAAGGCGAGAGATGCTATATATAATGAACTAATAAAAAATCACGATTTCGATAAAATAATCAAGGGGAGAGGAAATAAAAATGCCCTTCAGCTCGAGAAATATGTAGGTGTTGAGAAAGACGGCTATATTTATCTTCTGTGCTTTGAAAGATTATATACCCACAAAACTAACGTGCACTGTATGCTCGGCCTTTTTCAATTCTATAGCTATCCCAAAAAAGATAAGAATATAAATATTGTTAAAGGGGAACCAAAAGGCAGAAAAACATATTTTACAGACATCTGTTATCCGAATTCGTTCAGAGACGGAAAGAAACGGATAAAAGAATCCTTGAACGGTGAGCATATTGTGTTAAATCCGAAAAATGTTCCGTCAGTTTTTGATATTGACGATGATAACATAAGTAAGGTTTGCGGCGCTTTTATTGATTTTATTAATCAAAAAGAAAACAGTCAAGCGTGACAAAACACTCCTGGGGTCAGTCCCAAATTCTGTGTAAACTCTAAATCGCGGTGTAAAATAGAGCAAAAATATTATTCAGGGGCGTAGGCCCCTTGTCAACATTATAAGCGGGAAACGGAATGCATGTCAAGGGCGGCGGCTCGAGCCGCCGTTCATTTTTCCCTTGACGTGCAGGCCGTTTTCTGCTACTTGGGTTATTCGGGGAGCCTCTCCTCGAAGAAGATCGTCAGCTGAGCATAAATCTTACTCCAGTCCTGTCGGCGTCCCGTCCATTTTTTGGTAATGTCTATCATCGCCAAATATAGCATCTTCAAGAGACTGTCATCTGTGGGAAAAACGGACTTGGATTTTGTTACCTTGCGGAGCTGACGGTTGAATCCCTCGATGGCGTTGGTAGTGTAAATCAGCCGTCTTACCTCCTGCGGAAATTTGAAATAGGTGCTCAAATTAGCCCAGTTATCCCGCCAGGACTGCGAAATCTTAGGGTATTTTTTGTCCCAGTGTTCCGCAAAAACATCCAGCGCGTTGAGTGCCGTTTCTTCATCCACGGCGGCATACACGGCTTTCAAATCCGCCATCAGTGCCTTCAGGTCCTTGTACGACACATACTTACTTGAATTGCGAAGCTGATGGATAATGCAGTTCTGAATCTCCGTTTTGGGAAATACTGATTATTCCGCCCCAATGACCGCACCAATTCGCTCCAAGGAAAACATCGATTCGCATCAATGACCGCACCTATACGCAACGAGGAACGCACTGGTTCGCGCCCGGAACGCACATGCTGAATCCGTCCAGCGAAAAGTTGTTCTTAGATTCCGAACCGGAGGCAAAAACGCAGCTACCGCCGCAGGCGGCTTGCCCTTGACGGGTTCTGAAAGAAATGCTACAATTGCCGCCCGACGGTGAACCTGACTGAGCTGTTCTTGAGTTCGTCACCGTCGGCAACGACGCCATAGCATTTCTTTCAGGTTCTGTCAAGGGTGGCGGTCTTCCAACCGGAACTTCCGATTGGAAAACCGACTTTGTTTATTCGTATTTGCGGATAATCTTTTTCATCTGTTCATAGATATCCTGCTCTGACCACTGATGCTCGTTACCGGGTTCTTCCGAAAAAATTGCCAATATTTCCGCCTTAGCTGCTGCCGGGTCTTTGCAGTGCAGGAACATCCAGCGCCATTCTCTGTCCAAATCCTCTTTTGTTAGAATCATGGCTTGACTCCTTTTGCCTGCAGCTCCCGCATATTGATGTTGCCGGAGTAGACCCAAGCGGCGGTATGTACGATTCTGTCCATCATTGAATCGGCGTGGATGCCTCCGCCAAGACGGCTGTGCCAGTCCTCGCGCTTGTACTGCGTGCAAAAGATTGTCGAGGTGCAATCGTAACGGCGTTCAATCAGCTCAAAGAAAAAATGCTGTTCAAGCTCCGTCAGATCATTCAGCAGCCATTCATCGAGGATGAGCAGCCTGTATCCGCTGAACTTCTTCAGAAGCTTGGATCTGCCGGTTTTCGTCAATGTTGCTTCGCTGAGCAACTCCATCAAATCGGGAACACGGATATATCTTGAGCGGAAGCCCTGCATACAAGCCTGTCTGCCGATGGCACACGCGAGGTAGCTTTTGCCGGAGCCGGTAAAACCGTTGATCACAACAGGCTGATTGTTTGAAATAAATCCACAGGTTCCAAGAGTCAGGAGCAGTTCCTTGTCCAATCCTCGATTTTCATAATAGATATTTGCAAGCGCTGCGTCCGCAATGCGGAACTTGGCAGCCTTGATCAGTCGGTGAACCTTGGCGTTGTATTTTGCGGAGTAGGCATAATCTACCGCGAGATTCATGCGGTCGTCAAACGGAAGAGTGAGATATTCCACCTGCTTTTCCTGAAGGTCAAGCGCGTCTACCAGCTCGCCGAAATTCATCTCACGCAGCTTGCGTCTCGTTTCCTCATTCAGCATGGCCGTCACCTCCGTAATAGGCAGCGCCGCGCAGGAATCCCGTGGGCGAGGATTCGCTCTCCTGCTGTTTGACGGGCTTCAGCGAAAAGATATTAACGAAAAGAATTGGTTTTGCTTATACTATAATACAAAAAAGAATAAGTTCAACTGCAGTCGCATTTTTTTGTAGTTAATTTTTCACATGTACATACGTACAGCCCCTGGAGAGGGACTCTAATAACTACTACTCTATAATGCAAGGAGATATTTTTTACAAATCGCAGCAACGCAGCTTTTGTGGAGATCTTCATGAAAAAACAGCCCGGCATATATCTTGACAAAGTGGAAAGATTGCGATAAAATTTATATCAACAAATGCATAAAAGGATATGCGGATATGACAATCAAAAAAATTATCAGTGCGCTGACGGCAGCGGTGATGCTGAGTACCTGCACGGTTGTCACGGCGCAGGCGGCGGAGATTGTCTATACCGTAGATTTCTTTGACATCAATGAGTACGCCCCTTCCAATGTCTCTTACTACTATTCCGGTCGGACATACTACGTCGAAAAATCCCAGTGCGATAAAGAGACCCTGCAAAAAATCAGCGCCATTCTGCCCAGAAGGATAACGGTCAGGACGGACAGCGACCGCGTTTGCAGTGTTGCTGCCAGCGGAAACTGGAGACTGGACGAGGAAAGCGGCTGCTGGCACGTCGACGCCGACCTGTCGTCACTGCCGGAGAACGTGTATGACCCGGAGGGCATATTGGAGCTCCTGACCATTTGGTACAACGTGCCCGACGACGAGGTCAAAAACGAGTTCACTATCAGTCCAAGCGAAGCGAAGGCGGGCGACACGGTCAGCTTTGACCTGAGCACCGGGCATGCCTATGCCTATATTTCCGAAGTATGCCGTATCGCGCCCAACGGCGACGGCACCTATTCCACCAAACATCGGTTTTACACCTCTGAATCTCCCACTTATTCAGAGAAAGGTGCCCATCACGTGTACAGCACCTCCGTCACCCCGGACGACAGCGGCGAGTATCTGTCCGTTTTTGACGACGGTTACAGCATCTACGTGACGGGAAAGCCTCAAACGCTGACGGTGACGAATAACCGCCTGCCAGGCGACGTCAACGGCGACGCAAAGGTGGACGTCACCGACGCGCGCTGGTGCAGAGGTACGCCGCCGAGCTCACCGACCTGACCGACGAACAGCTGAAAGCTGCCGACACAAACGGCGATAGTAAGGTGGACGTTACCGACGCGACGATGATTCAGATGTACGCGGCGGAGCTCATTGAGCATTTTTGATAACAGAAAAACAGAACCGCTTCCGGACTCATAATAGAGTCATGATCCGATTTTTTGTTAACGGTGTTAAGTCAAAAAAGCTTAAACACAAAATCTCAGCGCGTTTTGTTGAAAGCCGATTAGTTCTATGGATGACATAGAAATTTAAGAGAAAAGTTAATGAAATTTGCTCTGTCAACTTTTTGAAAGCAATGCTTCAAGGTGTTTGAATAGAGATATTGTTATAAGAAGGGGACTTACCGTGAAAAAGATATTTATAATAGGAATGGTTTGTGTGTGTGTAGCAACTACAACTGCGTGTGGCGGACAGAATGCCAGGACCGATGTCACTGTCGAAAGCACTACGGTACAAGAAACTACCTCGCTGGAAGACACTACGCAAGCAACATCCGTAACGAAACCAACAGAAATAACAACGGAAAAGATTACCGAAGGATCAGCAGAAAAAACTGAAGAATCGGAAACTAAAAAAACTGCTGAATATGAAACAGAAGCGTCCGCTGTAATGGATTACTCCTCATATCTCGGTACATGGTCGTATAAGGAAATTCCAGATTCTATTCCCGATGAAATTCTGAATAATGAAACCTCTTACAAAATATATATGGAACATCTCGTTTCTACAAATGTAGAGTTTAAGGAGATAAACGGCAGCACCGTAACGTTTGTGCTGTATAAAGGAAACATTGCGACTGTTGCAGAAGCTTTTGTAACCGGTGAAATTATAAATGACGAAATAGAGTTTAATTATTCAGACAGTTGGAACGGCAAGGGTCACGGAACGATAAAGCTGCAGGAAGATTCTGTCCATCTGTTCTGTGTGGAGGAAGAACACGGTAACGGACGTGTTGCGCTCAATTGTGATGAAACATTGACACGCGTTGAGAACTAATCCGGAAATACCATTTTTGAAAAGGAAGATTTCGATGAAAAGAATGATAATGATTGCAGTTCTCTGCACAATTTGTTTTTCCGTGACATCTTGCTCAGGTAATAACTCGAGCTCCAATGATTCGACAGACAATCCAACAACACAGAGCGCTACGTCTGCATCAACGGAAAAGGTAACAGAAAAGTCAACCGAGATTGTAACAGAAAAGACAACGGAAGCCTTGACAGAAAATCAGACGGAAATCGAAACAGAGCCGGAGATGCTTGATTATACAGCTGTTGAGCTTGCCGGTAAAAGCCTGAATGAAATTATTGATATTATGGGAGGCAATTATGAAGCAAATCATTTGCAGCTCAGTAATGCCTTTAGCAGTGACGGATGCCCATATATCTATAATGAAAACAAGTTGCCGGGATTTGCTTTTGTTGCACAAGAAGGTGATAGCAATTACTCAGGAATATCTGTCATGAATGGCGCAAAACTGAATGAAAACATTTCGTCAGATATGACATATAGTCAAATTGCTGATATCGTAGGAGACATGGATGGCTTTCTTGCCGGTCAGGAGGGCAACATCATGTGCCGTAACACTGTTGATGAATATAATGTTACGTTTTGTTTTATAGAGAATAGTTATATCCGTGAAAACAGTGACGGAGCTCAGTTGTCAGGCGATTTGTTGAGAGCCGGAAATCCAGAACTTCAGAGCATAGGTCTGAGAATGAATTAATGCTGGAATTATCTTTTGCTGGCAAAATGGCAAAGTAAAGAATTTGATGACGTATAATACAGCGGAATATAGAAATGGGTTGAAAAACAGCCTCTTTTCTAACGCATCACTACAGATAAAAAGGCGGAGTGGTCATAATGATCATTCCGCCTTAATTCTTTATTCCGTTATCAGTTAAAAATTTCGTCACATTTATCGACAATGGATTCAATAAATTTAAACTGTTTTGGAGAGAGCTTTGAAAGCTTCTCTGCCATGATAAACATATCCTTATCAATGATTTCTCCTGTCAAAAGGTAATCGGCACTTACTTCGAGCGCTTTTGACAACTTTAGAAGATTCTCAGAACGAATGACTCGCTTGCCCGATTCAGCGTAGGAAACGAACTGCGTGGTCATATCTCCTCTTTCTGCCAGTTCTTCTTGGGTTAGTCCAAGCATTTTACGACATTCGGTTATTCGTTTTCCGATTGCCACTGCATTTATATCTTTATCAGCCATCACAACACTCCTGTCTTCTATAAGATAATAAAATTAAAATCCCGACTTGCATACGGTGTGTAAAAACTAAGTGTTTAAGCCAAATTGCTCTCTGTATTTAAGCGATTTGGGATTTTCAAAAACCATTTTGATGATTTCCTCTACTTTTTCAAGATGGTCATACGGTGGGTTAATTACGAAAGAGTATAGATTAAGATAGCTTTGGAGATCGTCACGGCTGAAACCGCTGTGAGCATTAAGGAACATCTTTAACAGACAATGTATTCTGTTCACGGGATTTAAAGGATTTTCGCTATCAGCTAATCCTTTGAGTTCAGATGAAGAATAGCTCACACTTTTAAGGTTAAGCTTTTCAACCAGCTTTTTGTGAGTTTTCTCTTTATCGTGAATAAGTGTAGAACCTTCCGCAATATGACCTTTGAAAGTTTCATAACTGCTCTTTTGAGATGGTTTGCCAAACCCTTCAACAAAGCAAACGGTGTGTTTCTTATCAGTAGCAACTCCAATACAAATCTGGTTGCGTGAAAGCCCTCTTAAATAATTCCCTTTTTCATCAACCTGTCTATCTCTCATCATTAACGAGTAGTAAGTTTCATCAAGCCATACTGTATCACTCAAAACTAAAGCATTCTGCGAGTTTTCAAGCGTCAAAAACAGCTTTTCCAGCCAATATTTTGATGTAGACATCGCATTACGGTTATTCCAAGAGTCAGCATTTAAGCTGACATAGCGAAAAATATTTAAACAGTACTCTATCCACTCACATATCGGTATTCTGCGGGAGTCGAATATAGTTCCCGTTGTGGGCTTAAAAGTTTTTCCACATTTGCACTTGTATCTACGAATCCCGTTGGCATCAAATCCGATTTTAATAAAGTCCGTTGTTTCGCAAAAAGGACACTTGTTCGGCTGAAATGAATTGATCAGTTCCGCTTCCCCGGAATCTTTTATTTTGGGATGTCGTTGCTCGTATCTTGCAACATAATGCATTTGTAAATACTCCTGTATCACCGTTATGTCGGATAAATCGTCCCATGGAGTTTTCTTTCTGGACTTACTCCTGTTCGTTGACATCACTAATCACTTCCTATGGAGTGATTATACTATTGCTAAACACCGTTTGCAAGTCGGGATTTTAAAATTATAATGGCTAATAACAATTTATTTAATCGCCTAAGATTGAAATAATCGGCTTTACGATATATAATGAACGTTAATGATACTTGTATTGTTATAATTTGTGGGTTTTCAGAGTGTGGCTTGTAAAGCTGATTGAACAAAAAAGTAGGCAGTTGTATAACCGCCTACCTCAATTCTTTCGTAGATTGTTTTAATCTATGAAGTAACAGTTAAAGTTCGCATAAAACCTGAATACTTTAATCATTTGACAAAGAAATTGACCATTTAGATCGCCGCGAGTGGCACAAGCAAATCCATATTTTTCTTTTTCTGGTTCATTGTTGAATGAACATATCTATTAAGAGTTGTTTTAACATCAGAATGTCCAAGAATATCTGACAATGACTTAATATCGAAACCACTTTCTACGCATCTTGTAGCAAAAGTATGTCTGAGCGCATGAAAGTTTATTTTCGCTAATCCGCATTCGTTAATATACTTCTCAAATGTCATTTGCATTAATCGCGGCTCGACGGAATTTCCTTTTCGGTTTTTCACTACGGAACCTTTTTCCCTAAATGATTCCAGAAACTTTTTCAGGAACTGCGGTATTGGAATATCTCTAACAGAACTGCTTGTTTTTGGAGAAGTCACAGATAAAACTGTTTTGTTTCCATCTTTGAGGCGCTGAACAGTTTTATTGATAATAATCCTATCTGACTGAATATCTTCCCACTGCAATGCGCATAATTCCCCAATTCTAATACCGGTATAGAGGGCAATCAATATTCCCAACTTATAGCTGTTGGTTCCCTGGAGAAGGAAGCGCTCCAGAACCATTTGCTCTTGACTGGATAATACACGCAACTCCTTTTTCTGAACATTTATGAATTTTATTTTGGGTTTTGGTATTTTATAAATGTCTTCCGCATACTTCAAAATAAGTCCAAGAACCACTAAGATGTCATTTACAGTTTTTGCAGACAAGCCCTTTTTGCATAGCTGTTCAGAAAATTCGTGTATTTCTTTGGTTGTTAGATTTAACATATTTATATTTGAGATATGGTGAGCAAGAATGTGTTTTCGTATGATAGAATCATATTTTATATAAGTGGATTCTTTTACAGACCGCTTAATGCTTTCTCTCCATTCCGCAGATATTTCTTGCAGTTCAAATACAACTCTCACGGTGTTATTCTTACTACGCGAGTAGTTCTGAATAGCCTCATCCTGTTTATGTTTTGCTTCGTCAAACGACTTACCATAAACAGAACCATATAACCGCTTCCCGTCTTTGTTTATTGATTTTAGGTATCTTGCCTCCCAACGACCATCTTTTCTTTTGTAAATATTGATACCTTTTTTCGGCGTAAATATCACCCTTTCTTGTGAATCAAACATTATTGAAATCTGACAAAACCACTGACAAGAATAGTGTCAAAAACCTTTGTCGAAAATGTACGATTTCATGATAATTGTATATTTTAAATGAAATATTTTCAATTTTCAGAATTTATTTTTTATTATCTATTGCTTAATCTGACAAAACATGCTACAATATGTTTGAATTTGTATATAATTTGTCTTTCGCAGATTAAAACAATCTGCGAAAAAAATTTATGCTATTATTTGTTTAATCAAATCAATCTATTCAAATTATGATGGGGTGTAACTATGAAAACAATTACAATAAAGGGAATTTCTTTTATCTTTGTATGCTTAATGATACTTTCGCTATGTGTGTGCGGTGTTTCGGCATCAAATGTTAATACCTCTAACAGATTTAATGTTTGTTTTGTGCTTGATTCGACTAATTCTTTATTAGACACAGATAAAGAAAAACTGCGCTATGATGCGACAAATATGTTTCTTGGATTATTGGCAAATGAGGGGAACTATGTAGGAAGCGTAATATTTAGCGGAGGTGTAATAAAGAAAAATGAGATAGTTCCGATTAACGGACCTCAGGACAAGAAAACAGCTGAAACAAATCTTGAAACTAATGAACAACTTGGGGCAACGACTATAGGCGAAGCTCTTGATGTAGCTGTGGATATGATTTTAGTTAAGGGAGACAATTCCCTGCCGTCTGTTGTTATTCTTTTAAGTGACGGTCAATCAAACAAAGAAAACACAGATGAAATGACCTCGCGATCAGAAGCACTTGCAAAAGCTAAAACAAACAAAATCCCTATTTACACAGTTGCATTAAATGCTGACGGCGAAGCAGATTTAGAAGTTCTTGAACAAATTGCTAATGCAACGAACGGAAAATATAAAGAAGTCAAGAAATCCGATGACCTCAAAGATGTTTTTAAGGATTTCTATAATATGATTTACTCGACAGGAACTATTAATATTAAAGATGGTACAGTTCCTGAAGATGGAGTAATTAGTGTTGATTTCAAGGTTCCTTATCAGGGTGTAGAAGAAATCAATATTATTATTGCTTCTGACAACAAGATAAAAAACCTCAAGTTAGAGAAACCTGACGGAACGGAGATATCGAGCAAAGAAATTGATGATCTTACTACAGACGCAAAGAGGTTTTCGATAACCAAAATTACAAAACCTGTTGGTGGTGACTGGACACTAAAGGGAGAAGGTGATCCGAATTCCCATATTAAAATCGATATGGTATATAATGATTTGATTACCGTTAAGACTGATTATTATGAAAAGAAAGAGATATATGGTGTCGGGGAAACTGTTACCGTTAATGGACTAATTCTTGATGATGGAAAGAATTTGAAGGGCGGTTATGAAAACTATTCAGCTTGGATTGTTCCTGATACAGAAAACGGTAAGAAGATTCAAATGTCACTTGATAGTGACAAGTTTGTTGGTACTATCACTTTTGACGACGAAGGAACCTATACATATCATATGGAGATTGAAGGAAACGGGCTAAAAAAGGAGACAGAAACAGGAGAAATCGTTCTCAATGTTGGAAACCTTCCGCCTGAAATTAAAGAAGAAGGAAAAGATTTTAGTGAACACTTTTGGGTATTTCCCTTCTTTACAAAAACTTGTGAGGTGGATTTGACAAAGGCAGTGACTGATCCGGATGGTGAACCGTTAAAATATGAGGTGGTTTCATCTACGTTTAAGAATACGACCTATGAAATTGACGGTGATAAGCTTGTTATAAAAGATTTTTATGATCTTTCTAAAGGCATTTGCACAATTAGAGCAAAGGATGCAAAAAATGCTTTTGCTGAGTTTGATGTTACTGTATCGTTAACAAATGTCGGCATCATAACGATAATTGTTGTTGGTGTAGGCGCTATCGTAGTTATTGGTGTCTTGGTAGGACTGGGTTATTGGTTATCACGAAAGAAATTCATGGGATCGGTTACAGTAACAAATATTGAAACCGGTGCGTCGATGACGAAGCAGAGAAATAAGGGTCATATTAACTTGTCTTCATTCCAGGTTGGAGCGACCGGACTCTCGCCTAAAGCTCGTTTCCAAGCTACCGGAAAAGCGCATATAGAGTTTAGATGTCCGAAACCTGTGTCATCTTCTGTAGAAATGAAGAAAGTGAAAAAAATCACTATCAAGAGCCAGCAAGATGTAATTATTTATTCCGATGATGCAAAAGAACATGGTATACAGGTTCGGTTTGAAAGCTACCTTGACAGTATGTAATTATGTTTTTTGAAGTGCATAGAATTCGATCATTCATCACTGTAGAAAATATATCAACCGGTGAATCTATGACAATAACACCTAAACCAAGGAAGTCCAGAATACGATTATCCTCGTTTAATTTGAAAGGATTAGATTTTCCGTACAATACATTTTTTTATAGGACAGGAAAAGGCTTCATTGTGTTTAGATGTCCAAAGCCGGTATACTCTTCTGCAGAAATGAAGAAAAATAAAAAAATCACAATTAGATGCCAGGAAGAAGTATTCATTTATTCTGATGATACACGAGAAAGTGGCATTAGAGTCACATTCAACAGCGTTATTAATAATTTCATATAAAGGAAAACAATACGTGCTCTTACTTACTGTAAACAATACAGTGGTTGTATAAAATGACAGAGAAGTATTATCCCTTTCTTTCATTGATCATTATAAATACAAAATGTTTATCATACAAAAGGAGAAGTGATATAATTGATTTACACAAACCTATCCATTGCAGCGGGCGGCGGCATTATTGCCCATAGTCAGCAAGCAGAACAGGAAGAATGCGCCAATGTCTTTATTGGACTTGGAGGCACGGGCATAAGTTGTCTTAGAGAGATAAAAAAGCAGGTATATAATCGCCTTGCACCCGATGATCCCAAATCAGATGTTCCTGAGTATAGTCACATTCAGTTTGTTGCAATTGATACGGATGCTTCATCTCTGCAAGACGATAATTCAATTAGTACACTGGATATCGCTACTGATTTTGTTGATATAAGTTGTAGTGACATTCACACTATTCTTGGACAAACACATGTACTTCAGCAGGATCCTTCGCTTCAATGGTTTAGCAATGATATTTCAATTCTTTCAGCTCAAGCTGGAGCTGGTGGAGTTAGACAGGTTGGTAGGTTACTATTGATTCAGAATATTGAAAGAATTGTATCTACCATTCAGAATAAAATCGTCTTAGCTCGCACTGGATTGAGAGATAAACCGGTAAATATTCATATTCTTACAGGTATGGGCGGAGGAACGGGAGCAGGTACTTTTCTGGATGTTTGTTACATTGTTCAGAAAATTTTGAAAGACATGGCTCTTGAAAATGCAATTACATGCGGGTATTTCTTTCTGCCTGACGTAAATCTAAACAAAGTAACCATAGAGAGCGTTCGGGATTATATCCAACTGAATGGCTTTGCGGCAATGAAGGAACTCGATTATTGTATGAACTTCGAGAACAATAAAGGAAGTTGGAAGCAAAACTATAAAAGCTTTGAAATCAAAACTTCTGAGCCGCCAGTAAAACTTGCGCATTTGATAACAGCAAAGGATGAAAAGGGTGCGGAAATTCCTAATGGCTATGATTATGCCATGAATGTAGTAGTAGACTACGTAATGGAATTTATGACCAAACAGATAGTTAGCTCACAGGATCGATTAGCAGGAAATCTTGGTTTAAAATCCCATCTTGCCAATTTTGACTCAATTGTAAAAATGTTAGCAAAAGAAAGGGGAGCACGGTATTATTATTGTGTTTTAGGAGCAGCTAATGCCTATATCCCATACAAAGATATCAATTCTTACCTTGCAGCAAGGATTTTTGAGGCTTACGATGAACTCAAGAATCACAATTGTCACGATATTGATACTTTTGTAAGCAATTCTGGTCTCGCATACAAGTCGTTGTTAAACGAATTGAATAAGGCTGTCGGTGCAATCCCAATGTATGAAGTGGATTCAGGTGAATTGTACAGTCAGGTACAGGGAATTGATCCCACTATTATCCCGCAGCTTCTTACTCAAATGCTTCATAAAAGACCTGAAATTCTTGGCAATTACGCGAGGAACAGGGAGAGTTTGACGCAAAACACTATTGTGAAGCTTCGTGATAAGTTGCTTGCTTTTTGTACTGATAAAAGTAGAGGTCCAGTTTATTCTGCTCTATTGCTCAGAAATTATAATACAACTGACCGTGACATGATTGCGGTAATCGAAGGATATATCAAAGAGAATGATAAAAACGAGTCTCAGGCGAGAGCAACTTTAGAACTCAGAGAATCTGAGCTCGCTAAGGCTCTTAGAGAATTTCAAAGTAGTAATCGTTTCAATCGCAATAATAGATGTAAAACGTATGTTTCTGCGGTACATGCCTATCTGTCGCAGGATATTAAAGTACAGCTTTACGTAGAAATGGGAGAATTTATTAAAACCTTTAAGCCGCAAGTGTTATCGTTGAGGGATGAGTTCTTTTCACCTTTGATTGAAACAATAGATAATGTAGCTGAAACTTTTAAAGCCAACTTTGATACATTAAACGAAAATGTTGGTTGTGATAACGAGTATGCAATTAAAATAGTTGGACTTGATGATGAGAGTTTAAAAGAATCCCTTAATGATGCAGTAGATCAGTTAGATTGTATTGCGATTGTTTTGAAGTTTGTACAGCATTTAATTGATAATCCTAAAAAATGGGAATCAAGAAGCAATGATGCGCAGATATCAGCGATGGTTTCTGAATTTTTCGTTAATCAGTTAAATGCATTTACCTCTAAGAGCATTGATTCATATCTCCAGACCAAGTTTAAAGCTCCGACACAGGCAGAACTTGTTAACGATATCTATAAATATGTGATGCTTGAGCTTGAGAAGAAAGCCGCACCTATGTTTTGGGCGAGAAAGACCATTGATCAAAATAGTAAAATGGGTTATTGTTCTGTGCCAAACACTTCCACTGCTATACAAGGAGCAGTTAATCAATTGCACAAAAAAGAACGTAAGATACAACCAAGAAGTTCTATTATGCCGGACAGAATCTCAATGCTTATTTTCTACTGTGGTGTTCCGATGTTTATGTTTAAGGGAGTGGATTTGTATTGTAATGAATATAGTAAAGGTGGCTTAGTAGGAAAACATCTCTATGAGAAAAGCGAAGGAGATGATAGAGATTTTGTTGAATTATGTGATATCCTTCCGCTTAGTCTCATTAGTCCCGATAATTATTCAGAAAAGATAAAAGAATTTATTGACAGCTACGCGAAAGCGAATAAATTGGGTATAATTATTAAGCAGGCAAAGGGTGCATCAGGCAACCAGTACGATTATCTTCTTCGTTCTATTGATCAAGATGATTACGATGAGAAGATGCGAAAAATGCAGAGGTTGTTGAATGAAAACAATGTCGACAGGGCAAAAAGATATATTGAAAACTCTGAAAATACCTCACTAACATTCAATTCATCTATCTTGCTTCCTAACACGGGATTTAAGGGATATGAAGACAGCGCTGTTAGAGATCACGTTTTCGCTTCTCTTGTTCTTACAAAGGCGATGTACGATCAACTTGCTGTTTACAGCGAATTTGAAAAGCTGCTGGAAGAAGTAAGGGACTTGGTAACTATTACAGTTTCGTTTGAGGAAAACGTTAATGCTTTCACTGAGGCACTGTGTGCGGGAGTTGTATATTTGTCAGAGGATGACAAGTATGTATTTAATTATATCAAGGGTGACGAAGATTTTCCTGACGAGTATAAACTGACCGATATGGACACAAAGCCGTTTGGTGATCGCATTCCGCTTTACAGCGCTTTTACTGAGTTTGTGAAACTGGATAAAGAGGATAAATCAGAAATTGCAGACAAAGTTAAAAGCAGAAAAAAACGAGATGAAGATGGTTGCTTAGAATATACCAAAAAGGTTAAAGAATACGTAACCAAGAGAGCTGATATGATTAAGGAAACGGCTGATGTTAAGTTCAGGAGCGAGCGAAAGAGCATTTATGATTTTATTAAATTTATGATCACGGATATCAAGAGCTTCGAACTTTCGTTGCTGATGTAATGCAATCACAAGTTATTGGCTCCAAGCTTAACCGGTTTGGAGCCAATAACTCATATAGAAATGAGTTAATCGCATGAGGAAGGAAAAGAATTATGAGTATTGATTTAATGTTGGACAATGTTAGGCAAAGCATTGATGATGAAAATATACTATCCACCAATGTTGGCAACCGTCCTCATTATCCCATGTTTGTTGCTTTTTATGGTGCGGATAAAGAGCTCTGTACTTCGTTTTATAACAATCTGAACAGAGTATGGTCAAAACAAATCTGCGAACGCTTACTGCTATATAGGTATGATATAGAAAACGGCAACCTTGTTTTTTCGGAGCCTTGTTCCGATGAACAGATTTCAAACCATCGTATTTATGAAAGCATTGCGGAAAATGCAATGACAAGGGACATTTTTGCTGACTTAAGTACATGGCTTCTATATAATGTGATTGATGCATCTCACATAGGATTCGAAGATTTTGAAAGTAGCTTTAACTCTTTAGGCAAACTAAAATACGTGATTGATGAAACTGTTCGTTCTATGGTCATTATCATATTAAATGACACGCGGGATCCGGAGCGAAAAGAAACGAACTATCGCATTCGTCAGTTTTTAATTGATCGAAAAGATTATGATAGCATTATTCTTGTATCAAACAGATCAAGGAACGGAGCAGTGTATGATTTTACAACTCTATATCGAATTGTTTCAGGTGTAGTATTACTTTCGGCAAACGATGCAGTATCTTCGGTTGATGATAAATTCTATCGGGAAAGAAATTATAAGTTATACAGCAAAACCCCCTATAGCGTTGCATATACTTCCTTGACAAAGCCAACGATGGAAATATTACTATGCATGACTGATTGCTTTGTTTCATCGATTAACCAAGCGCGCGGGTCTTCAAAAGAAGATACAAATCTCAGGGAGTTTGCAAATAATGAAGTTGAAAGAGCAGTCGGTATAAATAACCATAGGTTTGAATTTTTTGATAATTATATTCTAAGCGTAAAAAAAAGAGTAGTTGATGAAAAACTGTTTAACAGTACGATACAGTATTTGCCTCTAGCATCAGCAACTGTTATAACAGATGAACAGTTGTTGCAAAACAGTTACTCATCTTTAAAGGATAGTATCTTTCCCAATGCAATTATGATGTTGGCAGATGATTACTGCCGTCAGGAAATAGAAAGCGATAGATTCAAGAAAGAATTCTCTAAATATGAATCTTATATAAATAACAACCTCAATCTTTTGAATGTTAGAAATATAACTCCAGAGAAAGTTACTAATGCATTTTCGACGATTCAGAACATAGCCTATGTAAATGAAGACGACTCTATTCGTGTTTATTTAAATAATCTGATTATTTCCGTATTATTAAAAAAATACATATTGCCTCAATGCATTAGTTTAATTGAATCCGTGTTAGATTCAGATAATTATCTACAAACAAAAAACTTGGTCGATCATTTTACAAAGAACATTACTGATAAGGTTCCGACAAAAGGATTTGGAGATATATCCAAGGTCTACGGAGAATATATGAGCAATTTCTTGAGAACCATCGAAGGAGAAAAACTCATGATGAAGTTTTTGAGAATTGGTAATTCTTATGATGATTTGGTAGAAGTGCTCAAAAGCGCATTGGTATCAGCAAATAAATATTGTGATGATGAAGTTAAAATGCCATTTATAACACTTTGGGCAAATACATTGAAAATTGCGGGACCGGCAGCAGTTATCGGAAAAATAATAACTATCCTTGAGGGTGATGGAGACAAGGGCGTTCTACTAAGAGGAGAATTTCCGCTGTTTAGAGAGATGCGCGTTATCATGTTGCATTGTTATGATGCAGAAGGAACGAAGGACACATGGCTGTACAATCAGTTACAGCAAGCTTATAGAAATGATATGGATGTTCAGTTTTTTAATACTGGAAATGATAATGCAATAGAATCCTTGAAATTTTATAAAATTGAGGGCAATAATCTGATATTTGGATTAAACTCAGGACAAAACGCTTGAAAGTGATTGGGTACTAATATGAAAGTGAAAATTGAAGATAGTCTTTTTCGTCCGTTTATTTGTGGCATACAAGAAAATGGAGGGATTATTAGGTGGGAGTACGAAAGGCAAAACAAACCTGATATGGTTTTGATTGTAAGGACACGATATGGTAAATGTCCTGATATTGAACTGATACAAGATTTGTTAAGCATACAAAATGGGAATTTACTTAGTGACCAGTTAATTGAATTGGATAATGAAATTGCATGTAAGTTTATTCGCAATATTCAAGGTATGAGTGGAGTATATAAAGTGAACTATACGCCGGCTTCCTATTCGGTATATGGTTGTAAAAGCAGTAATGACTGCATTTCTATTCACTTGGAACAAAATGGTGGACACCATCAATGTAATGTTTCAGCTGTTATAGAATACAAGGTCGAAAATGTAAAGCGCGAGATTACGTCTGGTTGGTTGTTCAACAGATCAAGGGAAAGCGTTAGTTTTTCAAAAATTCAAATAGATCCAATCGATAATTATACAGATGGAGCTTTATACTATTGTTTTGAAGGCAGCGATATTATATTTCCCATTGGTAAATCAATGATTGGGAAGCCGTTTTATATAAGATGGTTTCAAAATAAGAATCATCCGATAATTAGATCGCGTTATAGTGGTTATACAGCGGTCAAGAGAGGAGGAATAACTTTTGGAGCAGAGAATAATTTGTCCGTATTGTTTTGAAGAATTCAATCAGGATGACGTCCTATTTCGTGCGGAAACATGTTTTACTGAAGATGATATCTTAGAAGATTTTGATATTGATATGATGGAAGACGGGCAGAAAAAGATAGAAATGAGAGAAGAAAATGAGTTAAAAAAAGCATTTCTTGCCAAAGAACATCCATCGTACAGATCTTTTTGGAGTAAGTACAACGGGACAACTGAGCAAACACGAAAGCGTAAATCAGGAATGCTTGGACATAATTTCGAGAACTATCAGAAGCCCATTATCAGTCCTAAGAATCCGCGCCATGTGATTTTTGACAATCAAAGTAAAACAGGTGTTAAGCTTGATAAAGACGGCTTTTTAACGTCGGTTACTGATATTTTTGGTAAGCATACAAGCAATCGTGTGTGTCCTGAATGCTGCAATCCTCTGCCGATTAATTATGGCAAGTTTCCGGTCAAATTCATTTCTGTTATTGGTATTACACGTGCGGGTAAGACAGTATATTTGTCAACCCTCTTGGATAATATGTATATCTACGCAGATAAAATTGGTATGACGCCATTGCCAAACGATGCGGTAAATTTCTTTATAGAGTCAAATAAGATTGGCAGAGGAATAACTTTACCGCAAGGCACGTCGCCCGAAAGATTGTCTCAGCCTTTGTGCTACAATTTACGGTATTTTCATCAAGGAAAACATGTTCAAGAAACTTCAACGTTTGTATTATATGATATAGCCGGTGAAAACTGTGTATCTCCAGAAGGAATTGAAAACTTTGGACCATTTATATCACATTCAGATGGCATAATCATTCTTCAGGATCCCAAACAGTTTACGAGGATTTTCGGTGAAGCCCATGCAATGATTAATTCAGTATTGGGTACGATTATTGGGCTTTTCGTTGGAAAGCAGTATTGTGAAATTCCTATTGCGTTATGTATATCTAAAGCGGACAGATTGATAGAAGATAATCTGTTTGGTGAAGCGTTATCAGAATTACTTAAGAGTGATGTCAAATCAGCTGCTGACTTTCATGGTTTCTGCGCTTCAGAATACAACGAAATAAGCAAAAAACTAGACGATTTCTATAGAATTCAAGATAATCCAACAAGAAACGCCTTGAAAACATCATTTAATAATTTCAATTTCTTTGCGGTTTCGTCACTGAATTGTCATTTATCAGAAAGCGATGAACATAGTGATTTGAATGGCGAAAAAATGCTAATGCCTACGGAAAACCCACACCCATTAAGAATAGAGGAACCTTTGTTCTGGTTGTTTAATCAGTTTGGGTTTATTAAAAGTGATATTCCTGTTATTCAACACGCTATTGTTGGAAAGATTGAAAAGATTAATATGGAGATCAAAGAATTAAATAATAGCAGAGTTGAATTGGAGAACAGTAGATTTCGTATCGGGAGAAACCAAAGAATAAAGGAAATTAATAATCTAATACAGAATAAACAGCAAGAGATAGAGAGCTTATCACATTATTGATCACAAACGGAGGGCAATCATGGGACACGTTAGACCGAGTCGTGTAGTTTATACTCGAATAGGTAATCAGGAGAGTTGGGCTGGTTGGACAATTGCAGGATTTACTCCAGATGTCGGTGCGGAAGTGTTGAATGGATGCAAAATGCTCCAAGGAAGGAATTCCAATGCAGCTAAGATGATGTACGACAGGGTTAATTCCAACCTCGAAAATAAAAATACTTCAACTGATGAATCTGCAAAAATCGTTTATGAATTCTTTTGCGAATACAACGAATCCGTTAACAGCGGTTTCTCTTTTACGAAGATTGAGTTTGGTGCCATGGATGAATCTGATAGTCCAGGTATGCACTCAACCAGTATCCTTTTTCCAAATACAAAGAATTGGGAAATCATAAAAACTCCTCAAAAGATTTTAATGATTGACAAAGAGTGTTTTGATGACTGTGAATTGAATCTGTCACAGTTAGATGCAGCAAGAGGTAGAAACGAATTTGCAAAAGAAAGCTTACATACAATCTTTGAGTCAAAAGAATACGAATACACCGATGATTTTTCAATTGTTGATGCAGTTTCAGAATTGTTCAAAAACAAAAAAGTCTATACCGACTTAATTATGTGTGTCTATTGGAATCTTACATACAAGTCTTCGTCATCAATATTTATTGAGACTGATAATGACCTGTTGTGGTGTATTAAACTGTTTCTTGTTATCTTTTGCTCTGTAATTTATTCTTACAGAACAAAACTAAGCTTCAGAACCTATGATTTTGAAGATGCAAATAATCAACCAACAATTGTTTTTTGCAAAAAAGCTCCTTTAGGATCAAGGTTTTTTGACATTAAAACAGGAACTAATAATATTCTAACCGATGCTACAATCAGGAAGCTTAACAAACAAGCTTTTGTATATTATCCCAACAATTTTGATACTAGGAACGCCGATAATTATTTTGATATGCTTGATTTGAAACTCACAAAATTCGGCAATAGAAATTCCCGCAATATTGCCGATCTTGAAGCAGCAAGTATGCTTGTACAGGATGATTTAACTGATGTGAGTCTTCAAACAAACAGAGATTTACTTATGCGTCTCATTACTTTTTGTAATCTTCCTATTAGCAATCTGGAAATCGACATGCATATTGCTATGATTTTAGAGACCGTAATGGAGAGGAAAATCACAGTTAATGAAGATATTCGCAAGCACATAGAGAATAAACTAGGCACAACTTCTTGTGAAGAGTTAATTGAGATTGGAATTAAATGGCATTCACAGGCTATCTTGTCAAATGGTTCAAGAGAAAAATCATTTGCGATCCTTAAAGCTATCCGTGAAGAAGACAAGAATTATGTCAAGACAGTAAATTGTATTTTAACAGAAAAAAACGGGTCAGACTTCATCGATGATTTTTTTGCAGAAATTATTGGTCCTGAATACGTGACGTGTAGTCAAACAATATTAAGTTTTGCGGACGAAACAAGGCAATTTGGGTGCTTTCCAAAAACAAAACAATTTATTGCCCAAAAATGTGTAAAGCTAGGAAGAACCATTTGTAATCAGTTTTACGAAACTAACGAATCGTTGATTGATAGTATGGACTCTTTTCGAGCGATCCTTGCTGAGACTTTTGATGGTGAACATGAATTCATTAACAACATTTTGGAAAATGTCAAAGTAGGATTTTGGACTAGATTTAAAATCACAATGTACTCATTTGATAATATTTCGAGTTATAGATATATGGCGTGTTCCGATCCCAGAAGATATAATTCAGAAGTGGTAAAGAAATGCAACTTTCTTTTAAGTATTTCAGATACTTTTAAGATTGCAGAAAAACAAAACCCCAACACGGTAAGGGCACTAAAAAATAAGTTAAATGAATCAAAAATTTCATCAAGCGAAAAGAAACATTTAATAAGAGAGTTTCAAAAATATTGCCTTAGTTACTGCGATAAATCGAAAAATTTTGACTTTTGGTTTGTTCTATCGGAATTAAATGATCAACGACAGTGCGATTTCCTTTTTAAAAACGGAATTTCATTTTTTAAGAATGAAGATCTTTATATTTCCTCAATTGAAGAATCTGAGGAGTTGAATAAAATTGAAAAGCTCGATGCTTTCATAGATTCTCTTGAAGAATATTGGAATTATTGCGAGTTGCCAATAGTCTCTTCTATTCTTGATATTTCAAAGGATTATGAACGAAAATTAAAAAAACAGGCCAAAGAAAAAAGCAAAGAACAAAACAAGAAGAAAATACGTGAGCATAAAAGCACAGTTGTTGATATTTGGAGCAAAAGCGCTGACTTACAAATGGAAGTACCAGTGGAAACAGATACTAAAAATGTACGCAGTAATAAAATTAGAAATGCCTTTACTGCTGTAAAAAAACGAATTTTGGGTAAATAGCAAATAGTAAGAGGTTGATACAGAATTGAAAAATATAAAAAAGGGAGTTAAAATTCACAGCTTGATTTTTGAGAATAGTATATATATTTATACTGGCGATGAAATTATGACATTTTTTGCTGATAGTGTTCTGGTGGTTAAAAGAAAGAAAAGCAAAGATATGTTTTGTGCTGTTGCGATCAATACGCCAAAGAATATATCTGTGAACAGTTTTTTTAAGAACAAATGGCAAAGAATTATTGATACTCCTTGTAATGATCAGTTTATTTGGCCGATTGATCTAATTTTGCTAAGTGAACCGAATCCCCAGTGTTATTTGGTGTACAATTTTGTCAGTGACTCAATATATAAATCATTATCAAAGCTTTCATTAACACAAGATGTTTATGGTTATGAAAACAAAAGTGCACAGCTAATATCGCTTGAACTTATGAAAGCGTTAATGTTTTTAGAAGAAAACCGTTTTCTATTTATTGGATTAGATGATGATAGTGTTTTTGTTAACAACGATAGAACACGTATTTTGTTACCATTACATGAACTTATGATACCGGATGATACAAAGGAGATCTATTTTACTCAGAATGATTTTTTTTCAGAGGTAATCGATCCGTTTTCGTATCATAATGGGAGAATATTAAAAAGCAGAAATAAGATTTATACATATGACAAAAATTCTGAAAATTTTGCATTTGTTTCAATTTTATTTAAGTTAATGATTGGGATATATCCTTTTGAGGGACCGTTTGTTTCAGGGTTCGAATACAATGTAAATAGTGCTGCAAATACTGAGTGGATCAACCGATATTTACAAAACCCAGTGTTTGTATTTGATCCAGTTGATACCAGTAATTCTATTAGTATGTACAATAAAAATATCGTTCATTGCAAAAGATGGAATGAAATCAGTGAAGAATTACGCAAAATGTTTATGGAGTTCTTTAATCATAACAACGTGATGAGAAACATTAGTCCCACAATCCACTACTCCGCTGAACAATGGTATAATACGCTGCAAACTGCTTTTACCCCACATTGATAAATACACCTAAAAATTTAAACATGATATTAGAACTCAGGAGGAGTGCAATAATGAGGAAAAGATGTTTGCTGTTGGGTTTTGTTTTGATTCTTTCTATATTCTTCTCCGCCTGCGGAGGAAGCAGTGAGAAACAAGTTGGACCAGAAGTAGGAAAATGGCACGCTGATTATAAGTTAAGTGATATTGATACCAGTTCTATGTCAGATGAAGATAGGGCGACAATGGCTTTGTTGTCGGGAAATGTAGTGATGGGAATTGACGCTGAGTTCTTTGAAGATGGTTCTTTTTCATATTCAGTCGACACTGATCAGGTTAAAGAAGGTTTTTCAAAGACAATTAATTCAATTACATCATGGTTTTTGGATTTTGATATCTCTATATTCACTGATCGAATTATCGAGGCTGCCCTGCGAGATGTTATGAGTGGAACTAAGATGGATTATCTAGGAGATTATACCAAATCAGAGGATGGTTTGATAATGGCTGTAGACGAGGATGTTTTCTATTTCAGAACAAAAGCGAATCGCCTTATTCAAATTGATAGCGAAGGAAATGACGTGTTGATTTTTTCAAAAGTTGAGAATTAAAAAGAAACGGAGAGTATGAACTTGTACAATAAGGATTTGGTTGAAATGACATGTACCGGTTGTGGCGACATCTTGTTTCCATCTAAAGATGTACCGGGTTTTTGGGAATGCGGAAGTTGTGGAAAATATCACGCAAAAGATAAAAGTGGTAATTATTTTGCTGTTGAAATATCAAATCCCGTAGAGGTATTCAAGGGCGATGCTGAACGAGAGCGAATGGTACGAAACGCTGAACAATTCTTAGCGCTTGGAGAATACGGTAGAGCAAAAACTGAATACGAGAATATAGTAAATACTTTTCCAGATGATTACCGCGGTTGGCTTGGCTTGTATAAGTTGCCGATAGTAAAGTATTTTGATGGGCAGGATTTTTGCCCTCCTGATGAGAAGAATTTGAGCAACGCACTTCGATTGAATAGAGAAGAAACACTACGTTTCTTTGATTATACTATGAGTAAGTATGGTAATGAACTTCGATTGAAACCATATAAGAAGTATATTGTTAGAGATCTATCATTCAATTCTCTGGAGAGCAGTACAATAGATGAGTACACTGAGTGGATGTTATTTGTGGGGTTGAACGCTTTTTTAGAGATAAAGTATCAACCTTTTACCAAGTTTCTATATCGTCTTTCAAAATCATATTATAATTTGTGTACAGACGGTAAATTGGTTCCATATCATACAACGAAAATGCCATGCAATATTAATGTGCAGGATTGGAAGTATGATATGACCAATACTGCCAATGAATTGATAACCTTGTTTGATTGTTTTGGGTGTAAAATAAAGATCAATAACCAATCTGGTGATATAACTGTTAGCTCACCGACTTATCGAAAAAATAGTATTACGCTTTTTTCAGATAGAAAATATCATGACTTTATCATTGTAGGTAAATGGTTGTTCTATTATATGAGGTATTCGCGCGAGTTTATTCTATTACCACGTGCTTTGCAACTTGCCGACTTGAGGAGATTTAGCGGACTTTGCCCATATTGCGGATCACGTTTCAAAGGGTTATTATCAAAGGTTTGTTCTAATCAGAACTGTGGACACCCCAAGGACTATTAAGGTCATGATATTATAGCAAACGACTTTGATTTTTGTTCTTGAAGCAAAACCAACTCGCATTAAATGTGACTTTTTAAATAGTGCAAAATTACTTTAGATTGTCGTTTACTATACATACACACGTGAAATGAAGGTATGACTTATTTACAGGTGGTAACACATATACTATATATTTTTCAGTTAATCCTTTATTGCTGTAGCCGTAACAATCGGGTTGTCTTATGTTTGCTTTGTTACAATTTGCGTTTGTATTGAATTAAAACAATGTATGACAAAAATTGTTAAACAGATACCCTGATTAAGGTATCTGTTTTTTTGAGTCTATGAGTATGGAGGAATAAGAAATGATTTGCAGATATTGTCATAAGGAAAACTTTGATGAGGAGAAGTATTGTTTTTACTGCGGAGAATTACTAGAAGCTGAACCATTGCCTCAACAGCAGGTAGCCGATCTTCAAAATGAAAATGAGACAGTTTCATCTGAAAAAGAGTTTCCTCAAAATAGAGTGATAAAGCCCAAGTACGTTATTTTAATTGTAGCTTTGATATCAGTAGTGATTTCTTTAAGTGCAATTGCATTTATTATCGTCACTTTAATCAATAACCAGTCATCTCAAGTCAATTTGTCCCCGCAAAATACATCAGCCGTTTTTAATTCAAATGAGAATACAGCAAATAAATCTGTAGAAAATGACACCACAATTGCGAAGAAAACATATTCAAATATATCTGTCACTGCGTGTTCGCTAAAAGAAAATGAACTAGATCAAATTCAAAATATGTTAGAAAAGAAATCATCTGATACAAATGTAAATGTAAGGGTTTTGTTTGATAATGTTTCACACGCAAAGATTCAAAAGTCAGCAGAAGATTTATGTAGTAACGAATGTGGCTCAGATGGAATTCTATTTGTTGTAAATGATACTGAAAAGACATTTGGAATTAGTTCAGTTGGAGAAGGAAATGATTATTTGCCAGAAAATCTTAAGCTAAAAATTTTTGATGATTTCAAGACAGTAAAAGAGAGTAATAGTGTTGTGGATCTCATTTTCATGGCAATTGACGAGCTTCCTAACAAAAAAAGTGAGGCGGAGATCTATAGATTTAAGCGTTTGGATAACTCGAATCAAGTTGTTTACGCCGATAGTGATAGAGATAAGTTAACTCTTATTGAATGGTCGGGTTATACTCCCAAAATACTTTTTGAAACTAATGAGGTCTATTTTGGAATGGATGGAATCACTGAGTCACCAAGTGAATACAAATCAGCTACTCCAAAAGGAGAGTTTAAACTAGGTTTTGCGTTTTCAACTAATAGTTTGAATACAAAGCTCAATACTATGACGATAACACCCGGAACAGTATGGGTGAACGATCCTGATTCGGATTATTATAATACCGTTCAACATGGCTCAACATCAAATCCACCAAAGTGGTCAAGTGCTGAGGATACATATAGTATCTTTACAAGTGGCGTGAATTATGCATGTATTCTAATAGAACACAATGGTGATGGATATACAAAAGGGGTGAGCCCCAATGGTTCTTGCATGTATGTGTCAGGAAAGAATAAAAACCTAACCAAAAGCTATGGTGATGTCAATATTAGCGCTGAAGATATGCGAGAACTGTTATCTTATCTTGACAAAAAAATGAATCCATATATTATCATCAATTGAGGAAAGATAGGAAAATGAAAAAAGAATCAAACAATAAACATATGAAGTCAGATGATTCATTAAAAAAATTCTTGAGAATAATTCTTTCAATAAGTCTTGTGTTAGGAATAGTTGCACTCATTATGCTTCTTATATTTGGTTGGAACACTGAGAAAGATGAAAATCAAAATCCAATAGACATTAAATCTACAGTTGATGAACCGATAATTCTGTCTACCAATTTGGTAAATGCAAATGAGTCTACCGATATCACCGATGGTTCAGTATCTAAATCAGTTACATTAACAGATCCTTCTGCGTATGTTAGAGAACCGCAAATTCCTCAGGAACTTGTTGATGCTGTAGAAAGTTCAGGACTATCGGTAAATGATTTGCTTTGTGAGCAATTAGTATTTGTAAAATCCTATAATTCCACAGCAAAAATTCAATTTTTTGAGATGGAAGATAATGCGTGGCAGTATCTTGAAGAAATGGATGTCAACAATGCGTTCGTTGGCTCGCAAGGAGTAAGTTCCGAAGCAAATGAGTATTCCGAGTATACGCCGTTGGGCTTATTTCCGCTTGGAACCTCTTTTGGAATTAAAGAGAATCCTGGAATAGATTATCCGTATTTTCAAATAACTCAGGATAGTTATTGGGTGGATGATCCTGAGTCCATCTATTACAATCAACACGTTGAAGGAACAGATAATGCAGATTGGAGCTCTGCAGAACATCTCTTGGATTATCAGCCCTCTTACAATTATGCGGTAGAAATCGCGTATAACACGAACCCGATAGTATCTGGAAAAGGTTCTGCATTTTTTGTTCATGTAGGTAGTGTGCCAACAGCAGGATGTGTAGCAATGCAAGAGCAGTCAGTAATTAATATGCTACAATGGCTAAGAAAAGATAAGAATCCAAAAATCTTGATAATATAGAAAACTAAACAGTGGGGTGAATGATTTGGAAAAGGCAAATTGCTTTTTGCTTAAAGATGAGATAGAGAAAACTATGATGCTTGGCGCAGTTTGCGGAGATATTGCCGGTTCGGTGTACGAGTGGCATAATATCAAGCATTTCCTGGCTGAGGATAAGCTTATAGCGTTTAACGCTCGGTTTACGGATGATACAGTAATGACATGTGCGGTGGCAAAAGGATTAAATAAGGCACTTTCTGGAATTGGTGAAACAATAATTGATGATAATAGTTTTGATGACCTGATTTCAAAAAGGATAGTTGAATCGTTGGTGGAATATGGGCGTAAATATCCTTATGCAGGGTATGGCGGTTCATTTAGACGATGGATACATTCCTCAGAGCATTTACCATACAACAGTTGGGGAAATGGTTCTGCAATGCGAGTTTCTTATGCGGGTTGGGTTGCGCGTTCGCTATATGAGGCTGAACATTTTGCCGAGCTATCGGCTGCAGTTACGCATAATCACCCGGAGGGAATAAAGGGAGCAAAGGCTGTTGCGGGGATTATTTTCTTGTTGCGTGACGGTGAATCAAAGGGCGATATTCGCGAGTATGTAAAAAAGTATTATAATATATCGTTTACACTGGATGAGATACGCGAGGATTATAGATTCGATGTGAGCTGTCAAGGCTCTGTTCCTCAGGCGATTGAGGCGTTTTTTGAGGGAGAGAATTTTTCAGATGTTATTTCAAAAGCAATTTCTATCGGCGGTGACAGCGACACCATAGCAGCGATTGCAGGGAGCATTGCAGAAGCGATTTATCCAATTCCCGATTCTATTCGAAAAGAGGTAATAAATCGTTTGAGCGATGAACTGAAGGATACTTTAATCGAAGCGGTCTCTTTTGCTATTGCAAGAAATAAGAAATAATAATAATTTTTGTGATATTGTGAACAATTAGAGATAACAATGGAATACAATAAAGATGATTTGTATGGTGTGAAAAATGGAAAAGGATTTATCGCGATTTGTTGCAGCGCATCAACGTTCTTTTGAGATAGCGTTGAATGAGATACAAAATGGAAAGAAAATGACGCATTGGATGTGGTGGATTTTTCCGCAGATGCATGGACTCGGAAAGAGTTTAACGTCGCAATACTATGCAATACAGGATTTGGCAGAAGCCAGAGCCTTTCTTAGCCATCCATATCTCGGCAGAAATCTCATTACGATTACTCGAGCCTTATTAGAATTGGTGACAGATAACCCAACATTGGTGTTCGGAAGGCCGGATGATTGGAAACTGAAATCATGCATGACATTATTCGCATCAATTTCAGAATATGATTCTGTTTTTCATCAGGTGCTGGAAAAATATTTTTGTGGGAAACAAGATAAAAGAACACTTTCCATAATAAATCATCACACTAATTAGTAAGTTATTCATTCTGAAAAAGCTGCATATAGCAGACAAAAAACTATGATACGAATAACTCAATGAAAAGGTATCCCGGAGGATAAATTAATGTATAGGAACTTAAGTTTGGCATTTGACGGCGGAATTGTTGATAAAAGTAGTTTGGCGGAACAATCCGGAGATGCTGTTCTTTTTATCGGGTTAGGAGGAACAGGACAAGATTGCTTGAGAGCGATTAAGAAGGAGATATATCATCAGATAGAACCTGATAAAGATTCAGTTAGTCCTTTATTCAAACATTTTCAGTTTCTGATGATTGATAACGATATTCCTTATGATTATGAAACTCCAGTGGACGCACATAACGAGTTTCTCAATATAGTTGCAGATTTAGATTGTCCTACCAGCATAAAACGTATAAATTCACAAGTGCAGTTAAGATGGTATAATAGCATAATGCCGGTTTTTGATGATAGTCATAATCCATGCGCTACTTTTGCAGTTAGACAAAGAGGACGATTGTCATTGTTTTTATCATGCGATAAAACAGTAATTGCGATCAAGAAAAAGATAATGTCTGCAATAGTCGGTGCTTGTAGAAAAAATTTGTATACACATATTTTTACCAGTGCCTGTGGGGGCACTGGCTCGGGGTGCTTTTTGGATATCTGTTATATTCTTCAATATTTACTCTATCAATTGAAATTAACTAATGTGATAATATCCGGCTATTGTTTTTTACCAGATGTTATTTGTTCAAAGGTTAGCAGTAATAGCGTAAAACAGCATTTGATGGGTAACAGCTTTGCCTTTTTAAAAGAGCTTGATTATTGTATGAATTTTGATAATAATCGAGGCGAGTGGAACCAGGAGTACTATGGATTTAAGGTTAAAACAACGTCCCGTCCGGTGCACAATATGTTTTTAATTGGTTCACCAGAGAATGTGGAGAAGAATAATTATGAGACATATCAAAAAGCAGTGGGCACAGTTGCTGACTTTATTGTAAATTCACTAAAAAAGTTTAAAACAGTATATAGTAGAAATGACAGACCGAATCTATTTTTGTCCTTGGCTTGCCAAAGCCCTTCATATGAACGGTTACTGCCTAAAAAGCACGGTGCAGCTTACAGATATCACGCTATTGGCGGATATAGAATTTATATTCCGTCAAGAGAGATTCTTACTTATGTTGCATCAAGAGTTTGGGAAAAATACGAGGAAATGACGAAACAAATTCCTCACATAGAGACTTTGATTTTTGAAATAGGTTTAGATTATAATAGCTTATTGAAAGAAATAAAAAATAATGCCGATATTATCAAAGAGTACGAGGTTGACCAGACAGAACTTTATAATCAGGTGCAGAATCTTAAACCTTTGGAAATTCCAAAGTTGCTCGCACAGATGGAGGACAGAACGAGCGATATACAGGAATACTTTGCAAGTAATAAAGAGAAGTTAATTGAAAAAAAAATTAATAATCTTAAAGAAAGATTGATGTGTTTCTCCTTGGATGCCTCAAAAGGACCGGCTTACGTTTCAAAATTAATGAGAAGCGATTCTCTCGATGCGGATTTGCTTACAGTGATTTATGGCTTAATCAGAGAGAATAATTATTATGCTGCGAAGGCAAAAGAAACCGCAGAAATCAGAAAAAGTGATCTTGCTAAGGCTTTGAATCTTTTCCAAAAATCTGGTTCTTTTCAACGCAAACAAACAGCGTCGATATATATATCTGAGGTACGAAAATATTTGACCCAGATTATCGAAATACAACTCTATGAGAAAATGGGAGATTTTCTTGAAAGACTAAAAAATGAGGTTGAAAAGCTTAACCAAAGTATTTTTGTACCGTTTTCAAAAATAATACAGCGATTAGAACAGACATTTAGCGATAACGTTAACATGTTGGAGGAACATGGATTTAAGCACTGCAATTATTCAAAACCGTTGTTTGAATTTGAGGATGCATTTTTTCAGAAAAAAATAAAAAATTTAATTGATGGAATAGACAGCAATACGGTTGCAGCAGGTTTGTTATCATATTTATTTAATAAACTGAATTATAATTTTATCAATGAGAATGAGGAAATTATAGAAAATGTAGTTTCATGTTATTTTTACGATAAGCTGAAACCTAATGTTGATTTTTCAATCCAATCATATTTGAGTGAGAAATTTGATGTTCAAAATAAAGATGAGTTAAGACAAATGATATGTCAAAATATTCTAACGCCAATGAAAGATGCTTCCAAGCCTTTGATTAACATGAAGGAAAATGATTTCCGGTATCATGTTAGTGAGCTTTTTGAACCAAACACTTCAGATGTATTAGTTCGTGAAAGCAAATGTATGCAGGAAAAAAATAATTTTATAATAAATCGTATGAAAAAGGGATTTACAAATACAATTTACTGGAATCAACGATTTTACTGTTTGGCACTTTATGAGCTAAGTGAATTGGAACGATATAGGTCTCATTACCTTGTTTATTATTTGCCCGGCATGCATCTGTATGGAAGAAGAAAAGATTAACAGTGGCGGTGAGTTAATGTATAATGATTTATTTTTGCCTTTCGGCGGTGGAATAAATAATAAGGCAGTATTAGCAGAACATTCAGATAATCCAATATTGTTTATTGGTTTAGGTGGTTTTGGCGTAGAATGTGTAAGAGAAATAAAAAAAGAGGTTTACACAAGAATTAAACCGGATTCTGTTCTTAATGGCTTTCCAAAATATGAAAGATTGCAGTTCCTTGCGATAGATACAGACCCCTATTCAATGCGTGGGGATGAAATGATTTTTGATTTAGATGATGATGAATGTATAGATATTTCAATCCATGACATTAAAGCCGTTCTTAACAATATAGAATTACTAAAAAACAATTCGGCGTTTGATTGGCTGGTTGAAAATTATAATATATGTGATGCCTCATGTGGTTCCGGAGGCGTGAGACAAATAGGTAGATTAGGTTTAATAAAAAATATTGATACTATTTTAAGGGTCATTGTTTCAAAGATTCGTCGGTTGCAAAATGTTTCACAAAATGAAAACTTAAAAATTTGTTTGTTTTCCGGTTTAGGCGGCGGAACAGGTTCAGGAATAATATTGGATTTGTGTTATATCATTCGTCAAATTCTTATTGACCACAATTTGGTACATCGAGCGATTATAAAAGGATTTTTTTATTTGGGTTATGGGAATATTTGTCAGGAGCAAGTTCGAAAGCATAATATGGTTAATGTTTATGCTTTTTTAAAAGAACTGGATTATTGTATGCATTTTGATTCGAATGGAGGTGAATGGAGCCAAGAATATGGTGCTGTGCGAGTGAAAACGCGGAGGGGTCCTGTCGATGTTGCGTTCTTGATTGACGATAACGATGAAAGCAGAACAATCGTTGAACGTAATCAAGTAGTTAATGAGATTGTTGACTATGTTTTGTATGATTCGGTAATCAAAAAAGAGAATCCGCCAATGCTCCCTGTTCAAGCTGTTGAAAGTCCTTATTATGCTATTGGATGTAGGTGCCTGCGTGTTCCATACAAAGAGATATTAACTTATTTGACAGCAATAGTTTTTAAGGAATATGATGATGTCCTAAAAAACAAGAGTGATGGTACAGAACAATTTGTTCAATTAAATTCTTTACTATATGAGGATATTTTTAATGAGTTGAATAATGACATATCGGAAGTACCCATGTATGATGTAGATCCTCGTGAATTATATACGCAATTATGTGAGTTTGGTCCAGTTCCGCCAATATTGCATCCGATGAGGGATTCAGTACAGAAAATTGAAAGTGAGCTAAATATAAATATCAGCGTTGTTGTCAGTAAGGTGATGAAACAAGTCAAAACTAAATTGATTGGTATTTCAATGGATGAAAACAATGGACCTGCTGTTTTAAAAACTCTTTTGAGGAATGATACTGGCAAAGATAGAAGTTTGATAGAAGTAATTCATGGATATTTAACTGATACTGACGTCAGAATTGTTAACCAACATGCAATAATTGAGCAGGAAGCGCTAAATTTAGTAAATATATTTCACAGCATTTTACAAGGCTCAAGATTTACAAAGCGGAGACGCTTGTTGGACTATCCTGCTTTTGTTAATTCGTATTATCATAAGTTAGCCAGATTAACCTCGTATGAGAAAATGAAATCTTTATTATTTGAGCTAAAAAACCATCTTGTTCAATTTGAGATAGATTATTGTTCACCGCTAAATTTGATAATGGGAAAATTGAGAGATGCTTTTTGGGATAATCAATCTTATATAGAAAATGTAAGTTTTTTTCAAAACGAGAATTACTTGTTATCACCCGATGAAATGGATACTTTTTGTAAATCATATTTTGAAAACCGCGATAAAAGAGAAATACTATTTGGTTTTATAAGGTGTCTCATTAATTCTGGTGAAAAACTTTCTATTATGTCACAAAGAGAAGTTTGTTTATTTACAGAAGCGTATTTTAACGAAGTTTTTTCTGATGTAACACATATGACTTTGATTGAATTGTTTTCGCAAACACAAGGTGAAAATGCTGGAATTGCAGTAATAAATCATATGTTTGCAGAATCTCTTATGCGACTCTATCAAGATACATCGTTATTGTTTTCTATGGATCAATTTCATCAGGAGAATCTTGTGCGTGAAACAATTATTGGATATCCCGTGAATGAAATTGTTATGTTCAATGCAGTCCAACAGTTTCAAAACAATAATATTGTAGTTATTCCTGAATCTATATTTGGACATGATAGTGTTGTTATCAGACAATACGCAAGTGTTTCGTTTAATGATATCTCGCGTATCGCATCATATAAGGAATCTTATCAGAGTGTTAACTGGAGCGGATTACACTTGTATGAAGGAAATGAAACCGATAAAAGAGATTTTTGAAAATTGCCTGAGTTTAGTTTGTAAATTTCATTGTCATGTGAAGACAGCAGTTTTTATCAATGATGTATATCATGGAGGATGGTTGTTGTGAAATGTAAGCAATGTGGTAAAGAAAATACAGATAATTTGAAGAATTGTTTTTATTGCGGAACCTCTTTAATAGATGACTTCGTTAAAGATGAAAAACCATCTAATCTCGTTCCTTCCAATAATAGGCATCGCAAATTAATTTTTATTGTAGTCGCTGTTGTTCTATTTCTTGGCACATTAAGTGGAGCGTTTGTTTTTTTCGCAAATTATTCGATAATTTCCCAAAGCGATGCCGAAGGACAAATAAAATCGGTTTCAGAGAATATTGAAGATAGCAAGGCTGAGAATCATAGTGATAATTTCATTAGAGAACTAAACTATGACGCGATTGATGAGACTGTGGTTATAAGCAATGAAGTTGAGTTTGCTAAACTTAAAGATAATTTGGACGACATAGATAATACACAGGTAATCGCAGCAAATTGTTTCTTCACAAAAAAAGATAATAACTATTGCATAACTTATGATAAGAAAAGTTACATTTCTGTCGTTTTTTCTGAAAAGACAAGAATCGCGAACATAACTGATAAAAATGTGGATTTGGTTTTTTATGTAACAAGAGTTAACGAGAAGACGGAAGTTGTTTTGGTATACGAAAATGGATATGATGCTTTCTTGTCTAACTATAATGAAACCATAGAATATTATTCTCAAGATGTAGTTGGGAAAACTGCGAAAATTATTAATACTACTGTTAATTATATTCCTGATAATAATTCATATTGGATTTATCTGCCCAATGGAGAAGTGGGGTTTGGTATTGTGTCGACTGAGATGGATTTATCTGAGTTTGCAGGAAAAACAATTGATTGTAAGTTTGTGAATGTGGATAGTCTTCCTGAAGGGCTTACAAACATTGAATATGATACATTTTGGAATGTATATAGTATTGATAAAGTATATTAATGGTTATACAAAAAATACAAATGTTAGTTGAGGAGAATTAGAAATGAAATGCAAGGAATGCGGAAAAGACAATGCAGAAAACACAAAGTATTGTTTTTATTGCGGTACGGAATTAACTGAAAATGAACAAAAACCAGTGAAAAAGAGTATCGTCGAGGAAAAAGAAGAAACATTTCCGCCAGATACCACAGAAGGTCATATTATCGAACAGAAAGCACCAAAAACTAAAAAAATAGTGATAATATCAGTTGCTGCAGCTGGTGCATTAACAGTCGGAATAGTGCTTTTATTTATATTGTTTAATAGACCTTCACCCAATACTAACGATTCGTTTATGGCATCATCTTTTACTGTTTCGGAAACAACTGAAAAAACAACTGAGGCAGATTCAACGGAAGCGATTACCACGGAACCTGATTTGAGGATTCCAAATGTTGTAGGGATGAAATCTGGTGACGCAATCGAAAAAATTAATGATTTGGAATTGAAATATAAAGCTGAATTTGAGTACAGCGACAGCACTCCTGAAGATTATATTATTTCGCAATCACCAGCAGAAGATAAAAAAGCAGATGTGGGAGATACCGTTAACATTGTGATTTCTAAAGGCGCAAAGACGGTTGTTTCGTCTAATTCTTCAAGTTCTTCCAGCAAAAACAGTTATTTGGAACAATCAAGTTCGTCGTCATATGTGACGCCAAGTAGTGATACGGCTGATTATTATGGATTGCGTGCTTCTTCGCGATATATTTCTATCAGTGACATTTCTTGGATGAAATTAGATGAAATTCAGTTTGCCATAAATGAGGTATATGCAAGGCTTGGTTACCAATTTACGCAAGGAAAAGAAAAGGCTTATTTTGAATCAATGGATTGGTATCATCCCGACACGCATGATATGTATGTTATTGAGTCCCGAATGAATAAATATGAATATGAAAATATAAAGGTTATGGGCGCTTACAGAGATTCACTAAAAAAATAGAGTGAGTTCTGTGTATCATTTTGCGTTGCTTTTTATGTTTTTAGTGTTATATTAAATGAATTTGAAGTAAGATTGCTTATCGCTTTGAATAACGTTGGTATATAAATGTTGGTAAGGAAAGGTGTATCGGGGAGATAAAAAATGAAATGCAGACAGTGTGGGAAAGACAATGTCGACAATATCAAATTTTGTTTTTATTGTGGGACGCCCTTGCTTGAGGATGCGGCAAATGCTATGAACTCACTTGGCGATGATAACCAAAAGACGCATGCAACCGCCTCAAAAAAGAACAGAAAAAAGATATTTCTTATAATAGTTGCGGCAGTTACGTTGACAACGTTTATCAGTGTATTATTTGTTTTGCCTCGAAATCAGATAAAAACTGCAGAGTCATCACAAATTAAATCTACAAAATTAGTTATTGAGGAGACAACAATAGAAAAAGGAAATATAATCGATAGTGGAACCTCAGGTGAATGCTTATGGGAACTTGATGATAATGGTTTGCTGTGCGTTAATGGAAATGGCACGATGGCGGATTATTCGGCATATGAGACACCGTGGTACTCTAAACGTTTGCAAATTAAATACATTTTCCTTGAGGAAGGTGTAACGGGGGTGGGTATCTATGCGTTTATGGATTGTGAAAATTTGTTAACAGTGCGTCTTTCAAAACACTTAAATAAAATAAATGATGCGGCTTTTTATAAATGTAATTCATTAAAAGAGATAAGGATTCCTCAAAGCACTCATTATATAGGCTTTAACGCGTTTGGTGCCTGTAGAAATCTAACGCAGATTATTGTTGATGAAAAGAATGACTATTATACTTCTATTGACGGTAATTTGTTTACAAAAGACAAGAGTACGTTGATGTTATATGCTATTGGAAAGACGGATAGCAGTTATTCCATTCCGAGTGGAACGAAAAAGATAGGAGATGATGCTTTTGAAAAATCTCCATATTTGGTGCGGATAACGATACCGGATAGCGCAATTTCTATAGGAAAATGGGCTTTTGAATATTGTACATCATTATTGTATGTTGAAATTCCTCCTTCTGTTATTGAAATTGGTGATAATGCATTTGAGCAATGCCTGGACAATCTTTCGATAATTGGTCAGAGTAATTCATACGCCGAATCATTTGCGGTTAAGAATGGAATAAGATTTACTGTTCGAGATTAGGGAAAATAAGTTACAGCTCTTTACAAATGTTATTGAACAAATAGATAGCGATGGATTTGCAAAAGTAGTAAATGGATGAAACAGAAGAGTCAGACAGCCCAGAAATGTAATAAATTATTGCTGTTGTGTCGCAATGTTAATTGCAGTATTATCTAAGGATAGGAGAGTGACACCATGAAATGCAAACAATGCGGAAAAGAAAATGCAGATAACGAGAAGTATTGTTTTTACTGCGGAACAGATTTAACTTTTGAAACATTTGAAGATACAGAACAACAGATCTCTGCAGATAGTATTATATCAGGGCAGGATTTATCGGCTAATGTTAAAAATCGTCAAAACAAAAAGAAGTTGTAAGCAGTAAAATAAAGTGTACCAATTTTCGCCTGCAAAACCGTACCGGTTCTCGCCAATAAGTGTACCAACTCTCGCCACAAACTGTACCACTGTGATATACTGATAGCAGTAAAACACAGGTGGTGCTGAAAGTGAAAGGAATCAATATGTACACACAAATACAACAGCTGAAAGCGCTGAAATACAGTCAGCGCAGCGCGGCAGAGGTGCTCGGTATTCACCGCGACACGGTGCGGCGGTATTGGAATATGAGCGTCGAGGATTACGAGGCTGAGGTCGCAAAGATACGAAAAATATCCATGCTCGACGAGTTCAAGACCGTGATACTGAGCTGGATAAAGACGAATTCCCGCATATCCTCGGCTCAAATCTGCGATTGGCTCAAGGAGAATTACCCGGGCGATTTCAAGGAGCGTACCGTAAGTCGTTACGTCAATCGCCTGAGATCAGACTACAACCTTCCGCGCGTGATTAATCCCCGGGAATTTACCGCCGTGGAAGAGCTTCCTCCGGGGCAACAAATGCAGGTCGACTTCGGGGAGATGTATATGCCGCGCGCTGAATGCGGCAGGATAAAGATTAGATTTGCCGCATTCGTTCTCAGTCACTCCCGCTACAAGTTCGTATGGTTTCAAAGCAGACCGTTTTGCAACGTCGATCTAATCACGGCGCTGAGGGAGTGCTTCAAATATATCGGAGGCATGCCCCGTGAGCTTGTATTCGATCAGGACAGTATCGTCTGTGTTTCCGAGAATAACGGCGATATCATCTACACAACAGAGTTCGAAAAATTCCGTCAGGAATGCGGGTTCAGGGTATATTTGTGCCGCGGCGCCGATCCTCAGACGAAGGGCAAGATCGAGAATGTCGTCAGATACGTCAAGCACGGCTTTGTTGAGAACCGCATTTATCCGTACGACGACAGTACGCTGAACGCGCTTGCTGTCGCGTGGCTGGAAAGAACAGCTAACGTCAAAGTTCATGGTACGACCAAACGGATACCCGCAGAGGTGTTTGCCGAGGAGAGGGAGCATTTGCTTCCAATACCAATCTTTGAAGATCGAAACAGCGCAAAAATGCTGCGTACCGTCAGAAAGGATAATACCATCCTGTTTAACTGAAACCGCTATTCCGTTCCTGTCGGGACATATACGCACCAAAAAGAGGTTTGCCTTGAAACCGAGGGTTCAATCTTGAAGATATACACAACGACATCGGATCTGATCTGCGAACACACTATATCCGAGAGTAAGGGGCTTCTCATCAAGAACCGTTCTCACGAGCGCGATACGCAAGCTCCCGTCAATGGGCTTAAAGATAAGCTCAAGGAAAAGCTCGGGCATCAGGCAGACGAGTATATCGACAGGCTGTATGTAGAAAAGAAGCGCTATGCGCGTGACCAGTTCAAGCTGATATTCACAATGATGGATTTGTACGGAACGGAAAAAGTGCTGAATGCCATCAGTTTTTGCGAAAGGAATCGGCTTTACAGCGCAAGTCTGGTAAAGGATTTTCTCGAAAGCAAATCACCGGTACAAAAATCGGAGCCGGAGAAAATTCCGCCGAATATCCCGGTAGACAAGCCCGTTTACCACACCCGGGTTGCCAAGCGTTCGCTTGATATCTATGCAAAGGCAGGTGAACACTGATGGTTACGGCTTCGGAAAGAATCGATTCGCTTGCGGCTTCAATGCGATTGGCTAAAATTGATTTGAACGGGATATTCCTTGACAAAAATGATGTTACTCCCTGCCGTGCTATTGAGCTTTATCTGGAAAAGCAGCTGCTAATGAGGGTAGAAAAGCAAAATCTTCTTCGCAGGAAGAAAGCAAATCTGCCGTTTGAAAAGACGCTGGATGGATTCGATTTTGGCTTTCAGAGAAGTGTGACAAAGGAGCAAATGCTCAGATTGGCGGATATGACATGGCTCGAGCAGGCATACAACATCTGCTTTCTCGGACCGCCGGGAATTGGAAAAACACATCTGGCTGCAGCTTTGGTGTCACAGGCACTCGATCTCGGTTATGCAGCGTATTTCACAACGCTGGACGCATTGATGATGCTTCTGAAAACAGAGGAAATTTTCGGCAAAAGCAGAGGAGCGCTGAAATATATGCGCAAAGCCGCGCTGATCACAATCGATGAAGTCGGCTTCATGCCGCTGTCTAAAGACGAAGCAAATCTGTTTTTTAGATTCGTCTCGGAGATGTCAGAAAAGACCTCCTTGATCATTACGTCAAACAAGGGTTTTGATGAATGGGCTGACTTCCTTGGCGACGCAACCATCACCACCGCCATTCTCGACAGACTCATTCATCACTGCGAAATCATCAACATGTCGGGCGATTCCTACCGCCTGACGCACAGAAAATCTATCCTCGGCTGAGTGATACAGTTTGTGGCGAAAAACACCGGTACACTTTGTGGCGAATTTTGGTATGTTTTACTTGACTTTTTACAGAAGTCCTATAAAAAGGTGATTGTCGTATCGATTTTATTGTCAGTTGCAATTCTTGTCGGATCACTTTCCTTTCTTATTCATCGCTTATTCGCTGTGAATAATATCAATTCAAATGGACAGTTCCATCAAAATTCAAAAGTGAGTGAAGGCGTAGATGATGATTCAAGTTATAGTTCTGAAATGACGGATAAGAAAGAAAAAAATGATTTAGAAGATAAAAACTCGGATTCGCTTGCCGCAGTAATTGAATACGAAACTATGCAGGCGTTGGAAAGCGCAACATATTTTAAAAAAGCTTTTGCGAGTTCAGTTCTTCCAGATCAAGATGGACATAACTACAATCCTTCAAATGTATTGCGTGAAGATGGTACCTGTTGGTGTGAAGATGCATCCGGTTACGGAGAGGGAGAATGGATCCAATTGGATTTACCTGAATTGCAAAGAGTGTCAGGGCTACACCTTATTAATGGTTATGCCGGAACTGAAAAACAGTATGATTATAACAGCAAAATATCCAGATTACGATTGGACTTTTCTGATGGAAACAGTACAACAGTTGATTTGCAGGTATTCAAAACATCACAGAGAAAAACGATACAAAACATAACGATAAGTAAACCTGTTGAGACTGAATATGTAAGGATTACCATTTTAAGTGTTAAAAGTGGGGATTGCAAAGACACTTGCTTAACGTTTGTGGAGCCTTATTAAAAATGGAGATAAGCATGAAAAAAGTAAAATTCTTTGGTTGCATTATGGTCGTATGTTTAATTCAAGCGTTAATAGTCGGTTGTCATAGTGATGGCACTGATTGCACCAGAGATGAAGCACATGTGGTAACCGAGGAAATAGATAAACCGACTGATAGCAAAGAGGATGATACGGTTGCTTCCACTTCCCTACTCAACAGAATTGAAACTACTACGGGAGCTGTAACTGAAGCGGTGACAGATTATGTATTTCGGTGGGAACGTTCTGATTCAAATGATATCAATGACGCAACAGGATTTGTGTCTGTTAGCGATGTGATACCTGATGTAGTGTTGGATATACGCTATTTTTCCACATATAACTTTGTTGGAGAAAGAATAAACGGCTATGAAGAACCGCTGGCAATTCTTTCCGAAGAAACAGCGTATGCATTGAAAAATGCAGCGGACGATTTGAGGAATAAAGGATATAAAATAAAAATATTTGATGCTTATCGTCCTCAGCGAGCAGTTGAACACTTTGCGTCATGGGCAGCTGATTGGAACGATACTAAAATGAAAGAATACTTTTATCCCAATGTTGATAAAGCATTACTGTTTGACTATGGGTACATCGCCTATTATTCCGGTCATAGTCGCGGTAGTAAGGTTGATATAACGCTTGTAGATATGAGCACAAATGCCGAACTTGATATGGGTGGATCATTTGATTATTTTGATATTGTTTCCCATCCGGATTATGATGGGATTTCTTCTGAGCAGTATAATAACCGTATGATTCTTAGAAACGCTATGTTGGATAATGGTTTTATTCCTTGCTCAACAGAATGGTGGGATTTCACCATGGTTGATGAACCGTATCCAAATACCTATTTTGATTTTCCGGTAAGTACATCATCTTTGATATATAAAAACTGAAAGGAGAGTTTTATGGACATAATGGAAATACTGTCTGCTGTATCTGTGATGAACAGAGATAATAAAATTCAATTCACTATTTCAAATAGGCTAGATGTGATTACTTCTCTCTTATGGGATAGCACGTATAGGAGAATTAATGCTGACGGATTATTTAATCTGTATGCAAAGAAACCCATAGATTATTTCAGAAACAGGCAGACCATAGTTGTTTCAACACACGTTGACTGCGAAAGAAGTATTACCAAATGCTTTACAGAGGACATAGGCGAAGGATTGATTAAAGGTACGTATGACAATGCCCTAACAAATACTGCAATTCTTTCTCTTATGATTTCAAATTCTCTCCCAGATAATGTTCTTGTTGCTTTTACGGGCGACGAGGAAGAAACTTCAAAAGGCGCAAATGACCTAACGAGGTTTTTAAAAAGTAATAAAATAAACGTCAGACATATTTTTGTTCTCGATGTTACGGATATGGCGTGGAATGAAAAAGCTGATTTTACCGTCGAAAATGACTTGTGGGATGATTATTTCGGCAGAAAGATCATTCAATCCTCTTGTAATCTTCCGTATCGCTGGAGATTCGTTCCATCCGATCCTTGCGATGTACCCGAATATATCGGCAGTGAAAATGTTATTTTTGAAGAAGCCGCTGAAGACGAATCATGGGTTTATGACGAGGAAGGATTTGATTGCTGTAGTATCTGTATTCCGATCTGTGGTGATATGCACAGCAATAACGGTGTTTTGGCAAGAAAAGCGTCATTGAGCCATTTTGCGGAGTTTTTAGATGAACTTCTGAAAATAGAGATCTAGTGTTTTTGCGTAATATAATAACTAAAATAGGTGATGGTATGATTTACAAAAATCTTTCAATTGCAGCAGGCGGCGGAATTATTGATCACAGCCAACAGGCAGAACAAGAAGACTGCGCCAATATTTTTATAGGATTGGGTGGTACTGGCATTGATTGTCTAAAAGCGGTCAAGTGTGAGGTTTACAACAGGCTTAAACCGGATGATAATAATTCGGATGAACCCACGTACAGACATATTAAGTATCTTGCAATCGATTCGGACCGATGCTCAATAAATGATGAAACATTTGCTAGTATCGATTATCCGTATACGACTGAGTTTACTGATATCAGTTGTAAGGACATATTTTCAGTGATAGAAAACTTGGATTTGCTTTCAAAAAAACCATCGCTGCGTTGGTTAAGTGACAGAATAACCATTTGGAATGCCGAAGCTGGTGCTGGTGGCGTAAGACAAGTTGGACGGCTTTTGATGATGTGGAATGTATCAAAAATTGCATATAAAATTCAAAGTTTGATTCAACAAGCGATAGTCGAGTTGCATAGTGTTCCAATTTATATTCATATTTTGACCGGTATGGGTGGAGGTACTGGTTCAGGCATTTTCCTGGATATTTGCTATCTAATCCGACATATTCTTGAACAGCTTGCTCTTGCAGGACGAGCCTGTATATGCGGCTATTTCTTTTTACCTGATGTAAATTTGGAAAGAATACATAATGATTCAATAAGACAATGCGTTAAAGCAAATGGCTATGCTGCAATGAAAGAACTGGATTATTGCATGAACTTCCAACAAAACGGTGGCGAGTGGAGTCAAGTGTACGATGACTTTACAATTAAAACAAAAAAACCTCCGGTGGATTTTGCGTATCTTATTTCCGCTAAAGACGAAAATGGTGTTTTAAGAGCTAATGGTTATATGTACTCTATAAATGTTGTGGCAGATACTATTTTAGATAAGATTATTAAGCGTTTATGGGGACCTTGGGGCTTTGCGATTCCGCCTACTCCCCAATCAATAAAATTGCACGGCGCCTGTTATAATTATTCCGTATTAGGAGCAGCTACAGCCTATATCCCATACAAGGATATAAACTCTTATCTTGCAGCAAGGATTTTTGAAGCTTATGAAACACTTCCGCGTTCCTGTCACGATATTGATATCTTTGTAAGCGATAATGGCTTCACATACAAGTCTTTATTAAACAAATTGAATATGGATGTTGGTGCAATACCAATGTATGAAACAGATGTACGTGTATTATTCGATCAGGTACAGGGAATTGATCACACACTTGTCCCACAGCTTCTTACTCAAATGCTTCACAAAAAACCGGAGATTCTTGGCAATTATGCACGGAACAGGGAGAGTTTGACGCAAAACACTATTGTGGTGCTTCGTGATAAGTTGCTTGCTTTCTGTGTTGATAGAAGCAGAGGACCGATTTATTCTGCTCTGTTACTCAGGAATTATAAGCAAACTGACCGCGATATGGTTGCGATAATTCAAGGATATATCACAGAAAACAATAAAAATGAATCTCAGGCAAGAGCAATTTTAGAACTCAGAGAATCTGAACTCGCCAAGGCTCTTAGAGAATTTCAGAGCAGCAATCCCTTTAATCGCAGAAAAAGATGTCAGGCATATGTTTTTGCGGTACATGCCTATTTGTCACAGGAGATTAAAGTTCATCTTTATGATGAAATGGGAAAATTTATTAAAGACTTTATGCTGCAAGTGTTATCGTTACGCGATGAGTTCTTTTCGCCTTTGCTTGAAAAGATAGATAATGTTGCTGAAACCTTTAAAGCAAACTTTGATACATTAAACAAAAATGTTGTTTGTGATAACGAGTCTGCAATAAAAATAGTTGGGCTTGATGATGATAGCTTAAAAGCTTCGTTGGATGAGGATGTGGAGCAACTGGATTGTACTTCAATCGTGTTACAGTTTGTACAGCATTTAATTGATAATCCCCAAAAGTGGGAATCAAGAAGTAATGATGCGCAGATATCAGCGATGGTTTCTGAATTTTTCGTTAATCAGTTAAATGCATTTACCTCTAAGAGCATTGATTCATATCTCCAGACCAAGTTTTATGCTCCGACACAGGCAGAGCTTGTTAATGATATCTATAAAAATGTGATGCTTGAGCTTGAGAAGAAAGCCGCACCTATGTTTTGGGCGAGAAAGACAATTGATCAAAATAGTAAAATGGGTTATTGTTCTTTTCCGAATACTTCCGCAGCTATACAAGGGGCAGTTAATCTATTGAACCAAAAAGAACCTAAGATACAACCAATAACTTCTATTATGCCGGATAGAATCTCAATGAGAATTTATTATCGTGGCGTTCCATTATACATGTACTATGGTTCATTTGTTTATAAAGAGGATTATGAACGATTTAAGGAACCGGGTCTGCATATTTACGAAGGAACTGAGCAAGATCAGAGAGATTTTCGTAAATTGCGTAGCGTAATTCCTCTAAGCTTATATATCGAGAATGAACTTGAGAATGTTGAGAATTTCGTTTGTGATTACAAAAGGGCAGTTCAGAATGGTGTTATATATAAACAAAGCACCTATTATCCGCATCATTATGATTATTTGCTCAGATTAGTGGATGATGAGGATTTTTCGGCTAAGAAGCAAAGAATAAATAGTATGATCAAGGCTTATAATGAGCTTTCAGATAAAACATTATGGAAGTATAGAGAAGAGTACGAGGGATTTATTAGAGATGATAATAACACTCAAGTAAAATTTAAGGATCATATTGTTCTTCCAAATAACGGAGCTAAAGAATATGAGGAGAGTGTTGTTAGAGATCATGTTTTTGCATCCGAGTATTATACTTCTATTCTATATGAACAGTTAGCTAAAATCGATGAATTAGATTCTTTGCTTTTTCATTTGCAATCACTCCTTGAACATATAGCAAACTAAATTCATTTTATCTACTGATTTGATGAGGAAATATCTCCAAAAGGAAATAGGCAATGACATTTGGAGTATTTTCGCAAACAAGTGAGAATTTTTTATATTTTAATGATAGAATTTGGTTTTAAAAAATTATTAGATACATTTCATGTGTTTTATACACGCATCAATAATCACACTGTGAATAAAAAATAGAATAAGGAGATTATTATGTTTAAAAAATCTATGTAACAAACACCACTACGTATACTTACCCTATTAAAAGAATGGATATTGTCTTGCTTCATAACGTAATTGCTTCAAAGCTTCAACAAAGTGGCATAAAATCTTCTATTGGTTTTGCTTCTGCGGCCGGATTATGGCAAGGAATCGGTGGTGAAAACCGTGTTATATCCATTGTTGAGCGTGGACTGTTTATTTTGTATGTAACAGTTTGCTATACTCAAACGAATATGCAGATTCAGATATGTTATTCACCACAATTAAAAAACATGAATTATACCGATTCAGTTCATGCCATGAGATACAGTCAATGGCAAATGTGTATAAATACTGTAATTTCAGCTGTGGAATCTTCTATTTTTGAAATTGCAGGTGACTATATATCATGTGATACGGATTTTATCGGATAAAACCTGAATCACTTAGCAGCAACTTATTGGTCTGCTATACTGCCACTTTTGATTTGCCCACGATTCAAGATAATGAATTATGAGGAATTATCATGCCGATTCAAATTGTCAGAAACGACATAACAAAAATGAACTGTGATGCGATTGTTAATGCTGCGAACCAGACCTTGCTTGGCGGCGGTGGTGTTGATGGCGCAATTCACCGCGCGGCCGGGCCGGAGCTGTTGGCAGAATGTAAAACAATGGGTGGATGTCACACAGGAGAGGCGAAAATCACGGGAGCATACCGTCTGCCGTGTAAATATGTTATACATACAGTTGGCCCTGTTTGGCGTGGCGGCGGGCATCATGAGGAAGAAAAGTTGATTTCATGCTATCGAAATTCTTTAAAGCTCGCTGAAGAGTATCACTGTGAATCTGTGGCTTTTCCGTTGATTTCGGCTGGCGCCTACGGTTATCCCAAGGAACAGGCGTTGCAGATCGCCGTGAGTGAGATTTGCAAATTCCTGATACATCACGATATCATAGTATATATCGTGGTATTTGACAAGGATTGTTTTCAAATAAGCAAGCGCTTGATACACGATATTACCGAATATATTGACGAATGCTATGTAGAAGCGCATTACGAGGACAATACAACGCGCTTATATACCTACCTTTTTGATGACGAGTTTGCTGAAACAATGATTGATCGCACTGCGTCATTGAGTCTCAGCGACGCGATCGGCCAGATCGACGAGAGCTTTTCAGAAATGCTAATGCGTAAAATCGACGAGAAGGGTATGACAGACGTTCAGTGTTATAAGAAAGCAAACGTAGATCGCAAGCTGTTTTCGAAGATCAGGAGCAATCCGCAGTATAAGCCGAGGAAAACGACTGCTGCTGCCTTCGCCGTTGCGTTGGAGCTTCCGTTTGACGAGGCTAAAGATTTGCTGTCAAAAGCAGGATATTCTCTTACGCATAGCAACAAATTCGACATCATTATCGAATATTTTCTCAAAAAGGGCGAGTATGATATTTTTACAATCAACGAAGCTCTGTTTGAGTTTGACCAAGTCTTGTTAGGATAAATGTCGCTTTTAAAGCGACCAAATGATTCCTCCGATAAGATATACTGTTATCAAGATAAGAAATCTTATATCTATAATTGGAGGTAATCATTATGAAAAACAACATTACTGAACTGGTATTTATTCTTGACAGAAGCGGCTCTATGGCGGGCTTGGAAAGCGACACAATCGGCGGTTTCAATTCTTTGATCGAAAAACAGCGCAAACAGGACGGCGAATGCTATGTTTCCACGATTCTTTTCGATCATGTCAGCGAGGTGCTGCATGACCGCGTGAAGCTTTCTGAAATCAACAAGCTGACAGAAAACGACTATACGGTTCGCGGTGCGACGGCTCTGATTGACGCTATCGGCGGAGCGATCCATCACATTGGAAATGTCCATAAATATGCCCGCCCCGAGGACGTTCCCGAACACACCATGTTTGTTATCATGACAGACGGTATGGAAAACGCAAGCCGACGCTATTCGAGCAATAAAGTTAAGCGAATGATCGAGCACGAAAAAGAAAAGTACGGATGGGAGTTCCTGTTCATCGGTGCGAACATCGACTCGGTAGAAACAGCTCGGCACTTCGGTATAGGTGCGGATCGTTCCGTGAATTATCATGCGGACAGTCAGGGAACGGCTGTTGTATTTGAAACCGTGTCGGAAACAGTCTGCAACATGAGGGCAAACGTGCCGTTGGCGCCGTCTTGGAGCGATAATATCAATAAGGATTACAACGGAAGAAAGAGATAAACATATTATCAAATAGGAGAGAGTTGAACAATGAATAAGGTCAGCACACTCATCGCTGTTTTTGCGGCAGTAATGATGGCGGTTGCCACAGGGTGTTCAGGCGGTAATAGTCAGACGAATAGCAATACTCAGTCCGTTCAGGAAACAGCTGAAAAGGCAACAGAGAAAACTACGGAAAAGCCAACCGAACCTCCTACCGAAAAACCAACAGAGGATATGAAAAACACTGCATATCAAGCATATCTTGAATATTTGCATAGTCATCCGGAATGGTTTACAAATGCAGAACAGGATTTTATAAGGGCAACGGAAAAATGTTTGATAGCAATATATGATATCAACGGAGACGGAATGGACGATGTGATTCATTTTAGACCGGGAGACGGAGAAAAAAGACTGAATGTTTTTCTTACAATAGTAACATATAATAACGGCGTACAAACTTTATATAATGATTATGTTGTAAATCTTCCCGGTGCGGAAGCAGGTTTTTCTGTCTTTATTGGCGATGATAATAAGATGTACAGTGTTACGGGAAAGGAACTTAACGGTCACGTTATTCGATTTGATGTGAATGGCACAAATCTTTCAGCTCAAACACTGGCAGATTCTCAGGCGCATCATTTAGCTGAACCGGATGAAGCTGTGTGCCATATTGATGGAAAAGAAGTGTCTTATGAAGAGTTTAATGATAACAGAAAATCGGTTGAGGATAGGGTGAAAACGTATCTTTTGATTAATCATCAAAACAGCCGTGGTGCAGAGGACGTTTCGATGTCCTACGAAGATGCTTGTAGCTATCTGGAAAAACAAATCTGAAAGGAAGAATGAAAATGAAAAAAAGCAAATGGATGATTTCGGGTTGTATTATAGTGGTATTATTGCTTTCGCTTGCGGGATGCTCAGGCGGCAGTTCCCAAACGTCTGCAACAACTCCTGCGACTCAGACTACCGTAAAGGCAACAGAAAATCCGACGCAGAAGCCGACAGAAAAGCCGACGGAAAAACCGACACAGAAGCCGACGGAAACGCCGACGGAAACGCCGACGCAAAAGCCGACGGAAAAACCGACGCAAAAGCCGACGGAACCTCCGACCGAGAACGTTTCCGAGAAAATCAAAGAAGAGCTGACAGCTCAGAAGTGGGGATTGACGAAGTGCATTGTTGACGGCAAAGAAACAAGTCCTGCTTATCAATATGGACACTTTATCAGTCAGACAGGCGCGTATATGGAATTTAAGAACGATTACACCTTTTCTTGCGTCATGGGATTCATTTCTTGTGAGGGCACTTATGACATTAACGATGATGAAGTGAGTGTTCATATCACAGGAGAGGCGGACGGTTCAAACATATCCATGGTGCCGACGGATAAGTATGAGACGCTGGACTGTGATTTTGACAGCGGAATAATCAAGCTGGACTATTGCAAGGGTGATTATGCGAAAATAATCAATATATTTGAAAAGTTATAATCGGACACGAAGGTGAGATAAGATGAAGCGATTCGTATTGCAGGCAGCTCCTGCGGTTTTGGCGGGAATCACTATTTTGTTCTCAGGATGTACGGGAGGCATTCCTCAGATGAACGCAACAAAAGCGCCCGAACAAACGACTGCTTTAAGCGTCACACAAAAGCCGACCGAGCCTTCAACAGCAGCGCCGACAATAGCGCAGCCTGCAGTGCAGACGAGAGAAGCAAATCTACGCAGCGGATACTGGTGCTATTATGACGGAGGAAACGGTTTGACGGTCTACACGTTCAGTGATGAACAGCTGGATAACGGAAAATATGTCGGTCACCTGCTTGCGTACGATGTGATTAATCACTCTGTTTCACTGATGGACGCACAGGATAACAATCGGATGATCAATTACGAAATAACCGACGATGCTGTTTTGGTGACAGGCGAAGGCGGTTTGGTTGAGACGATGTCATTTGCAGACGATGCGGATGTGCTGACTGAATACACCGGCGGCAAAGAACTGCGATACGTGCATTTCGATTCGGTTCCCGATTATGACAATTTGCAGGGGATTGCGCCGGCAGCCTCCGACGCTGACCGTCCAGAAGACACATCATGGAAGCAGCTGTATCTTGATTTTATCAACTCGCTGGATGACCGCGCGGTTGGAGGTTATCAACTGATATTCATCGATAATGACGACATCCCCGAATTGGCGGTTCCCGGCAGTACACATATCGCGCCAAGCTATTTATGCTGGGTGCATGACGGCAAGCTTTGTCAGAGTGCCATTTCTTTTACGGGGCTGGCATACTTTGAAAGGAAAAACAAATTTCTTTATGAAGAATGCTGGACAGGCGCCGGTGTTGATTACATAAGATGTATTGACGGCGACGAGGCAGTGGATCTTGTCAAGGGAACCTTTTGCACACTCACAGGTCGGGAGTCCTATCGCTGGGATGGTGTGGATTTCCCAAGCTTAGAGGAATACGCCGATGCCAAACAAAGGGATTTTGACAGCAGCGCGGCGCAAACCTTGAATAACCTCAGATCTTATACCGAAATCTGCAAGCAAATCAATGACTATTAAGGAGAAAAAATGAAAAGTAAAATCAAAGCATTGGCGGTTTTGTCCTTGGCGGCAATGATGATCTTTTCCGCGGGCTGCTCCGGCGGAACGAACGGTGTTGCGACGACGAGCCAACCGCAAACGCAGGCAGCCACTCAAAAACAAATTGCGACGACAGCTGCACCAACCACAAAAGCACCGGCTACCCAAAAGCCGACAGAACCCGTTACGGTTAAGCCGACGGAACCCGTTACAAAAAAGCAGACAGAAGCTCCTGCCGAGGCGCCCAAGGCAGCGGAATACACTGCTGAGGAACTGCTGACAAAAAACGTGCCCGAAATTCTTGAAATTCTCAATTTTGAGATTACGGTCGAGAATAACGGCAGCCGTTCTCATTTTGGCAGCTCCACCGGAATGCCTTGCTTCTATAATTTCGAGAAGCTTCCCGGTTTTGTCTTTTGTCCCGCAAACGGGGTGTACAAGGACGCAAGCAGTTTTGAATACGATATTCTCTCGGGTAAATATATCAATCTGTTGTTTATAGCCGTGATGGATGACGCAAAGCTCAATGATGATATTTCAGCGTATATGACATATAATGAGATTTCAAAATGCACGGGCAGCTACGCAACTCTCCCTCCTGCGGGTCAAGGCTTGATTACACAGGATTTGACAGCGGCATGCAAAAATGCTTCCAATGCTTCCGTTACCTATGAGACAAGTGACGAAGCGATACAGCATATGAGTGATGACGGATATGATGTAAAGTATTTAAAACAGGAGAATCCAAGAGCGGAGTATATTATTGCGTATAAATGATAATAGTTTCTTTTTCTCATAATAATGTCGCTTGTCATACGACCTGCTTAGCATCTCCTGAGAGTATCATACAGACAAGAAAATCAACTTTGTTAGGTGAAATAGTGTGAAAACTACTCCTGTTTAGTAAGAGGTAAAAAAGGGCACAGCAAAGCAAGCCCCCATCCATGGAGGAAAAATCAACTTGCCAAAGGTTGCATGGAAATCGAATCCTCCGCAACAAGTCCTAACGAAACAAGAAGTTTAACAGCGTCTTTAGCGGCGGAAAGAGTCTGCTTTTTCTTCAATTTTTCCGGCATATCGAATTGGAGAATATCACACGGATTAAATACTTCGCCGGTGGTGAATATTGCGAAAATAGAAGTCAACATCATTCTTGCAATAGCGATAATGGCGCGCTTTTTACCGCGACGCTGCATAATACGTCCGTACTTAATTCTGAAATACGGATTTTTGGCAGTAGCCTTTACAGCGGCATGAGCCGCTTCAACCAAAGCGGGTTTCAGATAAACGCCCGCACGAGAAATCTTCACGGATTTCTTTTTACCCGCAGACTGGTTCCTTCCGGGAGAAAGCCCCGCCCGGTTACAAAGGCGTTTGGAAGAACCAAACTGTGACATGTCGGTACCAATTTCCGAAATAATCGTTATGGCAAGACGGCGGTCAATTCCGGGAATCGTACGCAGAAGCGAAATGGCTCCTTCGTACTCGGAAACAAGTCTGTCGATTGCTTCGTCAACTTGAGAAATACGACTGTTAATATCGGCAAAATGCCCTTGAATGATGCGAGCCCTTTCCTTCTGTTCAGCCGTCATATCGAAACCTTCTACTGCGTTAATAATCTCTTCTGATTTCTTTTTGAGGCGACCTCGAAGCAGAGAAACACAGTGGTTAGGATCAATCGTATCTGTATCCAGCAGATAGTTTTCAATATCTGTCGCGGATTTTCCGAACATATCGGAGACAACCGCGTCCAGCGTCAGATTGCACACAGTGAAAGCGTTTTGAAAACGGCACTTTTCACCGGAACGCATGGACACAAGCTTGCTGCGATAGCGCGTGAATTCACGAAGAACACGAATATCCTTTTCAGGGATATAGCTGCTTGGAACCAAACCCATACGGAACAAATCGCCAATCCATTTGGAATCCTTTTTGTCATCCTTGTTGCCCTTAACAGCAGAAACCCACTTCGGGTTTGCGATGACAACATGGATTGAAACTTCAAGAGCGTTCCAAACGGGCACCCAATATTTGCCTGTGCTTTCCATACAGACATCCTTGCGGTTGTTGTCAAGGAGCCATTGCTTAAAATCAAGCAAGCCTCTATAGAATGGAAAAGCGCTTTTGCTTGTATTTGGGCGATTCAAAATCACTTGTGATGATTGTGGCAACGAGAAAGGTTTCGTGAACATCGACGCCACAACAGATTGGATATGTGAGTTTCATTAAGCGCACGCCTTCCTGTAATAGAGAGAAAGGCAGTGACTGAGCCACCACACATTAAATTCCAAGAACTTAAACAATTCTTAGTGTGCGGACTCGATGGACTTACTTATCTGTGCTTGAAAGGTGACTCTTACACTGATTGTTATGCTGTCTTACAGACGTAGAGCTGAGATCAACTCACCCTACCGTGCTTTGTAGTGTGCCTTCCTTCAAGTACATTATATCAGAAAACGGAAAATTTTGCGGCTTCCGTTTTCATCTCTATTTGTGCCGGTGCCGCACCGGCATGTGGATTGTTATGAAACTTACAATCAGAAAAATTTTGATATGCGTTGTCGCTTCAATGGTCATTATTTCGTCAGGTTGTTCTGCCCCTGCTCAGAAACAGGTACCAACCACTCAGATGGTTACTGAAAAACCGACGCAAAAAGTGACCGTGAAGCCCACTGAAAAGCCAACAGAGAAACCGACCGAAAAACCCACTGAGAAGCCCTCAAAAAAGACGGCTGATTATCTTGGTATGAGCTTGGACGAATTAAAGGAATTATTCGGAAGCAACTATGAAGACGTTCATGTTAACGAATCGGGCAACACAAAATTTATCGCTTTTGCGAAAAGCCAGCCACTGGAGTTTGGTCTTTCCGCAAAAAATGAAAAGGTACTCTACATCATGCTGCATGACTGTTCACAGAACGTCACGCTTTACGGAGACTTCAAGAGCAATATGACCGGAAAAGAGGTGCTTGCTCAGAAGGGGGATTTCTCAATAAACAATCAGTTCAGCGAGCTGGACGGTGCCCAGAATGTCAGCATTTCTTTTAACGACGGAACTGTGATTGCTTATGATTGGTATGGAGACAATTATCAGTCCCGTCATGCTGAGAGGGTAATGCTTTATCAACCTGCAATGGTTCAGAAAAACGAAGGAGGTTCAGATACTGTTCAGGAACAAAGTAGCCAGTCAGCAGAATACAATGACGTCAATTCTCCGTATCAGCTCTATGCCAATATATTGCGGGAAAAAGGAAAAGGAAAATTTAACCTGATATATATCGATGAGGACGACGTCCCGGAAATGATTTATTTCAAAGGCAGTGCACATTCAGACAAGGTTTCAGTGTATACGATAACAAAAGACGGAGCTGCGATGTACGTGGATGATTTTGGCTCCTATGGTACGTTGTTTTACAGCGAGAGAAATAACCGTATTTTCGGCTATATGGGAATGGAGCCGAACGAGGAATTGGAACGAAAGCTTACCTTTATGCTTCAGGACGGAAAAGCGGTACATCCATCCGATTTCAGCAAGTATCCCGTTTCAACTGCTTACATTGACGATGGTTATCAGGTAAACGAAGAAAACATTACTGCCATGCTGAAGGGCGATTTGGGATAATGATGTAGTCATAGTATCAAAGAAGCCTTGAGTATGGTTCTCAAAAAGAAGGTGGATGGAAGGGTGACACATTCCCGTTCTGAACAGATAGAGTTAAGTAGTTGTGCGGAGAAGAGCTGATATTTAATCTTGGAATTGATTGAATATAGCGCTCTCACTGAACACCTGGGGGTGCGGATTTTTTCTGGACCGATTTATACTAAGATTCGGGTCTGTCCCAAATTTTGTGTAAACTCTAAATCGCGGTGCAAAATAGAGCAAGAATTTTTATTCTGGGGCGTAAGCCCCTTGTCAACATAATAAGCGGGAAACGGAATGCATGTCAAGGGCGGCGGCTCGAGCCGCCGTTCATTTTACCCTTGACGTGCAGGCCGTTTTCTGCTACTCGGGTTATCCGGGAAGTCTCTCCTCGAAGAAGATCGTCAGTTGAGCATAAATCTTACTCCAGTCCTGTCGGCGTCCCGTCCATTTTTTGGTAATGTCCATCATTGCCAGATAAAGCATCTTCAATAGACTGTCATCTGTGGGAAAAACGGACTTGGATTTTGTTACCTTGCGGAGCTGACTGTATTTCAGCGCTTTCAGCTGTTGTATATGTGTGTACATATCGATTCCTTTCACTTTCAGCACCACCTGTGTTTTACTGCTATCAGTATATCACAGTGGTACACTTTGTGGCGAAAGTTGGTACACTTATTGGCGAGAACCGGTACGGTTTTGCAGGCGAGAATTGGTACACTTTATTTTACTGCTTACAGACGCAGTATTCCTCCCACAGAAGCGTGAGCGTAACACCTTTCTTTGCAAGCTCTTTGTGGATTTCAGGGAAATCCGGCTGCGTGTAAGGACACGCCAAAGCGTACTTTCCCGGGAAAAGAAACTCCTGAATCATCTCGTTGGTAACGTCGTCGCCCAACGGCCATGAGATTCCGGCTGCTTTAGCAGATTTGACAGTGTCCCGGGAGCTTTGCACTTGCTGTGCAATACTGCGCTGACTTGTTCCGAGGCTGTGAAGCCTCAGAATTTCACGGTAGTTAGCCAAATGGCCACCTCCAAAACAATAGTCACACAATGTTGTGTGCCATGTTTATTATACATGTGGCCTTCGCTTCCGTGAAGGTGGCCTTCTAATCCGTGATGTTAGCGCCCGGTAGAAACGACCAAATCGGGCTCAGTAAAAATCGCCAAAAACGGTTCAGAAGAAACCGCCAAACGACGATGTGTATAATCGAAATAAAACAAACTATCTGAAAGATGACCGCCACCCTTGACAGAACCTGAAAGAAATGCTATGGCGTCTATGCCGACGGTGACGAACTCAAGAACAGCTCAACCAGGTTCACCGTCGGGCGGCAATGGTAGCATTTCTTTCAGAACCCGTCAAGGGCAAGCCGCCTGCGGCGGTGGCTCCGTTTTGCCTCCGGTTTGGAATCTAAGAACAGCTTTTTTCGACGGGCGGATTCAGATGGTGCGTTCCGGGTGCGAATCGGTGCGGTCATTGAAGCAAATTGATGTTTTCCATGAAACGGATCGATTTGCTCTAAGGCGCAGAATAATAATCAATCAAACAGCCAAACAACCCAGATTGTTAAATGGTTTTTGTTAGAATTACAACTATTCTCTGGAAATTTCTGTCGGCGCTACGGTCTTAACTTTGCCGGTTTGCAACGAGATCGTTTCCAACTTCTTTCCCCGGAAGCTTTCGCCACGCAGCTTAAATACCGTGGCGTCGTCAAAGATACGGTCAAGCGCGCAGAGCAAGGTCGCGTCCTCGTCAAAATCCTCTCTCCAAAGCGCGGGATTCTTGTTGCTCGTAAATATCATGTTGAAGTTGCCTTCCTTGTTGTATCTCCGGTCAATCAGATCAAAGAACAGACGTGTATTCTCCCTGTCAAAGGCACAGTGACCTATTTCGTCCACGATCAGACAACTGGGACGTACCAGAGCGCTGAGACAGGAATCAGTCTTTCCGGAGCGCCGTGCCGTTGAGAAACGGTCACGCAGTTCAAACGCCTTAATGAAGTAGGTCTTCATACCGTGCAGGCAGCAAGCGTATCCAAATGCTTGCGCAAGATGTGTCTTTCCGGTACCTGCGGGTCCTATGAAGGCAAGGTTACGATGAGAGTAAATCGCAGACAACGAAGGCAGCGCTTTCAGTCGTTCAACATCCTTACCCTTCAGCAGAGAGAAATCGAAGTTCTCAAAGGTCTTCGGTTCTTTTGTTGGAAGACGACTCATTTTCAGTAATGTCATTACTGTGGTCTGCTGCTTTTTCTCCTTGAGATAAGCAAAGACAGAACGCACTACCTCAATCTCGTCTTCAGAGAGACCGTGGTCCTCCGCAAAACCTGCAAATTCCTCTGAGGAAAAGTCCAATTTCAGCGCGACAGCAGCCTGTGCAATAGTTTCAAATGCCGTTTCATTCATACCGGATCCTCCTCGTCAAAGTCAAACTTGGCAAAGGAAAGATTGCTTTGCGACTTGGGAAGCCGGAGAATTTGTGTCTTGACCGGCATCGTAGGGAACTCCTCAGGTTGAGAAAGATCCTCGTATTGTCCTTCGCAGAAGCTGTCCTTACGGCTCCATGTAACGTTATGCGTAACCAGCAGAAGACGCAAATCAGCTGAGTAAATATACAAGGTGTCGCCACTGCGGGAAATCCTTGCTGTTTTGCCGGAATAACTGTAGGGAACACCGAATCGACGTCCCTCATAGTTGACGAAGCCGTCAAATGAGATTTTTCGCTCCGGGCAAAGATAAAATCGTATTGAATCCGTCTTTGGAAGCTCATGCAATTGAACGACACAGTTCGTCATATGAACCTGTTGCGGAACGCTGTCAGTCGCTCTGTGGTAAAGATTGTTTTGGTAATTGCACCAATCCAATGCTTGCCAATTCAGGTCTGTGATGTTGCTGAACACGCGGTCAACAAGGAAATTATCCTTAACAAAACGGACAAGCCGCTCAACCTTGCCCTTGGTAAACGGGTGTCGGGGCTTGCAGAGCTTCGTTTCAAAGCCGACCGTCTTCATAAAGTTCTCGTAGTCTTTCTGCCAGATGGGATGCCCATCCATATCCCGTCGCAAGACAACACTTTTCATGTTATCTGTCAGAACAAATCTCGGGATACCCATATACTGAAACGCATGGACCATGCCAATAAAGAGATTCTCTTGTTTGGCGTTGGGAAAGAATTCGATATATCTCTGTCCGCAGTGGTGACAAATCATCGCAAAACAAGCTACGCGGAATGTACAGTTATTGTAATCCAACACATCGGTGAATCCCCAGCCCATCTGGTACGCTTCACCGGGAGATGTTGTATACCGCCGCCCACGATTACCTTGGGGCGCGATCTGCTGTCGCTTTGCAGGGATCAAATTCTTATGCGCGGCAATGTAACGCTTAACCGTACTCAGGCTACCTTGAAACCCCATGCTATGCAGACGTTCCATACAGACAGAGGAATTGCTGACGCCGCTGCGCAGGAGACTATCCAGTACAGCAGTATACCCATCCAGAATCTGCTCCTTGCGTTGTCCGGCAAGACCGTGCGGCGTTTCACGAAATCCGTTTGCTTTCAACCTGCGAAGTTTTGAACGCGAGAGACCGGTTCTACGGCTGAGTTCTGCAAGATTTATGTCTTCAATACTTAAAAACTCGCCAAATGTTTCTTCCATTTCTGCAATGGCTTGTGCTATAATAGGCAGGAATCCATTGCTTTGATTTCCTTTCATTTCAGTCCTTTCTACTGGGTTGCTTGGTCACTATTCAGTATATAGGATTTGAAAGGATTCAGGTAGTGGCTTTTTCTGTTGAACCAGAATTGGTGTTTTCTACCGGCCCCTAAGTGGCGATTTTCGCCGGACCCGAACATGACACTGGCCTTATTTTCGCGTGCAAGCGGCCTTATTGGGACGGAATATACAAATAAACCACGCAGTTGTAATCCTGCGTGGTTCTTTTTTATGCCAAAAATGTACTTTTCGGCGGAATATGAAAATTGTAGTTATATCCCCTGTTAGCCATGCTAAACAGCTTGAATCCCAACAGTTGAGGATTTGTGTAGAGGTACCTTGCCATCGTGTAGAAATCAATACCTTCCTGCATTGCCAGCTCATCAACCTCATCATCGTCAAGCAACAGGTCAGCGGCAAAGAGGTTCGCTTGATACTCCGTTTTGTCTGCGATGTTATAGATATTCATGTCCTCATGCGCGGCGGCCTTTAATTTGTCTGAATGAAGAATAATATGTCCAAGCTCATGCGCCGCGACGATTTTGCGCTCTGCAGGGCGAAGATTCTCGTTGATCGCAATAAACTTGATGCCGTGAATGATGACACAATACCCCTTCAAATGCTCCAGATTGCTGGATTCGCAGTGGATATCAAGCGCATCCATCAATTCGAACGGATCGGAAGTGTTATACTCATCGATGAGTTCCTCAACACATGCGTAAATATAGTTCTTTTTCATTTTGTTCTTTACCTCTTGATTGCAAATAATTTTTCAAAAAATGGATTTCGAGATTCAAAAAATGACGAAAAAAGCTACTCGCCTATTATCATTATACAAAAACAGATGTGTCATAAAACGGACACTGCTTTGACATGTCCCCTGTTTTTATAATTTTTGAATGCTTTTTAATTTACAATCCGGCGAGGTTTATTGCTCGTCTTCGCGATCTTTAATAATTTGCCTTGCTTTCATATAGAGTGTCTGCAGCTCATAAATGAAGGCAAGTTGTTCTTCATCGGATAACTTGCCGCCCGCAAACAAGGCAGAAGCGTGAGCGAGGATTTCCTTCTTATCCTCATCCGTGAGTTCCGTTTCCTCTTTTTCGCCGTAAATCAGATAGTCGACCGATATGTCCAAAACATCGGCAAGTCGTTGAGAAACGTCTATGCGGTTAGGCGTAACATGCCCCAGCTCATAATTCTGAATAGTTCTTCCGGTGATTCCGCAGAGCTTTCCCAGTTCTTCACGGGTAAGCTCTTTCTTTTTGCGCGCTTTTAATAATCGTTCGCCGTAACTGCTCATAATTTCACCTCAAATAAATCGGAAAATATTTTCTCAAATTCCCTATTGACAAAGAAATATATTTCTGTTAGAATACTGTCAAAAGGAAATAATCTTCCTGTTACAAGCTAATAATAGCACATATGTTTTAATGTGTCAAGAAAAATATTTCTTTATAGAGGTGGGATATGAGAAACATACTGCACAGCGACATGAATAACTTTTACGCTTCAGTTGAATGTATGCTGAATCCATCTCTCAAAGGGAAGCCTGTAGTTGTCTGCGGAAGTGTAGAGGAACGGCACGGTATCGTGTTGGCAAAGAACTATCCTGCCAAAGCATATGGCGTTCAGACGGGAGAAGCAGTATGGCAGGCACAGCAGAAATGTCCCGGTCTTATTATCGCTTCGCCTCATTTTGATGAATACATCAAATATTCAAAGCTCGCGCGGGAGGTCTATGGCCGCTACACGAATCAGGTTGAACCCTACGGTATGGATGAGTGCTGGCTGGATATTTCAGAGTATAACGGTAGAAATCCCGAAGCCGTGGCTTATGAGATCAAAGAAACAATGAAGGAAGAACTCGGATTGACTGTTTCCGTGGGAGTTTCATACAATAAGATTTTTGCCAAACTCGGCAGCGATATGAAGAAACCGGATGCGGTCACCGTTATTCCGAAAGAATCCTTTAAGGAGAAAATCTGGCACTTGCCCGCCTCGGATCTGTTATTTGTCGGACGAGCTACACAGAGAACGCTTGACCGGTTTTGCATTCGGACAATCGGAGATTTGGCAAACACAGCTCCCGAATTTCTAAAATCACACCTTGGGATACACGGGCTGAAGCTGTGGCAATATGCCAATGGCCTAGACAACTCTCCTGTTATGTATGAGGACTACAGACCGGCTGTAAAGTCAGTCGGTCATGGTACTACTACAAAAGCAGACCTCACTTCCAACGAAGAAGTATGGATCACAATCCTCGAGCTGTCTCAGGACATCGGTCACAGGTTGAAAAAGCTCGGAATGAATTGTATGGGTATTTCTATCTGCATCAGAAATGAAGATTTAATGCATAAGGAGTGGCAGCAAAAGCTCAATTTTGCAACACAGTCCCCGTTCGTGATTGCAAAGCTCGCTTATGCATTATTCCTTCAAAAGTATGTGTGGAATAAAAATATACGTTCGGTAACTGTGCGAGCGATCAATCTCATATCCGATTCCGCTCCAATGCAGTTGGATTTGTTTGTTGATCAGGATTCAATGACCAGGCAGACAAAAATAGATAACTGCATCGAGTCGCTGAGAGCGCGTTTCGGCAGCGAGATAATCAAAAACGCGGTTTTACTGAAAAACGTATGGATGTTGAATAATCAAGCAAAACTAACAATGCCAACGGGTATGGCGAACATGAGGTGATTATGGATGAATGGATTATTGCAGGCGCATCCGCCGACAATTTCGTATGGAGTCATCGGATGCTCTATGTATGAAAACGAAAGCTCAATTCTGTGCTGTGTCGCAAAGGATGATTGGGGATTCGGTGATGTGGGCGTTATTGATGATTCAATTGTTTTTGTGCAGCGGAAGCTGGCGTTCAAGGAAGGCGCTTTGAATGTCTTTAATGTCGGCGACAGTGAAAACAAGGTTTATAAGATGTCCAGACACAAAATCTCGGGTAAATATGTCGGCAGAGCGCTGATGACTGTCAATCAGTTTGAATGAGGTGTGTTATGGCGCGAAAAGTATTTGTAGACGTAATCGTCCGTGAGAATAAGGACGGCAGAAAAAGACCAATGAGCTTGGTATTTGAGGACGGCAAATCCTATGTGATCGACCGCTTGATTCAGGTAAAAAGATGTGCCGCGATGAAGGTAGGCGGCACCGGTATCCGTTATACGGTATCAATATCCGGCAAAGAAACGTATCTCTTTGAGGATGAAGGCAAGTGGTTTGTCGAGGCAAAACAATAGAACGGGAGGAACGACAATGGTATATCTTAGAAGTGATGAAATTAGCAGCCTTGCTGCACAAACAATTCAGAAGTACAGAGAATACATCGGTGCGGATTGGGAGCTTTTCAAGGTTAATCCGATCACATTGGCTGAAATGTGGGGACTAAATGTAAAATCCGTGGATTTGGGAGAGGATTCTGACATCATGGGGTTTACGGCGTTCAACGATATGGATATAACGCTGACCGACGTAAATCAGTCGGATATCACGCTTGAGTTGTCCGGCAGAACCATCGTTATCAATGAAGCGCTCACAAGAGGGTGTGCCGGCAGACTCAATTTTACTATCGCGCATGAGATCGCCCATCATATTATCGACATCGTTTGCGGCGCCAATTATTCCGTCAAGTTCAGACTGCTCCCGCATTTTGAGAAAGCCAACAACCGCTATTCCCTCGATTATGATGAGTACATGGCGAATCAGCTTGCGGCGGCGCTGCTGATGCCGGATGCGTTTGTCGAAAAGGCTTTTGACAGTTTATTTGGAGTAAAGAGGCTTGAAAGAATCCACTCCATCTTGGACAAGATGATTTTTAAGAAGTTCTGTGCAATGGCGGCGCTGTTTGGTGTTTCCAAGAGTGCTCTCGCCATACGACTGCAGAAGAAGGGCTTGTTAGGCGAATATATTTTTGCGGGATACGAGAGTTTACTGGATATCTTTCCCGATACGGCGGCATAGCGAAAGGTCTGAGGCATGTGTATGAAATACCGCTTAAAGCAAAAGTGGTAGTCCGATGCCCCAAATGTAACGCTCGTGTCTGCGATGTTATCCAGGGAACCAACGGGTACATTGAAATCAAGTGTCCCGAATGCAAGAAGATTTCAAGAATCAAGCTGTCGTTCAGACTGAGAAGGATGCAAAGAAGCGGCAGGTTTGGGTTCTATAATTACTACAGATAGGTAAGTAACAATTGAATATAAAGATAATCGTGCATTGAGCCGAGCAACGGGCAGTATGACTAGCACCAAATAGCCGGACGTCGCACAACAAGGCATTACTATGCCTGTTGAGCGATGTTCGGCTATTTTTATATGCTGGTTGTTACTCCGAAGCGGAGGAACAATGCATTTATTCTTTTTCAGGGCAAGAGCTCCTCCGTTCAGATTTGAAAAATCGAACACTCGAACATTTCAAATCGAACGGAGGAAATATTTTGAAAAATACATTTTTGATTAGAGATCACAAAACAGATGGAACCACTTGTCTTGTAGAGGTTTCGGGTGATGAATGGAAGAAAATCATCATCCAAAATACTCTTTTGCCGATAGAAGAACGGAGATACTTTATTGCTGATTGCATTGTGGAATCAGATTATATTGATCGCATGTATATGGAAGTTTCATTTGAGGAATTCAAGAAGTGGAATAGAGAAAACACTCGAAAGAGAGATCAACGTAAGTTTAAGAAGAAGTATCTATTTGTTTCCTTTTCTGAGTTGCAGAGCAATGGCTCAAATAAGGAATGCGATATTATTGGAGAGAACGGAAGGTTTGAAGAAGGCGTATTAGACGTTTTATTGATTGCCGAGCTTGAGGCGAAACTTGCAAAATGGAAGCCCTGGGCAGTCGATCTTTTACACGCCTATCTCTCCGGAGAAAAAAGGACATGCACATCCAAAATTGCTCTGAAATACGGAGTATCTACACGAACGGTGTCAAGGTATAAATTGCAGTTTGAGGATCAGGTGAAAAAATTTTTAGAAAATTCATAATCCGCTGTCTTTTTCATTGTAAAAAATCTGTAGGTACTATAGTAGAGGGCGAAAAAACCTCTATCAAACACACAACTTCAGCACCTTGAAAATTGAATATCAGCATATCCTTTACGTTCCTTCTGCTGCCGGTAATACGGCAAGCTACGAAAGCAGGGCTACGGCGGGCATCCGTTCGCCGCAGCCTGTTAGTCTTTGACGTCACGGCGCATCTGTGGCGGGCGATAACCGGCAGAAGAAATAATGATACTTGCGTCCCGTCCCAAGTCGAGCGAGAAAAGACCGTCACAACTAAGGAGGGCGCCCGCGGGAGATCCCGGCGGTGGTGAGATTCCAATGAGGCTAAAGGCATAGCCGGAGGATATGTTCCCTTGCTTGGGGATATCGAGGATAAATACAAGCAACCGATACTGAGACCGAACCAAAATCCGTAGCATCTTTTTGGCATCTTTTGCGCCATGCTGCGCAAGCTGTCCTCGGAAGGCGACAGCCTTCCTGCGGAATCTTGCTTGCCTGACACAAAATCTGCTCAAAAATCTGTCTGCGTTTCTGATTCGGACTCAGTATAAAAACGATTGATACAATAAGCTGCCGCCTTAGAGCAAGGCAAAAAGCAACCAATTTCAAGGCGGCAGCATTTTTTCAAGTCAAATGACGGCTTTTATCTGTTTTCAATCAGAAAACTGAATATAGATAAAAACCGTTAAAAAACAATGGAGGTAAATTATGAACACATTAGCTTACATCAAATTGAACAGAACAACAGGAAAGGAACTTGACCACGCCAAAAGAAACGCATGGGTATTTGTACGCGCAGAGGAAGGCGAGAGCCAAGCGGACGCTATTGCGGAAATGAAACTGATCAGTTCTGTCTGCGAAGCCGAGGGCTTTCACATTGTCGGTGAAAGCGTATTTATCGGCAACGAAGCCGGCGCAGAGCATTTTCTCAGATCATTCATTACGCGCATACTGTTTTTAGACACCATCGTTACCCCATCAATTCAGGACATTGCATCGAATTCCCGTGAGGCCCTTTCTGTTGTGGACAAGCTTCAGAATGAGGGCGTGGATTTATTCACCGTGATTGACGGCGCGATTTCTAAAACATCAAGTACGATTTCTGTTTTAAGAGCCTTTCATAACAAGAAACAGGCTTGCGAAAGTTAAGGAGCGACATCAATGAAAAACAAATCGGTCAATACGGCTTCGTTTTATTACAGTCTCAATATGCTGCGGCTGTTGCAGGATATGAACCTTGTCACCGAAGACGAGGTCGCTAAGATCAAAAAATCGCTGTCGGAGCATTACGGAGTAACCGACATTTATTACAGCTGAAAGCAGCACAAATAATTCTGAAAAAGTTCCCGATTCTCTCTGGACTTGTACCGAACTTCCGTATATTGTTGTGTTGCCGAAAGGCAAAAATCTCAGAAAGGAGTCATCAAAGATGAAAATAACCGAAATCACGGCAGAGAAAAAAGAGAATAAGATTCAGCGTCTCGCAGCCTATTGCCGCGTATCAAGCGATTCGGCGGATCAGCTTCATTCCTTCGCCGCGCAGCTGCGGTATTATTCAAATTACGAAAAGCAGCATCCCGAATTCGAATTGGTTGGAATCTATGCCGATGAAGGGTTATCCGGTACAAGTATGAAAAAACGCGCCGAGATGAATCGGCTGATTCAGGACTGCGAGCAAGGCAAGATAGATCGCGTCATCGTCAAATCAATATCGCGCTTTGCAAGAAACACTCACGACCTGCTCCAGACGCTGCGTCTGCTGAAATCCTACGGCGTTACCGTATTCTTCGAGGAACAGAGTATCGACACCTCACAACTGAACAGCGAAATGTTTCTGACATTCCCCGGTATGATCGCTCAGCAAGAGAGCGAGTCCATATCGGGGAATATGCGTTGGAGCTACAAAAAGCGGATGGAGTCAGGAGAGTTTAACTGCTGCGCACCCGCTTACGGATTTGATCTTATCAACGGCGAGTTAGTCATCAACGAAACAGAAGCGGCAGTCGTTCGCAGAATCTTCGGCATGTATTTGCAGGGAGTTGGGAAGCAGCGCATTGCCGATGCGCTGAACAACGAATGCGTACCAAAGAAGCACGGTGAGAAGAAATGGAACACGACGATGATTACCTATATTCTCGGTAACGAGAGGTATATTGGCGACGCGCTGTTGCAGAAAAAATACACTACAGATACGCTTCCGTTCCGCCTGATTCCGAACAAAGGTGAAAGACCTCAGTATTATGTTGAAAACGCAGGACCTGCTATAATATCAAAAGACATTTACAATGCAGCGCAAACATTAAGTAAGAAAAAAGCGTGTGTCAGAAAAAGCAACGCTGACCACATACTAACGCAAACGATGTTCTGCCCGATATGCGGTAAAGCATTCCGGAGACTAACAAACAACGGGAAAAACTATTGGATTTCCTCGGTTGTTGAAAAATCAAGCTGCATATGTAAAAATCAAAGACTGAGAGAAAGCGGAGTTTTCGATGCATTCAGTATTTTAACCTATAAGCTCAAAGAAAACCGCGAGGTATTAATTGATAATCTGATTGCTCAATTAGAGCGGATTCAGCAGCGATTCGGAGGTACTGACGACAGGATCGGAGACATTGACAAAGAAATCGCACAGTTATGTGCTCAGAGCCATCTGTTGGCAAAGTTAAACAATAACGGTGTTCTCAGCTCGGCGGAATACGCTGAGCAGGCAGCGGAAATAGAAAATAAAATCAAAACACTGAGAACTGAGCGTCGTAAAAAGTTATCCGAGAATCAAGATGATGAAATGCTTGATGAATTGAAAACGCTAAGACAAATCCTTGACGAGTATAAACCGCATGCAGAGTTCGATGAAGCTCTGTTTGAGATAATTGTTAAAAGAATTGAGGTAGTCAATAATTCTCAATTATGTTTCAAGCTCCTCGGGGATATAGAGCTGACAGAAACAATAAACAGGAAGGCGAGGTGTAAACAGCGTGAAGCGCAGGACAATCCCGTTTGGGTATAGATATGAAAACGGTGCCATAATGATCAATGCATCAAGTTCTGATATTGTGAAAGAGATCTTCAGCAGATACCTTTCAGGCGATTCAATGCTCAATATAGCAGAGCTGCTTAATAAGATGCATATAGAATACAGACCCGGCGTAGTCGGGTGGAATAAGGCAAGAATAAAACGAATTCTTGAAGATAAGCGATATTCCGGCGACGACGATTATCCGCAGATTATCAGCAATGAGATATTGAAAAAAGCTGACGCCTTAAGAGATGCGAAAAACAAGCAAAAAAATGTCAATAAGAATGATGACATTTACAATCTTAACGCTGAAACAATATGCCCGTGTTGCGGCAGCGTGATGAAATGCAGATATGAGCCTCGAACCAAGATTCACGAGAGATGGATATGTCAAAACGGAGACTGCCGAAAGACAGTTGTCAAGACAGATGATTCTCTGCTGGGAGAAATAGGTGACCTGATCAATCTACTCATAGATAATCCCGATATGATTCATTGTTCAAATACCGATGAGACGATAACTCTTGAATCCTATCGCATTGAAAATGAAATCAGGCATATGATTGACGGGAGACAGCTAAATAAGAGTGAAATCAGAAGAAAGCTATTAGAAGCTACAGCTATCCATTACGCCAATCTCGATACAAAAAAATATGAGATACAGCGACTGAAATGTATTCTGAAAAATCAAAATCGACCCAACGGCTTTCCGTTAGAGCTGTTCAATCTGGCGGCTGAAACGATAAGCTTTGACGAAGATGATCAGATTGTTCTGAAGCTGATAAATGGTCAAATAATCAGAAAGGAGCACGCATATGCCGCAAACTGAAAAAACAGTCAGATACATAGCGCCCAAAGCGAGCGTAAGTGAAGAAGTCAAGAACAAATACAGACAAAAACGTGTGGCAGCGTACTGCCGAGTATCCACACAGCAGGAAGAACAAATCAACAGTTATGAGGTTCAGACGAGATATTACACAGAGAAAATCAACGCCGAACCGAAATGGAAGCTCGTAAGAATCTTCGCCGACAAGGGCATCTCAGGCACCAGCACTAAGCACCGCGATGAGTTCAATAAAATGATTCGTATGTGTAAGCGCGGCAGGATCGATATGATCATCACGAAATCCATCAGCCGGTTTGCCCGCAACACGGTTGACTGCCTGAAATATGTAAGGCTTCTGAAAGATATCAATGTGGACGTATTCTTCGAGGAACAGGGCATTCACAGCATTGAAAAAGGCTCTGAATTCTACATAACCGTCTATGGCTCTATCGCTCAAAGCGAATCCGAAAACATCAGTGCGAATGTCAGGTGGGGAAAAGAGCAATCAGCGCGAGAGGGAAATGTATCCTTCCACTATAAAAACTTCCTCGGTTATCGAAAAGGCGATGACGGCAATCCTGAGATTGTTCCGGAAGAGGCGGAAATAATCCGATATATTTATGAACGCTTTCTTGCTGGAGATAGTCATCAGACCATTATAAACAATCTTCAAAACAAAAAGATTCTGACGCCCGGCGGAAAAGAAAGATGGACGTATGGCACGCTTCACTCTATTCTTACAAATGAACGCTATATGGGAGATGCCATAATCAACAAGACATATACGGTCGACTGTATCTCAAAAAAGAAAAAACGAAATAATGGCGAACGTGCCAAATACTATGTCGAGAACAATCATCCGGCAATTATTGACCGAGCCACCTTTGGCAAAGTTCAGGAGGAAATAGCCCGTCGAAGCGGCTTGAGGAAAGTTAAACAGGTAGGTACAAAAACCGAGCTTGGCAAATACTCCTCGAAATACGCTCTCACGGAGCTGCTTGTCTGCGGAGAATGCGGAACGCCGTATCGCCGATGCACATGGACGGCTTGCGGAAACAAGAGAATCGTATGGAGATGTATCAGCCGACTGGATTACGGGAAGAAACGCTGTCACAACTCACCAACAATGAGCGAAGAAGACTTGCATCGCGCCATAATGAGCGCCGTTCAAACTGTCGCCATGCAGAATACAAAACTTCTTCAAACGCTGAAGACCTTCATTACCATGACAGTGAAATGCGATGATTCCGAAGACAGAGAGTTGGAAATCAAGGTCCGGCTCGCGGAAATCAATGACGAATTCCAAAAAGCCATGTCGCTGGTGTCCGTTGATGATGACAACAATCTGGTTATCGAACAAAGGCTTACCGAACTGATTATGGAAAAAGAAAAGCTAAACAAAGAGCTTGCCAAATATTCAGACGAGGATTCAGCCAACTCAGATTCCAAAGCCAATGAAATCGTCAGACTGACAGATATCCTCGAAAATCAACCGCTGCAATTTAACGACGAACTGATCCGTCAAATGCTCCAATGCGTAGTGGTGGAAAGCAAAGAGCGAATTAAGGTTATCTTCAATGACGGAACGGAAATTGACCAACCAATACTGTAAGAATAAATAGAGCGGTTGTATTGAGAAATTGCTTGACAAATACTAAGGGATTGGTTAAGATAGAAATGCAGATAAACTCAACTAAAAGTGACTCTGATTTTTCGGTAGTTCACATCTATAGGAAACTTCAAGAAAAAATATCTTTTTTGGTCAGTCTTGACAAGAAGTCCGCGGATCTTCCGCGGACTTCCCACAATTAAATCACTTCCGGAGGATTAGCTCAGCTGGTTAGAGCGCCTGCTTCACACGCAGGAGGTCACTGGTTCGAGTCCAGCATTCTCCACCATTGATTAACGGGAGTACCCACAAGGTACTCCCGTTAATCAATTATGCAAACCAAACGGAGAATGCCGGACTCGAAGGTGACGAGAACGACCGCCGCCGGCGGCGGATGAAGGGAGTTCGAGGAAGAGCCGAAACAGGGAGCACGAGGAAGCACCTTTAGGTGCGACGCTGGGCGACCATGTTTCAATCGAACCGCGTTAAGAAAATGTGCCGGGGGAACGTTTTTAGCGGACGGGGATTGCGGAATCTTTTCCAATCGCACTGAACCCATCAAGCGAGATGAACGTATCGGAAGATGAACATAAGCATTCTCCACCAAAGCACTTACGATTTTTCCGTAGGTGCTTTCTTTGTTTTATGCGGCTCAAATTTTGACGCGGCTCCACAAACCGCGAGAATCTTCCGACACAGTGAAGAACGTTCTTTTGGCTTTCCCAGCCAAATCACGCACAGGGAGACACACGGCGAAACAAGCAAAAAAACATTGGCAGGAGCGGCAGTGAGATAATCCGTGTGCCTGATGCACAGCTTTCATCACACCTATAGACAATCCCGGGTATGTTTGATACAATTATATCAGAAAATCAATGGAGGGGTGAATATGAGCGTTATCGGAGAACAGATCAGAAGATTCCGGCTACAGAAGGGCTACACGCAGGAACAGTTGAGCAGGGAGGTCGGCGTTACCACGCAGGCGGTCTCAAAATGGGAGCGCGGAAGTACACCCGATGCCGAGATTTTGCCGCTTATCGCGGATGTCCTGGGAGTTGATATCAATTCGCTGTTCGGAAGAGAAGAGCAGGAGCTTCAGTTGATGATGGACAAAAAGCTGAGCAGCATGCCCGAGGAAGAGGCTTTTCGTTACGCCTTTCAATTTTGCTGGTCGATCATTCTCGGGCTTACGGGCGACGAACACTTCACGGAGGATTTTGCTGACACCTTTGTCAGCCATTCCGTTATCAAAAAAGACAGCTGCCGGGACTACTTCGCGAAGCTGGTAAGAGACAGAGGAATGGCGTTTGCGCGGATTTCAAACGATTTCAGTCACTTTTTCCTGCTGGTGGAGCCGCATGAAGAAAGTGTGCAGACGCATCTTGAGAGCGTGGACGCGCTCAGGAAGGTGTTTGCTCTGTTTTCGGATAAAAAGTTGTTGAAAACAGTCTGTTATCTTTGTTCCGTGTCAAACATCCCTGTCGCCTTGCCGCTGATAGTCAAGGGAACAGGTCTTAACGCGGACGAGGCGGAACGCTGCGTGAAAATCCTTTGCGAACATCAGCTTGCCACGCGCATGAAAATCGCGGTCGGTGACGGAGAGATTGACACTTATGCAATCCGCATAGGGACAGGCATCATACCGCTGCTCTGCTTTGCCGACGAGATTGCCAAGGGATGCCCGCCCCCGATTTTCAGACTGTGCGAACGAGAAAAGCCGCTTTTATAAACCACAGGTTGAATTATCTTCCTATCTGTTGGATAAATCATAAAACGGTTGCTTGAATATTTCAGGCAGCTGTTTTATGATAATAGTAACAAATTCAGACAGGAGAGATACGATGAAAAAAATAGTGGCATTTGTATTGAGCGCTGTTATGGCGGCAGCGTGCGCGGGATGCGGTTCCGTCAACGGGGAAAGCTCAAAAACCCAATCCGGCTCCACAGCAGCAACAGGGGAAGCAACAGTAGCCACTGCGGCTCCCGAAACGCTTCCGAACAGCGTTAAAAAGCAAATCGATCAGGCTTTATCCACGGCGGAATTCCAAGGCGTGATGCAGATAAGCCGCGGCGGCAGTGTGATTTATCAGTTTGTCAAAGGCACCGACGATAACGGGCAGCCGCTGACAATCGACGCTTCTTTGCCGATTGCCTCGGTGTCAAAGCAGTTTTGCGCTGCCGGCGTGATGCTTCTCAGTGAAAAAAACAAGCTAAGCGTGGACGATACGCTGGATAAGTATTATCCCGAATACAAATTCGCCAAGCAGTTGACGCTCAAAAACCTGCTCACCATGAGCTCGGGCATCCCTGACTATTACGAGAAATTCATGGACGGCTCGGCTCTTGGCACGATTGAAGCGGATAATGTCAAAAAAATCAAGGAAGCAATCTTCGGCGAGGAGCTTTATTTTGAACCGGGCGACGATTACGCCTATTCCAACTCAAACTACTTCCTGCTCGCCGATATCATTGAACAGGTAAGCGGCGTTCCGTATCATGAATATATCAGAACAAACATTTTTGAACCTTTGGGCATGACAAGCTCCGGCTTTGTGGAGGAAATCAGCGGCAATCCCGCGTGGGCGTCCGCGCTGTCAAATACGGAAGCGATGAACGAAACGACCCATCCGGCTTTGGCAAAGGGCGCCGGCGATATCGTTACCAACGCTGCCGATATGGACAAGTGGATGTCCGGGCTCAGCGGCGGAAAGGTGATTTCGGCGGAAAGCTTCCGGCAGATGACAGAGGACGTGAATGAAAACAGCTATGATAATTACGGCTACGGCTTAAACAGTATGCCCTATGACGGCGTCGGTCACGTCGGAAATATCCCGCCTCACTTCTATGCGGTGGATTATCTCAACACGGATAAAGATGTGTATCTGTTCGCCGCGACAAACAACCTGCGCGGCAGCTCGGATGTGCAGCAGAAGGTGCTCGACGCTCTGTTTCAATGATCCCGGAGGGTGGTTTTCAAGGGCGCCGATTGATAGAAAGTTGAATAGAATTGCGGGTCATGCAGCGCTCAGCAGGCGGTTCTTTATCGAACCGGTTGTTATTTCGACCGTTCACATCTATATGAAACTTTAAGAAAAAATATCTTTTTGCTCAGCCTTGACATTGAAAAGCGGATACCCTCAAAAGGGTGTCCGCTTTTCAATCAGTAAACCAAAAGGAGAATGCCGGACTCGAAGGTTCGCGTTAAGAAAACGTGCCGGGGGCACGTTTTTAGCGGACGGGGATTTCGCAAACCTTTCCAATCGCACTGAACCCATCATGCGAGATGAACGTACCGGAAGATGAACCTAAGCATTCTCCACCACGGCGCTCCTGATTTTTCGGGAGCGCTATCTTTATGCAGCGCAAATCCTGACCCGCCGTTGATGAACTTTACCGGTAAACGAAACTTTGCCAAAGGCGGAGAAAGTGCCCACCGGCACTCTTTGTTTATGCAGCGCAAATATTGAACGGCAGTCCCGTTTTTGAATGAACAGGACTGCCGTTTTAAATTTTTTCTGCTACTTTTCAATCTCGCCGTTCCATGTATTGATACCGCCGAATTCGTAGATGTTGGTATATCCCATATCCGCCAGCTTTTGCGACGCTTCTTTGCTGCGGCGGCCGCTGCGGCAGTATATCAGAATCACTTGATTCAGGTCGGGCAGCTGCTCGGGCTGCTTGTCCGTGATGGATTCGTTCGGAATCAGAACGGCGCCGGGAATATGCCCTTCGTCGTATTCGTCCTGACGGCGGACGTCAACGATGACATGCCCGTCGTTTTTGGTCATCATTTCCTTTGCTTCTTCCTGTGCGATTTGATGATATGAAGCGGAATTTCCTGTACCGCCGATCGAGCAGCCTGTCAACAGTATGACAGCCGCTATCAGTATGAACGCTAATCTTTTCATTTTCAATCTCCTTTCTGAATGTTATGATTCGCACAGCATGGTGTTGCGTGATGAACAGTGAATCGTCACATCATGGTCGGGCATAGTGAAGCTGAGAATAAAGCCCTTTTTGGCGTCGTAATCCCTTGAAAGCTCCGCGCCGTCAAGCCAAAACGAATAGTCCGTGTCGGTGGCGATCATCCAGTAATAGAGCGTCACCTTCTCGCCCGCGCGGTATTCGTCCTTTGCGTTTTTGTAGGCGAACTTTTCGCCGCAGTAATCGACCTTGTATTTTTTCGCGAATATACTCATGTCATGCCCTCCGTTTACAGCAGCCTGTCCCAGCCCTCCAGAATCACCGGATGACCGTCAACATACTTATTGCGGAACACCTCCGCTTTTTCTCTGTTGGCAATGATTTCTTTGGGATACTTTTTGTTGATCTCGTTATACTCGCTTTCACTGATTTCGCTTGTTGTGAAGTAATCGCTGTTTCTGTCGGGATAACCGTGCCAGGCAAAATACTGCCGTTTCCCATCGATCGTTCTGTATCCGCAGCCAAACCTTACCTGATTTGAAATAACACGAAAGCTATATTCTTTTTCTTTGTTCATCAGCTGTTCCTCCATTTACTCCGTTGTATGATTTTATCATATCAGAAATCAAGGGGCTTGTCCATATCAGCCGGAGAATTTTGCCGGAACTGCAACTCACCGCGGAGTTATGCACCTTACCGCCGAATCTATTGTCAAAAAAATATCCGCTATACTCAGCCCATCACAAAACGAAAGGTTGATTGATTATGGGCATCTTATTTATGGTATTATTCACACTCGCAGAGGTTACGCTGGTCGTTCTGACCTTCACCAAATTCAGCGAGAAAGCAGAGCGGATCACAACAGGCACATCCACTTTTTCAAATAATGAATAATCACAGCCGCTAAGTGGAAGCACCCTCCTGCTTGGCGGCATGTGAATTCTTGCTAAGTTGAAATCAGAAGAAGGACAGCCTGATCAAACGGTTCCTGTCTTGTCTGAATATAAATAAATGTTTGTAAATCGATGAAGCATCCACTTTATTTCGGAGCGCTTCTCACGCAGAAGATTATAGAAAATTTTTTTATTTATAAAAAAGAACAGCGAAGAGAATTGTTTAAATTTATTGTTGATTTTGCACATTTAGTGTGGTAAAATAATGAATATCATTGATAAAGGGAGAAAATATATGAAAAAGGTTTTAGGAATAGTTGTTGCAGTAATAATTGCAATCATTTTGTTTATTTTTGTACGAGCATTTATTATTTGGATATTCTAAGGAGATTGTTAATGAAGGAACGACAAACAAAATCAGGATTTTCATTTGTGAAGTGGGTGATTATTCTTGTACTCATTCTGGCTATTTGTTTAGTAACGTTTTTTTGTATAAAATCGTTGCCGATATTTGGACAAGAAAAGGCGTCACTCTCATCTTCTAATATTGTTACTGCATTACAAACATCAAGCGAGTTGATTACTTCTAAGGTTAATTTCAGAGGAATCGCCAAATACTCTGATGAAGGTGTTCCGGTGATTAACAAGGGAGACTTTGTGATGGTATATACAGCTACAGTAAAAGCAGGTATTGATATAGACAAAGTCAAGTCTGCAGTTGATAATCAGAATAAAATTGTGTATATTTATCTCCCTGATGCTGAAGTTTTAGATGTAAAGGTAAATAATGATTCAGTTGAGTTCTATAATAAGTCATTTGTTCTTTTTAATTCAGATGAAAAAAGTGATACAGCAGATGCATTACATTTGGCAGAAGAAGATGCAAAAAGCGATGCATTGGAAACAGGAATACTGGAATTAGCCAATCAACATTCAAAAACATTGATAAAGGGGATACTTGAAGGTGTTGTTGATGGGTATAGTATGGAGTTTTTTGATTCTTTAGATTTGTTTCAAAAAAAGGCAAGTCAGATTGAGTCAGCATCAAGCGATTCTGCGAATTAAAAAAGACGAAAATATTGTTTTCAGGGTCTTGTGAATAAACTCTCGCAAAAAGAAGGGTGTGCTTGAAAATAGTTTGATTGATTTGCAAATCTCAGATTTTAATTCAGCTTCACAAACCGCGAAAAACGCCCGACACGGCGCTGAACTTGTTATCGGGTAACTTTCCCGTCTTTTGCCAACAAACCGCACAGAGGGCGGAATAGACGGCTCTGTTGCATGAAAAAACCTTTTGAACAAACGAACGGCAGTCCTGCCTTTGTGACAGGGCTGCCGTTTTGCTTAGTCTGCTTGTAACGCTTCTGTCATCAGCTGCACGCCTAACCTGAATCCTATGATGAAGTTCTCGCGTTCATTCAGGCAAGTCAGTTCTGACCACGCATCTTTCAGTTTGCCGAATAGCTCTGTTTCACTGTCGTTGAGTGTTTTTCTCAGTTCCGTGTCATGCCTGAGCACCAGCTTTGCGAGACGGTCAATCTCGCTGTCCTTTTTGATTTCGCGTTCATACGGATGGATATTTCCGTAGTACAGCTCTTTGATTGTGTCCATACAGGCACCTCCTTTAGCACAACACAATACCACAGAAACCAGAAAAGTCCAGACTTTTTGCGAGAATATTTTTGAAAAACCGCAGGCAGCGCGAGCTTCTTTCTGCGCTGCCTGTTTTGCTGTTTCAAATTTTACGGTTACAGAAACAATTAATAGAGTTTTTGATATGCTTTTTACCAATGTGGTGTTGTTATTTCACCTTTGTCTAAAATGGTCGAAATAACATTTATTAATCCGTTATTAAACACGCCGCTTTTTCTGCTTTCGAGAAGATTCTCAGAAAAGTATTCTTCTAGGAATGCCATATTATATAAATGACTTGGATAGTCAAGAGTATATTTTTTGATTAAATATGACATTAATTCTTTATTGGATGCTTTCTCTGCAAGTGTTTCAATGGATTCAGTTGCTCCTTGATCAACAATTCTAGCAATCACCTCACCAAAATAGCATATTCCCATAAATCTTTTATCCATTGTAATTCCTCCTTGATTGATATTATTATGTCGTAAAACAAATTATGTTATTCGCCGCGTTGATCTGCATTTCATCCGTGATGTGGCTGTAGATGTCGAGGGTCGTTGCCGAGGAGACGTGACCGATGATCGCCGACAGCGTTTTGATGTCCATGCCGTGTTCCGGCGCCGTCGTCGCGAAGGTGTGGCGCAGGTCGTGGAAGCGGACGCGCTTGCACTGCGCTCTGTCGAGAATCTTCACCATTTTGCGGTACACGCTTGTCGGGTCGATCGGCTCGCCCTCCTTGACGGGCGAGGGGAATATCCATTCCGAGTCGACATTCTTTCTGTACTCTCTGAGCACCATCAGCACCGACGGCGGAAGAATGACCGAGCGGTTCGACTGCTTTGTCTTGGGAACGGACACGATCACGCCGTGGTCGACGTGATACGCCTGTCGCTGAATGTGGAGCGCGCCCGTCTCAAAGTCGAGGTCAGACCATTTCAGCGCGCAGATCTCGCCGCGGCGCATACCCGTTGCCAGCTCGAGCAGAGCCAGCTCATAGAAGTCGTCCTGCTTCGACTGGATCAGGAACCTGCGCATCTCATCGTGGGTGAGCACCTGCATTTCCTGCGCTTTTTTCGGCGGCAGCTTGCAGCCCTCGGCAGGATTGACGGAGATCAGCTTTTCCTCTACCGCTTTCTGCAGCGCCGTTCGGCAGGTGGTATGGCAGGAACGCACCATGCGGTCTGACAGCCCTGTTCCGTAGAGCTCGACCTTTGCTTTTCTCTCCACGCCGTCGCGCGTCGCCATATATTGCAGCAGCTTTCCCGCGTTTGAGAAGGCGGGATTTTTGATATATCGGCTCGTCAGAATGAATTTTGCCATCGTCAGTCACGCTGCCAATCACAGGCGTCCTCGAAAGAAAACAGCCCGTTTGTCGAGGCGACCTCCTCGGCAACGTTCTCTCTCAGATTGGAAACGGTTTCGGGAGAGTAATGAACTGCCGCGCAGATCACGTTGGAAAGGACACCAAGCTCGACTGCGACCTTGAATAACATCTCCGAAAGATTACGCTCGACGCTCTCCGCTTCGTTGTGAACCGTCTCCTCAAGCAGCGGCGCGACCAGATTCAATGACTTTTCCAGATGCAGACAGCGGATATAAAACTTGACCGCCTGACAGACAAAATCGCTTTTTGAAACGGCGTTTGCCGCGTCAAGCATTTTCTCCATTTCCGCAACAGTGGATGGATACATCCAATAAGCGTATTTTTTCTTATTTTCAACCATGAAAAACACCTCAAAAATATAGACCCCGAAATGCAGCAACCAATAAAACCGCCGAATAACGCCTTAACCATCGCAACAGTCGGCTCTGCCGTCTGATGTACAGCGTCATGGCGGACGCCTGACTTTAACCTGCTTCTGATAATCATCTTCTTTTACGGCGCTTTTCCGGCTTGAAATACGGGATATTCCTTCGTTTCCACATCTGCTGATAATAATAGACATCCTGCTCGTTTCTGAGAGGCGCTATCTTGAAAATCAGATTGCCGTTCCACGCTTTGCCGTCTTTGGTGATCACGAAGGACTTGCGCTTGGTGATCAGCTCTTTTTCTTCGAGCATATTCACATATTTGATGACCGTGTTCCGGCTTTTGCCGATGGCGTCCCCGATGGTTTTGTAGCTTGGGTAACAGGTGTAGGTTCGTCTGTCCTCGCACTTCATCAGAAAGGCATACACTGCGATTTCCTCCGCGGTCAGTCCGAGGTCAAAAATGATATTCGGCAGAGGAAAGAAATTTCTGACGGGAAGAGGTCCGTGATACTGACCTTGCGGCGTCGTCGCGTACTTGTTCATGAGTTGTCCTCCACCCACTTGATGAATTTTTCCTTCGGCACTACGATCCGCGCACCGATGCGCAGACAGGGAAAGCCCTTTTCTTTTACCAGCTCATACGCTCCCGAAATAGAAATGCCGAGCACGTCTGCCACGTCCTGTACGGAAAGCATCAGCGGAAGCTCGTCGTAGCTTTTGTAAGTTTTATGTTCCATAGCGTACCTCCATAGCAAATATTGTAACGAAGTGTCGAAGCGAAATCTGTCGAACCGTGTCCATCAAAAAAGAACGTTTCTTTGTCGAATGTATGTTCAGTATAACATACTCGAACATTTGTGTCAATGCTTTTTTAGAACGGATATTCGAAAATATTTTCACTCTCACAAACCGCGAAAAACGCCCGACACGGCGCGAAAGGTTTCGTCGGGTACTTTCCCGTCTTTTCGCAACAAATCGCACACAGGGCGCCACACGGCGAAACAGGGCGTGTTTTCTTTGCTGTGAGTCCCTCGTTGTGAACAGTTGCTTTCGCAGGTTAGATGATTTTTTTGACCCGCCGTTTATGGCGGTTTTTAATGTCAGGAAGTTCATAATAGGCGGATAAAGTACCCGCCGGTAATCTTTGTTTTATGCAGCGCAGATTCTGACACGGCTCCACAAAACGCGAAAAACGCCCGACACGGCGCGAAAGGCTTTGTCGGGTACTTTCCCGACTTTCCGCAACAAATCGCACACAGGGCGACACACGGCGAAACAGGGCGCAAAAAACCTCGCTGAGCCAAACGACTCAGCGAGGCGCGCATTAAAACAGTATTTCCTCCGCGTCGATGACGCACACATTTTCCGCTCCCGAGCCTGCCGCCATTCTGCCGATGGAGTTGACATAGCAGAGCGTTTTATCGGGGAGCACGGCAATGATATCCGATGGCTCTTTTTCAATCGGCTTTATGCCGCCGAAAAGAAATTCTTCTTTTTCTGCCTGTGCGAAAAACGCTTTGCAGATTTCATCACTGCTCATTCTGACATAGACCTTTTTGTTTGCGTTGATAAGACTTTCGATTGTTTTCATTTTCAATCCTCCATAAGTTTTTACCCAAAAGAGGAGCACGAAAAAAACGCCCATCGTCAGACGGGCGTAGTAAATCAAAGGATTACCCTCGCAAAATATAGTCGTTGCGCGTCGCAGTTAAAACTGCTCCTTCAACGCCTTATTTTGCGCAGCGCTTTTGCTCCCTTCATCCGCCACCGGCGGCGGTCGCAACGCTACCCATCATTCAAGCATTACCACCTTACATGTTGCAGGTTGGTGTGCGGTCAACGAGCTTGTCTCTCGCGCACTCTTTATAGGTTGGTTTTATTATAATTTCCGAAACGGGATTTGTCAACCGTTCATTTTCAGTTTTTCGAAATGGTACGAGTAGCTCTTTTCGGCGCCCTTGAAAACAGGCCATCCGTCAATGCCGTCATTGCGCTTGCGCGGAATGATGTGGATATGGAAATGCGGTACCGACTGACCTGCGCTTTCATCGCTTGCGTTGAGCAGGTTCACGCCGTCGTAACCGCAGTTGTCGACAAGGTGACGGGAAACCTTCTGCACGGTATCCATCATGTCGTGCAGCGCATCGCTGTCGCAGTCAAGAATATTTTTGAAGTGCTTCTTCGGAATGACGAGGATATGTCCGTCAACGTCGTCCGCGATATCCATGATGGAAATCGTTGTGTCGTCTTCGTACAGCTTGCAGCTCGGAAGCTCTCCCTTGAAGATTTTGCAAAATACACAGTCCATATTGTTTGCCTCCTTCGATAGGTTATAACTCATTATAATATGCGCGGCGGATGATTGCAACAGTTGCGTTCCCGAAAAAATTGTTATAAAATATTTTCAGAAAACACTTGACTCTGACGCAGCGTCATAGGTTATCATAGAACCCGAGGTGAGGAAGTTGAAAATGCAGATCAAGGAATTCGCGGAGCAAATTGGCGTGAGCGTGCGCACGCTTCACTACTACGACGAAATCGGATTGCTCAAACCGTCCGAGGTCGACGTGCAGAACGGATACCGGTTTTATGACGAAAGATCTTTGGAGCGCATGCAGGAGATATTATTTTACCGCGAGCTGGATTTCTCTCTCAAAACCATCGCGCAGATTCTCTTGTCGCCTGACTATGACAAACAGCAGGCGCTGACGTGGCAGCGGAAATTACTGTTCGCGAAAAAGGAACGGCTGGAGCGGTTGATCGACGCGCTGGACAGCTTGGAGAAAGGAGAAGGTTTTATGAAGCCGAATAACGAATACGAAGACCTGAAAAACAAATACGCGGAGGAGGTCAGACAGCGCTGGGGCAGCACCGACGCGTACAAGGAAAGCCAACAGCGCAATACCGATTTCAGCCAAGCGGCTTCTTTGCTTGACGCGGTGTTTGAAGAATTCGCCGAGCTTGACCGCAGCGGGATTTCGCCCGACGACGAAGCGGCGAAAATACAGGTAGAAAAATTGCAGCGGTGTATTACCGATAATTTCTATACCTGTACAAACGAGATCCTCGCGGGACTCGGACAGATGTACGCCGCCGACGTCCGCTTCAAAAACAACATCGACAAACACGGCGAGGGTACTGCGGAGTTTGTATCACAGTGCATTAACAGCTATTGTATGTAGGTGTGCTGTCGAAAAATAATAGTCCTGTTCTTGACGGAGCGGCAAAAAAAGTGCTACAATTAATTCAGACTATTCAGAGGAAGTGAACACCTTATGAGCACATCATTACATGCCGCGTCCGGCAGTACGGCGGAGGATTTGTTTATCGACCTGTTTTCCGATACCTTCGGCGCGGAAAAAGCAGGGTACCTATACAGCCAGTATCACTTCTTTGATATTTACAACAACGATCGATTTGCGGACTTCCTGATTGAGAACGGCGCGAAAAGAATCGCGATTGAAATTGACGATGAAGCCACCCACAATCCGCGGCTTGTTTCGCGCAACAAATACTACGACGACCTGCTCAAGCAGAACAGCATGATCTATCTCGGTTGGGATGTTTACCGCTGGGCGGTTCGTCAGATGCAGCAGCAGCCCGATACCGTCAAGGACGAGCTGCGCGTTTTTTTAGGTTCTTCGCCGCATTTCCGCGAGGTGGAGGACTATCTTCCGTGTCAGCGGAGCAAAGCTATTGAAGCGGATAATCTGGAGCTCAAGGAACACCAAAAAGCCGCGCTTGCTTCGCTTGAAGAAATGCGTAGGCGGCATGAAACCATCGCCTTGATTTATCACGCGACAGGCACGGGGAAAACCGTGACTGCGGTCACGGACGCAAAGCGCATTGGCAAGCGCACGTTGTTTATCGCGCATACCAACGAGCTTGTCACACAGGCGGCGGAGACATTCAAAAGACTGTGGACTGACGTGAGCGTCGGTATCTATATGGGTCCGCTCAAAGAAAAGGATGCGTTTGTTGTTTGCGGCAGTGTGCAGAGCGTCGCGCTGCATACGGAGGAGTTTGGCGAAACGGATTTTGAGTATCTGATCATTGACGAAGCGCATCATGCGGCAGCTGAAACCTATCAGAAAATTTTGTCGTATTTCAAACCGTCCTTCACGCTCGGACTGACGGCGACTCCCGAACGTGCCGACGACCGGAACATTCTGGACATTTTCAAAAATACCGCGCATAAGCTCGATATCAAGACGGCGGTGGAAATCGGCGAGCTTGTGTCCGTTCGTTGTATCAGAATACATACCAACATTGATTTAACGAAGGTGCGGTTCAACAGCGTCCGCTACAATATCCGCGACCTTGAAAGTAAGATATTTGTTCCTGACCGCAACAAGCTGATTGTTGATACCTTTATGGAATACGTGTCAGACAAACGCACGGTCATCTTCTGCGCGAGCGTAAAGCATGCGGAGGAAATCGCAGCAAAAATACGTGAACGCGGCGTTCCTGCACAGGCGGTGTCGGGCAGCATGAAAATGTCCGGGAGAAATGAAATCCTTGCCAAATTCAAGCATGGCGAAATCAAGGTGTTATGCGCCTGTGACCTGCTCAATGAGGGTTGGGATTGCCCTGAAACCGAAGTTTTGTTTATGGCGCGTCCGACAATGTCAAAGGTGCTTTATACACAGCAGCTCGGCAGGGGTATGAGGTTGAGCGACGGCAAGGAATTTTTGATGGTGTTTGACTTCGTGGATAACGCGAGTCAGTATAATATGCCGTATTCACTTCATCGACTGATGAAATTAAAGGAATATCATCCCGGAAAGCGCGTCCTTGGAACCAAACAGCAGATGCAGGAGGATGACGAGCTGTACCGCAGAGGAGAAAAGCCGGAAGCGCTGATCGACTATCCCGTCAGCGCGACGGATTATGAAGCGGTTGACGTATTCAACTGGCAGGACGAAGCGGCGGGAATGTTGTCGCAAATGGAGTTTATCCGCCGCGTGGACGTGCAGTCCGAAACCGTTGAACGCTATATCCGTGAGGGCAAGATCATTCCCGATATGATCGTACCGCTCAGTGAGCACAAAAAGCTGAAATACTTCCGCGAGGAAACGCTGAATGCGGCGGCTGAAGAATACGGCTGGACATTAATAGACGATGAAAACCGCAAGGAGCTTTTCATGGATATGGTGCGGCAAATGGACATGAGTTATTCCTACAAGCCCGTTTTGCTAAAAGCGATTTTTGCACATGCCGACAAAAACGGACGGGTGCCGATTGATAATATCGTCGCGTATTTCAGGGAATATTATGAGGGAAGAAAAGCAAGCGGATTGAAAGCTGAAAAAGCGAACAGTATTTTCGCGAAGGGCGGTTACACCGACGCGGAAGCGAGAAGGAATATCCTTGCAAATCCGTTCAAACGCTTTGAAGATATGCAGATGCTCCGCCACACCAAAACCCTCGGCATCATCGAGGTGGAGCCGACAGTGTGGAAGAATCTGACTGATGAAGAAAAGCGAGAAATATTGCGGATATGCGATGAGAAGTCAGAAAAGTATTTTCAAAGAATAGAACATTCATAATACAAAGGAATGATGAATAATGTCACATGAAATAATCAAAAATCTCACTGCCGATGAAGCGTTGGAAAAGCTGAAAAGTGGCAATCAAATATACATGAACAGCAGAACCGGCAGCGGCGATATTTCGCCTGAAAAGCGGCTTGATACCTGCCGGAACGGGCAGCAGCCGTATGCGATCATCATCACCTGTTCGGATTCGCGTGTGCTTCCCGAAAGCGTGTTCAGCGCGGGCATCGGCGAGTTGTTTGTGATTCGTGTTGCCGGTAATGTGATGGACGACCACCAGCTCGGTTCTGTAGAGTACGCCGCGTCGCACCTCGGCGTGAAGCTGATCGTCGTGATGGGTCATAACCACTGCGGCGCGGTGGACGCCGCCATCAACCACGACCCCGACGGGTACATCAAATTCATCACGGATGAGATTCGCCTTGCCATCGGCGGAGAGACCGACGAGGAAGAAGCGTGCCGTCTGAACGTCCGTCACAGCATCGCGGTTATCGAAAGCAGTCTTGCCATTCACGAGGAAGAGGAGCACGGCTTGAAAGTGATCGGAGCGCTTTATCGCCTTGAAGACGGTAAGGTGGAATATTTTTGAGGTGCAGCGTATGACCGACAACAAATCCGCGTTTGCGGTAAACCGGTATGACGAAAACGTGCGGAAAGTGATTCCGTTTTATGATGAGATATATGAGCAGATTTTCAGTGTGATTCGGGCATATTGCGGCGGCAGGCCGATTGCAGTGCTGGACACCGGCTGCGGTACGGGAAATCTTGGTCAGATGGCGATTCAAAGGGTTAATCTCTTGGAGCTGGTGCTTTGTGATCCGTCTGAGAAAATGCTTGCCGACGCGCGAGAAAAGCTTAAAGGTCAACCCTGCGAATTCCACTGCGTTGGTTCGGAAAAGCTCGATTTTGAAAACCTTTTCGACGTTGTCACGGCGATCCAGTCGCACCATTATTTTGACAGAGCGACCAGAGAAACGGCGGTAAAAAACTGCTTCAAAGCCCTGAAAGCGGGCGGTATCTTTATTTGCTTTGAGAACTCCGCGCCGTTCACAAAATGCGGAGTCAGCAACATGCTGAAACGGCTCGAGGATTTTGAAATCAAGGCGGGAAGAACACCCGAGGAAGTGAAATCTCACTCCGCGCGGTACAACCGCGAATTCTTCCCGATAACCATTACCGAACATTTGGATTTGCTCAGGCAAACAGGCTTTTCCGTCGCGGAGCTGTTTTGGCATTCCTACATGCAAAGCGGATTTTACGCGGTAAAGAAGGTGTAGTATGTGCTTGATCTGCGACAGGATTGAAATGGTACTCAATAAGGTGAAACAAAAGACGGCAGGTCATCTGCCGTCTTTTCGATAGTGATAGTATATGTTTTTTTGGGGTGATTGGGGGGGGGATAAACAAGAAAAATCCAGATTTCATGCGCTTTCCGAAAGATACGGCAGGGGTAATAAAGGGGGAATTTATCACCCGGAAATCACCCCGAGGAAAACAGAAAAAATCGCATATGTATGCGGTTTTGAAGCAATTATCACCCCGATCCCCCGTGTTTGCCGGAAGACAGTCATTTGACGTTAAACGCTATCTTTTTATGCCGGAAATAACTTTCCCGATGATGAAAAGCACGGCGGACAAGCACGCGAAAATCAGCACAAAGGAATTGATCAATATAACACCTTCTCTGAACAAATAATCAGATGATTAATTGGTGTTTCCGTTTGTACGTCTGAGTTCGTCTTCCGCCTCGATAGTAAGAGGAGTATATGCGTTTATTTCCTTGGTTTCAGTATCAATAACTGCTATGAGTTTATTCATTCCGATTATCAATGTATGATTTTTTAAGAGCAAATTATTTACATAGTGTAAATCAAACTCAAATTCAGCAATTCGATTAAGTCCGTTTTTTGTGATTTCCAATAATACAGAATAGTCTTTGCTGTCTTCAAAGCTCCCGGTGTTTCCGCTAAGAGCTCCGCTTATCAGAAGTAAAATTCTATCTTTCTCTATCGTTATTGCAACTAATGACAACCGGTCTTCAGGATCTGTTTCAAATATGGTTTTGTGTTTTAATTGATTATCAAATTCAATAATACGTGAATGTCTTATACCCATATGGCTGAGCGAATCAATGGCATAAACTTTCCCGTTGAATTCGATAATATTACTAAAGTTTCCGTAAAGTGTCTCTTTTGGAGTTGTAAGCGTTCCGCCAAATTCCCCGTGATCTATGGAATGAAAAATACCAAATGACGAATAAAAGACAAAATCAGTTTCTTTTCTCGGCTCTGAGTCGGTAGCTTTCCAAAGCAATGTACCCGACTCGGATGTGTACACTTCAATGTATTCAAGAACAGAATGTTGACGATAATTGTCATTAAAGACGGATGAAACTGCTGAATAATCATTTTCACCAATGCTGTTTAAAAACTGTTCAGAGTACATACCGAATGAGATATCCAAAGATGTTTTTCTCAGATCTGACATTTTCCCTGATTGTTGCAGAAATGTTTTTTTCATGCGTATTTCCTTTCCATAATTCTAACCTCAACCGTATCTCGAAATATATTTTCGATAATAATGCATTTGCTGTTTTTCTTAATCAACTTTTGATAAACACATATTCCGTCTCCGTGGAGCGTGCCTCATCAAAGCGGTAACCTCTGTCAAACGCTTTCAGTTCTTCGGGTGATTCTGCGTTGATTTCAGCGGCAAAGCGCACCATTTCACCCCTTGCCATTTTTGCGTAAACGCCCTTCTGCACGACCTTGCCGTTTTGCAGCTCGCCGAAAACGACGGTGATGAACCTGTCCTGCGGCTGCAGATATTTTTCGATACACTTGGAGTATTCCTTTGACGCGAGGTTGATAATGATTCTGTCCTCGGGCAGCACCTCGCGGTACAGACTGTCACACCAGAATTCGTACAGGTTTTTGCAGCCGTCAATCTTTGCCTTTGCCTGCATTTCCAGACGGTACAAAACAACGCCGTCCAGCGGCTTGACCGAGCCGTAAAAGCCCGAAAGAATCCGCACATGCTCCTGCACATAATCGAAATACTGCTGCTCAAACACGTCGGGAGCCATGTAGGTATATTGAATACCGTCGTAGGCTAAAATCGCGGGCGTGAGCCTTTTGCGCAAGTCCGTCTCCGCGAAGCGAACGTGGTTTTCCTGCGCGATTTTATCGCTGCACGCCCACAGCTTTTTCTGCTCGTCATAGGAAAGGCTGTTGACGTAGTTTTTCAGCCGTTCGGCTTTGTCAAGAAAGACGGGAAGCTCCGCGCAGGGCAGGGTGTCGGTATCTTCCTTCATCTGCTTTGCTGGTGCGATGATAATTCTCATAGGCTCACCTCTTTTTTTCTTTCAGTATAGCATTTCTGCGTTGTAAATTCAATTGGAATTGAAAAAATAAAACGGGAGTGTTATAATCAACTAAAAGACAATATTTGGATTCTGAAAGCGGTGAGGTCAATGATCATCAGAGAAATCAGAGAAAATGAGTTAAGCGAGCTGCTTGAGCTGTATACCCATCTGCACGAACGCGGAGTGCCCGAAAACAGCGTACATCTGCAAAAGACATGGAAAACGATTTGCGGTGACGAAAATCACCATATCATCGTGTGCGAGGCTGACGGAAAACTCGTTTCCTCCTGCGTGTGCGTAATCATTCCCAACCTGACGCGCAGCGTCCGTCCATATGCGTTTATCGAAAATGTTGTTACCCGCTCCGATTACAGAGGAAGGGGTTACGCGACCGCCTGTCTGAACCGGGCGAAGGAACTGGCGGTCAAGGCGGACTGCTATAAAATGATGCTGTTAACAGGATCAAAAAGCGAGAGCACGCTGAATTTCTACAAAAGAGCCGGCTACAATTCCGCCGACAAAACAGCGTTTATTCAATGGCTGTAAGGACAATACTGCGTTTTACGCCAAGAGGAAAATACGATGAACAGACAAGTTGAATTGCTGAAAGCCGGATTTGACGATTTGCAGATGATTTGGAAAATGCAGGTCGAGGCATTTTCGGAGCTGTATGAAAAATATCACGATACCGAAACCAGCCCCGCAACAGAGGAAATCGATAAAATTATTTGGCGGTTCAATCAGCCGGAGACGACCTATTATTTTATTATGGCGGATGGCGAAAAGGTCGGCGTGATACGCGTGATCGACTGCAAAGATGATAAAACGCGCAAGCGGATTTCTCCGATTTTTATTATGCCCGGACACCGTGGTATGGGCTATGCGCAGCAGGCGATCAGGGAAGCCGAGCGGCTTCACGGCAAAAAGCACTGGCAGCTCGATACGATCCTGCAGGAGCGCGGGAACTGCTATCTGTACGAAAAACTCGGCTATCATCAGACAGGCAAAACGGAGGTCATCAACGACAAAATTACCATTGTGTTTTATGAGAAGGATTAGGAGGGAATGGAAGAATGAAGCATTTGGGAACGATAACGCTTGAAACAGAACGTCTGCTCCTGCGCCGCTATGTACCGGACGACGCAGAGGACGCTTTCAACAACTGGACAAACAGCGAGACGGTGACGAAATACTTAATTTGGCCGCCGCACGGAACGCTCGATGTGACGCGCGGCTACATTCAATACTGCATTGACGGCTATAAAAACGCCGACAACTACAACTGGGTGATTGAATACAAGGAAAACGGACAGGTTATCGGCAGTATCAGCGTTGTAAGACTTGAGGAGGAAATTGACTGCGCGGAAATCGGCTATTGTCTGAGCGAGAAATACTGGGGCAGGGGAATCATGCCCGAGGCGTTCGGCAGAGTGATCGCGTTTTTGTTCCGTGAGGTCGGCGTAAACCGCATTCAGGCGACCCACGACACCAACAACCCGAAATCCGGCAGGGTGATGGAAAAGTGCGGCTTGCAATACGAAGGCACTTTGCGTCAGGCAGGCAAAAATAATCAGGGCATCGGCGATAAGGTGGTACGGGCAATCCTGAGAGAGGATTACGATATACGATCGGGAAGTGAGGAACGATGACGCCGGAATGGGAAGAAGGATTCTCCATTCGCGTCGATTTTGAAAAAGACAAAAAAATCGGCGATAAACAGACATTTTTGTTTTTCAGCTTTCTTTATTCAGCGCAAATTTTGATGTGACGTATTGCCGTGATAAAAAATCAGCCGTCAGGCGGAATTTTTCCGCCTGACGGCTGTGCTGTATTTTTACTCTGTTTCAATCAAGGATCAGTGTGCATAGGCTGTGCCGTGAACAAAGACCATTACATCGTCAAATCCGCCGTCAATAAACGGCTTAACGGTCGTGGTGACGGTCTCGCCGGGCTGGATCTCGGTCGTTTTCTCTCCGCTGCAGGTTTCAAATGTATAGTCAACAACCTTTCCGCCCTTGATGAACAGCACGTGCGTGTTCACCCAATGGGCAACCTTACTGCCGGTGTTGGTAACGGTGAAGGTAACGTCGTTTTCGTTCTTCTGATAGTCGAATTTCAGCTGATCGTCGATAGGGGCATACAAATCTGTGTTGACGTCCACTGCGTCCGCCTTGATACGGTAACCGGCAAAGCTCGCCGTGAGATCGTCCATTCCCCAGCACAGCGATACGGACGAACCATTCAATAACGCCTCGATATCAGTTTCCTCGGTTGTCTGAAGGACTTTTCCGTCCGCGTCGAGGAAATCTACCTTCAGCGCGATATCGCACGCCTTTCCGGTGTTGTTGGTGAACAGGATCAGCAGATCGGGATTCGAGTCGAAGCCCTCTCTGATAAGCGGTAACGCGGTGACCTCGAGGCCGTCTGATGCGGTGATCTCGCCGGTGATCGCAGGAAGTGCGGAATCGGGAGTCGCGGCGGTGTTGACGAAGTCTGCGGCTCCGTACTTGGATGCGGGCGCGGCGCCTTCGGTCGCGGCTGCTGTTGTTGCCGCGGCAGCGGTTGCGGCAGGTGTTTCGGGCTGATTGTTTCCGCCGCAGGCGCTCAGTGTCACGGCGCCGAGCGTCATCGGGACAATCATCAGTAATGCAAGTATTTTTTTCATGATGATGAACATTCCTTTCCTTTTGCGATAAAAATGCAGAATACTTAGCTTCGGATCCGATGCTATCGTTCCGGCATCATTATCTTAGCATATATTGCCTCAGTTGGCAATTTACATTTGGAATAACAAAAGGAATGTATTTTTTAAAATCCCGACTTGCACATAGCACCCAAAACAAAGCATTATTAATGGCTTTTTTGAGCAGTGTTATACGGATTTGGAATTTTCAAAATCGAAATAATAGATTCACGCCCTGCATAAAACGCATATTTCCTACATTTTTTGCTCTTAAATGCAAGAATCAGGTGCTGTGTGCAAGTCGGGATTCTTATTTTTTTTATACCCGATGTTCCCGAATCCATGCGAGAACATTTTCGTACTGCATACTGCCGTCCGCGACGGAGAGCCCGAGCCGGATCACATCGGCGTCGGTTGCTTCAATGCGGATTCCGTTCAGCTCCAGAAAGCTGAGCATGACGTATACGCCGATGCGTTTGTTGCCGTCAACGAAAGCATGGTTGGAGATAAGCGAAAAGCCGATTTTCGCTGCCTTTTCCTCCTTGCCGGGATATAATTCCTCGCCGCCGAAGGTGGCAAACGCACTCTCTAAAGCGGAGTCAAGCAAGTCCTCGTCGCGCACGCCGACGCTGCCGCCGGTTGCCTCCGCCATCAGTTGGTGCAGCAGCTTGACCTTTTCAACATCGAATTTTATCATTTTGCCAGCTCCTTGAACGCGCCGATATATTTTTTGAGAATCCGCTTGGCAACAATTTCGATCTTTTCGTCATCGGTCAAGTCGAGCATCCGCTCGTTGTCGTCAATATCCACCACGAGATATTTCGGCTTGTTGTTTTTGAAAATCACCGCTTCGCCGCTCTTGTCGACCGTTCGCGCTACCTGCGAAAAATTCTGGTTCGCCTGTGTCATAGAGAAAATGGTATCGGAATTGATAAGCATAAAAACCTCCACAAAAACATACAATGAATCTATCCTAATTATATCACTGCACAGGTGATTGTCAAGAGAAAGCTGCCGTTCACTGCGAAAAATACCGATGAGCTCATTTTTGTGACAAACGTTTTTTGTGATATTGACGCTGCATTTGTACGTTTCTCCTGATTGAAAATAATATTCGGAAGTTTTATAATGATTGAGAAGGAAAGGTGATTGGATGAAATACATTCTGATGACCGTCGCGGCGTTAACTGTCGCGTTCGGACTCGGCTTTTTGGTGACGGGGCTGATACGCAGAAAAATAAAGCGCAAGCCGCCGATGTGGGCGCATATCCTGATTGCGATATGCATAAGTCTGCTTGTGATCTGCGTTGGCAGCTTCGGGTATCTCAGCATTCATTATCCCGCGCAGGACGAGGCAGTTGCGGTGTTTTCCGATCAGAACGACGCTCAGACGTTTGAAATCGAGGGCGGGTATTTTGTTGACGGTCAGGGTGAGGACACTGCGCTGATTTTCTACCAAGGCGCAAAGGTAGACGCCGAAGCGTATCTTCCGCTGATGAAGCGGCTCGCTGAAAACGGAGTCGACTGTTTCCTGCTGAAAACGCCGTTTGATATGCCGATTTTTGACAGCACGCCGCCGATAAAATCATCGGTAAGTACGACTATGATACGTTCCTGCTCGGCGGTCATTCGATGGGCGGTTTGGTCGCGTCGGGCTATGCCGCTCAGCATTCTGACGCGGTTGACGGCGTTGTGCTGTTAGCCGCCTATCCGACGGAAAAGATCAGCGATTCCGTCGGTCTGCTCTCCGTTTACGGTACCGACGACAAGGTGCTCGACCGCGGCGCGTATGAGAGCGCCAAACGGTATTTTCCCGACGGCTATACCGAGAAGATCATCAACGGCGGCAACCACGCGCAGTTCGGTAACTACGGCGCGCAAAGCGGCGACGGAGAAGCCACAATCACCGCGCAGGAACAGCAGACGCAGACCGTCTTTGCCATCATTCAATTCGCGGAAGAGATAAAGAAGGGATTTTGTTTTTGAGTAATACAGAAAAAACGACAGGCTCAGCGTACGCACGCGCTGAGCCTGTAAATGTATGGTGTTCAGTAATGCTTTTGCTATTTTTTCGTCTGTCGTCAGTTTAATGCTCACAGCTCCGTCACCTCCACCCACGCCTGATCCTCCGCCATTCTGCCATGCGTTTTGCGAATGATTTCAATGGGATCGTATACCGCAACGCCGATCGCGGTCAGGTACTCATGCAAGCCCGCGCGCGATTTCGGAATACACCGTTCCTCCAAAAAATCGCAGTAGTCCTGCCAGTCGGGATTATCCCGCATGCCGAACGCAGTATAAAGCGGATTATCCGTGTGATTTTCAATGAGCACCGACTTGTCGGTTTCGTCGGCAAGAATCGTTGTGCACAGCGTGTCGCCGTGATAAAACTTTAATTGCAGCAGCTTGTTCTGTTTGTGCGTATTTTGATATTCCTGCAGTGTTTGCTTTTTTCTGACGATAATATTCGCGCCGTCAAAGCATAGCTCAACCTCGCGGTTTTCTTCATCAATACCCAGCTGCTCAATCCAGCTGTTCGGAATGGTCACGCGGTAGGTTTTTCCATGAGAGGAAGCAGTGCCGCCGGGCATGATTGTGTTTTTGATGCAAATCGTGTATGATTATTATAAAGCTGACGCACTATTGTACCTATGGTGTAAAACCGAATTAAAAAAATAAGCACAGCAATGTAATCACATGGTTACAAGGCTGTGCTTTTTGCGTTATTCTGAAACAAAAGTGGAATTATTTGTTCTGCCGACAAGATAATCAAGGCTGGTATCATAAAAATCCGCCAGCTTAACTAACAAAGCAAGCGGAATCTCGCGTTCTCCTCTTTCGTACTTCGAATAGAGAGATTGATCACACAACAAAATATCCGCTATTTTCTGCTGTGTTAAATCCTTATCCTCACGCATATCACGTATTCTAAGCTTCATATTCATCACCGATGCAATTATACAGTAGTACAATCTGTCCTATTGACAAATAGGACTAATAGTCCTAAAATCAACTTGGTGTGAATAATTGTGAGTGGAATCGGTTGCTGCCAAAACTGCTGGTTTGCCGGCTTTTTTTCGCAGAGTTCATAACTATACGAATGTATAATACCACAGAATTCCAGAAATTTCAACTAATTAATTATAAATATTTCAAAAAAATTATGTAAAAACATATACTTTTCAGCTTTTTTGTTTGTTGTAAGACATTCAATTGGATTAATTTTGCAACAAATAATTTGTAACAGCCGTCAATTCAGCCGTCGTAATAAATTAAGGAGGAACCATGCCAAAGAAAGGTGAAAATATTTATAAAAGAAAAGACAATCGTTGGGAAGCAAGATATATTAAAGGATACTCACCGGAAGGAAAAATCAGATTCGGTTATTGTTATGCTAAAACTTACAAGGAAGCAAAGGAAAAACTGCTTGCAGCAAAATCGAAAGGTACCGTTACTAACATTTCTGTAAATGTTAGTAAAATGAACTTTTCGGATTGGTGTGAAGAATGGTTAACCGTCAATTCAAAGAAATTAAAAAGATCTACATTGATAAAGTACACATCTTCCATTAACAATCATATTAAGCCACTGCTTGGAAATAACGGCACTCAATTTCTTGACACATGTGTTATTTCAGCTTTTTCGGACTATCTGTTATACACAAAACACCTGTCGACTAAAACAGTTAAGGATAGCAAAGAGTGTGGTATACAAAGCTCAGTGAAATCGTTATTACACAGCAGACTCCTGCGCTGGATACGCTGATTCCGAACTTTACGCGTCAGCAGCTGGTGAACGGAAGGAATTTCTATTCCGGCACCGGAGAGTTTGCCACGGCAATCAACGATCCCCTGTCCGGTATTGATTCCTATACCACTTATTTTGTAAAGACAGAGGAAGTGGAGTTTGCCGAAAATACAATTACCAATCTTGACAAGCTAACGGTTCAGGATAAAGTCGAAAATATTTCCAAATCCTCCAAGCAGAACTCCAAATCAGTCAAGATCAAGGCAAAGATTTCTGATGACGACGCCGTTCTTCCCAGCGGCGAGTATACTGCGATTATTGAAGCTGAAAACCTCAGCGGCAACTCGATCATGGAATACAAAAACATAGTTGTTGATAATACTGCTCCTGTGATTACAGAGGTAAGAATCAAGACAAGAGGAACCAACGAGACCATTAACGCTAACGGTATCTATACCGCGCAGCCGATCAACATAGAGATAAGCTATGACGACGGTAGGTAAGTAACAATTGAATATAAAGATAATCGTGCATTGAGCCGAGCAACGGGCAGTATGACTAGCACCAAATAGCCGGACGTCGCACAACAAGGCATTACTATGTCTGTTGAGCGATGTTCGGCTATTTTTATATGCTGGTTGTTACTCCGAAGCGGAGGAACAATGCATTTTTTCTTTTTCAGGGCAAGAGCTCCTCCATTCAGATTTGAAAAATCGAACACTCGAACATTTCAAATCGAACGGAGGAAGTATTTTGAAAATTGTTTATATTGAAGATGAAAACGGTGAGGTCTTTTCGGAGGATAAGAAAAGGCGATTCACAAGGCTGGTCGGCACAGAAGCCTACGAATACTTGAAAAGTGCCGAAGGAAAAAATAAGGTATTCTTTAAGACCGACACGGAGGAAGAATCCGGCGATCTTGTGTTAGTCGAAGTGCCTGATAATCAGAAAGCTTCTGTACGTTCATTTCTCAACCATGAATATTATGTGGGAAGTTTACAGAACGAATCCGGATATAAAACTATTTCTATTTGTGAGTTGGAAACCGATGACGCTGAACTCTCAGGTGAAGAAATGATAGCTGATGAAAGCGAAAGAACTGATTTAAAGGCAATGAACGCAATAAGTCGCGAAGAGTTATACAGAGCGGTTCGGTCGTTGTCTGTTGAGGAAAGGGAAATGATATTTCATTTGTACTTATCAAAACCGAGAATGACCGAGCGCAAATTGAGTGAAAAGCTCAATATGGAAAGATCAGAACTGCATCGGTGGAAAAAAGAGGTTCTTCTAAGGTTAAAAAAGCTTCTTGGCGATTAATGTGCGCCTCGCCCCGAGAACCGCATTTGCACGAGGAATGAACTGCATATAATCAAACCAAAACAATTACAACGGCTGTGTCGTTATCCGCAACACAGCCGTTGTTTTCGTATTCTTCAGATGACGAACGCTATTCAGTTTTAACGTACTTATCCAATACTTTCTCAAGTTTTTTGAAGTCACAGCAACGTTTAACAACCCTTAGATTTTTTTCAGGGGTTTGTGTCACAAGATCATAAATGCGTTGTGTCTTTCTTGAAATCAGGTCGCAATTGTCCCTGCACCAACGAATTTCATCAACCAATAGCCCTTTTCGATGCTTTAATTCGGAGGTGTCAGACGGATTGATTTTTAGATTGATTTTTTGCAGGAGTTTCTCATCAACCGGAATCATATTGTTGATGTTTAGAACACCAAGCAGTTTTGGTGCGCCATTCTTATCTTTCTTGCGCTCATCCACAATTTTAATAAAATCAGGCTGAGTCTTGCTATGATACTTTTCTTTCGGCGAACTAAGCGGAATACAGTATTTGCACCCGTTTACCAACACAACGATTCCTAAGAACGGTCTAATTGATTTTCCCACCTGCGGTGAAACAGAAAGAACATGATCATCGACGCTCGCGAGATTTCTTATGTATTTCATGTCAACTGTGTATAAATGCAGCTCATACGGCTTCACTCTATTACCTCCTGTTTCCCAAAATCAAAGGCTGTGTCATCCTATGACAACACAGCCGACGGTTCCTTATTTGCGTGGTAGGGCTCCCACCTTTAACAACTCCCAATTATTTATGGTAGGGCTCCCATCTTTAACAACTCACAATTATTTTATACGGTAGTGATCCCGTCTTTTAGATAGCTCCCATTTTTGCTCGGCAAGGAAAACCGAAAACAAGTATTCACTTGATACTGTTATTATAACCGTTTCCGGCGAATATGTCAATGGTTTAAGAAATATTTTCAATTTGTTGTTATTAACGCCTGATGTACGAAATATATGAAGTAACAGTAAAATCATCCTACGGATTTGGAACATATTACAAAGTTTTAAGAAAATCGAAAAAAGTTTGAACAATGCCCAAAATTTTTCAGCAATACAAAAGTAGAGGGGTAAAATTGCTCCTCTATCAAACACACAACTACAGCACCTTGAAAATTGAATATCAGCATATCCTTTACGTTCCTTCTGCTGCCGGTAATACGGCAAGCTACGAAAGCAGGGCTACGGCGGGCATCTGTTCGCCGCAGCCTGTTAGTCTTTGACGTCACGGCGCATCCGTGACGAGCGATGACAGGCAGAAGAAATAATGATACTTGCGTCCCGTCCCAAGTCGAGCGAGAAAAAACCGTCACAACTAAGGAGGGCGCCCGCGGGAGATCCCGGCGGTGGTGAGATTCCAATGAGGCTAAAGGCATAGCCGGAGGATATGTTCCCTTGCTTGGGGATATTGAGGATAAGGTCATTGATAAACAAATCCATAAAAAGGATGAATCGGCAGACTGCTACATCACCGAGGACAGGGATTTGCTCACGCTTATCACCTGCGTATCGAACGGACGCGGCGGTTTTGACCGGTTCTATTTGATTTCAGAAAGGAAATGAACATGAAACATTTTTATCTCTGTGTGGACAGAATCAGCGGAAGCGGAGTAGCAATCGTGGAGGGCAGCGAGCCTTATGAACTGAGCTTCTTTTTTGACGACGGTGAAATCAGCAGCATTACATGTAATTGCTTCTGCTCGTACCACTGCAAGCATGAATTCGCTATGCTTCTGCAGCTGCGCGAAACGCTGAGGATGATAGAGGAGCTGTATGACGACGAATTTGAAGCAACCAATTACTTTGCCGCTATCAGCAAGTCCGCTCTGCTGACATACGCGACGGACAGAAAAGAAAAAGGCAGTATTGTATTGGAATGAAACAGTTTTGGGAGGGAGCGTTATGTCAAAAAAATCTGTAGCAACAATTATTTGCCCGTATTGTAACAAAAAACTTGATATCAATATCTGGGAGTCAGTTAATGTGGATTTGAACCCGGAGGAGAAAGAAAAAATATTCGGTGGACATTTTTTTGATTTTACTTGTAAGCACTGCCGCAAGATAATTCACGGGCTGTTCTCGTGCTTATATCATGGAGATACTTCTATGAGAAAAGGATTTCGGAAAGCAGCGGCGCTTTTTTCGGCGCTTGTTATGTCGCTCGGAACGGCTTCCGCTGTGTCGGCTGACGTTTTTGCAGCGGAGAGCGCTGTCAATGGGGATGTCGCCGGTGCGTTTGAGGAAGAGCAGGTCACGGGAGACTGCACATGGACTCTCGATAACGGCGTGCTCACCGTCAGCGGAAACGGCGCCATGGCTGATTATGACTGGGACGACGCCGCTCCGTGGGTGAGCGAGGACGTAAGAAAGATCGTCGTTGAGCAGGGCGTCACCGTGATCGGAAGTCACGCGTTCTATGGCTGCAGCAGTGACGAGATCATCGCTGCCGACAGCGTTGCCGAGATCAGAGATTATGCCTTCGCGTTTACGGATATTAGCGGAATCGACCTGCCGCAAAGCGTCGCGTCGATCGGGAAAAACGCCTTTTGTTCCGACGGACAACGCCCGGATCGGTGACGTCAACTATGACGGAACCATCTCCGTAGCAGACGTCACCGAGATCCAAAAGCACATCGCGGAGCTGGATGCGTTCACCGACGCGCAGCTCGATGCGGCGGACACAAACGGCGACGGCGTGACGGATATTTCCGACGCGACCCGGCTGCAGGAATACATCGCGGAATATCCCGTTATATTGGGTCGTCAGACGGATGACTGACCGATCAAAGCACAGAAAAAAAGAACGGCTGCCCTGTCTTTGTTGACAGGACTGCCGTTTATTTTTTATGATGACGTGTTACCCTTTGACCTCGAGAAGCGCCGTGCCTGCGCTGATCTTACCTCCGCTCAGGAGCGGCTTGACCTCGCTGTAATCATCGGTGTTGCAGACGATCATCGGCGTCGTCAGCAGATAGCCCTCCGCCTTGATCGCGTCCATATCAAAGCTGATCAGCAGATCGCCCTTTTTGACGGGCTGATCCTGCTCCACGTGCACCGTAAAGTGCTTGCCGTTGAGCTGCACCGTGTTGATGCCGATGTGCAGGAGCAGCTCGGTACCGTCGTCGGTGATGATGCCGATGGCGTGCCGGGTGTCAAAGACGTTGTCCACCGTGCCGTCCGCAGGACAGTACAGCTTGCCCTCGTCGGGCTCGACCGCGACGCCCTCTCCCAGAATACATTCTGCGAACGCCTCGTCCTCCACGTCCTCCATCGGTACGACCGTGCCGTTCATATGCGCGTACAGGGTCGCGTCCTTTTGCTTCTCTGCGGGAGCGGAAGCGGCTTTTTCTTCTGCGGGAGCTTCGGCGACCTCAGCCTCCATGACGCGCGCGGCTTCGGGCGTGTCCATGAAATCCTCGAGATTCGACTTGATCACGGAGACCTGCGGGCCGTAGATGACCTGAACGCCGTTGCCCTTATGAATGACGCCCGAAGCGCCCGACTGTTTGAGCTTGGCGTCATTGACCTTTGCCGCGTCGATGACGGTGACGCGCAGACGTGTCGCGCAGCAGTCCACGTCGGAGAGGTTGTCCTTGCCGCCGAGACCCTGCAGAATGAGCGCGGAAACGGGGTCGGAGAAGCCGCCCGCAGCACCGCCGCTTTTTTTCTTGTTGAAGTCGGAGCGCGTAAAGAGCTTCGGCTCGACGTTGTCAGGCTCACGTCCGGGCGTCTGGATGTTGAACTTCCTAATCATCAGGTAGAACGTGAAGAAGTAGAGGAAGAAATAACCGACGCCGATGACGGGAACCCAGATCCAGCTCGTTTTCTCGTTGCCCTGCAGAACGCCGAACAGCACCAGATCGATCAGACCGCCCGAGAAGGTCATGCCGACGCCGACGTTGAGAATGTGCATCAGCATATAGGACAGACCCGCATAGACGCAGTGTACCGCGTACATACCCGGAGCGAGGAACAGGAAGGTGAACTCAAGCGGTTCGGTGATACCCGTGATCATGCTGGTCAGCGCGGCGGACAGCAGCAGGCTGCCGACGAGTTTGCGCTTTTCGGGACGCGCCGTGCGGTACATCGCAAGCGCGGCACCCGGCAGACCGAATATCATGAACGGGAATTTGCCCGACATAAAGCGAGTCGCGGAAACGGAGAAGTGGGTGACATTGTCGCTCGCAAGCTCCGCAAAGAAGATATTCTGTGCGCCCTGAACTGTCACGCCGTTGACGACCATTTCACCGCCCATCGCTGTCTGCCAGAAGGGCATGTAGAATACATGGTGCAGACCGAACGGAATCAGCGCGCGCTCGATCACGCCGTAGACCCAGGTGCCGGCGTAGCCCGATTTGAGAACCAGTCCGCCCAGCGCGGTAATACCCGCCTGTACGAACGGCCAGAGGTAGAACATGCCGACGCCGACGAGCAGATAGACGGCGGTGCTGATGATGGGAACAAAGCGGGTGCCTCCGAAGAATGAGAGCACCTGCGGCAGCTGTATCTTATAGAAGCGGTTATGGAGCGCCGCTACGCCCAGACCGACGATGATACCGCCGAACACGCCCATTTGCAGCGTCGTAATACCCAGCACGGTAGTGGTGGTGTTAGGCGCCATGGAATCAACGCCGCCGTGGGCTTCGATCATGGAGTAAATCGAGACGTTCATGACCAGATAGGAGATCGCGCCCGACAGAGCGGCGACCGCTTTTTCCTTCTTCGCCATGCCGATTGCGACGCCCATCGCGAACAGCAGGGGCAGGTTGCTGAACACGGCGCTGCCGCACTGCGCCATCAGATTAAAAATGGCATAGGGGACGGTACCCTCATGGATCGCGCCGTCAAGCCCGTAGGTCTGGAGCATGACGGGGTTCGTGAGCGAGCTGCCGATACCCAGCAGCAGACCCGCGATGGGCAGCAGCGCGATGGGCAGCATGAACGACCTGCCGACCCGCTGCAGGACGCCGAAGATTTTGTCTTTCATTTGATGATCCCTCCTGTTTCGTGACGATGCGCTCCAACGCCGGCTTGGCTGTATAAACGGGCGTTAATTGGCATATCACCATATAATTTAAATTCAATATTAACATCTTTTGTCAAACATTGCAAGTTTTTCCGGCGGTTTTCCGAAGCTTTTCACTTTCAGCCAATCCTCCTCATTCATTTATGGACAAAATGACAATGATCTGTGATCGTGAAAGCGATGCAACGGATTTCCTTTTGTTATTTTGCCCAAATAACTATTCTGAAATTGTAGATGTTCAACAATTATTATGTTTGAAAAAGCCATTGCTTTCCTGTATAATAAGAGTGCTGCAGAAGGATGGCAGCGCAATAACAATCATTATGGAGGAGCAACATGAAAAAATTACTCTCGCTTCTGATCGCCGGAGTCATGACAGTCTGCGGTGTACAGGCGGCTTCTGCCGCAGAGGTAACAGACGACGACCTGACGGCGGTAAACACATCGGCAAAATATAAGGTGGTTACCACCCTGAACATCAAGCAGGGAACGATGCTGCTCTATCCCTACAACCTGTCCTCCTCTGCGACGGACCTCTTCGTGATGAAAAACGAAACCAAAGACACATCCCGGACAATCTACTTCAAGGAGTTTTACAACAGACCGAAATCCATCAGCATCAGCTCCTCCGATACCTATACGCCTTATATGGGCTGCGGCGGCGGTTACGGAGGCGGCGGAAGCTTTACCTATAACAATACCGGCGGCAAATACGACGTCATAAAGGTCAAGATCTCCGATTTGATTCCGGGACTCAACAAGGACGGCTCCGTCACAAAATACAACTCGGCGCTCAAAAAGGACGTCACCTACAAATTTACCGAGCAGTTCGAGGACAACGGCGACAAGTTTTATTCCGCGCTTTTCTTTGAGAGCGGCGCTGCGGTCACCTGCGCGACTCCCGACAAAAACGGAGAGGTAGAGATCGTCGTAAGCCGAAATCCCGCTCACAGGGTCGCGTATTCCACCAATTTCGGCCACACGATCGTTTCGGCAGGCGGTCTGACCACGGGAGGCGGCGGCGGAACAAACCGCGGCAGCGTGATCGGTCTGAGAATGGGTGACGCCGATATGGACGGTTATGTTGACGTTTCCGACGTCACTGATATTCAGAGGGTCTCGGCAGGAGAAAAAACGCCCAAACCCCTTCAAAAAAGAAGCGGAGACATGGACAGGGACGGCGTGATCAGCATTACAGACGCTACGATTTTACAGATGTATCTCGCCAATTACGATATTTCGCGGTATTACAAATAATCGCTGTTTTCACAAAATCAGCCCGTAAATGCTTCGGCAGCTGCGGGCTGTTTATTTTTGGAAAATAAACGGGAATGCGTGCCCGACCTGCGGATATCCTCTTGACATATTCTACGGGATTGGGTAAGATAGTGATGCAGCAATTTTGCTCAGCCCTGACAAAAACGCCTCCCTCTTTGGAGGCACAATGAATGAGGAGTTTTCAATGAATAGGATTATTGTATTATTCGGAATACTCGCGATCATATTTGCCGTGTGTTTTTCCGGCTGTTCGGCTCAGAATAACATAGTGATAACCGACAGCAAAAGCGGAGAAACCGTTGCCGAGTTTTCATCGAAAGAGCATCAGGCGGAAGCCGCGGCATTGACAAATGCGTTAAACGGCACCGGGGAAGTATCGGGAGAGATCGATTATTCCGAAAAATATCTCGTACATTTTATTGACCCGAAGGATCCGCTCTATGATATCTGGTATTACGCCTATCTGAATGATGACAGCAATGCGGTATATATTCAATTTGATCTTGAAAAGATGAAGGATTACAACAAAAAGTCTGACGGCTTTTTTGATGATAAGATACATAAAAGCTCCAAGCTGACAGCAGATGAATTTTCAGAGATCATCTCCGCAAAATACCAATGAACGAATCAAAACGAACGGCAGTCCTGCTTCTGAACAGGGCTGCCGTTTTTTTATCTGCGGCTGTCTGCGCTATGCTTGCTTTCGTATGCATAAATCATGCGGAATATTCGTCAAAACTATTGATCTTAATCCACATATTGTGTTGTAATATGGTAAAAATTATATTTCAATAACCAAAAGGAGGAATATTCATGCAAGCATTCAAACGAACACTCAGCGTTCTGTTAGCTGTCATCATGGTATTCGGCATGCTTACCGTTATCCCCGTAAGCGCTGCCGGGACCGATGACTCCGAATCAGGCGCGGCCAAGGAGTATTATCAGATCGCTGTCGGTACGACCGCGGTCACATCCGAGAACTATCGGGATATTCTGGGCAACGGCACGGCGAGCTATGATCCGGGTACCAGTACGCTGACGCTGAACAACCCGAAGCCCACCGTATCCTTTGAGATGAACGGCTTCGGCTCCGCTGTGGAAGCGCAGGTGCTCGCCTACGGTGAGAAAGCCTCCGAACCAAAGGCTCCCACCGCCGATCACTGTTATTTCGGCGGCTGGTTCACGGATAAAGCGTGCACCAAGGCGTTCGATTTCGACACGCCCGTGATGGATGATCTCACGCTGTACGCGAAGTGGACGTTCAAGAAATATACCATCACCTTTGTCAACGAGGACGACACCGTGCTGCAGCAGAGTGACGTCGAATACGGCACGATGCCCGAATACAAGGGCGAAACCCCGGTCAAAAAACCCGACGCGCAGAGCTACTATGCGTTCACGGGCTGGATGCCCGCGATCTCCAAGGTAACAGCGGAAGTGACCTACAGGGCGACCTTCAGGAAGAACGCCCGCAAGCTCCTCATCGGCGACGCGAACGGCGACGGCAAGGTCACCATCAACGACGTGACGAAGATCCAGGAATACCTCGCGGATCTGGCTCAGCTCACGCCTGATCAGCTCATTGCAGCCGACACAAACTGCGACGGTCAGGTTACAATTGACGACGCGACAATGGTTCAGAAGTACATTGCGGAGATCATCGACCACCTCGGATAAGCATTCCCGCAGCTGACGGAAAACACAAATCAAACAACGGCAGCCCTGCCTTTCCGACAAGGCTGCCGATTTTTCTGCTTTCCGCGTTGCTGCACATAATCCATGCGGCAACTGCGGAAATTTTTATCAGTTTTTTCCATTTTATCAATTTGTTTGCCGTGTGCCTGTGATATACTTGGTTTAAGAAATGTATACGCATTTTTACAGTAAAGGAGAGAACAGAATGAAGAAAAAAATCAAAAAGCTTGTTTCTTCGGTTCTCGCATTCGTCATCGCTTTCAGTGCGCTGACAATCATACCGGGCAACGTCCTGCACGCCTGGTATGTCAGCGCTGCTGAACTTGTCGGAGGCGAAACGGGAGCCGAGGAGACCTACCAAAGCGGTTCGTTCACCTATACGCTGGTGAACGAATACACCAACGTCAAGCTGCTGTCCTGCAGCAGCGATGCGGAAGGGCTGGAAATTCCCGACACCATCGACGGCAAGTACGTCACGGTGCTGGGAGGGCAGACCTTCCAAAGCAATAAAACACTGAAAAGCGTCACGCTCCCGAAGCGGCTTGAGGTCATTGAGGACGCCGCCTTTTCGGGCTGCACCTCCCTTGAATCGGTAGACTTCCCGTCATCGCTGAGAAGTATCGGAAGAAACGCCTTTTCGGGAGCGAATGCGCTGAAAACCGCTCACTTTGCGGAGGGCTTGCAGTCCATCGGCACCTACGCCTTTAACGGCTGTACGTCGCTCGAGAGCGTCGAGCTGCCCTCTACCCTCGGCACGCTGGCAAGCGACGCGTTCAGCAGCTGCACCGGAATGAAATCCGCCGTCGTCACCGGCACGAATCTCGCCGTCGGCAATTATGCCTTTGAATACTGCTACGCGCTGGAGAGCATCACCTTCGGCGAGGGCGTTAAGAGCATCGGCTACCGCACCTGCTACCAGTGCGGCAGTCTGAAAAACATACAGATCGCAAACTCGGTTGAAACGATCGGAAGCCTTGCCTTTGCAAACGCGAAGCAGCTTGACGAGGTCGTGTTCGGCAGCGGTCTGACCTCGATAGCCGCCGACGCATTCCCGTCAGACGGCAGCTTCACGGCTCTCTGCTACGAGGACAGCCCGGCGCAGGATTATCTGAAAGCCTTCCCGAACGTCACCGTCAAATTCATCCAGCGAGACCTTCTCTCTGAGCGCATCCTCGGAGATGGGCATATCCTCCGAATACAAAGCGCTCACGGAGGGCTTCCTCCTCGGGCTGGAATTCGGTTTGAAGATCAACGCGGGCGTGGGCATACCGTATGCCAGCGCGGGCGTTTTCGGAGAAGGCAAGCTCAACGTCACGACGCTCATTTCCCCGTGGGCAGTGAAGGAATTCACGGGCACGGGACGTGTGGGACTCTATCTGCAGCTCGCGTGGTATTACGACGAGATCACGCTTCTCGAGGGCAGAATAAAGTTCTATGAGAACGAAAACGTCGGCGCACTCTTCAACACCGACAACTACAAGCTCAACACCGGTCTTCTCACGCGCGGCACCGCATGGGACGCTCCCGCGGGACTTCCCGAGGGAACGGCGACGCTGATCGAAAACGCGGACGCCTCCGAAGCGCCGAAGACCGTGACCGTCGACGGCAAGACCGTGATGGTATACAGGGGCGTCGACAAGTCCTCCGACACCGTCGCGAACGCGCTCGCGCTCTACTACAGCGTGCGCGACGACGCAAGCGGCAAGTGGTCGGTTCCCAAGAAGGTCGACGACAACCACCTCTCCGACCTCAGCTTCTCGCTGGCAAGCGACGGAGCAGGCGCGCAGCTCGTTTACGCGCAGGCGAACCGCGAGCTGAGCGACGGCATGACAATGAAGGACATGTTCTCCTCCGTCGATATTTACGCTTCCGCCTTCAACGTGCAGACGGGCGCGTTTGAGCCTGCGGTAAGGCTGACCGACAATACCGCCTACGACGCGTGTCCCGCTGTCAGCTATTCGGGCGGCAAGCCCACGGCGGTGTGGCTGTCAAACAGCGCCGCCAATCCGCTGTTCACCGACAGCAGCAACGCCCTCCTGTTCAGCAGATATGAGAACGGAAGCTGGAGCGCTCCCGGGGCAGTCACCGAAAACTCCGGTACGATCCTCAACTGCAGCACCATCGGCAGCAGCGTCGTATTCACCAAGGACGCCGACAGCGATCTGGCGACAAGCGGCGACAGGAGCCTGTATCTCTATGACATGGCAACGGGCAGCGTCAAGACGCTCGCCGAGGGCATCGTCTCCGCGGTGGAAACAGGAACGCTCCGCAGCAGGGACGTCGTGATGTGGTATCAGGACGGCAAGCTGACAAGCTATGATATCGCGGGCGGCACCGTTTCGGCGCTGTGCGACGTATCCGGCGCGCTTGCGGCAGGCTTCAGGCTCCTCGAAAGCGACGGAACCGCCTCCGTTGTGTTCCAAAGCGAGGACAACCGTCTTTCTCAGATCTGCCTTGACAACGAAACGGGCGCATGGTCGTCTCCCGTCACCGTTGCGGAGGCGAACGGCAATATCCGCAGCTTTGAGGCAGCCTACACCGGCGGCACGCTCAACCTGACCTACTACGTGGATACGGAAACGGAGAACGGCCGTCAGTCCGATCTCGTCAACACCTCCGTCGCCCGCAAGCCGCAGCCCGTCATCTCCGATCCCATCGTCGACTACACCTCCATCCATAAGGGTGAGGAAGCTTCGATGCTCGTCAGAGTGAGAAACAACGGCGTTCTGCCTACGGGCAACCTGATCTTCGAGATGACCGATTACGACGGAAAGACGCTCAGCGCCTTTACCGCTCCCGACTCCTCGCTCTCCGCGGGAGAAAGCAGGCTGTTCACCGTACCCTTTTCCTCTCCCGACGAGATCGAGAGCCGCGACCTCAGACTGACGGTCTGCGACGCGACCGGAAGCAGTTCCGATTCCTATTCGTTCAATCCCGCAGTCGCAGACCTGAAGCTGAGCTGCAATCAGTATAACAACAACGGCGAGAGCTATCTCTACGCCGTGATCACCAACAGAACGGATTATTCCACTCCCGCAGCGCTCGAGGTATTCGATCCCGAGACGGGCGCCGTTTACGCGGAGGTCAATATCTCCGAGGTTTCCTCCGACTGTCCCGCGACGGTCATGCTCCCCGTCAGCAGGAAGCTCACGGATGCGAACGGCTATGTTCACGCTAGAGTCATTTCCCGCGTGACCGACTGCATCATGTCCAACAACGAGGACTTCTTCGTCTACAACCGGATCCGCTCGATCAAGGGCGACGTCAACGGCGACGAGGAAATCACCATTTCCGATGTCACGCTCCTGCAGCAGTATCTCGCTGACCTCGAGACGCTCGACGCCCTCGGACTTGCTGCCGCGGACGCGAACGGAGACGGCATCATCAATATCTCCGACGCGACGCATATCCAGAAGTACATCGCGGAGATCATTACGGAAATGTGATCCCGTTCTAAATGAAAAACGTCCGTCTCACCGTGCTCCCGTGTGAGCGGCAATAGGAAAACCCCGCGTAAACACTGCGTTTACGCGGGGTTCGTTTCACAGGGAGCATCCGTCGGGCTGCTGCCCGTGTTGATGAGCGGTAAGGAATTTTCAGAGGCTCCCTTATTTCTTTTTCAGATGCTCAAAGATGTTGTAATGGATTTTTTCGTAATTGCCGAGCGTCTCGTTGATGATGGTGGAATACGCGAAGGCGCCGGGGTGGGCGGCGATGATTTTCTCCATCGCGACGACCTGATGCTTCTGGACGACGCAGATCAGCATCTCCGTCTCCCTGCCCGAGAACATGCCCTTTGCGGGGACGACCGTCACGGAATGGCGGAGCGTTTTGATGATCTCGTCGGAGATCTCCTGATACTCATTCGACACGATCTCAAATTTGACGCGCTGTCTGGAGCCGCGCAGGATGGTGTCGCCGACCTGACTGGTGAGGAAGGAGTAGATGATGCAGAGCACCACCGGCTCGACCTTGAGGTCGTAGACAAAATAGGAGGCGACCGCCACGGCTGAATTCAGCGCGAAGATAATCCATATCAGATTCTGTTCGGGCCATTTTTTGTGAATCAGCGCGGCGATGATATCCGTACCGCCCGTGCAGCCGTTCAGACGGATGGCGGCGCCGTAGATGATGCCGTTGATGACGCCCGAGGCGATCGGCGCGAGGATGGTGCTGGTGCCGTTTGAAGTCTTGTAGCTGAGGAAGGACAGGTCGATCACCCTGAACTGCAGCAGCAGGAGGGCGACGGAAAAGGTGAGGGCGAACACCGTCGAGCGTGCGGCAAAGCCCTTGTCGAGAAAAAGAAACGCGAGCACGCAGAGCGGAATATTGATCAGAAGGCTCATGTAGGCGACGGAAAAATTCAGCTTGTACTGTATCATCGTCGCGATGCCGTTGATGCCCGCGGGGGCGAAGCTGTTCTCGAAAATAAAGATCTGATAGCAAAGAGCCATGCCGCAGGCTATCGCGATCATCAGAACATAGACCAGTGATGTTTTCAGGATTTTTCTCGGCTTTGATTGTTTCGTCATCGTCTGTTCTTCCCTGCTAACGATTTATTGATCGGATTGTATGGCGCCATACATCAAAAAGCTCCTCAAAAACAGGACGCCTGCCAGCGCAAGCGCGCAGCCGAGTCCCGTATAGAAAAACGCGACGAACGCGTCGGGAAATACGCCTGCGGCGCGCAGACCGATTCCGCCTCCCATCATCACCGCCATGATGATATAGGCTTTCAAATCGAAGAAACGCCAGAACGGCTGACGCTCCTCTTTGTAGCCCACAATCCGCTTTGTGTGCTTTTGGCTCATTCTGAAAAACATCGCGCCGAACAGCAGGAAGATCACGACGGACAGCGCGTACCAATACCACTGCTGTTCGATCGCGAAATAGGAGAGGATCCCCAGCCGTGCGACATTGACGCCTGCCGCCAGCCAGACGATTCCCGCTATCAGCAGCAGCGCTCTCTTTTTTACCTTGAACATTTTTCATCCCTTCTATTCCTGCACCTTGATTTCCGCGGCGACGCTTATTCCGAACGGAGCGCCGCGACGGGATCGCTTTTCGCCGCCTTGCGCGAGGGAATGATACCGCCGATCAGCGTGAGAATCACGCTGAGGATAATCAGTATCAGCGCCGCCGCGGGAGGCAGGATCGCGTTGATGTTTTCCTTACCCGTCAGCGCGTGCAGGATGGGATTGGCGATCATGATGATCAGCTCGGAAATGCCGATGCCGATGACGCCTGCCAGCGCGCCGATGATGAAGGTCTCGGCGTTGAATACCGTTGAGATATTGTGCTTGGAAGCGCCGATCGCGCGGAGAATACCGATCTCCTTGCGGCGCTCGAGGACGCTGATATAGGTGATGACGCCGATCATGATGGACGAAACCACCAGCGAGATCGCGACGAACGCGATCAGGATATAGCTGATAGCGTCGATGATCGTCGTGACCGAGCCCATCAGCGCGTCGACGAGGTCGGTGTATTCGATGATTTTTTCGTTTTCGCCTGCCGCCTCCATGCGCGCGTTGTAGTCGCTGATCAGTTCCTTGATATGGGTCTTGCTGTCGAAGTCCAGCGGATAGATGGTGATCGACGACGGGTTGGCGATATCCGCGTAGCCGAGCTTTTTGAGGTTGCTCTCATAGGTGGTTTTCCGTGTTGAGAGCAGGGAGGTCATCAAATCCTTGAGCTCCTCGGCGGACATTTCCGACTTGAACATATCCGCCAGCGCGTCGGTGTTGAAGTTGAAGCCGCTGAGGAGGTTATCCGACAAGCCCGACGTCAGCTGTGCCATGTTGCTTTGAAGCATCGCGGTGATCTGATTGCCGACGGAGGTGAAAATGCCCTGCATCACCGCGCCCATCTGCTGCGATATCAGCGAGGAGTAACGGGACATGCTCTCCTCCAGTCCCGAGGCGTCCACGGACTCTGCCACGGTCTTGCCGATGAGCGCCTGCGCCTCCCCGGTGGAGAGATACTTTCCGAACGACGAGAGCAGGTACGATACCGACGGAAGCTGTTCCTCCTCGGCGTATTTCTCGTAGCCCTCGATGACGGCGGTCAGCAGCGCGGTGATCTCCTCGTCGGTGAATTTCAGCGCGTTCAGCTTTTCGCGGAGAGCAGCTCTGCCGTCGCTGAGAATCGCTTTCGCGTCGGCGGAATCGGCGTATTCGCTGATGCGGCTGAAATCGTTGGGTTCATAGCCGTTCTTCTCCAGCCAGACGGCGTAGCCCATGACGTAGCTTTCGGCGATCGCGGAGACATCGTCGGCGGTGATCAGGTCATCGAGCTTGCCCGAAAGGGTCTTTTGCAGGTTTTTCCGGATCATCTCCCGCGCGGCGTCGGTTCGGAGGTAGCCCGCGACGGAGGACGTCAGGGAGGAGATATCGGCGCGCTTGTCGTCCTTGACATAGCTCTGGTAGCCGCTGAGGATGCCGTCGAACAGTCCGCGCAGCGTTTCCTCTGTCATATTGAGCTTCACGCCGCTGAGCAGCGAGGTGATATCCGCTTCACTCAGCGCGGGCATCATTCCGCTGAAATCCGCCGAGGACGCGACGTCGCTCATGTCGATTTCGGAGAAATCCATTCCGCTGAGATCGAGCGAGCTGAGGTCGAAGCCCGAAAAATCCATTTTGTCGCTGTCGAGCTTGAACAGCTCTCCGACGGCGTCCTTGTCGACCGAGAAGAGCGACGAAAAATCGGGGCTGTCGCCGTTTTGGTTCTCGTCATCGAAATCCTTGCCCGTGAACACGTTGGTTTCGGGGCTTTTCAGCTGCGCCTTGACGATATCCGATTCGGCAGCCGTGTCCATGACGTGTTTGGTGAGGACAGGGGTGTAGCCGATGCCGATTTGACCGGTCTGCGAGCCGCTTTCGCTCGGCTGGACGATGCCGACGATTCTGATTGTCTCCGCGTCCTTCAGCTGATTTTTGACATACTTCGCGTCGCCGCTGTGGTCAGTCCAGACGCTGTAGCTTTTGTCGTAGGTATAGAAGGAGGACGTCGGGACAAGGCGGAATTCCGTGCCGAGGATTTCGTCATAGCGGTAGCGCTTTCCCGACTCGACCGCGGCGGGTTCTTTGCCCTGCGCAAAATCGGCGATCAGCTCGTCGAGCTGTTTCGGGTCCTTCAGACCGAGGGTATAGAGCGTGACGTCGGATATTTTGCCGCTTGCGGTCAGCGTGACGAGGCACTCGTCGAATTTTTCGGGCCACTTGCCCGCTTTCAGCTCATAGTTCTTTTTCAGGATCTTTTCGCTCTCGGGCAGGGCGAAAAAGGTGTCCGTATTGGTGAAGGTGGAGAACAGCCCGTTGGTGGAGCTGTTCTCCGAGGAGAAGCCCAGCGACTCGAAGGCGGTGCTCGGGTTGACCTGACGGTAGCTGTCGCCGTCCGTTTTGTAGATGCGCGGCGTGATGTTGTAGCTGTACTCCACCGCCTGCACATAGTCGTCGATGTCGCAGTCGCCGCTCTCAAAATACGCCTTGAGCGATTTGAGGTCGTTGGTCGTCATGCCCGAGAGCATGCTCGTCATCGCATTCCATTCCTGCACGGATTCGTCGTCCTCAACGACGGCGCCGTCCGTTTCCGCGTTCGTATGCGACGCGATCATCGACGTCAGGTTGAGGTTGGTGTCGGTGATCGTCAGCGGATAATCCTGCAGGCTCTCCTCCTCGACGCTGCGGATGTATTCATTCGAGCCGTTGGAAAGGGACAGAATCAGCGCGATGCCGATGATGCCGATGGAGCCGGCGAACGATACGAGTATCGTCCGCGCCTTTTTCGTCCAGAGGTTGTTGAACGAGAGAGCGAGGGAGGTCAGGAGCGACATGGACGATTTGCCCATGTTCTTGTGCACCCGTTCCTGCTCCTCAGGGATGTAGGGGTCGGAGTCGGAGGTGATCTGACCGTCCTTGAGCGTCACGATACGCGTGGCGTATTGCTCCGCAAGCTCGGGGTTGTGGGTGACCATCACCACGAGTCTGTCCTCGGCGACCTCCTTGAGCAGGTCCATGACCTGCAGGCTGGTGTCGCTGTCGAGCGCGCCCGTCGGCTCGTCGGCAAGCAGTATCTTCGGGTCGTTGACAAGTGCGCGTGCGATCGCGACGCGCTGCATCTGACCGCCCGAAAGCTGCGACGGCTTCTTGTGGATGTGTTCGCTCAGCCCCACCTTTTCAAGCGCATCCTTTGCGCGTGCGGAACGCTCCGCTGCGCTGACGCCGCTGATGGTCAGCGCCAGCTCGACGTTTTTCAGAATCGTCTGGTGGGGAATGAGGTTGTAGCTCTGGAACACAAAGCCGACCGTGTGGTTGCGGTAGCTGTCCCAGTCGCGGTCGGAGTATTTTTTGGTGGAGATGCCGTCGATGATCAGGTCGCCGTCGTTGTAGCGGTCGAGTCCGCCGATGATGTTCAGCAGCGTGGTCTTGCCCGAGCCGCTCTGTCCCAGTATCGCGACAAACTCGTTGTCCCGCAGGCTCAGAGAAACGCCCTTGAGCGCCTCCTGCGTCAGGGAACCTGTCTTGTAAATCTTTCTGATACCTTCTATTTGCAGCATAGTAACTCCTTGAAAATGAATTTTTCCTTATCTGCACTACCCAACTATTATAACAACCGTACACTATTTTTGCGCTTTTGTCAATAAAAAAATACGCGGAATATGCTGACGGAGAGGGAATTCTTGCGGCGGCGCAGCCTTTCAAAAAAAATTTCCGTTTTTCACCTGTTTGTCATACTCTTGTGATACTTTTTATGGTATACTATCCTTACACTATAGCTGTAGCTTCAATATACATCTGTTCCTGCTTTATGTATCCGACAGGAAAAGGGGGAATTATAATGAAAAAAATCTTAGCTCTGCTGCTTGCCGCCGTGATGACGCTTTCGATTTTTGCTTCATGCGGGGCAAACGAAAAGCAGGCGTATCTGAACGCGCTGCTGAAAGATACAGGCTTCAGCGGCGTTGTGTTTGTGACGAAGAACGGGCATACGGTCTGTCAGACGGCGAAGGGCGTCGAAAACAGCGAGACGAACCAACCGATCACGACCGATACCAAATTCTGCATCGGCTCGGTGTCCAAGCAGTTTGCCGCGGCGGCGATATTGCTGCTCCGGCAGGAAGGCAAGCTCAGCGTGGACGAGGATTTGACGCGATTCTTCCCGGACTACCGATACGCAAAGGAGCTGACGATCCGTCATCTTCTGGATATGCGCTCGGGCATCAGAGAGTTTTATGATGTGGAATACATCGACGGCGCGTTTACGGAGCTTCCCACGGGAGAGCTGCGCGGCGTGATCACAAACGACAACACCGCCGGGGAAAACCGCCGTCTGCTCGAGGACTGGCTGCTGCGTCAGCCGCTGGAGTTCGAGCCGGATTCGGCGTTTGAGTACTCCAACTCCAACTACTTCCTGCTGGCGCGTATCGTCGAGATCGTCTCGGGACAGAGCTACAGCGACTTTCTGCGCGAGCACATCTTTGAGCCGCTCGGCATGAAGCACACCACGTTCATCGACGACGTGGATCTGTTCCGTCATCCGCACCTCGCTGCGCCGACCGTAACGCCGCAGACGGTCTACGTCGGCGTCACGATGGGACTCGGCGACATGATCTCCAACGCGCACGACATCGACCGCTGGCTGACCTCGCTGCGGACGCACGCGCTTCTCACCGGGGAGAGCGTCGAGATGATGACGACGGACTACACGGACGAGTACGACGAGTGCGGTGAGGAGGAAAACTACGGCTTCGGCATCCGTCCCTACGGCGAAGGTCTGTTCCACTCGGGTTACTTCTCGACCTATCTGACGATGGTCTACACCGACCCGAAAACGGGCATGAACGTGTTCGCCGTCACGAACGACGACATCAATCCCAACGTCAGTATTCCCGAGCTGGGCTGGAATCTGGTCGACGATCTGAATGTATAAGCAAATCCTTGTTTTTTGCCGTAAAAAGAAAAATTGCTGAATTGTAATCAAAAAAGCCGAAAAAAACAGTAGGATTGCCCGGATTATTATGCTATAATAGTGGTGACTATTTTTCAGTGAACGGAGGCTGTTATTTTGCTGTTCAACATCTCTTACACAACGCTCAATTTTATCTGCTTTGTGTTTGTCACCATGCTGGTGTACTTCCTGTTTCCCGCAAGGAAATACAAATGGACGGTACTGCTGGCGGCGAGCGTATTTTTCTACGCTGTGGCAGGCTACAAGTACGCGTTTTTCATCCTGTTCACCTCCCTGACGACCTACCTGATCGCATTGTGGATTGAGCGCGTTGCCGCTCATTCCAAAAAGCTTTTAAAGGAAAAGAAAAAGGAATGGGACAGAGATCAGAAAAAGCGCTACAAAAACAAGATCAAAATTCAAAAGCGTCTGATCATGACGCTGGCGCTGCTCATCAACTTCGGCATCCTCGCCTTTTTGAAGTATTACGGCTTCTTCGCGGGCAGTCTGAACGACATGCTCGGCAGCTTCGGCGTGAGCTTTTCGATACCGACGCTTAAGCTGTTTCTGCCGCTGGGTATCTCGTTCTACACCTTCCAGTCGATGGGCTACATCGTGGACGTCTACCGCGAGAAAACCGAGGCGCAGCGCAATCCCTTCAAGCTGCTGCTGTTCGTGTCGTTCTTCCCGCAGATCATTCAGGGACCCATCAGCATCTACGACCAGCTGGCGCATCAGCTCTTTGAGCCGCACGACTTCGACTTCACGCGCATGAAGCACGGTATGGAGCTGATCCTGTGGGGCTTCTTCAAGAAGCTCGTCATCGCGGACAGAGCCTATATCCTGATCGGCGCGGTGGAGAAGGACTACGCCAAGTTCGGCGGCACTACGCTGACCTTCACGATCCTGCTCTACGCTCTGCAGCTGTACGCCGACTTCTCGGGCGGCATCGATATTTCGCGCGGTGTGGCGCAGATCTTCGGCATCGACATGATCGACAACTTCAAGCGCCCCTACTTCTCCAAATCCATCAACGAATACTGGCGCCGCTGGCACATCTCTCTCGGCGGCTGGCTGAAAAACTACCTGTTCTATCCCGTCGCGATGTCGAACGTGTTCATCAACGCGGGCAAGAAGATGAAGAACACCCGCTTCGGCAAGACCGCCGCGGGCGCGCACGTCGCGAAGGTACTGCCGACCAGCGTCGCGTCGCTGATCGTGTTCCTCGTGGTCGGCGTCTGGCACGGAGCGGACTGGAAATACGTCGCGTTCGGCGTGTGGAACGGCGTGATCATCATGGTGAGCATCCTGCTGCAGCCGCTCTTTGACGGCGCGGTGGACAAGCTGCGCATCAGCCGCAAGAATCCGTTCTTCGTCGGCTTCCAGATCTTCCGCACCCTGCTCGTGGTGCTCGTCGGCTATGTGTTCGACGTCGCTCCCTCGTTCGGAGAGGGCATGCGCACCCTGAGCCTGTTCTTTACGGGACAGGATTTCTCAAAGGGAATGGAGGAGATCGGCAAGCTCGGGCTGACTGTGCCCGATTACATCATCATCCTCGCGGGCGCGGTCATCATTCTGATCGCAAGCATCATTCAGGAAAGACACCTCGACACCGATATCCGCACCATGCTTGACCGCAAGCCGTTCATGCTGCGCTTCCTGCTGCTGTACCTCGGCATCATGACCGTCGTTATCTTCGGCATCTACGGCTCGGGCTACAACGCCGCGGACTTCGTCTATATGCAGTTCTAAGGGGAGGTTTGAAACGCTATGAAATTTCAACACTATGTTACACGCACCGTCAAAACTTCCTGCTTTTTCCTGACCGTCATGGTTTCCTGCCTGCTGCTGCAGCAGTACGTCCTGCGCAACGTCGACCACAACAGCCTGCGCGTCGAGGGCTTCTATCAGGAGCAGCGCGACTCGGTCGACGCGGTGTTCATCGGCGCGAGCGATATCTACACCAGCTTCATGCCGGGCAGAGCCTATGAAAAATACGGCTTCACCAGCTACCTGCTGGCGTCGGAATCCATCACCTCCGAGGGCGTCATCACCGCCGTCAAGGAGGTCGTCCGCACCCAGCACCCGAACGTCATCGTCATCGAGGCGAACGCCTTCCTCTACGGCGACAGCGACAACGAGAAAAACGAGGCGCATATCCACAAGTTCTTCGACAACCTGCCGTTCAGCTTCAACAAGCTCAGCTATATTCAGAAGAACGTCCCCATTGAGCAGAAGTGGGAGTATTTCTTCCCGCTGATCAAATACCACGGACTCTGGACGGAGATCCCCGACCGCGTGAACATGATGGAGAGCAACTTCTCGCTGGACGTCCGCGGCTACAACGTCCTCAAGGGCTTCCGCACCACCGCGAAGGTGTTCAAATCCGACACCCCGAGCTTCAACGAGAAGATCACGCAGGAAAAGGGCGAGCTTGACCTCGACCCCAAGCTCGAGAAAAACCTGCTCGACCTGCTCGCCTACAGTAAGGAGCAGAACCTCAACGTCATCTTTGTGCGCGCGCCGCACTATGTGACGGACAAGACCTATGACCGCGTCAAGCGCTCGAACAAGATGGCGTCGTTCGTCAAGGACTACGGCTTCAGCTACTACGCCTTCGAGAACCACGCCGACGAGATCGGCATCGACGACAGCCGCGACTTCTATAACGAGGATCATATGAACGTCTACGGCGCAATCAAGTTCACCGACTTTCTCGCAGAGGGACTCGTCGAAACCGAGAACATGAGAATCGACCCGATGAACGACTCGCAGAAGGAAATGTGGGACGAGGTCGCTTCAACGACCAATCAGCTCTACCGCTACTGCGACGACCTGATGACGAACGGCGAGGAAAAGGGCGCGCAGGAGGATGTGCTGACGCTCAGCGCGCTCGAAAACTACTCGGGCGATCCCATCGAGCGCAAATGACGGAAGGAGGAGCATTATGAGATTTCCAAACGGATACAAGGGCGTGAAGAAGCTCTTTGCGTCTGAGATACTCAATATCGTCACCACGCTGCTGCTTTTTGTCACGGCGGTTCTCAGCATCATCAACAGCAAGAAATCGTCCGATGACCGGTTCATTGCCGCGATTTTCATTCTTCTGCTGATTGCGGGCATTGTCGCGATTCTTTCCTTCCTGCTGCAGATCATCGGCATCAATCAGTCGCGGAAGGACGGCAGGTATTTCGGGTCGGCGCTGATCTTTCTGTTTGCGGGCATTCCTGCCGACGTGGTCGCGTCCCTGACCGAGGGCACGTTCAGCAATATCTTATCGAGTATCAACGAGGTGCTCACCCTGCTTGTCACGGTGTATGTTACCCTCGGCATCTACGACCTCGCGGAAAAGCTGGATAACAGGAGCGTCATGCTGCACGGCAAAATCGTCCTCATTCTTTCCGCGTCCGTTTTCGCGGTGGCGGTCCTGTTCCGCATCATTCCCGTTTTCGTCCCGCGGACGGAATCCGTTTTCAATGCGATCGTCGCGGTCATGGAGTTTATCGGCTATCTTGCCTTTTTGATTTTCCTCGGCAGAGCAAAGAAGATGCTTTCCGGAAAAGCGTGATAAAAAAGCACTCTCGGAAGAGGGTGCTTTTTTGCAAAAAAAACCGTAATGATTAATGATTTGACGGGTTTCATGTGATAAAATAGGGGCTGCGGGAAAAAATCTGAAAAAATTTCAAAAATTATTTGTTTCATTGCAGTTTTGTCATGGTTTTGTCCTACTTTGTGTGATATAATGAAGCCAACAAATCAATTGGAGGTAATCAAAATGAACAAGACAATCAGAACAGCAATTGCCGCGGTGCTTGCCGTGGCAGTCGTATCGGCAACCGCGATCCTCTTTGCAGGCTGCGGCGGCAATAACCAGAGCAGCACCGCTGCCACGACCGTACCCGCGACGACCAAGGCGACAACAGCAACCACCAAGCCCGGCGCGCAGACTTCCCAGAACGCGCAGTCGCAGGCGTCGCAGAACGCGCAGGACAACAGCAGCTCACAGGCTGAGAACAGCAAAGGTTCAAGCGCTGCCGTGGAGGAGGACGGCTACATCGATCATCAGACCGCGATCGCGAACGTCAGACAGCAGGCAGGCACAGGCGCCCAGATTGTGGACAGCTACAAGGGCTATTCTCCCGACGGCGCACTCGCATGGGTCGTGACTGTCAAGCCCATCACAACAGGCGAGGGCGCTGACACCGTCATCTACTATTCCGGCTACCAGTTCTGCTATCCCGAGCAGTCCTCCGGCTCCGAAAGCTCCTCGAACGAGAAGGTAGACGAGGACGGCTACATCAAACAGGAGACCGCTGTCGCGCAAGTCAAGCAGCAGGCAGGCTCAGGCGCTGAGGTTCTGGACTGCTACCAGGGCTACGCTCCCGACGGCAGCAAGGCGTGGGTCATCACGGTCGTACCTGTCACAACAGGCGACGGTCCCGACACGGTCGTTTACTACACCAACTACCAGTTTTGCTATCCTGCGGAATAAGAAAAAAACTGTCATCACATCAATATACCTTATGGGAATCTCTAATAATTCAATGTCGTGCAGAAGCGCGGAAGATTTATGGCAGGATATTGTCAAAGCTCCGCAGGAATACTGACGTATTTCAAGGAGATTTGGCAAGATGATGCCGTGAAGATTCCGTGCTTATGCGCGGTAAGGAATTTTTAGAGGTTCCCTTATGATAAAACCGGTTCAGAGCGAAGGCTCTGAGCCGGTTTTTTGTTACAAAAGTCCGTAACCATATTGACATGCAACGCCGTTGCGGTATAATGAAATTATCAAAACAGAAAGCGGTGAGAAGGATGAAAGAAACCACCTTCAACAAAAAACAGCTTATCAAATACCTGATCTGGACGTTCGGCATCGCGTACCTGATGCAGGCGGCTATCGGCGTGCTGGCATGGAACGGACTCGCCCTGGCGGCGCAGCCGATGATGGCGGTGATGATGTTCGTGCCGCTGCTCGGGGTGCTGCTCTCGGGCTTCAAGCTCCGGAATATCGGCTGGAAGCCGCGCTTCAAAGGGAATGTGAGATACATCCTGTTCGCGTGGTTCGCGCCCTTGATTCTGACTGCTATTGGCGCAGGATTGTATTTTCTGGTCTTTCCCTCGCATTTTGATATCAGCGGAAAGGCGCTCGCGTCGCTGGGCACGGAGGAAGCCGCCGCGCAGTTGGAGGCGCAGTTGGAGGCGCAGGGAATCTCCTATCCGCTGTATTGTCTGATCACGGTCATAGCCTCCGTCACCTACGCGCCCGCTGTCAACATGCTTTTAGCCGCGGGCGAGGAAGCGGGCTGGCGCGGCTTTCTCTATCCGCAGCTCAAGGCGCGGTTCGGCAAAAGAGCGGCATGGCTGATCGGCGGCGCGATCTGGGGCATGTGGCACTGGCCGGTCATCTGGCTCATCGGCTACGAATACGGCTCCGACTACTTCGGCTTTCCCGTCGTCGGTATGCTTGAATTCTGCATCATCACCGTCGCGCTGGGTATTATCAGCGATTGGCTGTATGAGAAAAGCGGCTGCATCTGGCTGCCCGCGCTCTTTCACGGCTCCGTCAACGCCGCCGCGACCCTGCCGATGCTCGTGACCGTCACGGATGCAGGCTCGGCAAGGCTGCTCGGCTCGGCGCCCGTCGGACTGCTGGCAGGTCTGCCGTTCATCCTCCTTGCCGCCGTTCTGCTCGTGAAAGCGGAGAAAAAGGCGGAAAATCTTCAGAACAACTTCAGATGACGGGTGTAGAATAGGGCTGTCATCAAAAAACAGCTTTGCGAGGAGGAGCCGCTATGAAAAGAATCCTGTCACTGACATTGGTGCTGACGGCGCTGTTCACAAACGCCGCCGCCTGCACGCCCAACACGAAGCAGGCGCACGTCTACGAGAAAAAAGAGGTCAGCGCCTATCCGCTGAAGGAGCAGACGCCGCTGACGTTCGCGTGTCTGTTCCGCGACGACCTGCCCGAGATCCCCTTTGCCGACGCACAGGACTATCTCAATCAGCTCTTTACGTCGGAGGTCGGCTTTCAAAAGGGAGAGAATGGAACCTATCACTTCACGAACGGCGGCTATACGCTGACGCTTGACGCGGAAAAGGACACGCTTTCCTGCGACAGCATCGAGTACTTCATTCTCGAGAACCACAAGCCGTACTCCGAGGAGGAAGCGGCAGGCTCGGTCTATATTCAGGACAACGGCTTCTCCACAGAGGACGAGGTCAAGCCCTTTTTCCTCGACCTCGGCAGGTATGACATCGACGTCGCCGAGAACGACGGCAAGGTCTATCTGCCGTTCTGCACGCTCAGCGATCTTTTCGCCGACACAGGCTGCGCGGTGCTGTACAGGAACGGCGAGCTGTTCTTCAAAAGCGCCGCCGATACGCTGAACGCGGGCGGCGGGCAGGGCAAGCTCGAGGATGCACGCACCAGGGCGATGGCGCAGTTCTGCTATAACGAGCTTTGCATGACGATGGACACCGTCTACGGACAGCCGTCGATGGCGATGCTCTCCGACAGCATCCGCGAAAAGGGCTTTGACAAGACGCTCTCGGAATATAACAACGTAACGAAGCGCATCCGCGAGCTGCTGCAGTCGGAGGATACGAAGGACTACTGCACGGGCGTCCGCCTGCTGAACTACTACCTCTACGACGGCGGTCACACGCAGACGGACTACGGAATGAAGAACGCAATGGCAAAATACGCGATTCCGAATGTCGCGGGCATCGCGGAGGAGCTGCTTGACGAAAAAGAGCCGGAGAGGGCGGCAATCATCGAAAATGTCGGAAAGCTGTCGGCAGTCACCGCAGGAAAGGACGCGCTTGTCACGGAAAAGGAAGCCGCCTATGCGCAGCTCGAATTTGTCGCGGCGGAAAACGGCGCGTCGCTCTACCGCGCGGGCGATACCTATATTTTCGACTTCAACGCGTTCGAGGACAAGGCGGTCAAGCCCTTTAAGGAGGCGCTCGACTACGCCGCCGCCAACCACGCGAAGATCTTCGTCATCGACCTGAGCACCAACGGAGGCGGCAGCGACTATGTGGTCAATTACATGCTCGCGGTGATGCGCGGCGAGGACACGCACCGTACCAAGAGCGCCCTGTCGGACAGCGTGTTCCGGACGAACATCCGCGTCGACAAGAACCTCGACGGCGTATTTGATGAAAAGGATGACGCGGTCTCCTATGATTTCCGCTTTGCGGTCATCACGTCGCGGTACTCCTATTCCAACGCGAACTGCATGCCCTGCACCGCGCAGGAGAGAAATATCGCGGTTCTCGGCGAAAAGAGCGCGGGCGGCTGCTGCATCGTCACCGCACACTATTTCCCGGACGGCTGCATGTATTCGATCTCGGGCAGCTCGAAGAATATCCGTCCCGACGGAAGCGACGTGGACTCGGGCACCGTTCCCGACACCGTCCTTGCAGGCGCGGAACAGAGCTACAAGGGCTTCTTTGACATCGACGCCATCAACGCGGGCATCGACGCGTTTTATCAGTAAATACAAACAACAAACCGCCGACGGCTTTTTCAGCTCATCGGCGGTTAAAATTTTATCTCAAATTTCCTCTCTTTGGGAATGACCGCGAGCGGCTCGGATTCCATGCGGTCGATGCGGATGTAGTCGTTTTGATTCAGCGCGTCGAGGACGCGGCGAAGCTGCTTTTCACTGCCCTGCAGCTCTATTGAAACGGACTCGTCCGCCTCGTTTTTCACCCAGCCCGTCGCGCCGTATTCCTCCGCAGCGGCTGCCGCCGTGAAGCGGAACCCGACCGCCTGTACCTCACCGTAAAAGCGGAAATGCTTCCGCAGCTTTTTTCTCTGAAACAGCATTCCGTCAGCCTCCTCTGTCATTATTCCGTTCTCATCATAACGCGAAACGCCGCGCGGGTCAAGGCTTTGAAATTTATTTTCAAAATCTTCCGTTTCTTCAGATAAACTTTAGAAGGATACGTTACACTTATTCTTGGGTGATGAAAAATGAAGAAAAAAAGTAAAGCACGGAAGATCATTAAACTGACTGCGCTGAGCCTAGCGGGAATCCTCCTCGCAAGCGTCCTCACAGTCGGAATCATTCTGTACGGCAGAGCCGCCACCATCCTGAGCGTGAAGCAGGCGGGCAATCAGCTCTACACCGTCAACTTTCAGCAGAACTACCATCTGGACAAGGCGCTGTCAGCCAATATCAAGTCGGAAAGAGAGCTGCTGCAATTCATCTGCGACGAATTCTATTTCGGCTATCAGGTGGAAAACAACGTCAAGAAATTCGCGTGCAGCGCGTTTCTGAGCGATACGCCCGACGGCAAAAAGCTGGTCGGCAGGAACTTCGACTTCGACGCGACGGAAACGCTTTCGGTCTATACCCATCCGGGCGACGGCTACGCCTCCTGCTCCAGCGTCGATCTGGATGTGATGGCGGTAGGCAATCCCAACGGCACCGACCCGATGAGTCTGGAAGGAAAAATCGCGATGCTTGCCGCTCCGTATCTCTGCGTGGACGGCATGAACGAAAAGGGTCTGAGCGTATCGCTGCTCGACCTCGATTATGAGGAGGTTCACGAGAACCACGACCGTCCCTCGATTCTGATCGTGATCGCGGTCAGAATGCTGCTCGACCGCGCGGCGAATGTGGACGAGGCGCTCGAGCTGCTCGGACAGTACGACATCCACACCGCGCACGGCGTGTCCCAGCACATGTTCATCGCGGACAAGGACGGCAAGGCGGTCGTCGTCGAGTGGCACAAGAACCAGATGAAGGTCTCGGAGAGCAACGTCTGCACCAACTTCCGCCTGTCGAGAAAGACAGAGAGCGGCGACCGGAAGGGACAGTGCGACCGTTTCGACGTGATCACCGAGCGCCTTGCAGAGCATCCGCAGAACAATATCGAGGAAGCCGAGGATATTCTGAAAGCCGCAAGCGTGAGCTGGACGCAGTGGTCATGCGTCTACGCGCTGGACGACTTCACGGTGGATTATGTCATCGACAATGATTTTGAGAACATCATTCATCTGACGGAAAAGGACTATTGAGGTGGGAGCCATGAAGAAATCAAGAGCGAAGAAAATCATCAGAATCGCCGCGCTGAGCCTTGCGGGGATCGTACTGGTCAGCGTGATCGCCGCGGGATTTGTCCTCTCGGGCAGAATCGCCTCGATGATGAGCATTAAGCACGTCGCAGACGACCTCTACACGATGAACTATCAGCAGGACTATCATCTCGACAAGGCGCTGGACGCGGGCATCAAAAACGAGAACGAGCTGCTGAAATTCATCTGCGACGACATGTTCTTCGGCTATCAGATCGAAGGCAACCTCCAAAAATACGGCTGCAGCGCATTCCTCACGCCGACGCCCGACGGAAAGTACCTCGCGGGTCGGAACTTCGGACTGGGCGGTTCTGACACGCTCTGTTTATATACCCATCCGCAGGGCGGCTACGCGGCAGTCGCGTCGGTATCGACGGACATGATCGCCGTCGGTCAGGGCAACGAATACGAAACCGAAAGTCTGTGGGGCAGAGCGGCTCTCTTAGCCGCGCCTTACATGGGCGTGGACGGCATGAACGAAAAGGGACTGACCGCGTCGCTGCTGGACGTGGATTTCGGCGAGGAGCATATGCACACCGACAATCCCGACCTGACGGTCACAATGGCGCTCCGCCTGCTGCTCGACCGTGCCGCGACGGTCGGCGAAGCGGTGGAGCTTCTCCGCGGATATGATATCCACACGGGACACGGCTGGACGCAGCACATCTTTGTTGCCGACGCGAACGGCGACGCCGCCGTCATCGAGTGGCACAACGAAAAGATGCGCGTGACGGAAAGCCCCGTCTGCACGAATTTCCGCATGTCTAACAAGACCTTTGAGGGAAATTACAAGGGCGCCTGCGAGCGCTTTGATCTGCTCGCCGAAGCGCTGGAAAAGCAGCCCCGGAACACGGCGGAGGATTCGATGAAGCTTCTCGAAGCCGTCAAGCAGGAGTACGCCGATCTGCATATCTTCACCGAGTGGTCGGTCGTCTTTCACCTCACCGATTTCACGGTGGACTACGCCGTCAACATGGACTATGATACGGTTTATCACCTAAATCCAAAGGATTTTTAAAAACGATGCCGACAGGTCTTTTGAAAACCTGCCGGCGTTGTTTTATTTCATCCATTCCTTTACGGTCTGAATTTCCGCCGCGTAGCCCGCGTCGTCGTTCGGCGTTTCGAGGATGAACGGGCGGTTCTGCAGGAGCGGATGACGCACGGCTTTTCTCAGCGCGTCCGCGCCGATGCAGCCGAGTCCGAGCTTTTCGTGCCTGTCCTTGCGGGAGCCGCAGGGGTTCTTGCTGTCGTTGAGGTGGACGGCGCAGAGGTTGTCAAGCCCGAGTACCGCGTCAAACTCCCGCAGCACGCCTTCGAGGTCGCTTTGGATATCGTACCCTGCGTCCCAGACGTGGCAGGTGTCAAGACATACGCCGAGCTTTCCGCGGATGTCCTCTCCGCTGAGAGCAGCGGTGCGGTCGATGATCGCTTTCAGCTCGGCGAAGCTTCCTCCGACCTCGCTGCCCTTTCCTGCCATTGTCTCGAGGAGGATTTTGTTTTGCAGCGGACGTCCGCTCATGTCCTCGACCTCCCGTATCACCGCCGCGAGCGTTTCGGCGATCTGCCCGACGGCGGCTTCGATGCCCTGACCGACGTGACAGCCGGGGTGGAAGTTATAGAAATTGCCGTTCAGCGCCTGCAGCCGCAGCAAGTCGTCCCGCAGCATTTCGCGGGAGTTTGCGCGGACGTCCTCCTTTGCGGCGCAGATGTTCATGGTGTACGCGCCGTGAACGACGAGCTTTCCGAAAGCGTTGTCCGCGAGGTACTGCCGCAGGGCGGCGATATCCTCCGATGAAACGGATTTCGATTTGCCGCCGCGCGGATTGCGCGGAAAGAACGCGAAGGTATTGCCGCCGAGGGCGGTCTCATGCTTTCCCATCGCGAGATAGCCCTTTGATACCGATACATGGTTGCCGATAAAGATCATTTTCCTCACCTGTCCTTATGCTTCCTCCATCATACAACGAAACGCGGCGGCGGTCGAGAGAAAAACCGCTTGACAAAGGGGACACGCAGTGCTATAATGTGGTTCGATTTTTTTACAGGAGGGATGAAAATGGACTGCACCTTTCAGACGCCGAACGGCAAATTCAACTTCCGCGTCGGCGCGATTATTACGGACGGACGAAAAATCCTGATGGCGCGCAACCCGCAGGAGAAACGGGAATATTACTACTCCGTCGGCGGCAGGGTGAAATTCGGCGAGAGCCTTGAGGACGCCGTGAAGCGCGAGGTGCGTGAGGAAACGGGCGTCACGTGTGAGGTCGACCGCCTTGCCTGCGTGCACGAGAACTTCTTTACCTGTGACGACGGCATTCCCTTTCATGAGGTGTCGTGCTTCTTTACGCTCAGGCCGAACGAAAAGCTGCTGCAGATTCCCGACGGCTTTCGCACGGACGGCGGTCCCGACGGGGAATACCTGAGCTGGATCGATCTCGACAACTGCGAGGGACTCACGATCTACCCCGCATTCTACAAATCGGTCGATTTCAGCCGCGACACGGAGTTTAAGCACTTTGTCGACAGATAATAATATGGGATCCTCTAAAAATTCCTTACCGCACATAAGCACGGAATCTTCACGGGATCATCTTGCCAAAACGCCTTGAAATACGTCAGTATTCCTGCGGCGTTTTGACAACATTCTGCCATAAATCTTCCGTACTTCTGCACGACATTGAATTATTAGAGATTCCCATATGGAAATCCCCGAAATCCGCAAAGGATTTCGGGGATTTTTCAGTCTGTAAATTATTCGTCAAGCGTAAGGATCTCGATATCCTTGGAAATGATGGGATGATCCCAGTCGTCGGGGTTTTCAAAGACGAACTTGAAGTTGATCTTGTCGATATTCTCGATGCCCATTTCCTGCAGGTCGTAGCGGATCAGATACAAGCCGGAATCAAGGCTCTTGCCCTTCTCGACGAAGTCAAGCGCAAGGATGTCAAACAGCTTTCCGTTGACCTTGGAATCCATGACGCCGACATAGCAGTCGTGCTTGGATTTGTTGTCGATGTGGATCTTGAAGGTGACAAAATCATCCTCGATCTCAAAGCCCTGATAGGTGACCTTGATGTCCTTCTCGTTGAAGATGACGCCGGGTTCGCCCTTTGTGGTGGGATGAACGGTCTCGACCGGCTCAGTGGTCGGCGCCGGCTTTTCGGTAGGCTTCTCGGTGGGTTTCTCGGTAGGCTTCGCTGTGGGCTTTTCAGTGGGTTTTTCGGTGGGCTTCGCGGTGGTCGCTGCCTTGGATACGGGAGCGGTGGTCTCGGTCTTGATCTTCTCGTCCTTGAGATCGTCAAAGAACTTCTTCGCTTCGTCCTTTACCGCGGCGATGTGGCAGTCCTGAATCTCGATGTGAGAGCCGAGCAGACCCTTTTCGTTGACGGCGCCGTAGAGAACGGCGAACTCACCCTTGCGGATGTCCTTGATCTCGTCCTTGTCCTTGAACTGGAACTCGTAGAACGCGAGGTTCTTCTTGCCCTCGCTGAGGATGAAATAGAGGGCGGAGTCGCCGATGTCCTTGACCTCAGCGGCGGTGATGATCTTCTTGCCCTTGTACTTGTCGGCGTTGTTGTAGAGCGCGACGTAGCCGACCTTCTCATAGCCCTTGGCGATGATGTCGTCGATGCTCTCCTTCTTGGGAACCGTGGTAGCGGGAGCGGTGGTCGCAGCCGGCTTGGCGGTGGTCTCGGCGATATGGGTGGTGGCGATCGGCACTACCTTCTTCGGGTCAACGGGTTTGGGACCCTTGGGCATGAAAATGAAAACGCACGCGGTGATGATGCCCGCGAGGACAACGCCTGCGATGACCCAGATCCACCATTTCTTATACCACGCGCCTGACGGTGCGGGAGCAGGGGGCTGAGGTGCGCCGGAAGCCGAAGCAGGAGCCTTATCGGGAGTGGGTGCGGGAGCCTGTGCAGGTGCAGGAGCGGATGCGTCCTGTGTTACTGCCTTGCCGCAATACTGGCAGTGCTTGCTGCCGTCGTCGATTTGTTTACCGCAATAGGGACAAAACATAAATTTTACCTCCTCTTCAAGTCGGGCAACGCCGTGACGCGGCTGCGGCACAGACCTTGCTGTGGTGTTCTGACTGATTTCCGCATGTCGGATGACGCGGAAATCCATACAATAATTATAATAAAAAGAGAAGGTAAAGTCAAGAAAATGTTGAAACAGAATAAAAATTCCGACATCGCAGCGAATAAATGTACAAAGTGACGAAAACACCCATAAGCTGTTTCAGGGAGCGGCGATCAGCGGTAATGCGAAAGCGCGTTTTCCAGATCTGTCTGGACGCGCGCCGCGAGGGTAGCGGGCTTGAGGATGGTGACCTTGGAGGAGAAGGACTTCGCGAACTGCTCCATTGACATCTCGTTGATGTTGGCGGTGACGGTGACGTGGGTAACGGTTTCATCGGAGAAGGTCACGTTCTTGCCGAACAGATCGATCACATCGCTGAGCAGCGCCTTTTCGATGCGGAACACCGCGCGCACGTCGTCGCTCGAGAACATATAGACATGCTTGCGCATATATTCCTCGAGATTGAGCCGCTTGCCGCCCGAGCCGTGCAGCTTTTCAAAGGGCTTGACAGGCTCGTCGAGCAGCTCGAGGTTGAAGATGCGGTCGATGCGGTAGTTGACGATCGTGTCGAACCTTTCGTAGTTGCAGATCAGGTAGTATTTGCCCTCCTTCGCCGCCATCTGATAGGGGCTGATGATGTAGGTGCGCACCGAGCCGTCGCTTCTTCTGCGGCGGTGGAGGCGCTTGTCGGTGCGGTACTCGGCGTACTGGAATCTCACCTTCACACCCTTGTGGATCGCCTCGTCGAGCAGCTCGATGTTGTAAAAGATCTGCTGGTTGTCGGTCTTGGCGGTCGGGGGCTTGGTGATGTGGCGCACGCTCGACGCGAAGTAGATGTTCGAGAGTCCGCGCAGCTTTTCGACCAGCTGCTCGCTTTGCTTGGGAGGAATGTGCGGTGAGAACATCACGCTGTCCACCAGCAGGCGCAGCTCGCTGTCGGTAAATTCGTGGTTGAGATAGAAGTCGGAAAGGATATGACTCTCCTCCTGCTCTCCCTTGCGGTTGGTGTACATGCGCAGAGAGTCGCTGTAGTTGATATCGTAGCCGAACTCGATGAGATCCATCAGGTTGCGCTTGACGGACTTGCGGTCGGTTTTCATGCTGTATTCACGCTCGAGGATCTCGACGATCTCGTTCTGTCCGAGACGATGATTTTCGTCGGTGTACTTGCGCAGAATATCGAGGATATTCATAATCAGCAGTTTTTTCGGCGGTTTGGCATACATAAACAATCACCTCTTTGAAATTATACCACATCGGGTGGCAGGATACAACTATCTTACAGCATTGCATGGGTGTTTTTTGGGACATATTCAGCCGGACTCTTTGTGATATAGGGAATCTCTCATAATTCAATGTCGTGCAGCAATACGGAAGATTTATGGCAGAATGTTGTCAAAACGCCGCAGGAATACGGACGTATTTCAAGGGGTTTTGGCAAGATGATCCCGTGAAGATTCCGTGCTTATGTGCGGTAAGGAATTTTTAGAGGTTCCCTATAGACATTTGTGCTTTTTTGTTTCTTGCCGTGACAATTTTGAAACAGCAGTAAATTGTTGCAAAAAAATATTGCACATCGGGTTGATTTATGTTAAAATCAACATGGATTGTAATGGATACAAATTCATTCAAACAAAGGGGAATCACTATGAAACGAAAACTCATCAGCATGCTGCTGGCGGCTTGTATGGCTGCATCCGCAGCGACCGTCGGCGTTGTACAGGCGTCGGCAAGTGAAGTTGACCCGAAGCTTGCGCAGGACACCGTTCAGGGCGGCGCGATCCTGCACTGCTTTGACTGGTCGTACAACAACATCAAGGCGAATATGAAGGATATTGCCGAGGCGGGCTACACCGCCGTCCAGACGTCTCCCGTGCAGCCGCCGAAGGACTATAACTCTTCATGGACGGACAGCAGTAAACAATGGTGGAAGCTCTATCAGCCGCTCGGACTGCGGGTTGCGGACGGAGATACATGGCTGGGCACCAAGACTGAGCTGAAGGCGATGTGCGACGAAGCGGAGAAATACGACATCAAGGTCATTGTCGACATCGTCGCCAACCATCTTGCAAACGACAACACGAAGGCAGGCACCTACGAACATCTCAGTCCTTATGTGGATGATGAGATGAAAAACCCGGATTACTACCACAGTGATACGGATGGCATCGATGATTTAGACCGCTATCACATCACGCAATTTCATATGGGGCAGCCCGACTTGAACACAGGTAACCGCGATGTGCAGGACAAGGTCAAGAGACTGCTCCGCGAATGCTACGATCTCGGCGTAGACGGCTTCCGCTTCGACGCGGCAAAGCACATTGAAGTGCCGAACGATGAGTATTGCGGAAGTGATTTCTGGGAAAACGTCATTACAGACATCAAGGACTACTCGAACAACAGCGTGTTCCTGTACGGCGAGATCCTCGGCGGAGCGGGAACGGATATCTCGAACTACACGAAATACATGGCGGTCACCGACAATGAGACCGGCAATACCGCGCGCTCCAACGCGGCGTCCCAAAACTGCCAAGACTTGAAAAACGGCTGGTACAGCAAGGGAACCGCTGCTTCAAACTGCGTGCTCTGGGCGGAATCGCACGATACCTATATGGACGGTTCTACCGGCGGCATCTCCGATGACGTCATTACCAAGACATGGGCGATCGTCGGCTCCCGTTCGGATTCCACCTCGCTGTTCCTCGCGCGTCCCGCGGCGAATATGGGCGACGTTGGCACAGACCTTTCATGGAAATCCAAAGCTGTCGCAGAGGTCAACAAGTTCAAGAACGTGTTCAACGGTCAGTCCGAGTATCTCGCATGTGACACCGATCCCTGCGTCACCTACAACGTGCGCGGCAACAAGGGCGTAGTCATGACCAAGCTCAACGGCAGCGGCTATGTCAGCATCGATTCCTGCGGCATGAAGGAAGGCACCTATACCGATCATGTTTCGGGCAATATCTTTACCGTCGCGAACGGTAAAATCAATGGAACGATCGACGAAACGGGCGTTGCGGTCGTCTACAATGACAACGACACGACCAACTTCATCGACGCCGACACGCTCTATTATGTCCCCAATTATAATTGGAAAAGCGACGGCGCGCGCATGGCGATGTATGTATACAACAGCCTGACGGGCGCAAGTGCATGGGCTTCCATGTCGCCCACAGCGGCTGCGGATTGGCGTTATTCCGCCGCAGTTCCCGCCGGACAGTGGACAAACGTGATCTTCTGCCGCATGAACGGCGGCACCACTGAAAACAACTGGGACAACAAGTGGAACCAGACAGCGAACCTCGCTCCCACCGACGGCACCAACTGCTTTAGTGTGTCAAATGACGGATGGGACAATCCGGAAGGTAGCTGGAATTATTACGGCGACGAGCACACCGCTATGGAATGCCGCAATCCCGTCTGGAGCTGGAGCAGCGATTACAGCACGGCTGATGCGGCGTTTACATGCGCGTTCTGCAATGACGCGTCGCATACGGCAACGCTGACCGCAAGCGGCGACGCGGTGAAGCGCAGCTATATGTACGCGGGCAAGTGCGTCTATACCGCGACCGTGACCGATGCTGCGGGCACCACCTATCAGAACAAGACCTCCGTTGATCTGACCGCGCCTGTTGTCGCGGCAAAGAGCATCTCGCTCAAGGATGAGATCGGCGTCAACTTCTATATCAACGTGCCGCTCGGCACCGACGTCAGCGGCGCGGAGGTCGCCTATACTTGGGGCGAATACGAGGGAACCGGCACCCTGACGGAAAGCGAGAAATACAAGGGTCTGTATGTGGCGCAGTGCGGCGTACCTGCTGCCTGCATGACCGATACCGTCGAAATGACCTTCACCTGCGGCGAAGCTTCCGTGACCGATACCTACAGCGTCGTTTCCTACGCGACCGACGCCGCCGCGCAGTACGCGAATAACGCCAAATTGAAGAAGCTGCTCTGCGACATGCTCGACTACGGCGGAGCGTCCCAGACATATTTCAGCTATCGAACCGATGCGCCGGCAAGCGCGAAGATCGAGGATGTTGACGATACATGGACAAGAGACGCCGCAGTGACGCTTGACGATACCTCCACGATCCAGAACGCCGATCTGTCCGCGTACGGCGTGAAGTTCAGAGGAGCCGCGCTGAGCGTGACCTCTCAGGTGACCGTGCGTCTGTTCTTTGACGTGAAGAATGCGGAAGTATTCGCGGGCACGCTTGCTTCCAACGGAGAAGAGCAGATCTTCTTTGCGGATTACAAAGGTACAGACATGAAGTATCTCGAATTTACGGACATCGCCGCTCCCGATATTTTCAAGAGCGTGAAGCTGTTCCTGTATAACGGACAGGACAACAACATTGAATGTCAGTATTCGCCCGCGCGTTATTATAACTCCGTAATCGGAAAGAGTACCGATGCGAATTATGTGAGCGTCATGACGGCGATGTACAACTACTCAAAGAGCGCAGCCGACTATTTGTCATAAAGGAGGATGGAAGAGATGAAAGAAGTATATGAGAGTGCACATTTGGAAATCATGTTTCTCGAAATAGAGGATACCATTCTTGTCTCCGATCCCAAGGACAAATTTCAGCTGCCCCCCGACTGGGAACCCGAGCCGTAAGCACCGACCAGAGACATAAGCGCCGATAGGATAAAAGGAAAAAGCCTTCCGTAAGGAAGGCTTTTTTTGACGGGGTTATACTTAGCGTTACAGCTCCGCGCGGCGCGCAAGGAAGGTGTGCAGGAAGTCCTTGAAAATCGGCGCCCAAGCGGATTCGTGGTGCTTTTGGTCGGGCAGAATGACGGAGCTGAGCTTTTCGGGCGGATAGAGCTCCATCAGGATATCGTAGGTTCTGTCCATGCCGATCGCGAGGATCTGCTCCAGCTCGTCGCCGCCGCCCATGTAGAAGTAGAGGTAGGGCATGTTGTCACGCATCACGGACGCGATCCAGCTCCGCATATCCTCGGGGGAATAGAACATCAGCGCGGGAGAGAACACGCCTGCCGCGCAGAATTTGTCGGGGTGGCTGAGGGCGGTGAAATAGCTCTGCAGACCGCCGCTCGAGCTGCCGCAGAACGCGGTCTCGTTTCTGCCCTTTCTGACGGGGAACTGCGCTTCAACTGCGGGCATGACGGTGTTGACTACAAAGTCGTCGAACACCTCTCCCGACGGGTTGACATGCACCCTTTCCTCCTCGGGCATGTCGGGCGGCAGCATCACGGTGCCGATGGATTTCGGCGTCAGCTCGTTCGCGCGCTGACGGGGGCTTTCATCGTTGTGGATGCCGACGATGATTGCCGCCTGACCGCTGCGGCTGCGTTCCTCCGCGACCGCTTCGCGCGTGTACCAGCAGCCGAACCGCAGGTCGGTGTCCTCGAACAGGTTCTGTCCGTCGGTCATGTAGACGACGGGAAAGGTTTCGCCCTCCTCGTGGGCAGGGACATAGACGCGCACACGCTTGTCGCCGAGCGGATAGGGCAGCGTCAGGGTTGTGATTTGCTCTTGAATCATCCGTTTACTCCTCCTTTTGGAATGATTATCTGCTATCTCCAGTATAGCATTTCGGGGTGTAAAAATCAATCGCTTTGCGTACTTTCGACGGGAACCGCATCGGTGACGGTGACCGTGTCCTCCGACACCTGAAAGCGGATGTCATAGCCGCCGTATGCGAAGCCGTAAACGCGCTGCGGGTCGTTCTGATAGCCCGGACGCGGGTCGTAGGCGAGCGCTTCCCTGAGCGCCGCGCGCTGACTTTCGCTGAATTTCTCCGCGATTTGCGGCGGCAGCGCCACGTTCAGTTTTTTCTGCGTATGGGGACCGTAGCCCTCGGCGCGCGCGTCGGGAGCGCTGTCCGCGAAGGGCAGATAGGGCTTGATGTCGAGGATCGCGGTGCCGCTCATGAGGTCGGCTCCCGCGACGGTGAGCACGGGTCCCTGTTCGGTCTGCTCAACGGAGATCAGCTTCACGCGCGTCAGCCCGAGCGGATTCGGACGGTTCGGAGAGCGAGTGGCAAATACGCCCATCCGCTTGTTGCCGCCGAGCTTGGGCGGACGCACCGTCGGCGACCATTCCCGTTTGCCCATTGCCTCGAACTGCCAGATCAGCCAGAGGTACTCAAACGCCTCGATACCGCGGAACGCGTCGGGGCTGCGGTACTCCTCCTCCATGACGATCGTTGACAGCAGGTGCTCCGACATGCCGCTCTGCCGCGGCAGTCCGAATTTGGTGGGGAAGTCGTTGTAGATATGCGCAATCGGGGTGCAGTTCATCGAATCGCCGTCCTTTGTCGTTCTACTACGTTTATACCACAAACAGGCGGTTTTTGCAAATATTTTATCGGATTTGTACTTGCGGTAACGCAAAAGCCGCAGTATAATAATGATATAAGGGAACCTCTAAAAATTCCCATAAACAAATCGGAGGAAAGGCATATGGAAACAACAATACGGCGCCTGAATGACCATATCTATACCCTTGGCACGGGCGTCATCGCGTTTGCCGCGTGGACGCTGCTCAAATTCACGCTGTACTGCACGGTGTACCAAAACGTCCTCGTGGAGGAGATGAGAGTGGATCTGCCCGCGGACAGCTCCGTGCTGCAGGTGACGATCATCGCGGTCTGGATCATCGTGTTCCTCGACGCCCTCTTTCAGTGTCTGATCGGCTTTTCCGCGCGCGCGGACGGCAAGGGCAGGCGCAAGAGCGTCTTTTATATCGTTCTGATCGGACTGCGGCTTTTGTTTTTCGTTCCCATCGTGCTTGCGGAGGCGCAGAGCTTCGTCACCGTACAGACGGGCGTGCTCTACGCCATCATTACGCTGTTTATCGACGGCACCTCGCTGGTGATTATGGTGGAGCTGCTGGTGTGCGCCGTCCGGGTAAGAATACTGAGAAAACGTCAGCGGGAGGTGCCGCATGAATCCTGATTTTCACTATTACGCGACCTACTGCGCGGCGATCCTCGCGGGCTTTTCCCACGACGAGAGCATGGCGCTGTGCTACAGCGATCAGCTTGTCGACCTGTGCTCGGCGACGCTGCTGACAAAAATCAAGGGGCCGCTGTCCGCCGCGACAACGCAGCTCCAGCTCGAGCTGATGGACGCGCGCACCGACATGATCGGCTTGCAGAACATCACGCGCATCTGGGCGTCGTTCCACTTCCTGCCCTACGATCTTGCCGCAGAGCCGCCCAAACGCTGCTCCAAGCGCTACCGCAGCAAGTACCGCCTGATCTGCCAGCCAAACAGCGAGCTGCTCGAAAGGACCGTCCGTCTCGCGAAGGACAAGGGCATGCAGGCAGCGGGAATTGCCATGCATATTTTGGCTGACACATGGGCGCACCGCAATTTCGCGGGAACACCCTCGCTTGTCATCAACAATTCCAACCGTTATTTTTATGAGCTGTTCCCCGACGGGGACGGCTATACCGAGAAAAAGCTCACCTTCCGTCACAGCGCGTCGGCTCCCGACGACCTCGAGAGGAGCATCTATACGAGCAGCCTGTCCGTCACGAGCGAAAACTCCATCATGAACCTCGGTCACGGCAGGGTAGGCCACCTGCCCGACTACTGCTTCATCCGCTACAAGTACCTGCCCGCGTGGGGCGGCTACGAGGAGCTTGTCAAGGACAATCCCGCGGACTATCACAACGCGTTCTGTCAGATGATCTACGCGATGAAGTACCTGCGCGGCGTGAATGAAACCTTTGAGCGCGGGCACTATGACACAGAGGCTGCCGCTCCCTATGAGCAGGAGCTGCAGGAGATCCTCAACAGGCGTCAGCTCGACGCGAGCGCGGACTGGAAGGCGCTCGGCGAGAAGCTCTCGGGTCACGAAATCGAGCCGTTTGATCTGGAAAGATATCAGGCGGAGTATATGAACGCCGGTGAGGACGAAAAGGACGGCACCTTCCTCGGCAGATTCATCCGCGCGGCGATGGCGCAGAAGAGCATGGTTACCACGGCGATCCATCAGTCGGGCAATAAGCTCGCGGGCTATTCCGTGGAATACGACAAGGGGCGCAGACGCGGCATCAAGGACTACCGCGTGCTGCTGCGCAGGGAAAAGGAGGAGCGGTCATGAGTCACTGGCAGCGTATCAAGAGTGTGATCGGCAGCGTGCTGCTGCTTTTGATGATCCCGATTCTCCTGTTCATGCCGCAGGAACAGGGCATCAGCTTGGTGGCGTTCGTCCTCAGCCTTTTGCTGATCGCCTACGGCGTCCGCGTGACGTGGTTCTACTTCCGCATGGCGCGGCACATGGTCGGCGGAAAAATGATGCTCTGTCAGGGCATCCTGCTGCTCGATATCGGGCTGTTTTCGGTATCGGTCATCACGACGTCAAAGGTGGTTGTGCTGGGGTATCTGCTCGCGGTATTCGCCTTTTCGGGCGGCATCGATATTCTCCGCGCGCTCGAGGCAAAGCGCTACGGCGCTCCGTCATGGAAGCTCAAGCTCATCAGCGGCTGCGTCACGATCGCCGCCGCGGCAGCGATCGGCATAGCGGGCTTCTGCTTCGGTTCTCCGGAGCTTGCGGTGTACGGCTACTGCGTCAGCCTGCTGTATCTCGCGGTCGTGCGGCTGATCGCGGCGTTCCGCAAAACGGCAGTCATCTATATCGCATAAACAATTCAGGCTCCCGAACGGGAGCCTTTTCCTATGCCTTTTTCGGCGGCGTTTCATATTGCATCGCGTCGCGCACGCGGTTGACGGATGCGAGGATGATGTCCGCGTCCTCCCTGCTTTCGATAAAGCTGACGTAGCCCTGTATCGCCTGCGCCTTGGCGGAAAGCACGCGGGCGTGGCGGTAGACGAAGATCCGCGCCTCACGCTTGCCGTTTTTCGCCTCCTGAATCGTGTTCGCGCCTGCGGAGTTGCCGTCGAGCGCGATCACCACGGAAGGACGGCGCTTGAAGATCTCATAGGCGAAGCTCTTGTAAAGCCCCATGCGCGTCGGTTCGATCGATACCCTCACCCCGACGCCGCTCTGTCTGATACGCTGCAGCTCGGCGGAGGTGATGCACGTCGGCACGATGGCGATGATCTCGAATTTGTCCTTCGCGAGCCTGAGCAGCTCGCGTTCATAGCCCGTCAGACGGCTGCCGAGCACGAAGCAGACCTCCTTCGGGTCGAGTCTGCCGACAAGCTCCGCGAGCAGCTCGCGCAGCGGCTGTTTGATACGCGTCGCGTGGCTGCTGCTGTTGAAGCTGCCGCCGAGCAGGATGACGGGCACCTTGTCGGTGGGGATCTCGCGGATCTGCTCCTTCAGGCAGGATGCGCTGTCGCACTTCTGCGGCGCGATTTCCGAGCCGGCGCCGTCGGACGCCTGCCTGTCGATCTTCTTCTGCCAAAAGGCTTCGATCTCCCTGCCGTCGGTGAGCTTCTCGAATCGCTTTTGCTTCGCGGCAAAGGTTTTCATGCTCTCCTTCAGCACCTTGTCCTCCGCGGCGCGCATGCGGCACATCTCCTCGTAGGAGAGGTCGAGCAGCCGCTCGAGCGCGAGCTGCTCGTCGATGGAATCCGTGCCGTAGAGCGCGCCGCCGTCGGTGCCCTGAACGCAGGCGACGCCGCCGCTCAGATACTGCCGCAGCGGATGGTTTTTCAGGGAGGTGAGGTTGTTGAGCCGCACGTTGGAGGTCAGCTGGAACTCGAGCACCGCGCCGCTTTCGCGCAGCTCCTTGATCAGCTGCTGTCCCTTCTGCGAATGGAGGTTCGCGGTGTATAGCCCGTGACCGATGCGCAGCGGCGGCATCTTCTGTCCCTTTGCGAGCGACTCGCGCACGCACGTGAGACTGTTGGCGACGTTGTCGCGCAGGCTGTCATTTTCGCCTGCGTGGATGCGGATGACAAAGCCCTTGTTTTCTCCCGCGATCGCGACAAGCCCGCGCAGCACCTCGCGCAGGTCGCGGATATCGTTGATTTCCTCGCCGATGATGTCGCTGCCTGCCACATAGGGGTCGGCGGCTATCGCGCGTATCACGCGCAGCTGTCCCCGGATATCCTCCTGCGCAGTCGCCTTGTCGCGGATGATCGTCAGCGGGATGCGGCGTATCGCCGCGAGGAACCGCAGCGTCACGCCCGTTTCGGTAGTGACCTTCGGCATCAGCTCGTGCACCTCGCGCAGCATATGCGCCGCGGCGTTTTTCTTGACGAGCGTCGTGTCCGAGATTTCGGCGTAAACCACGCCGCGGCGCTGCATACTGCGGGCGATCCACAGCAGCTTGTTCTGGAAAAGCGAGAGGTTTTTGTAGGCGGGATTGTGCCTGTCCTCACGCATTTTGCCGATGAAGTACGTGATGTCGCCGTCGGGGATGTCCTGCCACCCGTTGAGCCGGATCCGCTGTCCGCTCGGCTGACCCTTGGTGAACACGTAGCGGTAGAGATAGACCTTCTCGAGATTCGTGAACACCGCCTGGCCGTCCTTGAGGATGCTGAGCGACGCGCGGATGCGCGGCAGGTTATAGGGCGCGTTCTCTAGGTTCTGCAGAATCAGCGCCGCAAAGTTGATGGTGGTGTTGTCGTCGATTTTCCGCAGGAGGTACTTGCCGCTCAGACCGCTGTTCTCATAGCGCTTCGCGACCTGCTTCCGCTGCTCCTCAAGCTGCCGCTTCTGCTCCTCGGTGCAGCGCAGCCGCAGCTTGCGGATGTAGTAGAGCGGATAGCGTATCTGATGGAAGATACCGAGCGCGATCAGCAGATCCGCGTCGAGGTTCGCGTTCATATGGGTGTGCAGGTCGGTGCGGAACTTGTACTCGCGGCGGATATAGGTCTTGACGAGCGTCTTTTTGACGTCAAGGCGGTAGTCCTTCGTCTGGCTCATGAGCGTTTTGGAGATCGCGGGGATGTACGCCTTGCGCTCGATCGTGCCGTCGGGAAAGATGTTGGCTACCTTGGTGTCGGCGAGCCGCAGGACGTAGACCTCGCGGTTGCGTTCGTCGATGTAGCACGGCACTTCTCCGCGGATGACCTTCAGACCGTCGTCACCCCTGCTCAGCGGCAGACCGCAGACCCTAGCGAGGTTCGTGATCAGGTTGCCCTTCGCGTGGTTCGGCGTGCGCACAAGATAGCGCATACCGCCGTCGGTCAGCTCCAGCTGAACGATGATATCCTTTTCCTTGTCGAGATAGAATTTGCCGAAATCCGCCATAACATGTCCTCCGTGGAAACTTTTCATCTATTATAGCACTCTCTCGCAAATTTGTGTACATTTTTAAGAATTATTTCAGCATTACGTTTTATAATGAAGCTGCAAACCAAAAAAGCGAGAGGAGCGAACAAAATGAAAAAGAAACTATTGGCAGTCGCATTGGCGGCGTCCCTGTTTACGGCACTGCCCTTAACGGCAATGGCAGCGGAGAGCACCCTGCTCGGAGACGCGAACAGCGACGGCGTCGTCAGCATCGCCGACGTCACGATGATACAGCGTGCGGCAGCGGAGGCGGTCACTCTGACCGACGCGCAGAAGAAGGCGGCGGACGTCAACGGCGACGGCGCGGTGGATATTTCCGACGCGACGCTGATCCAGCAGTATCTGGCGGATTTGAAAACAGGCTATGCGATCGGCGAACCGATAGAGGAGGAGACTACTCCGACGGCGGAACCGACCACGGAACCTGTTGAAGCAACAACAGCCACACCGACCACGGAACCTGTTAAAACAACGACAGCTGCACCGACCACGGAACCTGTTGAAACAACAACAGCTGCACCGACAACGGAACCTGCCGAAGCAACGACAGCTGCACCGACGACCGAACCGACCACAGCGACGGAACCCACCGAGCCGACCACCGTCAGCGAGGACGCGTGGAAGGAAAACACGGGCGTCATCACCCTGAGCAACGACGGCATCACCGTCACGGGCGAGGGTATCAGCGTCGAGGGCAATGTCGTGACCATCACCGAGGGCGGCGACTGGGAGGTCGTCGGCACCTGCGACGACGGCATGATCTACGTCAACACAGGCGAGGAGAAGGACGCCAACGACAAGGTCAAGCTCCGTCTCAACGGCATGAGCCTTACCAACTCCAACGGTCCCGCGATCTACTTTGACCGCTGCAAGAAGGCGTTCATCACCCTCGAGAGCGGCACCGTCAACACCGTATCCGACGGCACAGCCTACAGCGAAGCCTATGTCGACGCAAAGGGCGCGATCCAGAGCGACGATTCCCTCGAGATCAAGGGCAAGGGCAGCCTGAACGTCAACGGCAACTACAAGCACGGCATCAGTTCCTCCGACGATATCGTGATCGAAAACGGCACGTTCAACATCACCTCCGTCAAGGACGGCATCCACGCGAACGACTATGTGGTTCTCGACGGCAAGAACATCAACCTCACCGTCAGCGCGCAGGGCGACGGAATCGAGAGCGAGGGCTACCTCACCGTCGACAAGGCAACGCTCAACCTCACGGGCAGCGGCAAGGGTCTTAACGCGGCGGACTATATCACGCTCACCGGCGGCACCTATACGATCGACACCACCGACGACTGCGTCAACAGCAACGCGGCGGTTACCATCGCGGATGGCACCTATGATCTCACCTCGGGCGACGACGCGGTAACGGGACTGACGGTTGATATCAGCGGCGGCAGCTTCACCGTCAACACCGTCGGCAAGGGCATCAACGGTGATGGCGATATCAACCTGACAGGCGGCGCTTATGACATCAATTCCACCGACGACTGCATCAACGGCAACGCGGCGGTCAACATCACAGGCGGCACATACACCAACCTCACCTCGGGCGACGAGGCGGTCACAGGTAACACGATCAGCATTTCTGACGGTACCTTCTCCCTGAAAACCACGGGCAAGGGCGTCAAGGCGACCGCGGACATGACGCTCTCGGGCGGCGAATTCACCATCAATTCGACCGACGACAGTATCCACTCCAACGGCAATATCACTATCACGGGCGGCAGCTACACCATCACCTCGGGCGACGACGGCGTCCATGCCGACAGCACGCTCACCATCGAGGACGGCAGCATCAACGTCACCAAGAGCTACGAGGGACTGGAAGCCAACGACATTATCACCAACGGCGGCACCATGTACGTGACCGCGTCCGACGACGGCGTCAACGCCGCGGGCGGTCAGGATCAAAGCTCACAGGGCGGCAGACCCGGACAGAACAACTTCAATCCCGGCGCTCCCGGCGGCGGTGCATCCAACGCGAGCATCACGGTCAACGGCGGCTATCTCTTTGTCGTCGCATCGGGCGACGGCGTCGATTCCAACGGCTCTCTGAGCTTCAACGGCGGCACTACCATCGTGCAGGGACCGTCAACGGGCGGCAACTTCGCGATCGACGCGGACGGCACGGTCGGCTTCAACGGCGGCACCGTCATGGCGGTCTGCTCCTCCAACGCGATGTGGGAGGATATCAACGGCAAGCTCGGCAACGCGGTCTATACCAAGTCCGCGGGCAGCGTCCAGAAGAACGGCGTGATCGCCGTCACGGACGCGAGCGGCAACGTCCTTTCCGCGGTCAAAAGTCAGATTTCGGGCAGCGTCGGCGTGCTCTACTACAACAGCTCCGTCAGCTCCCTGACAAGCTGTAAGTCGGTCGTCGGCGGCACTTACAGCGGCAGCTTTGACAGCTTCGGTTACGCCGAGGGCGGCAGCATCAGCGGCGGCACAAGCACCGCGCTTTCGCAGACTTCCGCAGGCGGCGGCGGACGTCCCGGCGGTCCCGGAGGACGCTTCTAAAACAAACAGACATTTCATTAAAATACGGGGTCGGCTCACTGAGCCGACCCCGTTGCTTATGCTTTTCTATTTCTTTTTTCTCTCTCTGCCATCTTGACTACACGCGGACGGTTGAAGCGCTGCATGATGACGAAAAATCCGTCGAACAGCGCGCCGCCGAGGGAGGTGAAAAAGAACACCCGGAAGTCCCCGAACGGAATCGCCGCGAGCAGCGGCAGGAAGGAGAGCAGGATGATCGTTTCGTGCACCAGCTCCGCCTGACACATCGCCTGCGCGATTTCGTCCCAGCTGTGGCGCGTCGGGTCAAAGTTTTCGGGCGAATAGGTGGGCATTTTGCCCTTCCACTGCTTGACGTGAAGCGCCTGATAGAGCTTCTTTTCCCACGGGCGCTGACGGAAATACGCCGCGTTGTAGTTCGCGCGATTGCGCATCGTCACATGATAGATCAGCCCCACGATCAGCCGCATGACGAAGTGATAGGCGATCGTGCCGAAGGTGATGGCGAGCGACAGATACACCCCGAGCGGAAAAAACTGATAATGTACCGCAAACACCGCCGTCAGCACCGGCGCCGCGACGGCGACGGTTTTCATGATTTTCGGCATAGCATCCTCACGATTACGCCATGCCCTCGAGCATGGCTATCAGGTTCTCGACCGAAAAGCGGCTGTCCGCGTCAAATTCCGCGTTGAGCTTTTCGGTGTTGTCATAGGAGTGCTCTACCTCTTTGGAGTACCGCTGCAAAATCCGCATGCGGCTCAGCGGATAGCCCTTTTGAGCGAACACCGCGTCCATTTTGCCCGTCACGAGATAGGCGCAGACGATGCGTTTGATCGCGTAGAGCACGTCTCCCGAGTTGACCGCCTCGAGGTAGTAGCGGTAGGTATAGTAAAGCGCGAATTTTTCAAAGTCGCGCGCAAAGTCCTCCGAGATCACGAGCCTGTCCGCAAGGGCGGCGGTCTCGGTGAGGGCGGCTTTCCATGTGTCGCTCATGATTTCAAACTGCAGGTGCATGTCAAAGATAAAGCGGTCGCTGCCGCTTGCATCACCGATTTCCAGCGGCTCGGGTTCTTCGCCGTCGAGCACGCTCTGTACCTTCGCGTTGAAGTCCAGACAGTCCGCAAGCCGCAGGGAAAAGGGAACGTCCTTCTGCAAAAGCGTTTCGACGGTTCTCTCACGCGCCTTGAGCAGAAAGCTCATGTAGTCGTCGCTGTCCTCACTGAGCGACAGCTCGTCGCTGCCGCCGAAGTCCGCGTAGGCGCTTTCATCCGCTCTCAGCATGAAGCGAGCCGCCTCGGGACAGGCAAACGACAGCAGATGCTCGCGGAAGTCGCCGAAGTCGATATGGACGCGCGGGAAGTTCGCGCAGGTGTGGCTGAGATGCTCCTCGCCGATGCCGATATAGATGTCGCACAGCATGTCCCGGTTCCAGAACGGGCACCTTCCGTCTCCCGAGCGGAACACGCGCTCGCCGTATTCGTCGGTGATCAGCAAATCGCGGATTTTGTCGCCGAGAGGTCCCTTCACGGTCTGATAAAACTGCTCGGTCGCGCTGTCCACGTCGATGTCCCAGTCCTTGCAGCAGCTGTCCTCGCAGCGGTTGGCGATGCATGAAAAAGGTTGATAAAAGCTTGGGTAGATGTCCCGCATCGAATCACTTCCGTTTTCGTAATCGATATTATTGTAGCATGATTCGGCGGCTTTTTCCAGTGTTTTTCGCGATTATTCCGCGAGATTGTTGACAATTTCCACGCAAATATTGTATGATTATCAGGTAAGCAGATATCTTTTTTTCAGAAAGGCAGGCATCCTGTATGGCAAAAAATAAATTCCAGTGTCCGCAGTGCGGCGTACCGATCCGCGCGAACGGCAAAACGGGTTCCATGGTATGTCCCGCGTGCGGCTTTGCGATCGCGAGCGCAGCAGCGGAGCTGGGCAAGGCGGACGCGAGCAACGACCTCGGCATCAACGTCATCAAATACGAGGGCGACAACTCCACCTTTGTCTGGAAGCACCCCGTCACCGACTTCAACATGGGCACCATGCTCATCGTGCATGAGTCGCAGGAGGCGGTGTTCTTCAGCGGCGGTCAGATCCTCGACACCTTCGGCCCCGGCAGACACGTTCTCAAAACCGAAAACATCCCGCTGCTCAAAAAGTTCTACCGCATCCCCACAGGCGGCGCGAACATGTTCCACGCGGAGATTTACTTTATCAACCGCACCGTTCAGATGGGCATTCGCTGGGGTACGCCCGACAGGGTGCGTTTCATCGACCCCGCGACGGGTATTCCGCTGGATATCGGCGCGTCGGGCGATATGAACCTGACCGTAGCCGACTCCCACACTTTGCTCAAAAGAGTGGTCGGCACACTTCCGAGCCTTTCCCGCGACGACGTTCTCGGCAGCACGCCGAAGCAATCCGCATCGGTCAACGAGTCCGCCGTCAGATATGACTCCTACGGCAACAGGATCGAGGACGGCGTTTACGACAACACCCGCAACGCCTCCCTTGACGCCGACAATCAGGACTGGGCGGCGTCGCTGAGCGGCATTTTCCGCTCGATGGTCACCACTACCGTCAGGACGAACCTCGCGAAGCTGATCCGCGACCTCAATATCAACATTCTCGAGGTGGACTCCTACCTCGACGCGCTGTCCTTCTCCCTGCGTGAGAAGGTGCGTCCGGGTTTTGAGGCGTACGGTCTTACCGTCACGCAGTTCTTTGTGACGAACGTGTCGCTGCCTGAGGATGACCAGAATTTCAAGAAGCTGCGCGAGCTTTCCGCGGCTTCCTACATCGGCACGAGAGAAGCCGAGGTGCAGGCGGATATCGTCCGCGCGAAGCGTGAGGTCGAGATCGAAAAGGGCACGACCGAAAACGAGATGGCGCGTCTGGAAGCGCAGCGCGAGATCATCCGCGCGCAGGCGGAAGCCGAGAAGCGCAGGCTTTCGGGACTCGCGGAAGCGGAGGTCATGCAGGCGCAGGGCTACAACAAGAAGGACGAGTTCCAGATGGAGGTGCAGAAGGCGTATGCCGAGGGCATCGGCAAGATGGGCTCAGGCTCGGGCGGCTCAGGCGGCAGCTCCGTCGTGTCCGATATGGTCGGACTCGGCGTGGGATTCGCGGCGGCAGGCAAGGTCGGCGAGCAGTTCAAGAATATGTTCAACACCGACGGCGGTTCCGCGCAGCAGACACAGACGGCGCAGAATCAGGACGGCTGGAGCTGTCCCTCCTGCGGTGAAACAGGCAACAGAGGTGCGTTCTGCTCGGGCTGCGGAAAGCCGAAGCCCGCGCTCTGGGATTGTCCGTCCTGCGGCGAAAAGGGCAACAAAGGAGCCTTCTGCTCCGGCTGCGGAAAGCCGAAGCCCACGCTCTGGGATTGTCCGTCCTGCGGCGAAAAGGGCAATAAGGGAGCCTTCTGCTCCGGCTGCGGCAAGCCGAAGGACGGTCAGGCATAATGAAGCGGCTCAAATGTGAAATGTGCGGCGGTGCCATCATCGCCGATGAAGAACAGGCGTCTGCCGTCTGTCCCTATTGCGGCAACATTCAGCGCGTCATCGTCCCCGCAGGCAGGGGAGAGGTCAACCGCGACCTGCTGCGCGAGCAGAGTCAGCTCGCGGCGCGCGACGAGCGTTCCGCAGTCAGCGCGAAGCGCGCCAACTGGGAGGGCAGGCTGTCGGCGATCAATATCGAGATACAGAAGCGGCACAGCGAGAACGCTGCCTGCGTGCTCAAAGCACAAAAGACAGAGCAGCAGTTTCCTGCGCACTGTATCGCCTGCGTGGTGATACTGCTGATTCTCACGGTGCTTGCGGTATTCGCGCATTGGTACATCTTCGCGGCGATCTGCGCGGTGCCCGTCGTGCTGATTCTGGTGTGGCGCGTCAGAACGCTCCTCGGGTGCAGGGGCATCCTTGCGCAGTTCGGCAGGACGGACAGGAAGTTCGACACGATCTCCGATCCGCTGCTCGCGAGTGAAAAAATCCGCAAGGCGAACCCCAAACGGCTCAGACAGATCATGGACGAAAACGACGCTTATGTCGAAAAGCTCCGAGCGGAATACGCCGACGTGGAGCGCAGGGTGGAGGTCTTTACCCGCTACCTCAACCTGACTGAGAGCGACGTCGCCTCGCTGATATTCGCGATGCGGTGCGCCGAGGCAGGTGTGAATGAGCCGACGGACGAGCGTCTGCGCGCTGTCCGCGACAAGGCGCTTGCCGAGATGAAAACCGTCAGCCTCGGCAGCTCACGCACCTTTCAGACAAGACCATATTGATGATAAAATGAGAACGCGCTTCGGCGCGTTCTTTTATTGCGTGATTTAAAAAGGATATAATGACAATAAATGCTAAATCAACAGCAACAACATATCAACCGAAAAACAGCAAAATAATATAATTAAAATTTTGCCACTTTTTAGCTATACTGCAAGAAAATGGAACGATTCTTTATCGGACTAAAGGAAATGTTGCAATATGCACAATGGAAATAGCAAAAAACTGGAAAAGTTAGGTCAGAAAATGTAGTGACAAATTGCTTTTATTGTATTATGATAAAAATAGAGATAATGTACTCTGAAAATTATTGAAACGGACAAAAAGTGAACAAAGTGCTATATATTGAGCACAAAATGAGCAAAAATGTCCTTTTTGGGTGAGCGTGCTTATTCCGCAGGTGTCTGCCCGAAGAAAATTAAATACCCGCATTTCAGTGCAGCGGACGGACGCCATCCGTACCGTGCGCAATATGCTTCTGAAATTGTTTCCTGCGGCCAATGCTGCCGAAATTGAGAGCGTTGAATTATTCGCGGGGGATTTCCTAAAACTCAGTTTTACAGCGCCTGAGTCAGCCACACTGATAAAGACCTGTGTTTGATTCTGTGACAATCCCCGATGAGCCCGGCAAAGCTTTGTGGAGGACGCCTTCATCTTCTTCAAGACGGCGGCTGCAGCCACACAAACGCAAGTCTTTGCGGTATGCCTGAGCTTGGGGACGGCAAGTGAGACCGTCTCTTTAGTACAGAAAGGGCGGCAACTTGCCGAAGGAAGTGATCTGCGGGAGCTTCGGGTAAGGGAAATGAAACGCGTGCCGCGCGCGGCGCGTCAGGGAAAACGCTCTGTAAGGGAAATCACCACGCGGCGGAAGGCTTTCCTTCCGGCTCCATGCAACTTTTTTGCTCGGGTTATCTTCCACTCTCGGCGACAGTTCTGTTTCCGCAGGAGTAGTGGATAACGGCGTCCTCCACGCTTTCTTCCGATTACTCCGTCAACGCTCAGAAAACCCTGTGATGTCAGCATCGCAGGGTTTTCTTAATTTTATTCGGACACAATTGAAGTTCTGCCTTTTCCGTGGTACAATAGAGAAAAGGAGATGTGATTATATGGTCAGTCGTATTGAAAAAAGCATCCTGTCAGCCGACGGCATCCATCAGCTTGCCGGCACGGTCTATCTGCCCGCGGGAGAGCCGGTCGGCATCTTCCACATGGTTCACGGCATGGTCGAGCACAAGGAGCGCTATGACGAGCTGCTCACACAGATCGCGGCGTGCGGCTGGGTTTGTCTTGCGTTTGATAACCTCGGTCACGGCGCGTCCGTCAGCGACGAGAGCGAGCTTGGCTTTATCGCGGAGCGTGAGGGCTGGAAGCTTCTGTGCGAGGACGTCTACGCGTTCGGCAACGAGATGAAGCGCGTCTACGGGGATTTGCCCTATGTCCTCGCGGGACACAGCATGGGCTCGTTCATCGTCAGGCTCACCGCGTCGCGCTTTCCCGACCTGTGCGGCAAGCTGCTTGTCATCGGAACGGGCAGCAAGCATCCTGCGGCTCCGCTCGGTCTGGTGATGCTCGTCGGCATCATCCGCAAGGAGGGTGAGAGGAGCTACTCCGACTTCGCGGAGAAGCTCTCCATCGGCGGCTACAACGACAGCTTCAAAAATGAGGAGGACGCGCTCTCGTGGCTCAACACGCTCAAAACCGAGCGCGATATCTACCGCGCCGACAAGCTGTGTACCTTCCGCTTCACGGTTTCGGCGATGCGTGATCTGGTTGCGCTCAACATCGCGTGCAACAGCAGGCACTGCTTCAAAAACATTAAAAAAGATCTGCCGATTCTGATGCTCTCGGGAGCGGAGGATCCCGTCGGCGAGCACGGCATCGGCGTATGGAAGGTATACAGGAGCTTCGTGAAAACGGGTCACACCAACGTGCGCATCAAGCTCTACAGGGGCTGCCGCCACGAGATTATGCACGATGTGTGCAAGGAAGAATTCACGGAGGATATCCTCCGCTTCATCGGCGCACGCTGAGCCGCCTGTTGACGGCTGAGAGCAGAAACGAGAGAAAATACGCCGTCCCGAAGATGATGCCCGCAGACAGCAGCACATACCACAGCGGACGGGTGCTGATTTCGAGGAACGAATAGGGGATATCCTCGGTCGGCATCACGCCCGTGATGATCAGCGCGGTGACGACCGCCGAGTAGACGACCAGCAGCCACGAGCCGTTGAAGTGCGTCAGCGGCGGCATATCGCCCGCGGGACGCGCGCAGACCACAAAGGAAATGACGGTCAGCAGCGGTATCGCGACGTGCATCACAAAGGAGTCGAAGCGGAAGATGTCGGGGCTGTCGGGAATGAACGGCAGAAACGAGAGGAGTATCACGATCGCGATCACGCACTCGCTCACGGCGGCGCACAGCCGCAGAAAAAAGAGCGGAGTGTCCGCTCTGTCACGTTTGCGCAGCGTCACCGCAAAGACGACGCCCGACAGCAGGGTGGTGTAGAGCGTCCCGATGACCGTCATGAAGCGGAACGCGCGCTGCCACTGTTCGCCGTCCCGTGCGACCGCGACGGTGAGGGAGATGAGTCCCAGCACAAATACCGCCGCGCAGAGCAAAAGATTGAGCCGCCTTCTGTCAGCACTTTTCAAACAATCACTTCCCTAACTGTTATCCAAAGTAAAGCATGCGCCGAAAGCGCGGAAGTATGCATGGAATAATTGCTTTCAGGAGGGCTTTACCACAAAATATTGTGTAAATTTCGCGAATTGTCATCTTTTCGTCATATTTCTGTCACATTTGTGTGGTTTAATAAAAGCACCATAAAAAAGAAAGGCGGCGATTCATGATGTGGAAAAAGGCTCTCAAGGTTGCGGGTTTCCTTGCTCTCTCCATAGTGGTGTTCAATCTGTATCTCCTCTTCGACAGAACCTTCATCACGCATACATCATTTACCTTCGAGTTCATGAAGAACATTATGCAGCCCGCGTTTCTTGGCGCGTGTCTCGCCGTGGTTTTCAGCTTCATGCGGAGCAACGGGAAAACCGACGGAAAGCAGACAGATGGTAGGAAAAGATAGGAAGCAAAACGCTCTGACGGACGTCAGAGCGTTTTTGTTATCTCAGCGTATTGTGATTTATTCCTGAGCGGCTTCTGCTTCTGCGGGAGCTGCCTTCACCTCGGGCGTGAGCTTGACGACGGTCGCCTCGGGAGCGTTCCGCTTGATGCTCTCGATGCCGTTCAGCGCGCTTGCCTTTTTCTTGTAGCCCTCGGAGGTCGCGATGATTTCGCCGTTCTTCGCTTTCAGGCGGAAGCGGACCTCACCGCGCTTGTCGGTGTACATTTCATATTTCGGGTGCTTTTTGACCTCGAAATTCTCAACGGTCTGATCCTCGACCTCGGCGAGCGCGTTGTTTCTGACGCTCTCGACGCCGGCTTTGCATGCCTTTTCGGATTTATAGATCTGAGAGGACGCGATAACCTCTCCGTTGCCCGCTTTCAGATCAAACTTGAAGCCGCCGTTCGCGGTTTCCTTAATGACGAATTTGCCCATGATTCATCCTCCTTAAACATTTTGCGCGGATTCCTCCGCTTAACAAAATACTATCATAATAATCAAAACTTGTCAATGGTGTGGAGGGTATTTTGTGGAGAAAACAGAAAAAGAGCCGACCGTTTTGGTCGGCTCTCGGTTTTTGAATCAATAGGGCGCCTTGTCGGGGTTGACCTCGAAGTATTCGCCGGGAATGGCGATCAGGCTGCCGTTTTTGTCGTACGCCTGTACCATAAAGAGGTAGTAGTCGGTCTTGACGGGAAGCTTGTAGGTGTAGGTGGTGGAGGTCGTGTCGATCATGGTGCTGTCCGCGCCGTGGAACACGATCAGCTTGTACTTGTCGACTCCGTCGACCGCAGGCCAGCTGACCTCGACGGTATCCTTCTTGGTGGAGGTGAACTTGCCTGTGAGGTTCAGCTCGGGAGGATAGATGAAGTAGTAGCCGTTGGGGTTGTAGTCGGTGATGAAGTGGCCGTTATTGTCCAGACCTCTGATGCGGAACACGAAGATCTTTCCTGCCGCGTCGTCACCGAAGAAGGAGGAGCTGACGCTGAAGGTGCGCTCGGAGGTCTCGCCGATCTTTTTCAGACCGCCGTCGGCAGTCTGGAGATAGAGATAGTAGTTGAAGCAGCCCGGGACGGGATCCCAGCTGACGCTGACGCTCTGATCCTCGCTGACCTTGTCGCCGATGATATTCGGAACGGAGGTATCGATATCCTCCGGGACGGAGGAACGTCTGACGACGACGCCGACCTTGTCGTAGCTCGAGATGAAGTTCTCGTCCTTGTCAAGGCAGCGGACGGTGTAGGTGGAAACAGCGGAGCCCTGCTTGGTCGTGTAGGAGGTGGCTTCGGTATTTCCGAGACCGACCCAGCCGTTTTCGGTGTGGATGAATACTCTGTACTTCGCCGCGCCCCCGACCTTTGTCCATGTCAGGGTGACGTTGTAGTTGGCGTCGGTTTTGTAGCGGGTGATCAGCGGGGTAGCGAAGAAGGTGTGCTTGAAGCCGCCGCGCTCATAGTCGCTGATGAACTTGCCCTGCTCGTCAACGACGCGGATGGTGTAGGTAGTGGAGACGCCGGAAATAACGTCGTTGTCGATAAAGGTGGTCTCCTTGGTGGTGCCCATGCTCTTCCACGCGGTTTCGCCCTTGAAGAACACGGCGTATCTCTCGGCGCCCTTGACGGGATCCCAGCTCAGCTTGATGCCGTCGTAGGTGTTTTCCGCCTTCTTGATGGAGGGCGTGCCGATGTAGGTGGCTTTCCAGCCGTCTCTGTTGTAGCCGCTGACGAAATCTCCGTCCTCGTCGACGCAGCGGACGGTGTAGGTATAGGTGCTGCCCGAGTTGACGTCGTCGTCAACCGCGGAGGTGCCTCTGGTTGTCGCGAAGCGTACCCAGCCGCTTCTGCCGAGGTAATAGACGCGGTAGGCGTAGGCGCCCTTGCAGGCGTCCCACGTCAGCTTGACGCCTTCTGTGGTGCTCTCGGTCGCGGTGATCTGCGGGGATGCGACATAGGTGCCCTGGATGCCCTTCTTGTCGTAGCCGCTGACGAAGCGGGTGCCTTCCTCGTTGACGCAGCGGACGGTGTAGGTGTAGGTTCTGCCGGAGTTGACGTCATCGTCGATGAAGCTGGTCTCGGTGGTGTCGCCCATGCTTCTCCACTGACCGCTCGCGCCCTTGTAGAACACGCGGAACTTGGTGCCGCCCTTGGGCGCTTCCCATGAGATCTTCACGCCCTCGTTGACGCTCTCGGTCTCGGTGAGCACGGGAGGAGCGATGTAGGTGCCCTGGAAGCCCGTGTGGTCATAGTCGCTGACGAAGTTGCCCTTCTCGTCAATGCAGCGGACAGTGTAGGTGTAGGTGGAGCCGGAGCTGACCTCGTCGTCGAGGAAGTGGGTTTCCTTGGTGTTGCCCATGCCTCTCCAGTTGCCGCTTCTGTTCAGATAGAACACGCGGTATTCGTAGGCGCCGGGGACAGCGTCCCAGCTGATCTCGACGCCGTCGTTGACGCACCAGGTCTCGTTGATCTGAGGAGTCGCCAGCGCGCCGGCAGTGTTGTCAGCCTGTGCCGCAGCGGCGTTGGCGGCAACGATGCCGAACGAACCGACCAGAGCGGCTGCGGTCAGCACTGCGGTGATTTTTTTGAATGAATTTTCCATTATCCTTCTCCTTTCGGTAAAGTCCGAAAAAACAGCAGCAGTCGCAATAGGGAAAACTACTGCGTATACTTTCAGGGAATCTCTGAAAATACAATGTCGTGCAGAAGTGCGGCAGGGTATTTTTAGAGGTTTCCAATATATAGTCTACCTTTTTATGACAAATTTGTCAAGAGAATATTACAATTCCGTAAAAACTTCTTTTTCCGCACAAAAAAGAACAGCCCGAAGCATTGGCTGCGGGCTGTCAGTTCCGTGTTTAGTTGATTTGCAGGGCGTCCTCATAGATGAATTTCGCGAGGGCAAGCCGCTGGGCTTCCATGTCGGCGATCTCAATGACGGAGCCGACGGCGGTGTTGTCGTTGTAGTACCACAAGCCCTCGGTGGGAACGTAGTACTGCTCGACCGTGTAGCCGAGGTAGGTCATCGAGTGCGAAACCAGCGCGGTGATCTCGTCCTTCTTGAGGTTGGTGGTGATCATCGGGCCGATGGTGCTGACGATGGAGATGATTTTGGTGATATCCGCCTTCTTCATGTCGTTGAAGAGCTTCTCGAGCAGCTTGCGCTGACGGGAGGTTCTGTCCCAGTCGTCGCCGTCAAGACCGATCTCGTTGTCGTCCTCACCCTGCGTCAGACCTCTGTTGCGCGCGTACCAGAGCGCTTCCTGACCGGTCAGGTGAACGATGCCCGCCGGCTCCTTGATGGTCGACCACTCGGAGGACTGACCGTTTTTGTACATCTGATAGTTGATGTAGGTGATCTCGTCCTGCGTGACCTCCATGTCGATGCCGCCGAGAGTGTCGATAATCTCGATGAAGCTGTCAAAATCGACGACCGCGTAGCGGTCAACCTTGATGCCGAAGTTCGCCTCGATGGTTTCGATGGTCAGCTTGGGGCCGCCGAGGGTGTAGGCGGCGTTGATTTTATTGTTGCCGTGACCCGGGATATAAACGTAGGTGTCGCGCTGGAAGGAGGTGAGCTTGATCTTTTTGTGGCGGTTGTCGACCGACATCATGATCATGGTATCGGTTCTGCCGTGCTCGTCCTCACCCTTGTTGTCCTCACCGAAGAGCATGACGTTGAGCACCTTGCTGTCCTGAAGCAGCTCGCCCTCGCCGATGGTGAGGTGGGTGCCGGAGCCTTCAAGCTCTCCGACGGATGGCATGGTCGCGTTTGTCTGACCGCCGCCCGATTTTCCCGTGTTGTTGTTATCCTTGGAAATATCCACGAAGTTCAGCGAGTTCAGCACGGCATAGTAATAAACCAATCCGCTGCCGCCCAGCAGGAACAGGATGGAGAAAATCAGGCAAAGGATCCTGCGTACCCTGCCCTTTTTGTTGTATAGCTTGAATACCTGCTTGTTGGAGCTGATATCCACTACGTTGTCATTATTTGCCATAAAACGCCTCCAAGACAGTGAGTCATCCGCTGATGACTGCTTCTCGTGATGTGTATTCTATCGTATGGTATCTTTTCATATTTACGTATTATAACATAATAATTCTTGTGGATAATTCTAATACAGAATTAAAAAACTTGACTATGCCGAAATTTGTCGGGAAACAGACTTTATTATTGAGAAAAAAGCAATAAAATCAACCCAGCTCGTCGAGCGGCAGCGAGAACGCCGGCAGGAACTCGCGCTCGAACACCTCCGCCTCGGGGAGCTGCATCGCGCGGATGCTTTCGGCGATGGTTTCCCTAGCCCTGCGGAACTCGTCGTTGCCCATGCGCATTTCCTCGATGCACTTGATCAGCGCCGAAAAGCGGTCGGCTGCCTTGACAAAGGGACGCAGCGCTTCGTCGCCCTCGCCGCTCTGCTTGAGGATGGCTTCATAATCGGCGCGGAAGTCGCCGGGAAGCAGCGAACAGAGCCTGTCCGCCGCCCTGTCCTCGATCTCGCGGTAGCTGTCGAGGATCTCGCGGTTGGCGTACTTGATGGGGGTGGGCAGGTCGCCCGTGATGATCTCGGTCGCGTCGTGAAAGACCGCGAGCAGGGCGGCGCGCTCGGGGTCAAGACTGCCGCCGAAGCGCTTGTTGTGGATCAGCACCAGACAGTGCGCAAGGATCGCGACCTGCTGACTGTGCTCGCTGATGTTTTCAAGGCGGGTGTTGTTCATCAGACCCCAGCGGCTGATGTATTTCATGCGCGAAAGCATCGCGTAAAAGTGGGACTGCGTCATATTGCTCTCCTGAAAGAAAAAATTTGGAAAATATAGTGCAAAACCGTTCGGCTTATGCTATAATTATAAAGTTAATACTGCTTTTGCGTTCGGCAGCGCCGCGCGCTGCACTTCTATTATAAACCATCCGACGCAAATGTCAAAAGAAATCTTCCGGAGAAAACAATGACTAACAGACTGAAACCGCACGCCCTCAAAAGCAGGCACTATCTCGCGCTGACCTTTGTGACCGCCCTGACGGTGGCAGCGCTGCTGATCGTTCCCTTTATTATTTACAACGGCGGCGTGTTTTATTATTACGGCGACTTCAACGTGCAGGAGATACCCTTCTATCAGCTCCTGCATTCGCAGGTGAGAAGCGGAGAGCTGGGTTGGAACCATCTCACCGACCTCGGCTCCGACACCGTCTCCAGCTACAGCTTCTATCTTCTCGGCAGCCCGTTCTTCTGGCTGACGATCCCTTTCCCGAACGAGCTCGTCCCGAACCTCATCGGACCGCTGCTGATCCTCAAATTCGGCTGCTGCGCGGTCTCGGCGTATCTCTGGCTGCAGCGGTACGTCCGCTTCAAGGGGCACGCGGTCATCGGAGGACTGCTCTATGCCTTTTCGGGCTTTTCGCTCTACAACGTCTTTTTCTTCCACTTCCACGAGCCGATGATCGCCTTTCCGCTGCTGCTCGCGGCGCTGGACTGCTTCCTCTATGACAGGAAACGCGGCATCTTCGCGGTGGCGGTATGCGGCGCGTGCGTGGTGAACTACTATTTCTTCGTCGGTCAGGCGCTGTTCGTCGTCATGTACTTCCTCACGCTCACCCTGACAAAAACGTGGCGGTTCCGCGTCAAGGAATTCCTGCTGCTCGCGCTGGAGGTCGTGATCGGCTTTTCCGGGGCGATGTTCATGCTGCTCCCGAGCGTGCTGGGCATCATGGGCAACCCGCGGCTCGACAGCTATCCCAAGGGCTGGAACGCGCTGGTCTATGACCGCCCGCAGCGGTACTGGCTGATGATCCTCGCGTTCTTTTTCCCCGCGGATATTCCGGCTATGCCCACCTTTACGCCCGAATCCAACTGCAAATGGGCGAGCGTCGCGGGCTGGCTGCCGCTGTTCGGCATGACGGGCGTGATCGCCTATATGCAGCTCAGAAAGCGGGCGTGGCTCAAAAAGCTGATGTGGCTGCTGATCCTGTTCGCGGCGGTGCCCGCGCTCAACAGCATGTTTCAGCTTCTCAATATCTCGATATTCTATACCCGCTGGTTCTATATGCCCGTGCTGCTCTTTACGCTGGCGACGCTGCGCGCCGTCGAGGCGCATGACGCGGACTGGAACCGCGCCTTCCGCTGGTCGGTCGGCATCACGGCGGGAATGACGCTTCTGATCGGTCTGATGCCCAACATCACCACGGAGGATGACGTCGACACCTTCATGCTCGGCGTGCAGGCGGACAGGGCGCGCTTCTGGATCTACGCGGTCATCGCGCTGGCAGGTCTGCTCGCGCTGATCCTGATTTACCGCAAGTTCGGAGAATCCCGCAGCCGCTTCTTCCTCGCGTCGGGGCTGGGCGTGATCGGCGTCGCGATGGCAGCCTCCTATTTTGTGCTGGGAACGGGCGTTTTCGGCAGCGGAACGACGAACACCATCAAGGAGGATATCATCAACGCCCGCGGCGCGATCGAGATCGACGACCTCGAGGACGTCCGCTCGGACTTCTACAAGGGCGTCGACAACACCGCGATGTACTGGAAGGTGCAGAGCATCAACTGCTTCCAGAGCGCGGTATCGCCCTCCATCATGCAGTTCTATAAAAAAATCGGCATCACGCGCGACGTCGGCTCGCGACCCGATTACAACGCCTACGGACTGCGTCCGCTGCTGAGCACGAAATACTTCTTCGACAGCGACCGCGACAACAAGGACAAGTCGCAGGACACCAGCTTTGTCGGTGAGGACGGCAAGACGAAGATGCCCTGCTGGAAGCTCGTCAAAAACTGCAATCACTTTGATATCTACGAAAACGAATGCTATATCCCGATGGGATTTTCCTTTGACAAGTATGTGACCGAGGAGGAGTTTGACCGCATCTCCAACGCCAACAAGCCGCAGGCGCTGCTCTACGCGATGGTGCTGACGCGCGAGCAGATGGAGCGAAACGCGGACATCACGGGCTATGACGCGGAAAAATACGCGCAGCTCTACGGCGACGAGCCGAGCCGCTTCAGGAGCGCGGTCGACAACTATTCCTACGGAGAGAATCAGTACAAGGTCGCGTGTCAGACGCTGATCCAACATTCCTGCCGGCACTTCGCCTATACCGACGACGGCTTTGAGGCGACCTATGACAACCGCGGCGGAGATACGCTGGTCTTTTTCAGCGTGCCGTTCAGCGAGGGCTTTTCCGCGACGGTCAACGACGTTCCCGTCGGCATCGAGCGCGCGGATTTCGGCTTCATGGCGGTGCGTGTGCCTGCCGGTACGGACAGCCTGATCCGCTTTACCTACGAAACTCCCGGGCTGAGGACGGGCGCAATGCTCAGCTTCGGCGCACTGGCGGCATTCGCGGTTTACCTTGCCGCCGCCATCATTATCCGAAAGATAAGGAGATAAACTTATGCTGTACGAAAAGATTCTGGAATACAGGGAGGAGCTGTTCGACGACCTCAACAGGCTCCTTTCCATCGAGTCCGTGGACGGCGCGCGCGACGGGGACTGCGCGGCGGCGCTGGACTTCATCCTCAAGAGGGCGGAGGACTTCGGTCTGACCGCCGAGAGGGTCACCGCCAAGAGCGCCCATGTGGATCTGGGCAAGGGCGGCAGGCTCTGCGGCGTGCTGTCGCACCTCGACGTGGTTCCTGCGGGCAACAACTGGACGGTCAATCCCTACGCGCTCACCGAGCGTGACGGAAGGCTCTACGGCAGGGGCGTCGCCGACGACAAGGGCGCGGCTCTGGTGAATCTCTACTGTCTGCGCGCGCTCAAGGAAATGGGAATAGAGGGCAGAAACACCCTGCGCGCGATCTACGGCACCGCCGAGGAGACGGGCATGAGCGATATGGACGGCTATTTTGCGCAGAAGCGCCTGCCCGATCTCGCCTTTACGCCCGACAGCGAATACGGCGTCTGCTATGCCGAGAAGGGCATCCTCCAGCTGGAGGTCAGCACCCCGACCAACGAGGCGAAGGTGCTCTCGCAGTTCCACGCGGGAAAGGCGATCAACGCCGTACCCGACCTCGCCTATGTCATGCTCGATTCCTCGGGCTATGACAAGCAGCTGCTCATGCGCCTTGCCGACGCGAGCGAGGGCAACTTTGAATTCAACTACACCATCGACGGATTAATGATCATCAGCCGCGGCAAGGCGGCGCACGCCTGCGAGCCGCAGAAGGGCTTCAACGCGGCGGCGGCGCTGATCGACCTGATCACGCACGCCTACGACGTCTATGAAATCGGCGCGCTCAGCTCCTTTATCGACTACGCGATCAACTGCGAGACCAACGGCAGGTCGCTCGGACTGAAAATGAGCGACGCGGTCTCGGGCGCGCTGACGGTCAACCTCGGCAACGTCCACATCGAGGGCACCGAGGCGCGCGCGCAGTTCGACATCCGCTATCCCGTCACGGTCAACGGCGACTATGTGCTGCGGCAGTTCCGCTCCGTCGCGGAGAACAACCACCTCACCGTCAGGGTGCTGCACCATGACAGACCGCTCTACGTCGAAAAGGACAGCGAGCTGGTGCGCCTGCTTGCCGACGCGTACAGGACCGTCACGGGTGAGGACGCGCCGCTCTATACCACGGGCGGCGGCACCTACGCCCGCAAGCTGGGCGGAAAGGGCGTTGCCTTCGGCCCCAATTTCAGGGACGACGACATCCGCATGCACAACGCCGACGAGAGCGTTGACAAAGAAAACTTCCTCAGACATATGCAAATCTGCTTTGAGGCGCTGTACAGACTTTATACATTGGAGTAAGCTATGAACAAGGAAAAATTGATAAAGCAACAGGCGCGCGAGGCGCTCAAGGGCAACCTCAGCAGCCTGATGGCGGCGATGGGGATGATCACGCTCTGCGTCACGACGCTGATCACGCTGTTTCTTCTGCTCGTGATCGCGCTGCGGATCATCGACATCGACAGCGACGAGCTGAAAGCAGGCATGGAGCTGCCGCTTCTGGGCGTTTACGCGCTGTGCGGTCTGCCGGGTGTGGCGTGCCTGCCGATGGTCAACGGCTTCATGCGCATGTCGGGTGACGCTGTCATCAAGGGAAGCTGCGAGCTTTCGGAGCTGTTTTACTTCTACCGCCGCCCGCTGCGCTTTTTCAAGAGCGTGGTGGTCGATATGGGACTGATCGTCCTGTTCTCGGCGATCGCCGCTCCCGCGGATGTCGCGGTCAGGCTGCTCGAAAACAGCGGCGACCTTTTCGTCATCCTCGCGTCGGTCGTAAGCGTGATCTGGAAGCTCCTGATTTTCATTTTCTTCATCCACTATCCGCTGGCGGCGTTCGCGCTGGACGACAGCCGCGGCATTTTCCGCTATCTGTTCTGCTACATCGGCTTTTCCTTCCGCCACTGCGGCGCGCTGATCAGGCTCCTGCTGAGTATGCTGGGCTGGATCGCGCTGTGCTTCTTCGTGGTGCCTGCCGTTTACTCGATTCCGTATCTGGAGGTCGCTCTGATGAATTCCGCGCGCTGGCTGCTGCCGCGGGCGAACAGATTCTGACCTGAAAAAATCCGTCCGTGCGGGCGACTCTGCCCGTGAAACCCGATATTTCTTTCATATATTAGCCTATGATAGTTTCACTTTGTATGATTGCCTACAACGAAAAGGAGGCGGTGGAGGGTCTGCTCAGCGATATCTCGCTGCTCGAGTACCCCCACAAGAAAATTGAGATCGTATTCGTCGACAGCATGTCCACCGACGGCACCTATGAGCGCATGCAGGAGTTCAGGGAGATGGACTACGGCTTTCTCGACGTCAAGATCGTGCGCCGCAAAAAGCTCAATCAGGCGTCGTCATGGAACGCCGCCCTGAGCACCGCGACGGGTGAGCTGATCATCCGCGTCGACGCGCACGCGCGTATTCCGCGCAACTTCGTATCGCGCAACGTCTACAACATCAAGCAGGGAGAGATGGTCGTCGGCGGCGGCAGACCGAACATCAGCTCCGACGTCAGCCCGTGGAAGCTGACACTGCTCGCGGCGGAGGACTCGCTTTTCGGCAGCTCGGTCGCCGCGTACCGCCGTCCCGCGATACAGAAGGAGTACATGGACAGCCTGTTCCACGCCGCCTACCGCCGCGAGGTCATCGCGACCGTCGGCGGCTTCAACGAGGACTTGGGCAGAACCGAGGACAACGAGTTCCATTACCGCATCCGCATGGCGGGCTACAAGCTCTGCTGCTGTCCCGACATCATCTCCTACCAGCACTCGCGCAACAGCCTCAAGCATATGGTGTGGCAGAAGTATTCCAACGGCAGGTGGATCGGTCTGACGCTCTCGGAGTGTCCGGGCTGCCTGTCCTACTTCCATTTCGCGCCGTTCCTGCTGGTGATGGCGCTCGCGGCGCTGACGGTGGTCGCGCTGCTCGGCTTCCCGATTCTGCTGTATATGCTTTTGCTCGTCTACGGCATGTTCGACGTCGTCAACACCGTCGGCTGCTTCACCATGAAGAACGTGCAGCCGCAGTTTTTCCTGCTGCCGTTCATCTTTCCGCTGCTGCATATCGCCTACGGCGCAGGCACGCTGGTGGGACTTCTGCAGATCCCGTTCTGGCAGCGAAAGATCCGCAACAGCCCCGCGAAGCAGCACATCGAGGACGTCAAGGTCAAAATCAAGGAAAATACAAGGAAAAAGTGAGCGGATATGAATAAAGTGGAACTCACCCCCGAGCTGCTGCGCGAACTGCAGCTCAAGCAGCTCGATATGATGGTCTATTTCAGAGACTTTTGCGAAAAGAATAACCTCACCTTCTGGCTGATCGGCGGCGGTCTGATCGGCGCGCTGCGTGAGGGCGGCTTTGTGCCGTGGGACGACGACGTGGACGTGATGCTGCCGCGTGAGGATTATGAAAAGCTTCCCGTGCTCTGGCGCGAGCAGCACGCGGACGGACGCTTCCGCCTGCTGAAAACCGACGACGAGATGTTCACGGGCAACATCTTCATCACCATCACCGACACGAACTACACGATGGTCAAGACCAATCAGACGGATATCAACATACCGCACGGACTGGTGCTTGACGTCTTTCCGCTCGACGTCGCGCCCGACGGCAAATTTGCCCGCAGGCGGCAGCTCGTCTGGACGATGCTCTATTCGCTCTTTCTGGCGCAGGTCGTCCCCGAAAATCACGGCGGTATCCTCGGCTTCGGCAGCAGAGTACTGCTCGGCGTCTTCCGCGGCGACAAAATACGCCGCAAAATCTGGCGGTGCTGCGAGAAGCACATGAAGCAGTACAAGCTCAGCGAGAACCAAAACGTGACCGAGCTGTGCTCGGGTCCCTACTGGATGCGGTTCCTCTATCCGAAGCGCATCTATGAGGGCGTAGACTACGTGACCTTCGAGGGAATCCGCATGCCCTGTATGGCAGGCTATGACGAGTACCTCACGCGGGTGTTCGGCGACTATATGAAGCGGCCGCCCGCGGACAAGCAGAAGCCCCACCACGATATCGCCTATCTCGACCTGAACACGCCCTGCGAGGTGTATGACAATGCCCACAGAAGTGATTACAAAAAGTAACTATTCCGATTTTCTCGCGCGGCTGACGTCGCTTGCCGACGAGAAGTACCGCGCCTTTCAGACGAAGCTTGTTCCGAATGAGGAAGCAAGCCGTATTCTGGGCGTCCGCATGCCCGCGCTGAGGACGCTTGCAAAGGAAATCGGCAGGGGAGACCCGCGCGGATTTCTTGCCGTTTGCGGCGACGACTACTATGAGGAGCGGATGCTGCGCGCTCTCGTCACGGGTAAGATCAAGCCCGAGAGCTTTGAGGACTTATGCGCGCTTGCCGGCGATATGCTGCCCTATGTGAATAACTGGGCGGTCTGCGACTGCTTCTGCATGGATTTGAAGGCGGTGAAAAGGTTCCGCGAGCCGTTCTTTGACCATATCGAAACGTATCTCGGCGGAGATGAATGGGCGCAGCGCGTCGGGCTGGTGCTGATGCTCAGCTACTACCTCGACGGAGAGTATATCGACCGTGTGCTCGGGCGCGTCGACAGGATCCATACCGACGCGTACTATGTGCGGATGGCGCAGGCGTGGCTGCTTGCGACCGCTGCCGCAAAGTGTCCCAAGCCGACAGTCGCGTATTTCGCGGATAATTCCCTCGATTCCGCGACGCTCAACAAGGCGATACAAAAGGCGGCGGAGAGCTTCCGCGTAGAGGATTCCGTAAAAACAACCCTCAAATCGCTGAAAAAGCGTTGACAAACGGAAAAACACGAATATAATAGGATATAGATTGTTTTCGGGGCGGAGTGAGATTCTCCACCGGCGGTGATAGTCCGCGAACAAGCGCAAGCTTGCCGAGCCTGTGAAATTCAGGCACCGACGGTAACTGCCTTTTGGCACAAGTCCGGATGATAGAAAACGCGAGGCGGCGCTGCCGCGTTTTTTGCGCGAATAAACCCGATGTACAACGGTACGTCGGGCTTTCTTTTTTCCGAGCAATCGAATAAAATTTTACGGAGGTCATTTTTATGACAAACAAAACAAACGGGCGCGTCAAGGCTCTGGCTGCAATGGCGATGCTCACCGCGCTTGCGGTTGCTGCGGACATTTTTCTGAGAATCCCCAACATCGGCGGCTTTCTCACCTACGAGCCGAAGGACGTGATCCTCACCATCGGCGCGTTCATCTTCGGACCGATTCCCGGGCTGATCATGTCGCTTGCGGTCTGCTTCGTCGAGATGGTGACCGTCAGCACGACGGGTCCCATCGGACTGCTGATGAACTTCCTCGCATCGGGCGTATTCGTCGGCGTTTCCTCGGTGATCTATCACCGCAAAAAGACCATCTCGAGGGCGATCATCGGTCTGGTCGCCGCGTCGGTTTCCATGATCGCGGTCATGCTGCTGTGGAACTACATCATGACGCCGATTTTCATGGGCGTTCCGCGTGAGGCGGTGCTCGATCTGTTCGTGCCGCTGCTGATTCCGTTCAACGCGATCAAGGCAGGTCTGAACGCCGCGGTCGTACTGCTGCTCTACAAGGCGGTCGTCACCGCTCTGCGCAAGTCAAGGCTGATTCCCGAGCGCGAGAGCAACGACGGCGCCAACAAAAAGACCAACACCCTGATTCTGGTGGTCGTTTCCGCATTGGCTGTCGCGACGCTGCTGCTGGTGCTGCTGATTTTCGCCGGAATCATGTGATACTTGACCTGAGCGTCAATTCGTGGTATAATAATCAAAGATACAACAGAGTAGGAATCTGTGCGTAAAGTGTTCCGCGAACGGGGAGTTGTCGCGGAGACGAAGGGGAGACCCGCGATACGGATTCCGCATCCCGCTGTCACAAGACTGTTGAGCGGGCATTGTATGCCCGCTTTTTTTATCGGAGGGGTTCATTTGATTCGATATCTGAAAAAATTTCCATCCTCGCTGCGTGAGCTGAAAAACGTCCGCGCGCTGGCGGCGGTCGCGATGCTGCTCGCGCTGCGCATCGTGCTCGGCATGTTCGCGAACGCGACGCTGCCGTGCTTCGGCAACACCGTCAAGATCAGCGCGGCGTTCATCCCGATCGCGGTGACGGGAGCGCTGTTCGGCCCGGTTCCCGCAGGTCTGGTGGGCGCGCTGGGAGACGTTCTCTCGTTCATCATCGCGCCGACGGGCGGCGGCTATTTCCCCGGATTCACCATCAGCGGACTGCTGACGGGCATGATCTACGGCTTCGTTCTCTACGGGGAGAAGCTGAGATTGCCGCGTATCGCGATCGCGTGGGCGGTCAACACCCTTGTGGCCGAGACGTTCCTCGCGGCGTTCTGGCTCTATACGCTCTACGCCAACGAGCCGTCCTACCGGTTCTATCTCACCGCGCGTCTGATCAGTCAGGCGGTCAAGTGCGCGCCCGAGATACTGATTCTCTTCGCCCTCGGCAAGCCCGTGACGGCATTGGGGAGAAAGCTGCGGTAACAACTCAGGGAACCTCTAACGATTCCCTAAAGGGAACCTCTAAAAATTCCTTACCGCACATAAGCACGGAATCTTCACGGCATAATCTTGCCAAAACCCCTTGAAATACGTCAGTATTCCTGCGGCGTTTTGACAACATTCTGCCATAAATCTTCCGCACTTCTGTACGACATTGAATTATTAGAGATTCCCTAAAGGCAAAATGAAAGCCGGCTCGGATGAGTCGGCTTTTGTTTTTGGAGTTATTTTGCGAATTCCGCCGCGCGGCTTTCGCGGATGATGTTGACCTTGATCTGACCCGGATAATCGAGCTCGTCCTCGATTTTCTTGCAGATCTCTCTGGCGAGCGGCACCATGCGCTCGTCGTTGATGATCTCGGGCTTGACCATGACGCGGACCTCACGTCCCGCCTGGATAGCGAAGGAGCGGTCAACGCCGTTGAAGGAGGACGCGACCTCCTCGAGCTTCTGGAGACGCTTGATGTAGTTCTCGACATTCTCGCGTCTTGCGCCCGGTCTCGCTGCGGAGAGGGCGTCGGCAGCCTGTACAAGACAGGCGACGATGGTCTTCGCCTCGATGTCGCCGTGATGCGCGTGGATCGCGTGGATCACCGCTTCGTTCTCTTTGTATCTTCTCGCGAGGTCGACGCCGATCTGGATGTGCGTGCCCTCGACCTCGTGGTCAATTGCCTTGCCGATATCGTGGAGCAGTCCCGCGCGCTTCGCAAGGGTCGGGTCGATGCCCAGCTCGCTTGCCATCATGCCCGCGAGGTACGCTACCTCGATGGAGTGGTTGAGTACGTTCTGACCGTAGCTGGTACGGTAACGCAGACGTCCGAGCATCTTGACGAGCTCGGGATGGACGTTGTGGAGACCAAGCTCCAGCACCGCTCTCTCACCCTCGCGCTTGATGGTGGCGTCAACCTCACGCCTTGCCTTTTCGACCGTCTCCTCGATTCTGGCGGGATGGATACGTCCGTCGGAAATGAGACGCTCGAGCGCGATTCTGGCGACCTCGCGTCTGACGGGCTCAAAGCACGACAGCGTGATCGCTTCGGGTGTGTCGTCGATGATCAGATCGACGCCTGTGAGCGTTTCGATCGCTCTGATGTTTCTGCCCTCTCGTCCGATGATACGTCCCTTCATCTCGTCATTGGGCAGCGGTACAACCGAAATGGTTGCCTCGGCGACCTGCTCTGCGGCAAGCCGCTGAATCGAAAGTGAAATAATGTTGCGTGCCTTTTCGTCGGCCTCTTCCTTGAGCTGCTCCTGAAACTCCATGATCTTGACGGATTTTTCATGAACAAGCTCTCCTTCAAGCTGGGAAAGCAAATGATTTTTCGCCTGCTCTGCTGTATAGCCCGAAATCTTTTCGAGCATTTCAAACTGACTTTTCTTGATAGCCTCGACATCTGCGAGCTTCGCGTCAGCTTCCTTGAGCTTCTTGCTGATTTTCTCGTCCTTTTTCTCGACGTTGTCGAGCTTGCGGTCGAGCGTTTCTTCTTTTTGCTGGATGCGGCGTTCCTGACGCTGAACCTCCTTGCGGCGGTCGTTAATCTCCTTTTCGCTCTCGTTGCGGAAGCGGTGAACCTCGTCCTTACCCTCGAGGACGTATTCCTTCTTCTTCGCCTCAGCGGTCTTGATGGCGTCCGCGACGATCCTCTTTGCCTCTTCCTCGGCGCTGCCTATCTCCTTTTCGGCGGTATTCCTGCGAATCTGAATACCCATAAAAATACCGACAGCTCCGCCGACCAGCAATGCGACAATAATCAATACTATCGCAAGTGCAATATGCATTCCCATGACACCTCCTTTGATAAAAATTTTTTCATAGTCTGGTTCCAATTTCAAAAAAACTTTAAAAAGGTGCCGTTAATCAAGATATTCAATTTTCCATTCATATTTTTTACAGCGCAAAGCGCGATTATCAAAAACGCGGTTAAATGTATAAAAAATATCTATAATAAACGGCTCTTTATAAAGAGTCTGATGAAAAAGAATTCGGGAAGACGCGCTGTAACCGCGGTCCCCGGGAATACGCATAATTCCGTATTCTTTATCAATTTTAACCCAAAATCAAAGTGTTGTCAAGACGGAAATAACAGATATACAAATTTTTGATTGTAGATTATGAAAATGTATGTGAAAAGTGCAAGAATCCACCAACCTTGTTTAGCAATTTTATGAGGAGGCGGCAAAGATTTCAAATTATTCTGTTTATTTTCTATCAAACTATTGAATAAATGAAAAAAATGTAATATAATATACGTATCTTATTTTTAGGAGGAATTTTATATGTCAGTAAAAGTTGCAATCAACGGCTTCGGCCGCATTGGTCGTCTTGCGTTCAGACAGATGTTCGGCGCTGAGGGTTACGAGGTAGTAGCGATCAACGATCTTACCGCTCCCACCATGCTCGCTAACCTGCTCAAGTACGACACCGCTCAGAAGGGTTACTGCGGCACCATCGGTGAGAATCTCCACACTGTTGAGGCAGGCGAGAACTCCATCATCGTTGACGGCAAGGAAATCACCATCTATGCGAAGCCCAACGCTGCTGAGCTGCCCTGGGGCGAGCTCGGTATCGACGTAGTGCTCGAGTGCACAGGCTTCTACTGCTCCAAGGCGAAGAGCCAGGCTCACATCGACGCAGGCGCCAAGAAGGTCGTTATCTCCGCTCCCGCGGGCAAGGATCTTCCCACCGTTGTATTCAGCGTAAACGAGAACGTTCTCACTCCCGAGGACAAGATCATCTCCGCTGCTTCCTGCACCACCAACTGCCTCGCTCCCATGGCTGATACTCTCAACAAGTATGCTCCCATCCAGAGCGGTATCATGAGCACCATCCACGCTTACACCGGCGATCAGATGATCCTCGACGGTCCTCACAGAAAGGGCGACCTCAGAAGAGCAAGAGCGGGCGCTGCCAACATCGTTCCCAACTCCACCGGCGCTGCGAAGGCGATCGGCCTCGTTATCCCCGAGCTCGACGGCAAGCTCATCGGCTCCGCTCAGCGTGTACCTGTTCCCACAGGCTCCACCACCATCCTCACCGCTGTTGTCAAGGGCACAGACGTAACCGTAGAGGGCATCAACGCCGCTATGAAGGCTGCTGCTTCCGAGTCCTTCGGCTACAACGAGGATCCCATCGTATCCTCCGACGTTATCGGCATGAGATACGGTTCCCTCTTCGACGCTACCCAGACCATGGTTTCCAAGGTTGCCGACGACCTCTATGAGGTTCAGGTAGTTTCCTGGTACGACAACGAGAACTCCTACACCAGCCAGATGGTAAGAACCATCAAGTACTTCGCTGAACTCGGCTGATCCGCAGATTGTTCTAAAGCAAAAAACACGCAGGCTGTCCGCACGGACAGCCTGTTTTTTTGCCATAAATACAAGAAGAAACCAACATTTTCACTTTGATAATAAAATTTGTATAAGACTTATAAAAAATAACCTAAAAATTAGTTCAGAAATTTTTGAATTTGCTTGAAATTCACATAATATTTTGGTATGATATATCTAGGAATAGTATTTCTCACGAAATCACGCGATTTTTTGAACAATCTTCACAATTTATACAGTGGGAGTTGAATTTATGAACTACAGCCTCAGCGATGTCCGCACTGCCGCCGAAGCCTTTGCTGCGGGAGACGGCGCTTTCAGCTATGAATACTTCGGCGCACGCAGGGCTGAGAAGAACGGAGAGCAGGGTGTGCTCTTCCGTGTCTGGGCGCCCAACGCGCGGAGTGTTTCCGTTGTGGGCAGCTTCAATGACTGGAACAAAACCGAAAACTTTATGCATAAAAACCGCGACGGCAACTGGGAGCTTTTCATCAAAGGCATCGGTCAGGGAGAATCCTACAAATACTGCATCGAGACCCCTTGGTTCGAGAAGGTGATGAAGTCCGACCCCTTTGCCTTTTACGCGGAGAACCGTCCCGACAACGCCTCGCGTGTCTTTGACCTCGGCGCGTATCAATGGGGCGACGGAGAGTGGCAGGAGAGCCGCAGAACCGCCGATTCGCTCAGGGAGCCGATGAATATTTACGAAATCCACGCCGGCTCGTGGAAGCGCAACGAGGACGGCAGCTTCTACACCTACCGTCAGCTCGCTGAGGAGCTGACCGACTACCTCTGCGACATGCACTTCACGCACGTGCAGTTCATGCCGCTCACCGAGCATCCCTACGACCTGAGCTGGGGCTTCCAGACGACGGGCTACTTTGCCGCGACCTCGCGCTACGGCACGCCCGACGACCTGATGTTCCTGATCGACACGCTGCACCAAAGGGGCATCGGCGTCATCATGGACTGGGTTCCGTCGAACTTCCCCAAGGACAGCTTCGCGCTGGCTAAGTTTGACGGCACGGCGCTCTTTGAGAGCGAGGATCCCAAGCGCGGCGAAATGCCCGAGTGGGACACCTGCCTGTTCAATTTCTGCAGTCCCGAGGTCGTCAGCTTTCTGGTATCGTCGGCGGTATTCTGGCTGAAAACCTACCATCTGGACGGTCTGCGCATCGGCGCGCTGTCCTCGATGCTCTACCTCGACTACGGCAAAAAGGCAGGGGAGTGGGAGCCGAACCAGTACGGCGGCAAGGAGAACCTCGAGGCGATCGACTTCGTCAAGCGGCTCAACACCGCGGTTCATACCTACATTCCCGCGGCGCTGATGTTCGCCGAGGAGACCACCTCGTGGCCGAAGCTCACCCACAAAATCGAGGAGGGCGGTCTCGGCTTTGACTATAAATGGAACCGCGGCTGGATGAACGACATGCTCCACTACATGACGCTCGACCCGCAGTGGCGGCCGTTCAATCACGACAACCTCACGTTCAGCTTCTTCTACGCGTTCTCCGAGCACTTTGTCCTGCCCGTATCGCACGACGAGGTTTCCAACGGAAAAGGCTCGATCCTCAAGAAGATGCCGGGCAACGGCGGCGACCGTTTGGCTGGGCTGCGGGCGTTCATGACCTACATGTTCGCGCACCCGGGCAAGAAGCTCGTATTCATGGGCACCGAGATCGGTCAGCTCGACGAGTGGGACGTCGACGGCATCGTGGACTGGGAGTTCCTCGACAGCAAAAACCACGCGCAGCTGCAGGTGTTCTTCCGCGAGCTGAATGAATTTTATCTGAACACGCCGCCGTTCTATGAGATGGACACCATCTGGAAGGGCTTCGACTGGATCCATCACGACGACTACACCAATTCCGTCATCGCGTTCAAGCGCACCGACACTGCGGGCAACGACGTGATCGCGGTCTGCAACTTCCGTCCGATCGAGCACCATAACTACAAAATCGGCGTGCCGCGCGCAGGCGTTTATGACGAGGTGTTCAACTCCGACGATGACCGCTACGGCGGTATGGGTGTGATGAACGGCAAGGGACTCGAAACCGTGCCGATGAAGATCCACGGCTGCAACCAGGGCATTTCCCTCACGCTGCCGCCCATGGGCGTGCTTTACCTGCGCTATATGGGAGAAGCGAAGCCGACAGAGGAAGTGACCGGGGCGTAATATTGGAAAAGACACAGGCACAGCCTGTGAGAAGATGTTTTCAAACCGTAAAACATAAATAGAAATAAAACTATCGGAGGTACTATCAATGCAAATGTTTCCAAAACAGGAAGTAGTAGCAATGCTTCTTGCGGGCGGACAGGGCTCACGTCTGGGCGTCCTCACCAAGAAGCTCGCGAAGCCCGCCGTTCCCTTCGGCGGAAAATACCGCATTATCGACTTTCCGTTGTCAAACTGCGTGAACTCGGGCGTCGAGGCGGTTGGTATTCTGACGCAGTATCAGCCCCTGATTCTCAACGAGTACATCGGCAACGGACAGCCGTGGGATCTTGACGGTATGCATTCCGGCGTAAACTGCCTGAGCCCCTATCAGGCAATCAAAGGCGCTGACTGGTATTCGGGAACCGCCAACGCCATCTATCAGAACATCAACTATATTGAGCGCTATGATCCCGACTACGTCGTCATCCTCTCGGGCGACCACATCTACAAGATGGACTACAACAAGATGCTCGAATATCACAAGGCAAAGAACGCCGCCTGCACCATCGCGGTCATCGACGTGCCTCTCGAGGAGGCGTCCCGCTTCGGTATCCTCAACACCCACGAGGACGGCGAGATCTATGAATTCGACGAGAAGCCCGAGCATCCCAAGAGCACCAACGCGTCCATGGGTATCTACATTTTCAGCTGGAAGGAGCTGAGAAAGTACCTCACCGAGGACGAGGCAAAGGAAGGCTCCAGCCACGACTTCGGCAAGGACGTTCTGCCCACCATGCTCGCGGCAGGCGAGAGAATGTTCGCTTATCCCTTTGAGGGCTACTGGAAGGACGTCGGCACCATCGACAGCCTCTGGGAAGCCAATATGGATCTGCTCGATCCCAACGTCACCCTCGACCTCAAGGACATCTATTCGCGCAATCCCATGATGCCGCCTCACTACGTTTCTCCCGACGCCAACATCCAGAACTCTCTGGTAGCGGACGGCTGCAACGTGGAGGGCAACCTTGAATTTTCCATCCTGTTCTCGGGCGTAACCGTCGGCAAGGGCGCGACCATCAACTCCTCCATCATCATGCCCGGCGCAGTGATCGAGGAAGGCGCGACCGTTCAGTTCGCGATCGTGGCGGAGAATACCGTCATCGGCAAGAACGCCAAGGTAGGTCAGCGTCCCGAAGAGGTAGAGAACCGCGACAACTGGGGCATCGCCGTTATCGGTGAGAACACCCGCGTCGCTGACGGCGCGTTCGTTGCCGCCAAGGAAATGATCGACACAGACACGGAGGTAGCAGCAAAATGAGAAGTAATGAAGTACTCGGCTTTATCTTTGCCGGCACATTAGACGACAAAATTCCCGAGCTTGCCGCTTCCCGTACAACGGCGAGCGTGCCCATCGGCGGAAAGTACAGACTGATCGACTTTGTGCTCTCCAACATGAGCAACTCGGGCGTAAATAACGTGGGCATCGTTGCCAAGAGCAACTTTCTCTCCCTGACCGACCACGTCGGCTCGGGCAGCGCCTACGACCTCTCCAAGAGAAGAAGCAACCTCACCCTGCTGACCCCCTACGGCGGCAAGAGCTTCTCAAACTACGTGGAGACCATCTACAACATGCACGGCTATGTGGAGCACTGCCGTGAGGAATACGTCCTCATCGAGCCGGGCAACGTTGTCACCAATTTCGACTACAACGCACTGTTTGATTTCCATTCCAAGCACGACGCGGATATCACCTTCGTCTACAAAAAGACGACGGTTCCCGCAGGCTACGACCGTCCCATCACGCTCGACGTCGACGAAAGCGGCAGAGTGAACCAGATCTTCGTCAAGCCCGAGAACACCGCTGCCGAGGAGGTCAACTTCATGTACGGCTCTCTTCTGGTCAAGAAGGAGCTGCTGATGAACGAGATTCGCAAGGCGCTCAGCCTCAACCAGCTCGACATCAAGCGCGTGATCCAGAACACCGTCGACAACGCCCGCGTCTACGCCTATGAGAATAAGGGCTACACCGCGTTTATCAGCTCCATCAACGCCTACTTCGACTTCAATATGGATTTGATGAAGAAGGACGTCCGCGACGCGCTGTTCAATCCCAAGAGACCCATCTACACCAAGGTGCGCGACGACGCTCCGTCACGCTACGGTCTTGCGAGCCGCGTGAAGAACTCCATCATCGCGCAGGGCTGCGTGATCGACGGCGAGGTAGAGAACTGCGTGATCTCCAAGGGCGTGTATGTCGGAAAGGGCGCAAAGCTCTGCAACTGCATCGTCATGCAGGACACCAAGATCGGCAACGACACCAATCTCAACTACGTCATCATCGACAAGGACGTTGAGATCAAGGACGGCAGATCCCTGATGGGCTTCGACTCTTATCCCATTTATATCGCTAAAAAATCTGTTGTATAACAGAGTTTCTGTATAGGAGGAATTACCAATGAGAATTTTATACTGTGCATCCGAGGCAAACCCGTTCTGCGGCAGCGGCGGACTCGCTGACGTAGCAGGCAGCCTTCCGCATACCCTTTGCAGAAAGGGTCAGGACTGCCGTATCGTTGTGCCCCTCTACGGCACCATCCCGCAGGATCTGAAGAATCAGCTCAACTTTATCACCAACTTCACCGTCCCCGTAGCGTGGAGACATCAGTATTGCGGACTCTTCTGGGCACGCTGGAATGATTGCACCTATTATTTCATCGACAACGAGTATTACTTCAAGCGCGGCACGCTCTACGGTCACTATGACGACGCCGAGAGATTCGCCTTCTTCTCACGCGCGATTCTGGAGATGCTCCCCTATATCGACTTCCATCCCGATATCATCCACTGCAACGACTGGCAGACAGCTCTCGTTCCCGTTTACTACTATCTGTTCTATTCCCACAGACCGTGGTACTACAACATCAAGAGCCTGTTCACCATCCACAACATCCAGTATCAGGGTGAGTACGGCTGGGAAGTCAACACCGAGTGCGTCGGTATTCCTGCGAGCGAGTGCAACATCCTCGAGATGAACGGCAAGCTCAACATGATGAAGGGCGCTATCGAGACCTCCACCCGCGTTTCCACCGTATCTCCCAGCTACGCTGCCGAGATCAAGGATCCGTGGTACAGCTGGGGTCTCCATGACGAGCTGAACCTCCGTCACTACAAGCTCTGCGGCATCAAGAACGGCATCGACCTCGCGAGCTACGATCCCGCGACCGACTATCAGCTCTATTGCAACTACACCAAGGAGGATATGAGCGGCAAGGGCGTCTGCAAGCAGAGACTGCAGGAGAGACTCTGTCTTGAGCAGCGCTGGCAGACTCCGATCGTCGGCATGGTCACCCGTCTTGTTTCCCACAAGGGTCTTGACCTCGTCCGCATGGGTCTTGAGGAACTGATGAACACAGAGGATATGCAGTTCGTTATCCTCGGTTCGGGCGATAAGGAGTACGAGGACTTCTTCAACTACATGCAGTCGAAGTATCCCGGCAGACTCTGCTTCTGCCACGGCTTCGTTCCCGAGCTTGCGAGAAAGATCTACTCCGGCGCGGATATCTTCCTCATGCCTTCCGCTCAGGAGCCCTGCGGTCTCGCTCAGATGATCGCCCTCCGCTACGGCACCATCCCCGTAGTCCGCGAGGTCGGCGGTCTGAAGGACTCCGTATTTGACTCCGCTGACGGTTACGGCAACGGCTTCACCTTCAAGAACTACTACACCGCTGACATGCAGCACGCGGTTCGCCGCGCTCTGTGGGGCATTCAGGATGACCACGGCTGGCATCAGCTCATGTGGCGTGCAATGATGAGTGACAACAGCTGGGAGCGCTCCGCTCAGGACTATATCAACGTCTACAGCGACACGCTGAACTGGAACTAATCGTTACCGATACAATTTCACCCCGATTCCAAAACGGAATCGGGGTGTTTTTTCGCGTTAATCCTCTTTCCTTTTTCGGGAATCCAGATAATCCTGTAAAATAATCGTCGCGGCGACCTCGTCGACGACGTTTTTTCTTTTTTTGCCGCGCGTGTTGGTGGCGTTCAGAAAAATATGCGCCGTGACGGTGGTGCCTCTTTCGTCCTGCATCACGGTTTCAATTCCCGTCTGCTCCGCGAGATTCTGCGCAAACGCGCGGGCATTCTGCGCGCTCTCTCCCTCGGAGCCGTCCATATTCTTCGGCAGACCGACAACGATCCGCTCCGCTTTTGTATCAATCGCCGCCTGCACGACCTTTTCGAGCAGCTTGGCGGGAGATTTTTCAAAAATCACTGTATAGGGTGACGCAAGAAACTCGGTTTTGTCGCAGATTGCGATACCCGTTCTCGCCTTTCCCAAATCAACCGACATGATAATCATGATTCGCGTTCCTTTCCTCTTGATAGCTCTATTATAATGCAAATCGCGCAAAGATACAATCATTTTATTTGCGGAAAATGCTCTTGCTGCAAAATTCCGCAAAAGAATATAAAAATCCGCTGCCACGCTGTGACAAAAGCCTTGCGGCATTTTGGATATAATAGAACCATCAATTTTATTCCAAAGGATGTTGAAAGTATGGAAAGCGCAAGAGCGATTCGCCGTCATGCGGCGGTTCAGGGCGGCGCCCTGAAAAACGGAGCTATCAGTCTGGTCTATTTCGCGTGCGGCGTGCTGGTGTCACGCGGCGCGGTGCTGGGGACGCTCGCGCCCTTCGGAGCGTCCTACGCGGCGGCGGTGCCGAAGGAGCGGCTGATTCCGGCGCTGATCGGCAGCGCGATGGGCTACGTGATACTCAACCCGACCGACAGCTTCCGCTATATCGCGGTGATGATCGCGATCGGCGGCGTGCGGTGGCTGGTCAGCGACCTCAAGGCGATCCGTCAGAGCCGTCTGTTTCCGCCCTTGGCGGCGTTCATCCCGATTTTCGCGACGGGCGTCGCGCTGCTGTTCGGCAGCACGAGCACGATGTCGCAGTTTGCGAGCTGTATCATCGAGGCGACGCTCGCGGGCGCGGCGGCGTATTTCTTCTCGGTGTCGGTCAGGCTGGCAGGCGACAAGCGTTCCCTCGCGGCGTTTACGGGGCAGGAGACCGCCTGCTTGGTGATGACGGGCTGCGTGCTGATGCTGGCACTCGGGGGCTTGGCGATCGAGCGCGTGTCGTTCGGCAGGATCCTCGCGGTCATCGCGGTGCTTTTGTGCGCGCGCTTCGGCGGCGTGCAGGGCGGTTCCGTCAGCGGCATCGCGACGGGAGCGGTGTTCAGTCTCGCGAACTTTGAGCAGGGCTTCATCTGCGGCGGCTACGCCTTCGGCGGACTGATGGCAGGGCTGTTCGCGGGCGTCGGTAAAATCGCCTGCGCGCTTGCGTTCATGCTGGCGAATTCGATGATGTCCCTCGCGTTCGGCACGGGAGAGATTCCTGCCGCCGTCTTTATCGAGAGCCTGATCGGCAGCGTGATATTCCTGTTCATCCCGAAGGACGCCGGCAATTTCATTTCACCCGTATTCGTCAGGGAGCCGTCGGCGGCGCTGGGAGATACCGTCAAGAATAACGTTATCCTGCGGCTGAGCGCGGCGTCACGCGCGATCGTCAACATCAAGGGAGACGTCGACAGGGTGTCGAAGCACATGGAGGAGCTGTACGCGCCGAGCTTCGATTCCGTCTGCGAGAAGGTCGCCGCCGAGGTCTGCTCGGGCTGCGGTTTAAGGATGTACTGCTACGAGCACGAGGGCGGCGTGACAAAGGACGATTTCTTCCGTTTGGAGGAGTACCTCGCGTCAAAGGGCAGCGTGGAGGAACGCGATCTGGAGAAAGCCTTCGTCAAGAGCTGCTGCAAGAAGGGCGAGATCGCCGACGCGATGACGCGTCATTACCGCCTGCTGACGGCAAGCCGCGAGGCGCAGCGGCGCGTAGCGGAAATCAGAGGAGCGGTAGCGGGACAGTTCGCGGGGGTGAGCGACGTGCTCAGCGACCTCAGCCGCGAGTTTGAGAACAGCCTGCGGTGCGACAGCGAGGCGGCGGACAGGGTGATCGACAACCTCTCGCAGCTCGGGGCAATACCGCAGAAGGCAATCTGCCTGATCGGGGACAACGGCAGGATGCGCGTCGAGCTGGAGCTGAGCGGAAAGGGAACGCCGCTCAAGGCGGGACAGATATCCCGCGAGGTCGGAAAGGCGTGCGGCAGGCGCTTTGACCTTCCCACGCTCAGCGAGGAATGCGGCGTGATCCGCGCGGCGCTCTGCGAGCTGCCCATCTATGACCTCGAAATCGGCTCCGACCAGCATATCGCGAACCACGGAAAGCTCTGCGGCGACTGCCTCGACTACTTCAACGACGGCATGGGCAGCACCTATGCCCTGATCTGCGACGGCATGGGCACGGGCGGCAGAGCGGCGGTCGACGGCAATATGGCGGTGTCCTCGATGGGCAGGCTGCTGCGCGCGGGCATGACGCCCGACAGCGCCCTGCAGATCGTCAACGCCGCGCTGATGATCAAAAGCGAGGACGAGAGCCTGTCAACCGTCGACTTGGCTTCGGTTGACCTGTACAGCGGTATGCTGACGCTCAAAAAAGCGGGAGCGGCGGCGACCTACATCCGGCGCGGCGGCAGGGTGACAATGCGCGAGATGCCCTCGCTGCCCGCGGGAATACTCAATAACATCCAATTCGCGACCGACACGGTGAAGCTTTCGGAAGGAGATATGGTAGTGATGATTTCAGACGGCGCGGTAACGGGCGACGACAAGTGGCTGGAGCGGCTGATACGGACGTGGCGCAACGGCAGCGCGCAGGAGCTGGCGCGCGCGGTGGTGGAGGAATCCATGCGCCGCAGCGAAGGCAGCCGCGAGGACGATATCACCGCGGTGGCTATGCGCGTGGTAGAAAACGAACCATGAAAAAACAGGACCCGTTTTCGGGCCCTGTGATTTTATATCTCCTTGATTGCCGCGATATAGAGCGGCGTGCTGCTCTCGTTGTCGATGAGCATAAAGAGAAACGGCTTGTCAAAAACCAGATCGTCCTTCCACTCCTCTTTCTCCGGCGCGGTGTCCTGCGTGAGCGCAGCGTCAGACTGCATCGTCTCCGTCGAGATTCCCGACGCGGAGAACGTCACGCACGGCATACTCTCAAAGAAGCTGTCGAGCCTGTTCGCGTCTCCGTGCGCGAGGTTGCCGAAATCGCTCTTGTCGGAAAAGAGCGTGTTCAGACCGACTGCGGAAAGCGTGTCCTTCCGGTCAACAAGACCGCCGTCAACAGAGAACGGGCGCAGCTGTACGCCCTGCCGCTTGGTGATGTCGACGCTTTCGAGCAATTTGAAATATTCCGCGCTGTCAAAGGTCTTGACATAGGTGTCAAAATCGCCGTCAGGCAGGATGAACAGCGCCTTGAGCGGATTGGTTTCGGTATATTTGACGACGCCCTTCGCCCGGTCGGACTGCATGAGGATTTCCTCGGAGTGCAGGAAGGTGCCGTCGGCGCTGCTGTCCGCACCGTAGGGCGTGAGCCATGTGTCGGTGAAGGTCAGCGAGGAGTAGCTGTACATACTGTCGTTCTCGTCGAACGGCGGCTTTTCCGTCTTGATCAGGTCGTCGAGCTTGACGCGCGCCATATCGTCGGCAAAGTCAAAGCGGAGGATATCCGCTCCGAAGAAGTCGGCGTTCGCCTGCAGAAACGTCTTGCGGAAGTCGTTGCCGTCGTTGAGGAACAGCATACGGGGAATGGTGAGCGTAGGGGAGATGTCCTTGCCGTCCTCCGACTGCTGCTCCAGATATTTCCTGCCGACGGTCTGCATGCGGCTCTGAAAATACGAGCTGCAGGTGTTGAGAGAGTCGGCGCTCAGCTCATTGCCGAGAGCAAAGAGGATCTCCTGCTTGGTGTCGCCCTTGGCGCCGTTCAGCAGCAGGGAGAGCTGGAGAATGGCGTTCGCCGGCATGACGGCGGTGTTGCCGTCCTCCCGGTAGCTGCGCCGCAGGAGCTTGAAGCCGAAGGTCGCCGTGGTATTGGCAAAGCTGTTGTAGGCTAACGGCGGTTCGGAGGCGCCGTCGGCATAGTTAAAGGTCAGCGAGGTATCCCTGCTGCGCGCGACGCCGCGTGACAGAAATTCATTATCGGAAAAGCTTTCGCCCGCGCAGGCGGTCAAACAGAGCGCCGCCGCTGCCGCAAGGCATGCGATTCGTTTTTTCATGGCGTTATTCCTTGCCGCAGAGCTGCTTTGCGAGGTTGAAGATATCCTCCGCCGCGTTGGGCAGGGCAAGACGCTTGCAGCTTTCCTTCATGGCGGCGAGCTTTTCGGGGGAGTGGAGCAGGTCGAGGATCTCCTGCGCGCCGTTCTTTTTGTCGACCAGCACGGCGGCGTTCTGCTCGAGCAGGAAGGTGACGTTGTCCTCCTCCTGACCGGGGAAGGCGCTGTAGATCGCCATCGGCAGGTGGCACGCGATGCTCTCGGTGACGGTCAGACCGCCGGGCTTTGTGACAATCAGGTCGGCGATGTGCATGTAGTCCTCCACGTTGTCCACAAAGTAGAGCAGCTTGGTATTCTTGGAGGTGTTCAGCTCCTGGATTTTCCTGTCGAGGTGGTCGAACAGGCGGATATTCCTGCCCGTGATGACGATGATCTGCAGATCCTTTGTCGACTGCGCGAGCTGCGTATAGAAATCGAGCACGCCCGTCACGCCGAAGGAGCCTGCCATCATCAGGACGATCGGAATATTGGGATCGAGCCTTTCGCGGGCGCAAAGCGCCTCCTTGGTCTCGCTGAACGAGAAGCGGTCAAAGGTGGGGATGCCCAGCGGATAGATCTTGTCCTCGGGAACGCCGTATTCCTCGCAGAGCTTGCGCTTCATCTGCGGCTCCGCGAGCACAAAGGCGTCGATGTGGGGGCTGATGTAGGTGCGGTGGGAGTCGTAGTCGGTGATCAGGCTGATGACCTTCGCGGTGATCTTGCCCTTTCCCTTGAGCACGGACACCATGTTCGTGATGAACGCGTGGCAGATGATGATGATGTCAGGCTCATGCTTGTCGATGACCTCCAGCAGCAGGTCGGCGATCAGCTCGTTGGACTTGATCACTGCCTTTGTCATGGGGTTGCGCTTGTCGGTGATGCGGTAGAGCTTGCCGTAGACCGTCGGCGTTTTCGTCGCCATGATATGGTAGCCCTTGCACACGGTTTTGTCATAAAACTTGCCGATCGCTTTCAGACCGTCGATGACCGTTACCTCGGTCTCGGGACTGAGCGAACGGATTTTTGCCTCGATCGCGGCGGCTGCACGCTTGTGACCGCCGCCTGTGGAGGCGGTAAAAATCAATACTTTCATATGTTTTTTCCTCTTGCAGGTCATATTGTTTCCCGAAATGTATATAATATCATTATACCTATTTGTTCTTAAAATTTCAACAGATATTTCAATTTCTTTGGCGATTTTTTTTGACATTTATGTTAAGGGAATCTCTGATAATTCAATGCCGTGCAGAGCAGACAAGGGATTTTGCTGTGCAATCCGCTCGCCGAATGGTGCGGTATTGCCTTCATAATACACAAAAAACGGGAAAAAACGTACGATTAAATCTGTGCTTTACCCTATTTATTTTTTGCGGAAAGTATAGTACAATGGGTACTGTGAAAAATTATATCATCAGGGACGATTGTACGCCCGTTGGGGTATGGAAGTAGAACAATTTTTGAAAATAATATTGTTTTTCGGGGTGAAGTATGAAAAATTATATGGACGACGGAGTCAACAGCTACCTGATTATGAATCAGGAAGGCTCTATGGACATCAGCTCGGGTCAGGCTGTTGAACAACCGACGGGCTACGGCGACGACTATGACTATAACTATGTTGCCAAGACAGAAACTTCCGACGCGGACGACGCTCCTTCCAACGGCGGCAGGAGCAAACGACCGCTTGTGTTCGGGGTCGTGGCGGTTCTTGCAGCCGCCGTGATTGCCGCGGGCGGACTTGCCGCATACAATTATTTCCAGGAAAGGAACGCCGAGGAGGAAAACAGCGGAGTCTTTACCTTTTCCGACCATTCGGTCGTTTCGGGCATAGACATTTCGGGCAAGAGCGTTTCGCAGGCGAAAAAGCTGCTCGAGCAGAACGCGGATAAATTCATCACGCCCGTTTCGCTTGAAATCGACGTCAACGGTGAGAAAACCGAGCTGCGCGAGAATAATTTTACCTACACCTACAATATCGACGAGGTGCTGCGCAAAATGAAGTCGAACGCCGTGACCAATTCCGAGACAGGCGAGACCTACAGCATCACGGCGACGGTGACGGATGATTCCATCAAGAAGAACGTCGAAAAAATCTGTGAGGAGCGCAATTGCGCGCCGAAGAACGCACGCGTCGCGGCGTTCCATCCGTATGAGTCGAAGCGCTTTGAGTTTGAGGGAGCGAAGTACGGTATCACCGTCAACGCCAAAAATCTGAACGCGCAGATCAAGGAAAGCTTCGAGCAGGGTAACACCGAAAGAAAAATTACCGCCGACGTGGAAAAAAAGGTCGCGGATATGAGTATGGGGGAGCTTGAGGACAAGCTCGTCAAGCTCGCGTCCTATGAGACCTATTCCACCAATACCGCGAACGGCACATCCAATATGCGCGTCGCGCTCGAGGCGTGCAACGGCTCCGTCATCGAGCCGGGTGAAACGTGGTCTTTCAACGAGAGCACGGGCGATTCCAACAAGGAGTCCAACGGCTACAAGTCCGCGAGCGTCATTTTGGAGGGCAAGCTGACCGAGGGTATCGGCGGCGGTATCTGCCAGGCAAGCTCGACCATCTATAACGCGGCGGTACGGGCGAATATGAAGATCGTGGAGCGCTACAACCATAAGTGGGCGTCAGGCTATGTTCCCACTGGTCTTGACGCGACGATCGACTATCCCAACCTCGACCTCAAGCTCGGCAACGCCACCAATTGCCAGATGTTCATCGAGTGCAAGGTCGTCGGAACCACGCTCTATTGCTCCGTCTGGGGAGAGAAGCCGTCGGACTATGACGAGATCCGCACCCATAACGAGCTGGGCGATAAGGGCGAAAAATCCTACGCCGTGCGCGCATGGAGAGTCTACTATAAGGACGGCAAGGAGGTCGACCGCGAGGAGCTTCCGAAGTCCTCCTACGATACCGAATACGGCGTTGTATTCACCCAGTCCGACAACGATCCGCAGGCGAAGAACACCAATGTGGACAACGTCAGCGACGGAAACACATCCTCACGGAATAACGAGAGCAGTTCAGGCGGCTATTCGGATGATGACCGCAGCTACAGCAGCAACACGGACAGCGACCAGAGCAGCAGCAGCGGCAGCGAGTCGTCGCAGTCCCAAAGCAGCGCGTCCCAGAGTGAGTCGCAAAGCTCCGCAAGCAGCTCCGCGAGCAGCGAGCTTCCCTTTGAGCCGTCGGATTCGGGCGGCGGTTCCTCTGAAGCGGGCAGCTCCGAGGGCGGCGGCAGCAGCCAGAACGAATAAGCATAAAAACAAGGCAGAGTGACGGTCACTCTGCCTTTTCTGTCGCGTTGATAAGGGTTCCGCCGCATTTGCCGCAGCGGTAGCGTTCGGGGTGCTGTACCACAGCGGACATCTTCTGACGCGGATATTCCGCGCCGCATTTGCTGCAGCGGAGCAGGTATTTTGCCTTGGGCAGCAAATCCCGCGGCAGCGGCTGATCGTCTTTGGAGGCGCAGCGGCGGATGTTATAGCCGTAGGCGGCGTTAACTCTGTCGGCATACGCCTTCCAGCGGCCGGTGTGCTTCATGCAGCCGCAGCAGCTGTGCAGCAGCTCATGGTGCAGGGTGTTTTTCAGCCCTTCTTTGACGTCGACGCGGTCGTCGAGCAGGGCGGCGGAAATTTCTATCGTATAATTGCCGCCCTGCCTTCGGCACTGTCCCAGCCGCAGACAGGCGCGATGGTTGATAACAAATTGGATGTTTTTGGCATAGGGGATATGCAGGCGGTCGAGCTCCCCGGTGCACTCCTTGATATATTTGTTGAGGTCGTGCATGGAATATTTCGTTCCCTCTTTTCATATAGTATCTTGTAAGAAAAAATGTCAGGAAAAAATCAAATAAACCTTGACATTTCCGATTCATAATGATATAATAGTTTTGTTACGGCGACATAGCCAAGTGGTAAGGCACGAGTCTGCAAAACTCTGATGCGGCGGTTCAAATCCGCCTGTCGCCTCCAAGTTACAAGGAAGACGATTTGAGTGACTTAGGTCGCTTGAATCGCCTGACTTGAATTGTGTGTACTAACTGTTCGCCGCACCGTGGGCTTGTTTCCAAAATTAGGCATTATATTTTCTTAGTTTCACTTGTCTCACTGTACATTATCCGAAATTAGACAGATGTTACTTCCGGTTTAATTAAGGAGTGTATTGGGGTGAATTGTAAAAACAAATCCTTTGAGGACAAGGAAACTATTAAAACCTATAATGAAACCATTAAAAGATTAAAAAATCTCAAGTCCCTATATATTGAAAACGGTTATGATACAAGTAATATAGAATATCAAATCAACTTGTACAAGAATCAAATATATAGATTAAACAAGAAACCTCGTAAAAAACGAAACTCTCAGAATCCACAAGACAGCGAGTCATATAGCGGCGCAGTTATTTATTATCCTTCCTATAAGAGAGGAAAGAAAATAATAAAATAGTTTGTTAATAGTTGGGTATAGGTGATACAGAGTATATCTTTTCCTGAAGCAAGAGGAGTGGACAATTTCTCCGTGAATCGCACTACTGCATTCTCCTGCGTTTACTTCGTATTCGGCAGAACCGCGTCACCGCAGCTCTTACAGGTCAGGTAGCAACACTTGTGGAAGAAGTGTTGGCTCGCTCGCTTTAGCTGCTGACGCGCTAAAGGTCAATGGCGCATTTAATCGGAGTACCGCACTCTTAGATTTACGGCAAAAGCTTTTTACCGTATCCGGGGTCTGACTTTTGTATTTTCATCTGTCCTATACTATTCAATTGTAAGTGATGAAAAGAAAACCCGTGTCCGCAAGCCGCCAAGCAAAAACAGACACAGGTGTGTTGACAAAAAAACTGAAATCGGGTATAATATACCTGATTAAGTCTTAACGTCACTCAGCACTGGGAATGCTTTGTTGACGGGCAATCAGACTGACGGCAATCGGTCTGATTGCTTTGGACTTAGACTTTTAAATCCATCAAGATTATTATATATTATTTGTAAAAGGTTGTCAATGGTTTTGACAATCTTTATTTTTTTCTTTGAAAATCCCCCACAGAAGAACAAAAAATGATTTACAGCTCCAAAATCTGCTTTACCAGAGCCTTTGTTTCTTCCAAGGTAAACGGTCTGATGATGTCATTCTCGGTGTTCCAACAGCTTGCGCTGTCCTCGAACACGCCCGAGCTTCTGACCTTTTCTTTCAGCTCTCCGATCGCCGTGAGCCTGTTT